>JAQGKD010000110.1 GCA_028290285.1 Hyphomicrobiales bacterium
GATCGAACCGCGATTTGACACGAGGGCTGCGGTTTCGCAGTCCCCGATCAGGGCATAGTCCTCGATGCGACACGTCAATCCTCACCCCGGCCCTGTCAGAGTTTCGTACTCGTTCAACTCGTCCCAGGAGCTTGGGAGTCAACCGTGGCATTGGAATGGCGGCTCAGGCGACGATGCGCACGCGATCGGCGACGGCGACGGAAAGCTTGCAAAGCTGGGGAATGACGATGTCCGAAAAAATGTCGCGAGAGGCCTGCGCGACCATCTGGGCCGCGGCTCCCCCGCGCTCGGGCACCCAGGCGAGGTTGATGCAACGCACCGGTGTCGCCGTGGGAAAGGGCGCGATGGTCACGTCATCCGCGCTGATCCCTGCGCAATACATGCAGAGCGGCGTCGTGGCGGTCCAGCCCAGCCCGTTGCGCACCTGGTCAAAAACAGCAAAGGAGGAATCGAACTCGAGCGTGCCATGCGTCTCGATGCCGAAACGCTCGAACTGATGCTCGACGATGCGACCCAGCCGGCGCTTGCGCCCGTAACGAACCATGTCGAGCTTTGCAGCCAGCTCCGCCATGTCGTTCCAGTCGCGCGGCGCCTCCACGCCACGCGGAAGGCAGAGAACGACAGGCTCGGTGAGCAGCGGCATCAACTCCGCACCCTCGATACCCTCGGCCTGCTCCGAGGTGATGATCATGTCTATTTCGCCGCGCATCATCTCCGGCACCATTGGATGCGTGGTGCCGCTCGTGATCGAGAGATTGCCAACCTTTCCCGTGAGGCGATTCACGAGATGCGGCAGCAGCGCCGCTGCGACCGACTCGATGAGGCCAATCTTCAATTCCGGAATGTCATTGTCGCGATAGCGCTGGAGCCCGTTCTCCATTTCGGAGATATCGCCGAACAGCTTGCGCGCACGCCGGCGCAGAAACTCTCCCGCTGATGTAGGGCGCGGGGGCCGCACCGACCGATCGACGAGCCGCAGACCGAGGTCACGCTCGAGCTTTGTCAGATGCTGCGAGATGGCTGCCTGGGTGACATCGAGGGAGCGCGCCGCCGTCGTCAATCCACCGGTTTCACAAACTGCGAGGAAGATTTCGAGCCCTCTTATGTCCAACGAACAATCCCTCCGGGGCACGCAATGTGCCCAACGGAGAAAGTGCAAGCGCCGTGCCGCAGCTTATGAAAATGCCACAACAACCGTCAGCTGGAAGAGACGAGCTTGAGGTGTGCCCCCTCTGGCGCCGGTGCCTTCGGAAGCCCGGGAAAAAGGCCGTCGGAGAGCGTCGCGATATACTCGAGAATTTCAGCAGCCGGCAGAACGTCTGCATACTTCGCGTGCATATCGCACAGGTTTACGGCGTGACTGGCTTGCGAACGATCAAAGCAACCATCCTCCGCAATGGCCACGCGAAAGTTCAGGCTGAACGCGTCGATGACCGTCGCGCGCACGCAGCCCGACGTGGTCGTGCCCGTGACGATCACGCTGTCCGCGCCAAGCAGCTGAAGATAACTCGCCAGATTGCTTCCAAAGAAGCCGGACGGCTTCTGCTTGAAGATGACGAGATCCTGCGGGGCCGGCTCGATCTGCGCGACAATCTCGTTCGCGTCGAGCTCCTGCGCGGGCTTGGGTACGGATTCGCCCGTGCGAGTGTTCTTCCACGACCAGCTGCCCATGTCCCATCCGTCGGGCCGCGTCTGTCCGGTCGTGTAGATGACAGGCAGTTTCTTGCCCCGGAAGGCCTCTGCGAGCGATCCTATGACGGAGATCGCATCCCAGCTTTCCGCGCCGCAGGAATTGCTCCAGCGCTTGATGGAGTCGAGGATCGGCTCAGGCTTGTCGCCCGCGAACCCGTAGCTCACGTCGATGATAAGCAGCGCGGGCCTCTTGCCGAAGCCTGCCCGCGCGCCAAAGCCCGATGTGGCGAAGACCTGTTTGTCGCGCTCCGTGAGATACGCGTCCCAGATCCGGCCGGCTTTCATGTCTTCGCCCATCGTCGCCTCCTCAGTAGTTGACGGCCTTGGCCTCGACCGGTGTCGCGCCCTTCGGCAGATCGTACATCCCGGCTTCGAGTCCATGGAAGAAGGTCAGCACTTCCGCCGTTTTCACCACGTCGGCATATTTTGCGTTCATGTCGCAGAGATTGATCGCATGACTCGCCTGCGAACGATCGAAGCAACCCTCTTCCGCGAGAGCGACCCGGAAGTTCAGGCTGAACGCATCCAGCACCGTCGCTCGCACGCAGCCCGATGTCGTGGTGCCCGTGACGACCACGCTGTCGCAGCCGAGCAATTGCAGGTAGCTCGCCATGTTCGTTCCGAAGAAACCCGACGGCTTCTGCTTCAGGATAACGATGTCCTGCGGTCCAGGCGCGATCTCCGCGACGATCTGGTTACCGTCGATGTTGCTCACCGGCACCTTCGGCTTTTCGCCACCGCGACTGTTCTTCCAGCCCCAGGAGCCCGCATCCCAGTTGTCTTCGCGACGCACGCCCGTCGTGTAGATAACGGGAATGCCCTTCACGTGCGCCTTGTCGACAAGCGACTTGATGGCGGCGACCGCCGGCCAGCTTTCCTCGCCGCAGGAATTGCGCCAGCGCTTGATGGATTCGAGAATGTGCTCGGACTTGTCGCCGCAGAACGCATAGTTCACATCGATGACGAGAAGCGCAGGCTTCTTGCCGAAGCCGCCGCGCGCGCCGTATCCCGATGCCTCGAACACGGCCTTGTCGCGTTCCGTCAGAAACTTGTCCCAGATCGCTTCAGTCATCGTGAAATCTCCAGTTCATATGCTGCGTAAGGATGCTGTCCCGCGTATCACTTCACCGCTTCGGCTTTGACTGCCTTCAGGAAGCGGTTGTCGATGATCTCATCATACTTCACGTCCTGCTTCAGGATACCCGCGTCGCGCACGACGGAGCTGCCGGTGTCCCACGACGCCTGCGAGATCGAGCCGTCCTTGCTCCAGAGCTGATCCTTGAAGGTGCGGTCGAGAGTCGCCTTCAGGTCTTCTTCCGACATCGTCGGGAATTCCTTCTTGGCGACCTTGGTCGCTTCGTCAGGATGCGCATAGGTGAACTTCAAGCCCTTCACGACGCCGTTGACGAACTTCTGCACCGAGTCTGGATCCTTCTCGATGGAGTCGAGACGGACATTCAGGGTCGAATAGGCATACGGGCCGAGATCGGCGGGAACGGACAGGAAGGGCTCGCCCCACAGGCCTTCCTTGATACCGCGCGAGATCAGCGGCTCGGAGACGTTGCCGATTTCGGCCGCGCCGGTCTTCACCGTCGCGATGACGGCTGCCGTGGAGGTCTCGATGAGCGTCACGTCGGTCTTCACGTCGAGATTGTACTTCTTCATGAGATAGCGCGTGATCGAATTGGGAGTTCCGCTGTACTGGCCGACGCCGATTTTCTTTCCCTTGAAATAGTCCGCCATGCTCTCGCCGGGCTTCGGCTCCAGTCCCTTGCGGGCCACGAAATAGACGTTTCCGCGATCGACGACGTTCACGACGGCACGCAGCTCCGCGCCCTTGAGCTTGGCGAAGGCGTTATGCTCGGGGCCGCCTATGAAGGCGAAGGCCTGGCCTGTCAGCACTGCATTGGTGTGGCCCGAGCCGCTGTCGATGGTGATGACCTTCACCTCGATGCCCTGCTCCGTGAAATAGCCGTTGGCGATTGCGACATACAGCGGCAGGTAGCCGATGCCATGCGTCGGCTCGGCGACGAGAAGCGGCTTCTTTTCCTGGGCGAGAGCACCCGACGCCACGCCGGTGGCGAGGATCGTTGCAAGCGCGACACGACGCGTGATGGCATACATGAATGTCTCCGTTACAGCGGTTTTCCGGAAGCCGAAAATCAATGGACGATGCCCTTGCGCAGGACTTTTTCGAGGTAGGCGACGGCCACGTACATGACCATCGACAAGGCGGAGAGAACGAACACCGCCACCCAGACGAGCGGGATTTCATAGGTCTGGCCGGCATAGATGATCGTACGGCCGAGGCCGTGCTGAGACGACACGAATTCGCCCACGATCGCACCGGTCAACGCGAGGCCGATGTTCACGCGCAGGATCGAGATGATCCATGGGGTGCAGGACGGGGCGACGAGCTTGGTGAAAACCTGCCACCGGCTCGCACCCAGCGAATAGAACAACCGCTCCTGGTCATGATCGACAGCCTTCACGCCCGCATAGGCGGTCAGCGTCGAGACGACGAGCGTGAGCGCCGTGGCGATTGCCACCTTGGACGAAAGGCCCATGCCGAAGACGAGAATGATCAGCGGCGCGAGGGCGAGCTTGGGCAGGGACTCCAGGCAGATGATGTAGGGCTGCATGATCCGCGCATAATTGCTCGACCACCAGAAGGACATGCCAAGCAGGGCCCCACCCGTCGTGCCGATGAAGAAGCCGAGCAGCGTCGAGCGGAAGGTAAACGCGATATCGGTGAAGGCCTCGCCCTCCTGGAAGAAGATCACGCCCGTCGACCAGATGGCGCTCGGCTGCGACCAGAAGAAGGGGTCGATGAACTTGGTGCGAGCCGCCACCTCCCAGCCGCCGACGAACGCGACGAGAATGGAGATCTGCACGAGCGCAACGACCCAGCCTGGCCAGTCGCGCCGCACGGGCAGACGACGCACCGGGCGGGGCCGGGTCTCGGGCGAACTCGACAGGCGAGGCACCGCCGCCCAAAGCGAACGTGCAGACGGAAAGGAGGAGGTCTTGGTGGCCATGAGGCGACCTTTCATTCTGGAATCGCGAGGAGTCAGGCAGCAATATCGCCGTGGGTATCGGGCGACGCGAGATGCAGGAGATCGAGGCAATATTTCTTCATGGCTACGAAGCGCGGCGAGGACACCACCGAGCGGTCGCGCGGGCGCGGCAAGTCAATCGGCAGCTTCTCGATCACGCGGCCGGGACGGCTCGCCATGACGTAGATCTCGTCCGACAGGAAGATCGCTTCCTCGACATCATGCGTGACGAACACGACCGTGCGTCCGAAATCGTTGAACAACTGAAGCAGCCATTCCTGCATCCGGGCCTTGGTCTGCGCATCGAGCGCACCGAAAGGCTCGTCGAGCAGCACGACATCCTGGTCGACCAGCAATGTGCGCAACAGGGCTGCGCGCTGCCGCATGCCGCCGGACAGTGAACCGGGATAGCGATGCTCGAAACCGCCGAGGCCGTAACGGGCTAGCAGTGGCAACGCCCGCGCGCGCGCCTCGCTCATCTTGAAGCCGCGGATTTCCATGCCCAGCGCTACATTGTCTAGCACTGTGCGCCACGGCAGCAGCAGATCCTTCTGGAGCATATAACCAACACGCCCGATCAGGCCCGTCGCATCCTCGCCGTCGATCAGCACGCGGCCTGTCGTGGGCGGCTGAAGCCCCGCCACGATGTTGAAAATCGTGCTCTTTCCGCAGCCTGAGGGGCCGATCAGAGAGATGAATTTGCCAGCGGGTATTTCGAGATCGACGGGAGCCAGAGCCGTGAACGGCTTGCCGTCGGCCTCGAAGGTCATCGAGACATTTTCGAGTACGAGCTTGGAAGTGCCCGACATCCTTCGCCTCCATAAGCGCCAGACCGCCACCGCGCGGCCTCTCCCTTACGCAAGCATACCCCGTGCCAAGCGGATTACTCTTTTCAAAACAGAGGACTAGTCAAACCGGACACGTACGCTGGGCTCCACGGCGTCCTGCGAGCCTCGCCGCCGCCATGCAATCGATGCTTCCCGCGCCTCCGGCATAGCGCGCTTGCCGCAGCGCGACGCTGCCAGAACATGCAACGTTTTCAGGGGCCATGCGGGCGTCTTCACCGCAACTGATGCGACATTGCCCAAAAATACGCCACGCATGCCCAATCCTGAGACATGCCTCAGGTAAGAGCGTTCCTGTCGCGCAATTTCGGGAACAGGCGGGCACACAGGCCTGCGACACCGATCGTTCCCACCCCGCCGAGCACAACCGCCATGACCGGGCCGACCAAAGACGCGACGAGGCCAGACTCGAACTGGCCGAGTTCGTTGGATGCGCCGATGAACACCGTATTCACGGCAGCGACGCGCCCGCGCATCTCGTCGGGGGTTTCAACCTGGATAAGCGTCGAACGGATGAAAACGCTGATCATGTCGGATGCGCCAAGGATCAGGAGAAAGGGCAGCGCCACCCAGAAACTCGTCGAAAGTCCGAAGCCAATCGTCGCCACGCCGAACAGTGCCACCGTCTGGAACATGCGAAGCCCGGCCTTGCTGCGAAGCGGCATGTGCGCGAGCAGCAGCGACGTGGTGAACGCGCCGAGCGCCGGTGCGCTGCGCAGAAGGCCTAGGCCCCACGGACCAACCATGAAGATATCGCGCGCATAGATCGGCAGCAGGGCCGTGGCCCCGCCCAGCAGGACGGCGAAGAGATCGAGCGTGATGGCGCCCAGAATGATGGGTTGCGAGAAGATGAAACGTACGCCGGCTGTCATATAGGGGAAGCTGAACTTCTCGGGCCGCGCCTTCACGCCCCGCTTGTTCATGATGAGATAGGCGACGAGGCTGAGCCCGAAACAGAAGGTCGTCGCGCCGAAGACCACCGAGGGACCGAACGCATAAAGAAGGCCGCCGAGCGCCGGACCAGCGATGGTTGCCGTCTGGTAGGCCGACGAGGCGAGAGCCACTGCATTGCCCAGATGCTCCGGCGGAACGAGGCTCGGGATCATCGCCTGGCTCGCAGGTCCCGAGAAGGCGCGTGACGTGCCGAACACCGCGATCAGCATAAAGAGCACGGGAACGCTGATCTGCGTCTGCAGGGATGCGATCAGAAGGCCGAGCGCGGCGGTGGTCGAGACGAGATTGCAGACGACCAGCACATACTTTCGATCGAACATATCGGCCACCTGCCCGGCCAGCAGGGCGAAGAGAACGTTCGGCACGAAGATGCAGAGGCCGACGAGCCCGAGCGCAAAGGCGCTGTCGGTCAGGGCATAGACCAGCCAGCCGATGCCGACATCCACCATCTGGACGGCCAGCGCATTGAAGACACGCGCAATGTAAAAGGCTGTGAAATCACGATAGCGAAACGCGATGAACCCGGCATGTGTGGCCACAAGCAGCGCACTTTCTGATGAGGTGGACGACACGCCACGGTGACGCGGAGTGCGCGACACTCCTATGGGCGAGATCGCCTGTCAATTCACGGATGCTGGCGCGCTCTACTTCAGTGGCCTGCCGAATTGTCCAAGCGCTTCGAGAATTTTCGTCTCGAGCTTTTCCATGAAGCGCAGCATATCCGAGTCATGCGCGTGCGCGTGTCGTCCCGCCGGCAAGACGGCATAGAGCGTGCGGGTAATCGCGGGACGATCGATGCGGCGGCCGACCAGCGTGCCCCGCTTCAACTCTTCCGCCGCAAGGCTGTAGGGCATGATGCCAGCGCCGACGCCGCGCGCGATCAGCGATTTCATGGAATTCATGGAATGCACCTCAAAGGCCAGCCTGACTTTCAGGGATAGCCTCTGCGCCTCTGCGTCAACGATGGAACGAAGCAGTCCGCGCTCTCCCCCGATCACGAGTTCCGAGTCCAGTGCCTCCGCGAAACTCACCGTGGGTTCCGCGCCTGCCTTTTCCGGAGCGGTGACGAAGACGAAATCCTCTTCCAGGGTAGCCTTCCGCTCGAAGCCGGGCCGCGGCCCTATATTATAGGCGAGAATGACGTCGAGCTGCTCGCGCTCGAGTGCTTCGGCAAGGACAACGCTGCGCTCTTCCGAAAGGCTCAGGAAAATGCCCGGCATTTCCTTGCGCGCCTCGATCAGGACGTCGGGACCGATCAACAGCATGATGCTGGGCGACAGGCCGAGCACGATGGAATCCTTGCGCACATGACCGAGCGTCTGCACCTCGCGGCGCATCTCCTCCACGTCCCGCAGGATCGCCTTCGTGCGTTCGCAAAGCAGCCGCCCGGCTTCGGTCGGCGAAACGCCCCGTGAATGGCGCACCAGCAGGGCGACCGACAGTTCCTTTTCGAGCTGGCGGATCTGCGAGCCGAGCGCCGGCTGCGCGAGGTTGAGCTGCTCGGCGGCCGCGGTCATGTTCCCGGCTTCGACGACACGCATGAAATAGGTGAGCTGCTTCAGGTTGATGTCTGGCCTCCTCGCGCGGCGCGGACCCGTTCCGCCGCGAAGGGAGATCCTACACGAGCCTAAGCGCAGGCGGGAGACTGCCGTCGGCTCCAAACGGGAGCGAAACAGAAAAAAGGCGGCTCGAAAGCCGCCTTTCAGGTAAGAACCGTTGACCGGTTTCTTCATGGTCCGGGCTTGGCGCCGGTACACCGTCCCCAGGGTTAGCCTGCGGTGTAATTTCCGTATTTGATGAGGTTCTGCTTCTGCGTCTCGTTGCGCGGCTCCAGCTTGAACAGGCGCGCAGCGGTTCCGCCGACGATGTTGTGCTTGGCCTTTTCCGACAGGAACGGCAGGTCCCAGATCGTGCTCGGCAGGTCGAAGTCCCAGTGCGGGTAGTCGGAGGCATAGAGCAGCTGCGTTTCCGCGTTGATCATGCGGAACGTGCATTCCAGCGCGTCCATGTCCTGTATTTCCATCGGCTGCGACGAGTAGAACATGTCGCGCATGTAGTCCGACGGGCGCTTCTTCAGCAGTGGCGCTTCCGACGGGCGCATCATGTATTCGTGGTCGAGGCGCTGCATCAGGAACGGGATCCAGGCGAGGCCCGCCTCGATCCAGATCACCGGCAGCTTGGGGAAGCGCTCGCCCATGCCGTTGATGACCCAGTTGGTGCAATGCAGGATGTTGTAGAAGCTGAAGCCCAGAGCATGCACCGACAGGAAGCGGTTGCACCCTTTGAACACCGGCTCGCCCCAGTTCGGACCTGAGTGGAAGGCGAGGCTGAGGCCCCGCTCTTCAATGGCCCGGTAGACCTTCATCAGCGAGTTGTCGTGCACCGGCAAGGTGCGAACCGTCGTCACCATGAAGCCCGTGACGCCCTTGCAATGACCGAACTTCTCGACCTGACGCAGGCACGCATCAGGATCCGACAGCGGCAGCGCGAGCTGCGAATAGAAGCGGCCGTGATGCTCGGGCAGCACGACTTCAGTGAGCCAGCGATTGTAGGCCCAGCACAGCTCGACTTCCATTTCCTTTTGCGGATGCAGGCCGACGTTGAGCATGCCGGTGGGAAACAGGCAGGAATAATCCACGCCCATCGCATCCATCCAGCGCTCCCCGAGCTGCGCATCGCGCAACTTTCCGGGCTCGGTCTTTTCTGAATTGCGCAGCGGATAACGCGTCACGCGTCCGCCCATGTCCTGGTAGCCGACCTGGCCGGGCACGATGCTGTGACGGCCCTTGGCACGGCCCGACATGGTCAGCTGGCGCAGGACGTCGTTTTCCATGAACGGCAGGATCTCGCCGAAATTCTCATTTTCGTAATGATGCGCGTCGCAATCGACGATCATCACGTCTTCATACTTGCGGTCGCGCGCCTGTTCGGCGGCATGGGCGAGCAGCTTGGTGGTGTTGAGTTCTTCAACGGTGACGCGGCGTCCGCGGTCGGCAATAAGGTCCATGGGTCCCTCCTGATTTACTTCGTGTGGCGAGCTGTGAGGTCAGCGACCCGTCCAGCTCTGCCACATGCCGAGTTCGAACACCTGCAGATCCGCCGCCTTCAGCATGGCGCCGCACAGGACGAGCACGTCTGTCCCAGAAACCGAGCCGGGACCGGCGAGCACCGGATAGCCGTTGCCGGCTTCCATATTCGCGCCATAGCTCTTTGCGAGCGCCGACAGCATGGCCTGCAAGGCCTGCGGCGACAGCGCGTCGAGCTTGCCGGCCATCGTGGCCGCCTCGATCTCGCGGGCGAGCGCGACGACGCGATTGGACAGCCCGAGATCGACGGCGGGTGCGGTCTCAGGCGACGACATAGATATCGTCCCCTTTTTGAACGACGTCGAAGCGCTTCAGCTTCAGGCGGCGATCGGAGATGCACTCGCCGGACTTCATGTCGTACTCATATCCGTGCCACGGGCAGACGAAGTTCATTTCGGTCTCGGAGAAGAAAAGGCCCATCGAGGTCTTGTCCTCGCGCAGGTGCTCTTCGACCCGCGCGATGGTCAGGCCTTCGCAGGCAGGTCCGCCTTGATGCAGGCAGTAATTGCTGTAGGCGAAGAACTCACCCTCGTGACGGAAAATGCCGATCTCGGTGTTCCCGAGCTTGACGATCTGACGGGCGCCGTCTGCGAACTCGGAAATTCGTCCAACGAATTGCTCGGCCATCGATCTCGATCCCCCCTGGTTGGATGAGCCAGCTCGGTCGGGGCTTTTGCCCTCGTTCCGACAGTGAGGCACCCTACCGGCGCCTCAACCATCAGCTCGACCTGCGGCTTCGATGGCTGCAAACTAGAAAGACTTCAGAGTTCTGTCCAAAACAATCCTTTTCGACCTGTCCAAAGTTTTCCTTTGGTCGCTCAGTCGGCTGCGGTGCGCAGAGCGAGATCGAGCAGTTCGCTCTCCGCCCGCAGGTCCTCGAGCAGATCGAAATGGTGCCGGCCCGCAACGACGAGCGGAGCCGGGGCGCCCCACGCCTCCGCCATTTCCCGGGATTGCCGTTTGAACTCGTCCGTCTCAAGCCCGCCGAGCGCCACGCCGATTCGAGCCGATGGCGCGGGATAGGACATGGGCGACAGCGAGCGGATCATAGCGTCCCCCTCGAGCCCGATCATCGGGCCCATCGGCAGATGCGCAATCGGCGCCAGATCGAACACGCCCGACAGAAGCAGCGCCGAGCGCACCGGCGGCCCCTTCTCGTCGAGCGCCGCCATCCCCGCGAGTTGCGCCCCGGCGCTGTGGCCGGCGAGATGCAGGCGCGCGGGATCGAACCCGAGCGCATCGGCCTGCCCCACGAGAAAGGTCAGTGCGCGCCGGACCTGGAGCACGATTTCCGTCAGGGGCGTCTCGGGCGCGAGGCCGTAATCCAGATTGGCGAAAGCGAAGCCATGCCGTAACATGCCCTCGGCGAATTGCCCATGCTGATCCTTCGTGCAGGCCTGCCAATAGCCCCCGTGCAGAAAGACCCACACGGGAGCGCGCGGATCTCTCGCAGCTACGAAATCGAGGCTCTCGTCGCGGCTGGGCCCATAGGCCAGATCGAGCCCGGTTTGTCCCGCCCGGGCCAGCGCGCCGTCATGGTTCCAGCGGCGAAACACGCCCTGCATGTCGGCTTGCTGGCGCGGGCTGTAGGCGCGGGCAATCTCGGGCACGCTCATGCCTCGCCAGACCGGGAGCGCAGGAATCGGCTGCCGCACATGCGCTTCCGCCCGCAGGGTCAGCTCAGTGCCGCCTCGCGCGTAGCGCAGCGGCCGCCGCAACCCTCCACACACCTCCCGCCATGCGCCATCGATCTCACGCCGCGAGAGGTGGAAGCCCTGTGGCTCGGGCGCAGTGAGCGTGAGACCTGCGATATCGCCGGGCGTCGCCCCCTCGCGCGCCAATGCACCCAGCAGTTCGGAAAGCCCCTCCCGCAGGGCATCGGCAGGATCGGCGTGCGACGAACGCCCCTGCGCGAAGACGATGCGCGGGTCAGAAGGAGACATGGCGATGCACCTCTTCCCTGTCGCGCAAGAAGTCGGCGCGCGTGCCCGACCAGATCGTCCGGCCCTTTTCGACCACATGATGCCGGTCGGCCAGCCGTTCGAGAACCGCTATATTCTTGTCGACCAGCAGGATCGATTGCCCCTGCCCTTTCAGCTGTTCGAGACAGCGCCAGATCTCCGCGCGCACCACGGGCGCGAGCCCCTCGGTCGCCTCATCTAGTATGAGCAGGCTCGGATTGGTCATCAGAGCACGGCCGATGGCCAGCATCTGCTGCTCGCCGCCAGACAGCGTTCGCCCCGCCTGTTCCTGCCGCTCGTCGAGACGGGGAAACAAGGCGAACACGCGCTCCAGCGTCCAGGGCTGTGCAACGCCACGGCGATTGGCGGCCGTGGCGACGAGGTTTTCCCTCACGTTGAGCGTGGGGAAAATCAGCCGTCCCTCCGGCACGAGTCCGATACCCAGACGCGCGATACGATCCGCCGCCCAGCCGCGCAGGTCCACTCCGCTAAAGGACACCTCACCCGCGCTGGCACCCAGAAGGCCCATGATCGCGCGAATGGTCGTCGTCTTGCCCATGCCGTTGCGCCCCAGAAGCGTCACCACTTCGCCGGGCGCGACATCGAGCGAAATGTCGAAGAGAACCTGGCTGGCGCCGTAGGAAGCCGCGAGGCCGCGCACCTTCAGCATCACGCATCCTCCGTGCCGAGATAAGCGATGCGCACGTTCGGGTCCGCCTGGACCTCCGCCGCCGTTCCCGAAGCGATGATGCGCCCGTAGACCAGCACCGAAATGCGATCCGCCAGCGCGAAGACGGCGGGCATGTCATGCTCGACCAGCAGCATCGCGACCTTGCCCCGAAGCCCTCGCAAGACCTCGACCATCTGCGCGCTCTCATGGGGTCCCAGACCGGCCATGGGCTCATCGAGAAGCAGCACACGGGGGCGCGTGGCGAGCGCCACCGCCAGTTCGAGCAGCTTGCGTTCGCCATGCGCGAGATCGGCGGCACGCATGTCCCCGCGCCCCTCGAGACCCGCGTGGACGAGAAACGTGTCGGCCTCCGCCGCCAGCGTGGAATCGCGCCTCGGGTTGAAGAAGAACCGCCCGGTCGGACGCGCCATCAGCGCGGCCAGCACATTGTCGCGCGCGCTGTATTCCCCGAGCACTTCAGGAACCTGGAACGTGCGCGCCAGTCCGCGCCGCACGCGCCGCGCCTGCGAGAGGCGCGCTAGGTCGCGCCCAGCGAGCAGCACACGGCCGCCATCCGGCGCGATCTCGCCCATGACCTGGCCGATCAGCGTGCTCTTGCCTGCGCCGTTCGGGCCGATGAGCGCATGGATTTCCTGCGCGGCGACGGAGAGCGTCACGTCGTCGGTCACGCGCAATCCGCCGAAGCTTTTGTTCAGGCCGTCAATGGCGAGAATGGGTTCAGGCATCAGCGCCCTCCCCCACGCAGCCGCGCCAGTCCGCCCCGGAAGGTCAGTGCGAGGAGCACGATGCACGGCCCCAGAACGATCTGCCAATGCTCGGTCCAGGATGCGAGCAGGCTTTCCAGCGCGATGAGTGCGAAGGCGCCGATCACAGGCCCGAAGATCGTCCCCGCGCCGCCCAGCACCACCATGATCAGCAACTCGCCCGACTGCGTCCAGTGCATCAGGTCGGGGCTGACGAAGCGGCCGAGATTGGCCATCAGCGCGCCCGCGAGCCCCGTCCCCATGCCGGAAATGACAAAGGCCAGCCAGCGCGTGCGCACCGTGTCCACGCCGATCGCCTGCATGCGCCGTTCGCTCTGCCTGATGCCGCCGAGCAGCAGCCCGAACCGCGAATGCAGGAGACGTGCGCTGACCGCCAGCCAGACGAGCAGCGCGGCGAGGCACGTGTAATAGAAGGTGGCGTCATCCCGCATGTTCAGCCCGGCAAGGGCATTGCGACGGCGCATGGAAAGACCGTCGTCGCCGCCATATGCCTTCAGAGCGACGAACAGGAAGAACAGCATCTGCGCGAAAGCGAGCGTAATCATGATGAACTGCACGCCGCTGGTGCGCAGCGCCAATGCGCCGATGATCGCAGCCACGAGCCCGCTGGCCAGCATCGCGGCGAGCAGGGTCACGGCGAGCTGCTCGCTGCCGGGAATGAAGCCGAGGAACGGGATGCCGGACACCGCATGTGTCGTAAGAATGCCGACGCTATAGGCCCCGATCCCGTAGAAGGCCGCATGGCCGAAACTGACGAGTCCGCCCATGCCGAGCGCGATGTTCAGGCCGCTCGCGGCGAGCCCGAGGATCAGCATGCGCGTGGCGAGCGTCGTCCAGGCCGGCTGCCCCAAAGCCTGCGCCGCGAAGGGCAGCACCAGCAGCAGGCACAAGGCTGCAAGCGGCAAAAGCCGCCGGACGCGGCTGGTATCTCGCTTTTGCTCATCCATGGGCGGGGAACAGTCCCTTCGGACGGACGAGAAGCACAATGGCCATCACCAGATAGACGCCCATCGCGGAAAAGCCCGCCGCCAGTGCGTCGGCCTCCGAGCCGTTCATCACGCCGCGCAGGAGCGAGGGCAGGAAGGCGCGCAGCGACGTATCGACCACGCCGACCAGCAGCGCACCCGTGAAGGCACCCGCGACAGAGCCCAGCCCGCCGATCACCACGACGACGAAAGTGAGGATGAGGATCTGCTCGCCCATGCCCACCTGGACGGACAGCAGCGGCCCCGCCATCAGTCCCGCGAGCCCAGCCAGCAGGGCGCCGAGCCCGAACACGAAGGTCATGAGCAGGCGGATGTCTATGCCGAGCGCCTGCACCATCTCGCGATGCGTCGCCCCGGCGCGCACGAGCATGCCGAGCCGCGTGCGCTGGATCAGCCAGAACAGCGCACCGGCCGTGCCGAGCCCCACGCCTATGATGCACAGCCGGTAGATCGGATAGGAGAACAGCCCGAGGTCGACCGCGCCCGCGAGAGCAGGCGGGATCTGCACGAACATCGGCTGCCGCCCGAAAGTCAGCACCATCAGCTGGTTGAAGAACAAAATGAGCCCGAAGGTCGCCAGCACCTGATCGAGATGATCGCGTGCATAGAGCCGCCGTATCACGACGAGTTCGACGACGATCCCGGCCAGGGCGGCAGCGGCCAGCCCCGCCGGGATGGCCAGCAGGAACGAGCCTGTGCGCTGCGCGGCAAAGGCCGCAGCGTAAGCGCCCACCATATAAAGCGAACCATGGGCGAGATTGATGACGCCCATGATGCCGAAGATCAGTGTCAGCCCCGCCGCGAGCAGGAACAGCATGACGCCGAACTGAACCCCGTTCAGAATCTGCTCGAGCACCAGCGCCATACACACCTCTGGAGACATTCAGACCAGCGCATGAGGCGCGGTCTATCCCCCTCCCCCTTGTGGGGAGGGGCCAGGCTTGAACGTCAGGGCCGCCTCGAATTCAGAGCTTGCAATCCTTGGCGTAGAAGTCGCCCTGATCCGACGAGATCTTGCCCTTCGTGCGAATTGCCAGCACGCCTGCATCGTCCTTTTCGACGCGCATCGAATACCAGTCCTGGATAGGATGCTGGTTGCGGCCGAACTTGAAGTCGCCGCGCACCGATTTGAAATCGGCTTTCAGCATCGACGTCCGGAACGCCTTGGCATCGTCGATCTTGCCGCCGGTGCCCTTCAGCGCCGCGCCGATGGCGAGCGCGGTGTCGTAGCCCTGGCTTGCATAATAGGTGATCGGGCGGTTGTACTTCTTCGTCCAGGCCGCCACGAATTCCTTGTTGGCGGCATTGTCGAAGTCGCTGTTCCACTGCGCCGAGACATTCAGCCCGAGCGCGGGCGCACCCACGGCCTGCAGCGTCACGGCATCCATCGAGGGCGAGGGCACGACCATCGGCACGGCCTCGACGAGACCCGCCTGCTGGTACTGGCGCAGGAAGGCGATGCCCGCTCCGCCCGGATGGAACTGGAACACGACATCGGGCTTGGCCGCGCGGATCTGCGCCATTTCAGGAGCGAAATCGGTCTGATCGAGACGGGTGAAGACCTCCCCCACGATCTCGCCCTTGAACGTGCGCTTGAAGCCTTCGAGCGCGTCCTTGCCGGCCTGATAGTTCGGCGCGAGGATGAAGGCCTTCTTGTAGCCGAGGTTGTTGGCGTTCTGCCCGGCGCTTTCGTGCAGGGAATCGTTCTGCCACGACACGACGTAATAATTCGCGTTGCACTCCTTGCCAGCCAGCGTGGACGGGCCGGCGTTCGGGCTCACATAGATACCGTCGTTGTCGAGCACGTCGGGAACCACCGCCAGCGCGACGTTCGAGAATACGATGCCGGTGAGAAGCTTGATCTTCTCGGTCTTCATGAACTTGTCGGCGATCTGCTTGCCCTGGCCCGGCTTCAGCGCATCGTCCTCGACGAGAACCTGCACCGGCGTGCCACCCAGCTTGCCGCCCTGCATCTCGACCGCGAGATTGAAAGCATCGCGGATGTCCTGCCCCAGATAGCCGCCCGGCCCCGAAAGGGTCGTGATCATGCCGATCTTCAGAGGCTCCTGCGCCGAAGCGCCCGTGGCGGCAAACATGGCCGCAGCCGCGAAAACAGCTTTGCGTAAAACGCTCATCTCGTCCCCTCTCGAACCGGTGCTCCCGATCTTTGTAGAGGGCGACAGGCGCCGCTGGCAAGTCTCGGCAAAGCCTGTGGCTGGCGGCCCCGGCACGAGCCGGAACCGCCCCTCGGCTCACCTGGCCCGCAGGCGCTCCAGATAGCTCTGGTCTATGTACTTGCTCGGCGGCGACACGCTCGCAGCGCCGTAGACGCTGCGGAGCTTCAGCACCATGTCGACGCCCTTGGGGTTGATCTCGGCGTGGCGCGTCAGCCCGCCCGGCCCGATCAGGCGGTCATACATCGCGGCTACGTCGGCGTCCGAAGCGCCGGGTGTCCGGGCCTTCAGCACGGCCATGGCGCCGGCCTTGTTCTCAAACACGTAATCCTGCGCCGCGATCACGGCCCGCATCAGGGCCTGCAACTCCGTCGGATGCGCCTTCGCCCAGCTCTGGCGCACGACATAGGCGCTGCCCTGGTAATCGCCGATCGCAGCCGCCGCATCGTCGAGAATCCTGAAACCCTCCTTCTGCAACTGCACGTCCTGCGGAAGCGACACGATGGCGACCTGCGCGGTGCCGTCCTGAAGCGCCTTGACGCGCCCCTCGGTGCCGCCGACCGAGATGATTTTGTAGTCCTTGTCCTTCTCCAGCCCCTTGTTCTTCAAGATCTGGTAGAGGACCGTCGCATAGCCCGAAGCCACGGCATCGACGGCGACCGTCTTGCCGCGCAGGTCCGCGTAGCTCTTGATCTCCGGCCGCACCACGACGCTGTTCAGGCCCGAGTGGACGCCAAGCACGGCGACAATGTCGAAGTCATCGAATTTCGTCGCTCCCTGTCCGTCCGCATAGGCCACGATATTGTCGAAGGCGGACGTGGCGAATTGGTACTTGCCGGACATGATGTCCTGGATCTGCTCCTTCGAGCCGGTGGTGCGGTCGAGCGTGACCGCGAGGCCTTGGCTTTCGAAAAAGCCCTTGTCGACGGCCACCCAGACGGGAAGGTTCGTCGCTCCCCCGAAGCCGATCATCTTGATCGGCGTCAGCTCGGCGCCGGCCGCGCCGCCCGCGACGAACGCAAGCGGCAGGCCAACCATCAGCGCGAGAGCCGCGCGGCGGGCATATGTCATCATGTCGGCTTCTCCTGCGGCCAGTTCTTACGGGTATCCGGGATAGGTGCGCTCCGAACCGAAGCCCCAGTAATTGCGAAGCGTCTCGGGTCCCCAGGTCTTCGGACGCTGCGGCCGGTCCTGATGCCACGGACGGGGCTCGAAATAGCCGAGTTCCTCGTCCTTCATCTGGTCCATCTCGCAGAAGAACTCGACGCGCACGCCGTCGGCATTGCGATGATAGCAGGCGACGTTGTGGCCGATGATGTGACGGCCCGGACCCCACACGAGATGGATGCCGTTCTTCGCCAGCGTCTCGGCGGCGCGATGGATCTCGCCCCAGTCCTTCAGCTCGAAAGCGATGTGGTGCAGCGTCGGGTTCTCGTCGACGACGAAATTCACCGTGTGATGATCGACACCGCAGCGCAGGAACGCGAAAAAATCGCCACGGAAGTCCGACGTACGGAAGCCGAGCATTTCATTGTAGAACTTGACGGTCTGGACGACGTCCTTCACGCGGTAGGCGACGTGGCCGAACTTCACCGGCATGATGCCGACCTGCTGCTTGTCGTCGGGCGCGAAGGTGTAATCGGCGTAGATCTCGAGCATCGTGCCCTTGTTGTCATTGAAACACAAAGCATCCGCCACGCCCGGCGTAATGCCCGTGCGGCGCTCGGCCTTGACGCCTTCTTTCTGGAGCTTGCTCGCGAGCTCGCCCAGATCGGAACCGGGCTTGATCTGGAACGACAGGCGCGTCAGCTGACCCGCCGTATCGGCCTGTTCGAGAACGATGGATTCCTGCCCCATCTTGGTCGCGAGCACCGCGCTCGTCTTCGTGCGCTCCACGAGGCTCAGGCCCACAATGCGCGTATAATAATCAAGCTGACGTTCCAGATCGGTCGTCGTCAGCGTGGCATGCGCCAGTCTTTTCACCTGAATCATGTCGAGTTCTCCGAATTTTCCTGAAGTGGATCAGCCGCCGATTTTGTGGGCGCGAACCGCGATCTGCAATGTGCCGAGCGCCGGCACGGATGCGACCCGCACGACATCGCCCGGTTGCACGGGACCGACACCTTCGGGCGTGCCCGTGAAGAGCAGGTCGCCGGGATGCAGCGTGTAGAAGGACGACGCGAATTCGATCAGGCGCCGCACGCTGTAGACCATTTCCGACGTGTTCGAATCCTGCCGCTTCTCGTCGTTGACATGCAGCGTGAACGATACGTCGTCCGGATTGGGAACTTCATCGGCCGTCACCATCCACGGCCCAACCGGCGAGTAGCTGTCGACGGACTTGCGGAAGCTGCGATCCTCCGGCCCACGCACGGTCATGTCGAGGCCCAGCGCGTAGCCGGCCACATAATCGAGCGCCCGGTCCATCGGAATATCCGTCCCCTTCTTGCCGATCACGACGACGAGTTCCGCCTCGTGATCGTTTCGCCGGTCGGGGAAGCGGATCGCGATCCCCTCGGACGCTCCAACCACGGATGAATTCGCCTTGAGGAACAGACCGGCCTTGCCGATGTCCGGGCCCATCTTGGAAGGCGCGCCCGCGCGATTGGCCTCCATTTCCGCGATATGCTTGCGGTAGTTCGTCGGCGCGGCCATCGTCTTCGTCCAGCGCGCAACGGGCGACAGCAGCTTGACGCTGGAGAGCGGAACAGGTGGCGCGGCCTTCGCAGCCTCCTCCAGCCGTGTGCGCCATTCCGGCAGGGCCGCAATGACCGCATCGCCCATCATCGCATATGGCGCGGCGGCGCGGATCTGGTCCTGCACGGCGCTGACATCATGCACATTGTCACCGATGACCACGCCCAGCCGGTCGTTATCGTAGCGGCAAATTTTCATCTTCCATCCCCCGGATTTGTTGTGTTTGTCAGGTGCCCTGCACGCGGCGTTCCAGCCAGCGCAGGAGGGCGACGATAAGGATCAGCGGCAGGATCTGGATGACGCCGAGCGCGCAGACAGCGCCATAGCTTCCCCCCTCCTCCCACATGGTGAGGCTGATCGTGCCGAGCACATGCGTACCGGGGCCAACCAGCATGATGGATGCACCGAGTTCACGCACGGCCAGCACGAAAATGTAGATCCATGCCGACAGGGCGACGGGGATGAGCAGCGGCAGCAGCACGCGCCGGAATGTCTGTCCGTAGCTCGCCCCGCTCGTATGCGCGGCCTCCTCCAGCTCCTTGTGGATCTGCATCAGCCCGCCGGTGGCGAAACGCATGCCGTAGGGCATGAACAAGGTGAGATAGGCGATAAGCAGGATCCAGATCGTGTTGTAGACGGGGATCGGCAGCATCAGATAGGCGAACAGGATGCTCGCGCCCACGATGATGCTGGGGAAGGCGATCGGCAGGAACGCCAGCAGATCGAGCACCCAGCCGAAACGCGGCAACGCGCGTTGTGCGATCCACGCCATCAGGAACGTCAGGCCGACAATGATCGTCGCCGCCATTGCTCCAAGCGTGACGCTTGTCGTTACCGCGTCGGCGAAGATCGGATAGCCGAAGACGAACCTGTAATTGGAAAGCGTCATGTCGCCTGCACCCGCCATAAAGGGCAGCGTCGGCTTCAGGAACAGCGATTGCCAGACCAGCGTCGCGACCGGCAGGCCGAGTGCGAAGGCAAACAGCAGACCGATGACGAAGACCAGCGGCCAACGCCAGACGCCGAGCTTCATGCGCGTCGGCTTGTAGCCCTTGCCGGTGATCGTTGCGAAAGCCTCGGCATTGCGCGTCGAGCGGCGGTAGAGATAGACGGTCACGACGCAGATCGCGAGCAGCGTCAGGCTCAGCGCGCTCGCCACGCCGAGTTCGGGCGTCGAGCCGCGGATCGCAGCCTGGATGTCGGTTGTGAACACCTCGATCCGCGCGGGATTGCCTATGAGGCGCGGGACCTCGAAGGATTCGATGCCACGAATGAAAAGCAGCAGCAGCGTCGAGAGGATCGCGGGCTTCATCAGGGGCATGGTGACGCGCCGCGCAATCTGCATCTGCCGCGCGCCCGACATATAGGCCGCCTCCTCCATCCGCACGTCGAGCGACCGAAAAGCCGGGCCGAGCAGCAGATAGGCGAGCGGGAAGTAATGGGCTGAGAGAACCCAGATCATCCCCGTCATGGAATAGATGTTCAGCGGCGCGGATTCGAGGCCGAAGCCGATGCGCAGGAGGGAGTTCACCCAGCCCACGTTCGGGCTGAGGATCAGCATCCAGGCCATGGTCGTGAGCAGCCCCGGAAGCGCGAAACTCAGCAAGGTGAGATTGTGAAAGATCTCGCGTCCCGGCATATCCGTGCGTTCGACGGCCCAGGCCACGAACCCGCCCATGATAAGCGTGAGAATGCCCGCGCCGCCGGCGAAGACGAGCGAGTTCCAGAACAGCGTCAGCAGATGCCATTGCGTATAGGCGGTGACGAAATTCTGGAACGTGAAGTCGCCCGGACCATAGATCGTATCTTCGCTGAACGCTGTCAGCAGAAGCGCGGCGAGCGGCACAAGGACGAGCCACGTCACCAGCAACACGCCCGTGACTGCGATCAGCTTCGCAATCGAGATGCGATGCAGTCGGTCGCGCACCTGACCGAACCGGACAGCAACATCGAAGCCACTAGAATATGCCAAGCTCGCAACTCCCCAGGCGCGGGACTTACGCCCGCTTGTTCTTCTTCATCGAAAGCAACAGGCCCCGGTCAGCGGGGCCGCAGCAATTCGTTCGTGATCTTCTGCCACTTGCGCTCATCCTCGGGCGAAAAGCTCGATGTGACGATCGTGTTGGCGCCGAACCGCTTCACGGCATCGGGAGGGTTGGGCGCGACATCCGTGCGCACCGGAAGACGACCCGCCTTGGTCAGCAATTGCTGGGCATCCTTGCTGACGAGAAAGTTCGCCGCCAGCAGGGCCGTCTTGGGATGGGGCGCGCGCGCATTGACCGCCGCCTGGCCGAAGAACAGCGCAATAGGATCGAGCGCCCAGTAATCGGTCGAGCCGCCGCTCAGCATGACGTTGATCGTGAGGTTGGTGTAGTTGTTCAGCCCGACCCAATATTCCCCGAGCCCGATCGAACGGGCGAGCGCCAGATGTCCGTCGACGATGACGGGCCGCAGGTTCGCAACGAGATCGCCGATGATCTTGCGGGCACTCGGCTCGCCGAATTTCTGAAACAGCGCATAGACCCACTGGCTGTCGGTCGCGTCGATCGCGACCTTCCCCGCCCAGTCCTTGCGGGTCGCGAATTCCTCATAGGATTGCGGCAGGTTCTTGCCGTCGACGAACTTCGTATTGTAGGCGGGCGTATTGTAATTGGCGTAGACGCCATACCACTTGCGCTGCGGATCGATGGCCTGCGCCATGATATTCTTGCTTTCCGGCAGGTCGATCTGCGCGAGGAACTCCTGCGGCAATTTGCTGACCGCCGTTGTCACGACAAGATCCCATGACCGCTGCTGCGCGCGGGCCTCCAGCACGATGCGGCTCATCAATCCGGTGTCGGACGAGCGCACATATTTGACCACGAGCCCAGTCGCGGTCTCGAAAGCCTTCCAGAGGGGCAGCGCCTCCTGCTCGTTCATCGAGCCGTAGATGACGATCTCACCGCCCTCGGCCTTGGCGGCAGCAATGGTTTCGGGCGTCGTCCATGAAGCCGATGATGCGGTGCGCTCCTGAGCGCGCGCGCCCGCCCATCCGGACAGCCCCAGTCCCGCAACTCCCAACGCGCTCGCGCGCAGGACGTCTCGACGCCGAAAGCTCATCTCCACCCTCCCTCGCTGTCGCTCTTTGCGGCCCGGGTGAACCCGGGCGGCACGGCAAACTTGGCGGCACCACTATGGCCCGCGCGGGAGGGCTTAGGCAAGTCCGGGCTGAGGTGTGTCCTCAGCCCGGGCGGGCGCCCTAGCGGGGCGTCGCCGGGGCCGTGCCTGAGTTCGAACTGGTGCTGGACGCATAATTGAACTGCGGCGCGCTCTGCAGGTCCTGCTTGCTCATGCGAACCGTTGCACGGTCAGGGTAGTCATGCATGGTCGACGAGCTGGCGACCGTGCTCGGCGCGCTGGTCGTCTGACGCGCGGCGCCCGTCGATGCCGGAGCGTTCGAACCGGTCGTGGTCTGTGCGACGCCACCCGCCGACGGAGCCACCGGGGCGGTCGCGCTGGCCGTGCTCGACGCTGCGTCGTTACGGCCCCATTCCACCTTGTCGAAGGGAATTGCGACGTTCTTCTCCCCGATGCCGAGGAAGCCGCCCACGCCGATGACGATGGCCTTGATTGCCCCGCCGCGATCTACGACGATTTCATTGATGTCACCGATCTTGGCGTTATCGGATCCATAGACGTCGACACCCACGAGCTTCGAGCCGCGCCACTGATCCGCGGTCATCTGCGTCATGAATTGCCCCCCGTCGGGTGCCGGCGTGGCGGTCTGGGCATAGCCGGGGGAGGCCAGAAAGCACGTCCCCAGAAGAAACGCGGTCGAGAGCTGCTTGATCATCACGAACTCCTGTCGAAAGCGCCGGAACGGCGTGCGACACTAACCATTAAGCTCACGTCTGGTTCGCCCGCTTTGAAAAAAGGCGGAACATGCGCTGCAGGATTTGAGGAGTACTTTTCGATGGCGCGGTCTCACGCGACGGGGCACCTGGGATGGGGCGCGATCAAGCGCATCGTCCTGCGTCTCTCGTCCGACAACATCACCTTGGTCGCGGCGGGCGTGGCTTTTTACGCCATGCTCGCGATCTTCCCGGCGCTCGCAGCGCTGATCTCCATCTGCGGACTCTTCATGGACGCCTCGCGCATCCGAGACCAGATCGCCGCGCTCGCCGCCCTACTACCGCAAGAGGCTATGGAGTTGCTCGTCAACGCACTGCAAAGCTTCGCCACTAATGGATCGGACAAGCTGAACACGGCTTTCCTGATTGGGCTCGCCATTGCCATTTGGAGCGCCAAGGCCGGTATGTCGTCGCTGATGACCGGGCTGAACATCGTGAACCGCGAGCCGGAACGGCGCAGCCTCATCGTCAGCGAGTTGACCGCCCTTGTGCTGACACTGGCCGCAATCCTGTTCGCGATCTTCGCCCTGAGCGCCATTGCCGGACTGCCTATCGCTTTGAACGTCCTGCCGCTGACAGACGAGGTGCGCACCTGGCTAAGCCTCGGACGCTGGCCTCTTCTCGCCGTCATGGTCAGCTTGGGGATCGCAGTGCTCTATCGCTTCGGTCCGTCCAAAGACAAGGCGGAATGGCGCTGGATGACGTGGGGTGCGGCCATCGCGACGGCGCTCTGGATCGCCGGCTCGCTGGGCCTGTCGTATTACGTCTCCAATTTCGGATCGTACGACGCGACCTACGGCTCACTCGCCGCGGTCGTTATCCTGCTGCTCTGGTTCTGGGTGGGCGCGCTCGTCGTGCTGCTCGGCGCCGAAGTCGACGCCGAACTGCAGGGACAACGCGATACCGTCACGAGTGAGAAGGCTGAAAACGTCCCCGAAGGTCTTGCCGGAGTTCAGGGCTAGCGGCCGCCCGGCCGCTTGTCGGGCTTGGCAACGTCGGGATTGGCCATACCCGCGCGGCGCAGCGCGTCGGCGAGCAAGCCACCCGCGGAAGACGACGGCGGCTGTTGCGTCGGTCGCGCAGACTTCGGGATGGACGTCGGCGCGCTATTGCGCTGGCGCGGCCCGCTCTCGGCAGCATCCTGATCCATGCGCATCGTCAGCGCGATCCGCTTGCGCTGAGGATCGACCTCCAGCACCTTTACGCGAACCACATCCCCGGGCTTGGCGACTTCACGCGGGTCTTTGACGAAGGTGCTCGACATTGCCGAGATATGCACCAGACCGTCCTGATGGACGCCGATATCCACGAAAGCACCGAATGCCGCGACATTGGTCACGACGCCTTCGAGCATCATGCCGGGCTTCAGGTCGCTGATCTTTTCCACCCCATCCTGGAACGACGCCGTCTTGAAGCTCGGCCGTGGATCGCGTCCTGGCTTCTCGAGTTCCTTGATGATGTCTGTGATGGTCGGGAGGCCGAAATGCTCATCGACGAACTGGGCCGGCTTCAAGGACCGCAGGGACGTGACATTGCCGATGAGCACGTTGATGTCGCTCTTCGTGGCGGCAAGTATCCGCCGTACGACGGGATAGGCCTCTGGATGCACGCTCGATTGGTCGAGCGGATCGTCGCCATCGCGAATGCGCAGGAAGCCCGCGCAAAGCTCGAACGCCTTGGCGCCGAGACGCGGAACTTGACGCAGCGCGGTGCGGCTCTTGAACGGCCCGTTCTGGTCGCGATGCTGCACGATGTTCTGCGCAAGGCTTTCGCTCAGGCCCGACACACGCGAGAGCAGCGGCGCGGACGCGGTATTCACATCGACGCCGACAGCGTTCACGCAATCCTCGACGACTGCATCGAGCGAACGCGAGAGTTTGACCTCGCTGAGATCGTGCTGGTACTGGCCGACGCCGATCGACTTCGGATCGATCTTTACGAGTTCCGCAAGCGGATCCTGAAGGCGGCGGGCAATCGACACGGCGCCACGGATCGACACGTCGAGGTCCGGCAATTCCTGCGAAGCATAGGCCGACGCGGAGTAGACCGACGCGCCAGCTTCCGAAACCATCACCTTCGTCAATTTCTGGTCCGGCATGGCCTTGAGAAGATCGATCGCAAGACGATCCGTCTCGCGCGACGCAGTGCCATTGCCGATCGCAACAAGATCGACGTTATGTTTTCGGCAGAGCTTGGTCAGCACGGCGAGCGACTCGTCCCAGCGCTTCTGGGGCTCGTGCGGATAGATGGTGGCGATATCGACCACCTTGCCGGTCGCATCCACGACGGCGACCTTGACGCCCGTCCGAAAGCCCGGATCGAGCCCCAGCGTCGCACGCGCGCCAGCGGGCGCGGCGAGCAGCAGGTCTCGCAGGTTTCCAGCAAAGACCTTCACACCGTCTTCTTCGGCCTTCTGCCAGAGGCGCACGCGGAGATCGACGGAAAGGCTGGATTCCATGCGCGTGCGCCACGCCCAGCGCACGACGTCTCCCAGCCACTTGTCGGCGGGACGACCCTGAGCGGAGACACCAGCGCGCGCGGCGATGCGGTTCTCGTAAAGTCCCGGCGTGCCGGGCGGCGGCGCGACGGGCTCGGACTCGAGCTTGAGATCGAGAATCTCTTCCTTCTCACCACGAAACACAGCGAGAATGCGGTGCGAGGGAAGCTTGGCGAAGGGCTCGGTGAAATCGAAATAATCCGAAAACTTCGCCCCTTCGGCTTCCTTGCCGGGACGCACCGATGAGCGAAGCTGACCTTGGGACCAGAATGTTTCGCGCAGCGAACCGATCAGCTCCGCATCTTCCGCGAAGCGTTCCACGAGAATGGAGCGCGCGCCATCCAGCGCGGCCTCGACAGTCTCGATGCCCTTGGCGGGATCGATGAAGGCCTGCGCCTCCACCTTCGGCTCCTTGCGCGGATCGGCGAGAAGGTCGAACGCCAGAGGTTCGAGCCCGGCCTCACGCGCGATCTGCGCCTTGGTGCGGCGCTTGGGCTTGAAGGGCAGATAAATATCTTCGAGGCGTGCCTTCGTCTCGGCGCCGTTGACGAGCACCAGAAGCGCATCGTCGAGCTTGCCCTGTTCGCGGATGCTGTCGAGCACAGCCTTGCGGCGGTCTTCCAGCTCACGCAGATATCGCAGCCTCTCATCGAGCAGACGCAGCTGAATGTCGTCCAGCGTGCCCGTCACCTCCTTTCGGTAACGGGCGATGAACGGAACCGTCGCGCCTGAGTCGATCAGGTCGACGGCAGCCGCGACCTGCCACTCCTGGACGCCGATTTCTTCGGCGAGGCGCTGATTGATGGATTTCATACACAGATCCTGCGAATCGCTTCTCGGCCCCACTGACTAAGACGCACGGCCGTCCGGGTCAAAGCCTCACGCAAGCCCCCTGTGGGCAAATGGACGGGGCGAGAGCGTGGCCGAAGGTGGGCGGGAACCTTTGCCGAAAGCCACGCGTTTTACCGCAGGAAATCGAGCGGCCCGAGAGGAAAAGCTCAGGAACGGGAAGTTATGAAACTACAAAACAACATGTCGGAACAAGAGCTTCACCATGAAGCCTCCAGTATGGACAAGCGCGGTGAGACTGACGAAGCGCTCCTGAAGCTCGAGGGCGGATTGACGCGTGAAGAATTGCGCGTGCTTGTCGTCGAGATGATCGGCTGACGATCGGCAAAGAGAGCGCCTGACGACATTCGTTTTACATCTCGGCTGGACGACCAGCCAGAGCCTGGCAAATGGTGCGAGTCAGAATTTCAGGCCGGTCAGGCTTCGGAATGAGCACGAAACTCTCCGCCATGACCTTGGCCGCAGCATCGTGTAGCCGTTCGCGAGAGCGATCGACATCTATGGCAGCGTTGGCGAAGGATACGGGCGAGGTCGAGGCCCGTCATCTTGCCTGGCATGACCAGGTCGGACAGAACCGGTTCAATCCCCGCGTCTTCATTCAGGATTTCGAGCGCGCACCGCTGCCGTCCTCTCGCATGAACCTGCCTTGGCAACTCCATCGCATCGCTACGCCAGCGTCGCCGCAATAGCGCAAGATCTGCGGCCAAGTTCCCGACCCGCGACAGCTTACTGTGAGCAGGAGCTTCCCGCGCGACACACGTCACGCGGGGGCTTTTTCAGGCTCCCTGATTGCGCCGGGATTTCACCTCGAACAGAAGTAGAGAGCGCGCTGTCACTGTGTACTCTACGCCGAAGGCAAAGACTTCGTCGTCGTCCGGATTGGGCAGATTTGTATCGACGAGGCGCATCCAGCCCATCCCGCCAACCACTTCAGGGAGCTTGAAGTTTACGATGTCGTGATGGGCGTTCAGCACCATCAGCAGGGTCGCATCCGTTCCGCGTTGCCTGACTCCCGTCGGCTGCGCCCGGCCGTCAAGCAGCATACCAAAGCATCGGCCGTTCGTGTCGTGCCAGTTCTCCTCAACCATCTCCTCCCCACCTGGAGTAAGCCAGCCGACATCCTTGAGATCGAGCTCCTCGTTGTAGGCTCCGCTCAGGAAGCGCCCTCGGCGCAGCATCGGCTGGCGTCGCCGGATGCGAACGAGATGACGCGTGAAATCGAGAAGATCGGCGCCCTCCTCGTCGATCTTTTCCCAGTCGATCCAGCTGATCTCATTGTCTTGTGCATAGGCATTGTTGTTGCCGCTCTGGCTGCGGCCGAACTCGTCGCCCCCGAGGATCATCGGCGTGCCCTGCGAAAACAGCAGGGTTGCAAGCATGTTTCGCGCCTGCCGGGCCCTGATCTCCCTGATTTCCGGGTCGTCGGTCGGACCTTCCACACCGTAATTGTTCGAGAGATTGTTCGAGTGCCCGTCGCGATTGTCCTCGCCGTTGGCTTCGTTGTGCTTGTCGTTGTAGGAGACCAGATCCTTCAGCGTGAAGCCGTCGTGCGCGGTGATGAAGTTCACCGAGGCCCAGGGCTTGCGCCCCCGCATATTGAACAGATCGGCCGAGCCCGTCATCCGCGCTGCGAGATCTGCAAGCTTGCCTTCGTCCCCGCGCCAGAAGCCACGCACGGTATCGCGGTATCGATCGTTCCATTCCGCCCAACCCGGCGAAAAGCGGCCGACCTGATAACCGCCGGGACCGCAATCCCAGGGCTCGGCGATCAGCTTGACGGAACTCAGCACGGGATCCTGCCGGCAGGCGTCGAGGAAGCCACCGCCCTCGTCGAAGCCATGCGGCTCACGCGCGAGGATGGTGGCGAGGTCGAAACGGAAACCGTCGACCCGCATCTCCTCCGCCCAGTAACGCAGCGAATCCGTCACCATCTGCAACACACGCTGATGACTGAGATTAACGGTGTTTCCGGTGCCAGTGTCGTTGATGTAGTAACGCTTGTCTGGAGCAAGCCGATAATAGGACGCGTTGTCGATGCCTTTGAAGGACAACGTCGGCCCGAGCTCGTTGCCCTCGGCCGTGTGGTTATACACGACGTCGAGGATCACCTCGATGCCGGCATTGTGCATATGTGCCACGACTTCCTTGATCTCGTTGACGAAGGGCGTCGCGAGATATCGCTGCTTGGGCGCGAAGAAGCCGATGGTGTTGTAGCCCCAGTAATTGTGGAGCTTCTTCTCGACGAGGTAATCGTCGTCGACAAAGGAATGGATCGGCAAAAGCTCGATCGCGGTGATGCCGAGGCGGCGCAGATGATCGACCACCGCGCCAGTCATCAATCCCGAGAATGTACCGCGATCAGCCTCCGGCACGTCGGGATGCATTTGCGTGAAGCCGCGCAAATGAGCCTCGTAGAGAATCGTCTGGTCCCACGGTGTCTGCGGCCTGCGATCTCTCCCCCATGTGAATGCAGGATCGATCACCCGGCATTTCGGAACGAAGGCTGCACTATCGCGCTCGTCGAAGGAAAGGTCGCCGTCCGGCGATCCGATCGTATAGCCGAACAACGCCGGATCCCATGTCACCTCGCCGACGAGCTGCTTTGCATAGGGGTCCATCAGCAGCTTGTTGTGGTTGAAGCGATGTCCCTCGGCCGGCGCATAGGGGCCATGCACGCGATAGCCGTAGACCGTTCCCGGACGCGCATCTTCGAGGTAACCGTGCCACACTTCGTCCGTATATTCCGGCAGCTCGATGCGTTCGATCTCTCGCTGCCCCTCGATGTCGAAGAGGCACAGTTCAACTTTCGTGGCGTGGGCGGAAAACAGCGCGAAATTGACGCCGATTCCGTCCCACGTAGCGCCGAGCGGAAAAGGTCGTCCTTCGCGAATCCGCGGGCCTTTCGGCGCGCGTCCAACGGCAGCCCGGGGCGGACTTGTGGGCTTCTCTTGTATGTTCATATGGGCGTCCTGGAGCACAGCAGGGCTGGAGCTGCCACAACGCGCAAGCCACAAGAAAGTCCCATCGGTTTACGGAGTTTACTGCCGAATGTGCTGCCGCCCGGATGTTCTTTGATGACCCTTTCGCCCGCACCTTCGCGCGGGCGAAAGGGGGCTGGCTCATGGCTTGGCAGGCGCCGTCCCCGCGATCACCGCCTTCGCCTTCGCCACGACCTCCGGCGACGAGCGATAGAGCTCCTGAATGAGCTTCGTCACCTCGGCGCCCGAGATCGGATCGACCTCCAGAGCCAGCGACTTCGCCTCCGCAAGGAACGACGGATCTTTCATCGTATTGTCGAAGGCGACCCGCAGGGCGTCCCTGCGGTCGTCGGGAATTCCGGGAGGGGCAGCAAAGGGACGCGCCACGACCTGCCGGCTCACGATCAGTTTGACGATTTCGCGATCGCTTTCCGACTTCGCCTTTTCGAGAACGGTCGGAATGTCAGGCATCTCGTGGTTGCGCTCGAGCGTCATCTGCAACAGCACGCGCAGTTTGTGCGGCCCCGCGGCCCAATCGGGGCGCGTCGCCTTGATCGATCCCCACGACCAGCCGCAGCGACCGTCCAACTCGCCCCTTTCGATGGCGAGCGTCATGTCGTTGCCGCCGGGATAACCCGTGACAAGCTTCATCTTCGACCCGAAGAGATTGCGCACGAGCATCGCGTAGGTGTCGGGATCGGAGCCAGAGCCCTCGCCGCCCACTGCGGACTCCGTTGCGAGCGAGTCCTCGAATGTCATGATTCTGGACTTGTCCGTCACCGCGCAGACGCTGAGTTCGTTCGAGGCGCTGCCGATCCAGGTGAGCTTCGTTGCGTCGTATTGCACCTTCGATGTGCCGATCAGCGGCTCCATCGCCAGCCCGCGTCCGAATGTAGCCAGCGTCAGGCCATCCTTCGGCGCGACATTATAAAGGTAGTTGAGCGCGACCACGCTGCCCGCTCCCGGCATGTTGGTGACCGTGACCTTGGGATTGCCGGGAATATGGTCGCTCAGGTGCCGGGCGATGGCGCGAGCATAGATGTCGTAGCCGCCGCCTGCGCTGTAGCCCACGATCATATTGACCGATTTCCCCCGATAGAAATCCGCAGCGGATTCGGCATGCGCCACACCGGTCAGGGGCAAGGCGAGGGCAAATGCCAACGCCAGCGCAGTAGGACAAAACCGGCTCAGGGTGTGCGTGCGCAGCATGAGGATCGCTCCTATTCGGATGGCCGCCAGTAGGCCACGACGTGAGCCTAGAGAAAAGCAAGCGATGTGCCAAATTCGGTATTTTGACCTTGCAGCGCAACAAATGCTCCCCCACAATGCGTTTTGGAACAGTGCCGCGGCATCTTGCTTTGCAGAGAGCAGCCGCCTGCGCGAAACGAGGGCAGACGATGACGCCGGATGAGGCGAAACAGGCACTGGTCGAGGCCGGGCGCATTCTCGAGGCTCACGGGCACGCAGATTTCACGAACGGTCACGTTTCTGTCCGTGTGCCGGGAAGCACCGAGCACTTCTTGATGAAGCCCCACAGCATCGGCTTCGGCGAGATCACACTCGACAACATCCTGACCGTCGATCTGGATGGAGTCGTCGTCGCAGGTTCGGGCAGGCGCCACAGCGAAGTCTTCATCCACACGGAAGTCTATCGCGCCCGCCCCGATCTCGCCTCGGTCATGCATTCGCACCCCGCCCATGCTGTCGCCCTTTCCTGCACGGGCGAGACGTTGCGGCCGATCAGCCAGCCCGCCGCGCTCTTCTTCGAGGCGCTGCCAACCTACGAGGATGAAATCGACCTCATCCGCACACCCGAGATGGGTCGCGGCATTGCGCGGGTGCTCGGCCCCCATCGCGCAGTCCTCATGCGCAACCATGGCATCGTCGTGGGCGGAACCTCCGTGCAGGAAACAACGATCACCGCCCTGATGCTGGAGCAGGCGGCGATGATCCAGATTCTCGCCATGGCGACCGGCAAGGCGGCTCCCGAGTTTTCATCCGAAAAGGTACTTGCGCTTCGAAAGAACCTGAACCGTCCCGACCAGCACGCCGTGAACTTCAACTATCTGCTGCGCCAGTTGCCGCATTGAAGTTTTATTCCAAGCGCTTGCATGGCCGCCACACAGCAGGCACCCTGCCGCTCCGCCTCCGCGATGATCGAGGACAACAGTGAAGCCGGCCCCATTCATCCATCACCGCCCCAGGACCATCGAGGAGGCCGTGCGCATCCTCGCCGAAGTCGCACCCGACGACGGGCGCGTTCTCGCCGGCGGCCAGAGCCTCGTTCCCATCATGGCCTTCCGCATGGCGCGGCCGCCCCATCTCGTCGATATCAACGAGATCGAAGGGCTGGACCGGCTCGTCGTTCAAGACGACAGGCTGCATATCGGCGCATGCGTGCGTCACGCGGCTTTTGGCAAGGGCGCCATCGAAGGGCCGACAGGCGACTTTCTCGCCAAGGTGATGCGCAAAATCGCTCATCACCCCATCCGCACGCGCGGCACATTCTGCGGCAGCCTCGCTCATGCGGACCCGGCCTCCGAATGGTGCGCGGTCGCCGCGGTGCTCGATGCAGTGCTGGTCGCACGCAGTCACGAAGGCACGCGTGAGATACGAGCGCGCGACTTCTTCGAAGCGGTCATGACGACGGCGCTGCGAGCGGACGAAATTCTCGTCGAAGCGCAGCTGCCTTTGCTGCCCGCCGGCACGCGGACCGGCTTCTGCGAGTTCAGCCGTCGCGCGGGCGATTTCGCCATCGCGATGGTGCTCGTCGCCTGGCGCATCGAGAATGACTGCATCGTCGAGGCCCGCTTCGGCATCGGCGGAGCGGAAGCCTTTCCAAGACGCCTCACCGACGTCGAGGCGTGCCTGAACGGCGCTCGCCCCGAACAAAGCACATGGGACGAGGCCGCCGAAATGGCCGCCGCCGCTCTCGATCCGCTGGAAGACGCCGTGACGAGCGGCGACTATCGCCGCGATCTCGTGCGCTCACTGAGCCGTCAAGCGTTCGAACAGGCCTGCGCATGACCAAGCAAGACATCTCACTGAACGTGAACGGACGCCGCTACGACATCCGCGTCGAGCCCCGCAAGACTCTCGCGGATGCACTGCGCGACGATTGCAATCTCACCGGCACGCATCTGGGTTGCGAGCACGGTGTCTGCGGCGCCTGCACCATCATCGTCGACGGCGAGACCGTGCGCTCCTGCCTGATGTTCGCGGTACAGGCCGACGGTCGCACGCTTCGGACCGTCGAAGGTCTCGCCAAGGGCAATGAGCTTCACCCCCTGCAATCCGCCTTCATGGAACATCATGCCCTGCAATGCGGCTATTGCACGCCTGGTTTCCTGATGCTCGCGACGGGCGTGCTGGAACGCGAACCCGACATTTCGGATGAGGACTTGCGCGATGTCCTGTCGTCCAACCTCTGCCGCTGCACAGGCTATGAGAACATCGTGAAGGCCGTGCGCGCCGCGGCCGAACAGATGAGGCCGGCTCGATGACCCACGCAGAAACCGGACCCATCGGCCAGTCGCTCACGCGCGTGGAAGATCCGCCGCTCGTCACCGGCAAGGGCCGCTTCGTCGCCGACATCTCTTTCCCGCATCAATTGCACATGCGCATCGTTCGCTCGAGCCATGCGCACGCGCGGATTGTTTCGATCTCGGTTGACGCCGCGCTCGCGCTGCCCGGCGTGCACGCCGTATGGACCGCCAAGGATATTCCTGAAATCGGCCCCATCGACTTTCGCGAAGGCAAGATAGAAAAGCTCGAGCCCTATCGCCAGCCCGTGCTCGCAGTGGACATGCTTCGCTATGTCGGTGAACCCGTCGCAGCGGTCTTCGCAACCGACGCCTACATTGCCGAGGACGCGGCGGATCTCGTCACCATCGAGGTCGAGGAACTGCCCGTCATCATCGCAGCCGATGCGACGCCGGGCGAATTCGCCCCCGGCCTGTCCACGGAGGCGGCCATTGTCACGCAGGGCTTCGGCGACGTCGAGACCGCCTTCGCGACCGCCCACGCCATCGTGGAACTCGATCTCACGGTCGGCCGCCACTCTGGCGTGCCGCTTGAAACACGCGGGGCCATCGGCCGCTACGACACGGCGCGCGACGTGCTGGAACTGCACGGCGCAGCCAAGGTGCCGCACAAGAACCGCGAGTCGCTCGCGCGCCTCTTCGGCCGCAGCACGGCGGCTCTGCATCTGTTCGAAGCCCACGTCGGCGGTGGTTTCGGCGTGAGGGGCGAGATCTATCCGGAAGACATCCTCGTTCTCGCGGCGGCCTTGCGTTTTGAGGGCGCCGTGAAATGGATCGAGGATCGGCGCGAGCATCTGATCGCCACAAACCACTCGCGCCAGCAGCGCCACAAGATCCGCGCGGCGGTGGATGCCCAGGGCACGCTGCTCGCCATCGAGAACGAGTTCTGGCACGATCAGGGCGCCTATCCGCGCACACACGCGATGCGCGTCGCCGAGACCACGTGCGGCATTCTTCCGGGCCCCTATCGGCTGGGCGCCTACAAGGCGACGGGCCATTATCGCCTTACCAACAAAACCCCCGCTGCGACCTATCGTGCGCCTGGACGCTACGAGACGAATTTCGTCCGCGAGCGCCTGCTCGACGCCATCGCGGCGCGTCTCGACATGTCACGCGTCGATGTACGCCGCCGCAATCTCATCCGCTCGGACGAGATGCCCTACGCCCGCCCGCTCAGTGTGCTTGAAGACGACGTCTCCTACGATTCCGGTGACTACGAGGGACTTCTGGACAAGTCCCTCGCGCTGATCGGCTGGGACGACCTGCAACTCGAGCTCCGCGAGCGTCGCGCAAGCGGTGAATGCGTCGGCGTTGGCATCGCCCTTTTCGTCGAGAAAAGCGGTCTGGGGCCGAGCGACGGCGCGCATGTCAATGTCGACACGACTGGCGCCATCGAAGTCATCACAGGCGGCGCGTCGGTCGGACAGGGGTTCGAGACCGTCATGGCGCAGGTCTGCGCTGAGGCGCTGGGTACCGACTACCGTCGCATCCGCGTCGTGCACGGCCAGACGAACCGCATAGAATATGGCATCGGCGCACATGCCTCGCGCGCAACGGTCATGACAGCGAATGCCGTTCATGCAGCCGCGACCAAGGTGCGTGAAAAAGCCCTCGCGCTGGCCGGCGAGTTGCTTCAAAGCGACCCGGCCGACCTCGACATCGCCGGCGGCAAGGTCATCCAGCGTGACAGGCCGGACGGCCCGTCCATCACGCTCGGCCAGCTCGCCCACCACCTGCGTCCCTCATCCCCGACACGCGGCGGGCACGATCCGGGACTGAGTTCCGACGGCTGGTTCAACACCGCGCATCAGACATATCCCTACGGCAATCAGCTAGCAGTCGTGCGCGTCGATCGCGAGACCGGCGCGGTCACCGTGGAGCGTTACGTGATCGCCTACGACATCGGCCGCGCGATCAATCCGATGCTGGTGCGCGGGCAGATTCTCGGCGGCTTCGTGCAAGGCCTCGGCGGCGCGCTCTATGAGGAATTCCTCTACGACGACCGCGGCGAGCCGCTCTGCGTCACCTTCGCCGATTATCTCATTCCGACCCTCAGCGAAGTGCCGCCTGTCGACGTCATCATTGCAGAAGATGCGCCCAGTACCCGCAATCCATTAGGCATCAAGGGCGCAGGCGAAAGCGGTATCGCGGCGGTGGGCGCGGCGATCGCGTCCGCCATCGACGATGCGCTCGGCGTTCCCGGCTCCATCACCAGCCTGCCGGTGACGCCGCAACGCCTCAAGCGCATCATCGACAGGCTGAAAACCTGATCAGTTCCCGGCGGATTTCAACGCCGCCTTGACCCGCGCGACGACGTCGGGCGGCGTCGCCGAAACCTGTTCGACGAGCTTGGCTACATCCTCGCCGGTCATTGGGCTGACCTCGAGCTGCGCCTTGCCTGCATCGGCAAGATAGGCGGGGTCTTTCATTGTCTCGTCGAAAGCGCGACGAAGGATTTGCACACGCGCGGCGGGCACATCTGGCGGCAGGAAGAACGGGCGGCCATATTCGAGGCGCGACACGATCAGCTTCAAGGCCTGCCGGTCCGCCTCGTTTGCAGCAAGGCTGAATACGGTCGGCACGTTGGGGAGATCGGGGTTTTTGTCGAGCCCGTATTGCAGGATGACCTTCACCTTGCCCTCGTCGAGCCAATTGCTGTTCAGCGCTTTCAGGCTCATCCAGGCATTCGCTCCCATGCCCTGCACCTCGCCGCGCTCCATGGCGACATGGATGTTGGTGGTGCCCTCGTAGCCACTGATGACTTTGTATTTCAGGCCGAGAATCTGCTGCGCGACGACGGGAAAATCGACCTGCGTCGTGCCAGGAGCTGTCGCACCTACAACAAGCTGCGTGTTGCGCAGCTCCTCGACATTCTGAACGGGCGCGCTCTTCCACACATAAGAGACCTGCGTGTCGTGGTTGGTGCTGCCGATCCAGTTGAACTTCACGGGATCGAAGCGCACGAGCTCCGGCGCCAGCAGATGCAAGGTCGGCATGCCGTTGATTGCAGCGCCGATGACCGTGCCGTCGCGGGGCGAAGAATTATAGAGCGCCGTCGCCATGGTCGCGCTGCCTGCGCCGACCTGGTTCTGCACGATCACCGTCGGCTTGCCGGGGATGTGGTCGCCCAGATGACGCGCCAGCACGCGCGCATTGATGTCATAGCCGGAGCCGGCGGACGAGCCGACCACGATCTTGATCTGCTTGTCCTTGAAGAACATCTCCTGCGCCTGAGCGGCTGTTCCGGCCACGAGCGCCAGCCCGGCTGCGATCCATTTCACTGCGGACATTTTGTCCTCCCCTGCGTTATTTCTTGTCGGGATTGATGATGTCGGCCACGCGATCGACGATTGCCTTGGGCGCGCGTTCGATCTCTTCGATAAGTTGTGTCATCTGCTCGCCGCTGAAGGGATCGATATCGAGGCCGAGCCGCCCCGCTTCAGCCAGGAACTCTGGGTCCTTCATGGTCTCATCGAAGGCTTTGCGCAGCGCCGCCACGCGATCGGCAGGCACATCGGGCGAGACGACGAGCGGATAGGCCATGCTGAACTTGAGCGCATAAAACCGCAGCATTTCGCGGTCTTCCGGCGCGGTCGCAAGCTCGACGGCTGTCGGCACATCCGGCAGCGCGGCGAGTCGCTTCGCACCCATCTGCACGAGCACGCGTACCAGCTTGTCGCGAACCCAGGCGGGCTTGGCCGAGGTCAGATTGGGAAGCACGGCGCTGTTGCCGTGGATTTCGCCACGCTCGGCTGCGATGAAGATATCGTTCTGGCCCTCATAGCCGGAGATGATCTTCATCTTGGTGCCGAGCACCTTGTTCATCAGGGTCGGCACCATCGTGTTGTCGCCGCCCGCCGCCGTCGCACCGATCAAGAGGACATTGGTCTTCAAATCCTCCGCCGTCTGCGCGGGCGCGGCATGCCACACCCAGAGCACATGGGGCTGTTGCACGGGCGAGCCAATCCATTGCAACTTGCGCACGTCGAAGCCCACATGTCCCCCGCCCTTCGACAGCATCTTAAGCGGGCGCTCCAGCGCGATATTGCTGTTGGTCATGCCGATCACCGTGCCGTCCTTCTTTGCGGTATTGGTGAGCTGGTTCATCATCGGCAAGCTGGATGCGCCGGGAAGATTGGACACGACGAATTGCGGACGGCCGGGAATATGGCGACCCATATGATTAGCCACTGCGCGCGACACCAAATCGTAGGCGCCGCCTGCCGCTGCGCCGACTGTGATGGTGATTGTCTTACCCTTGTAGAAATCGGCGACATTTTGCGCCTGCGCTGCACTGGCGGCCACGCAGAAGAAAAAGGCCCCTGCGAGCCTCATCGCGCCTTGCTGAATCATGATGTCCTCCCTGCCCGAGGCCCTCACGGAGCCCGAGTCTCTTATCGTTTCAGCGCGCGGGCGCTGCGGCCTCGTCGATGTATTTGCCCATATCGCTCTGCATGCCGGCCTTGCGCATTTCCTCGAGCCAGATCACGTGAATGCGCGCGTCCTGCTCCACATAGTCGATCTGCATCCCGCCCTCCTTCACATTGACCTCGCTGCCGAGCACGGCTTCGCGACGCATGCGAATGAAGGGGTAGCGCCGGCTGCCGATGCCCACCGCGATGTAACGCGCGGGCTGCGCGGCCGTATTGAAGTGCTGGTGGAACATGAGATGCGGCGGCGCATACATCACACCATGACGCCACGGCACGTTCCGGAACTCCTGCTCGCCCTCGTGCCAGAACAAGGAATAGCCGGTACCCGTGACAGCGAAGACATGCATGCCGTCGCCGTGACGATGGCCCTTCTTGTAGCGGCCCGCCGGAATCTCCGACATATGCGTGTGCATCGTGCCATCTGCCAGGACGAAGGCAATGTTGGACGAGCCCGCGCCCCGTGCCTCCCATGCTTTCAATTCGAAGTTCGTGAGATCGGGAACGAAATTCGTCTCCCACAAATGACTGCCGGGACGAATGCTCGTGAAATCACCGTCGCCGCTGGAATGCTTGTCAGGCCCCATGCGCTCGGCGAAGACGTAATCGTTGGCGAAAATGAAATCCGCATTGTGGAAGAGGTTCATCACAACGGGCATGTCGTGCGTGGAGGCGAGCAACGCGCGGTCGCGGCCCGAGGCGTTGAAATGCTGGTAGCGCGTGTTCAGCGGCAGAGCGAAGAGACTCTTCGGCCCCCATTCGAACGAATGCTTGCGTCCGTCGGCGGCTTCAATTGTCGTCGAGCCGTGGCCTTCGAGCACATACACCACTTCCTCGAAAAGATGCTTCTGCGGCGACGTGCGCCCGCCGGGCACGAGTTCCAGCGCGAAGGTCGCGCAGAAATCGCCGCGGCCCTTCGCGTGGATGAAAGCACCGCGCGCATCGAACCGGTCCCAGCGCGCCGTCTCGACCGCGAGGATATCGATCCCGAAATCCTCGTAGGTCGGGATGCCCTCACCCTTGGTCCATTCAAGATAGGGATCGAGAAGAAAGCGGCGGTCGTAGTCGGTATCGAGCGTCAATTGTGCCACGAAATAATCCTCAAACTGGTGAGCGAAGCACGGGTGCCTCGCGTGCCTTTTCGGCAGCTTCGCGCGGCGGCAGCGTGTCGTCCCAACCGGTCGCCACGAAGCGCTGGCCTGTCACGCCGTCGGACAGGTGCGATGCAAGCCAGATCGCAGGCGCGTCCATGATATCGACCGGCAGCAGACGCCCGCGCGGCGACTGGCGGTGCGGGTCGTCATCGGTTTTCACCATACCGCCCGGCAGAAGCGAATTGCAGGTCACGCCTGTGCCTTCGAGATCCTGCGCCCAGATCATCGTCGCGGCCTCCAGGGCGGCCTTGCTGACTCCATACGGCGAGTTGTGGCGGCGCTGCATCGTGTCGAGGCTGGTGCTGATGTTGATGATGCGGCCGAAGCCGCGCGCGATCATCTGCGGTGCGAGCACATGCGAAATCAGGAATGTGCCGTTGACGTTGATCTCGATGGCCTCGCGCCAGATGTCGGGATCGGTCTGCCACAGGGGGAGTGAATTGCCGCTGACGGGAAGGCCAGGTCCGCGCTGCGGACGCCGCGCATTGTTGACCAGCACGTCAACCTGCCCGAAGCGCCGCGTAGCCTGCGCAAGGAGACAATCGCAGTCTTCCCGGCGCGTAATGTCCGTCACCACGGCGAGCGCACAGTCGCGTCCGGTTTCGCTGGCGATCTCGCCAGCGGCCTGCGACAGCAATTCCGTTTCAGGTGATGCGAGAACGACATTCGCGCCAGCCCGCGCAAAGGCGGACGCCATGGAGCGACCGAGACCACGGCTCGCACCGGTCACGACGACCACGAGACCATCGAGCGAAATGGCCGACATTTTTCCTCCCTCGCCCGGCTTATTTTTTAACTTCCTCATTGAGAGGAAGCTCAGCCGGTACGGCGCGAGTTTAGACGCCCCCCGCCCCGAGGGTCAATCGCGCTTGCGCGCGCGAAGCACTTCGCCCTACATTCGGACAAGAACAAGCTATCAAGAACAAAAGGGAGGAATCGCCATGGTCCAGCGCGTCGGACTCATCATTCCATCCTCGAACCGCATGGTTGAGGAGGAGATGGTACATTTCTATCCCAAGGGAGTGGTGGCGCATGTGACGCGCCTGCGCATGACCGGTCCGCACAAGAAGCCACTCGCAGACCTTCTCGGCGAAATACAGACCGCAGCTGCCGCTCTGGTCGATGCCAAATGCGACGTCGTGACCTTTCATTGTACTGTTACCTCCATGTCGGATGGCCCCGAGGGCGAGGCGCGGATTCTGGATGCGCTGAAAGCCGCTGGCGCGCCGTGCGTCGCGACCACATCGACCGCCGTGCGCGCAGCGCTCGATGCCTGCGGCGCCCAGCGCATCGCACTCGTCACGCCCTACGATTCGCACAAGACGGACGAGGAAATCGAATTCCTGTCACACGCGGGCTATCAGGTCGTCGCCGCCAAGGGCTACGATCTCAAGAACAGCGATGCCTATTGCGCGACGCCTTCCAGCGTCTGGCGCGAGCGCGTTCTCGAGGCCGCGCGGCCCGATGTGGATGCCTATTTCCTCAGCTGCGCCAACATTCAAGGCATCGGCGAGATCGCCGGACTGGAAGCGAAACTCGGCAAGCCCGTCCTGACCAGCAATCAGGTTGTCGTCTGGGACGCGTTGCGTCAGCTCGGACACCCCGCTCGCAACGACATGCCCGGCTCGTTATTCGGCAGGCAGAACGCCGCCTGAAGCGGTTTCGCGTGCAAACAGCCCGGGGTCTCCGCTCAGGCCCGTCGTCATGAGCTGCGCCGCCGCCAGAATGTCGCGTGTCATGGCCTCGATCCGCACGGCGTCGAAGCGATGCGCCGGGCCGCTGAGCGCCAACGCGCCTGCGACACCGCTTGCGTCAAAAACCGGAGCACAGACACTCGCGACTTCGGGCGTGATTTCGGCGACCGACACGTCGACAATCGTGCGGCGAATGGCTGAAAATTGCGGCGAATGCGGCTGCGTGAAGGCGAGGATCACGCGCCCCGCCGCGCCCTTGTCCATCGGCAGGATACTGCCGGGCCGCAGATTGTCCCGCACCATGCGCGGCGAATCCACACGATAGAGACAGACGCGGAAATCGCCCTGCCGCACCATGAAGGAGGCGCTTTCTCCTGTGGTACTCGCCAGCTCGCGCAGCAGCGGCTGCACCACATCGGCGGGGGACAGCATCGACTGGAAGATCGCGCCGAGTTGCAGCGGCTTCGGGCCGATGGCATAGGCGCCATCTTCGCGCCGCTGAAGGTAGCCGTGTTTCTCGAGCGTCGCGGCGAGACGCAGGATAGTGCTCTTGCTCATGGTGGAACGCCGCGTCAGTTCCGCGAGCGACAGCGGCCCGTCGCCCATCCGGAAGGCTTCCAGCAGCGCCAGCGCCCGGTCCACGGCCGCCACCGACTTTTCCGCGTCCTCGGTCATCGACCGCTGCTCCAAACTTGACACTCGCCAAACCCGCTGCCTACTCTCGCGCAAAATGGAACGCTATTCCATTTTCAAGAAAGAACAAGGCGAGCCGAGGGAGGCGACCATGACCGACCGCAACGCGACGATGCAGAACCGCACCGCGATGTATAACGACAACGCCCTGAAAATTGGCCTCTTCGGAGCCAATTGCTCGTCGGGCCGCGCCGTCACCACCGTGCCCGAGCGCTGGTCCGGCAGTTGGAAGGATTGCCTCGCCCTTGCCAAGGCGGCCGATGAGGCCGGCATCGACTTCATGCTGCCGATCGGTCGCTGGAAGGGCTATGGCGGCGACACCGACTATCAGGGGGCGACGCTCGAAACCCTGACCTGGGCCAGCGGCCTTCTCGCGGCCACCAATCGCATCTGCGTCTTCGGCACGGTTCACGCGCCGCTCTTTCACCCGCTGATCGCCTCCAAGGAATTCGTGACGGCCGATCATATCGGCGAAGGCCGTTTCGGGCTCAATGTCGTCTGCGGCTGGAATGAGGGCGAGTTCGAAATGTTCGGCGTCGAGCAGCGCAATCACGAGCGCCGCTACGATTACGCGCAGGAATGGATCGACATCGTCAAGCGCGCCTGGTCGCCGGAAAACGATTTCAACTACAAGGGCGAATTCTTCGACCTGAAGGGTGTGCGCACCAAGCCCAAGCCCTATGGCGACACGCGCCCGATGATCATGAATGCGGGCTCCTCCGCCGCGGGGCGCTCCTTCGCGCTGCGCAATTGCGATGGCTTCTTCACCACGGCGTCCCGCGTTTCGCTGGAAGAGACCGCCGAGAAGGTGCAGGGCATCAAGGCGCAGGCTGCGGAATATGGCCGTGGGATCGACGTGTTCACCGTGGGTGTCGTCACCCTGCGCAAGACCATGAAGGAAGCGCAGGATTACTACCGTTATTCCGTCATCGACGGCGCCGACTGGAACGCCGTGCGCGACATTCTCGCGCTGAAGAACATTTTGCCCGAGACGGTCGGACAGGAAGAATACGACACCAAGCGCAAGCAATATGCCAATGGCATGGGGGGCTTGCCGATCGTCGGCGACCCCGACACGGTCGCCGAAATGTTCGCGGGCCTCAGCCGCGCGGGGCTTCGCGGCATCGGCATTTCCATGGTCAATTACGCCGACGAGCTGCCCCTCTTCGTCGAGGAAGTTCTGCCCCGGCTCAAGAAGATGGGCGTGCGCGCGATCTGATCACGGACCGCTCGTCCCCAGTGCCGTCTGGGTCCGGGCAATCACATCGGCAGGTGTCGAAAGCACCTGCCGGATCGCCGTTTCTACCTCTTCGCCAGTCATCGGGTCGATATCCACCTGCATCCTCGCGGCCTCCGCAAGAAAAGCGGGGTCTCGCATGGTGGCGTCGAACGCGCGGCGCAGCACTGCAACGCGCTCGGCAGGAACACGCGGCGGGGCTGCGAGCGGCCGGCTGATCGCGGTGGTCAGCGACAGAAAGCGCGCCACGGGCTCACGCTGCGCGTCGCCTGCCACCAGGTCAGTGAGCAGCGGCACATCGGGCAGATCGGGATCCTTCTTCAAGCCGATCTGCACGAGCGGCACGAGCTTCCGCTCCCGCACTGCATCGGCAAAAGTCGACTTGTAGCTCGGCCACGTATTTGTGCCGCGCCCGTCCAGTTCGCCGCGCTCCATGGCGAGGTTGATCTGCGCGCCGCCCGTATAGCCGGTCACGACCTTGAAGCGCGTGCCGAGCAAAGCGTTGTAAACGCGCGGCATCTGCGCATCTGGAGCCCCTGCCCCGGTCGAACCCATCGTCGCCTCGACCCGCTTTGCATCGTCCACCGTCTTCACCGGAGATGTGTGCCAGACAGCGGTGACATTGGGCGACTGGCTGGAATTGCCGATCCAGTTCATGTCGCCGAGCGAGGCCTGTAATCCGGCCTGCCCCGTAGGCTCGAAGATCAGCAGCCCCTGCCCGACCAGCGTCAGGAACGTACCGTCCTGCGGCGCGATGCGCGCGGCATAATTGAAGGCTGTCAGGCCACCCGCACCGGGCTGGTTCGTCACGATGATCGAGGGCGAGCCGGGAATATGTTTGCCGAGATGTCGCGAGATCAGGCGGATCAGCGTGTCATAGCCTCCACCCGGCCCCGTATGCGTCGAGAGCGTGATGGTGCGGCCCGCATAGAAATCCTGCGCGAGCACCGGAGTCGCACCCGAAAGGTACAAGCCGAGAGACAGCGCGTGAAAGGCGCGGATCCCCATTCCCCGGCTCATCGCACGTCCCTATAGGGTCCGAGTTCTTTCAACACCGCGTCGAGGAAGCTCAGGTCGACGGCCTGCTCGACCTCCACCTGGCCCTGAATGAGGCCGGCATCGCGGAAGACCTGCAGGTCTTCCTTCATGCTGGGCAGATCGAGTTTGCCGTCGGGGTTGATGGCGCTGAGGATGAAGGACCGATGCACCGCCGGATCCTTCACGAGACTGTATTCGGTGAGGATCGCGACCACCTCGTCGCCCTTGGGGCCGGCGAACTTTCCGTCCACCAGCGCGTCGTTGTGGTCGCGCACACCACGCAGATAGGCTTTCAGGAACCGCCGGGCGAGCGCCGGGTCGCGCTTGGCGAAGATGCCGGAAAACAGCACGGCGGAGATCTGGTGATTGGGATAGATCTCGTCGTCGCTGACGATGCGAACCGCGCCATCCTCCATTGCCTGCGTCGCCTGCGGCTCGGCCGGCAGCGCCGCATCGACGGCCTTGTTACGGAGCGCCAGTACCATCTGCGAGAAGGACATGTTCACCTCCTCGATGTCGGTGCGCTTCAGGCCGCCCTTTTCAAGGATCTTCACCATCGTGCCCATGGCCGCCGTACCGGGCGCGGAGGTTGCGATGCGCATGCCTTTGAGGTCCGCTAAACCTTTGAAACGGCCGCTATCCACAAGATCTTTACGTAACAGGAGCTTCTGGCTGGAGCGCCCGGGCGGGGTAGAATTCTTGTCGGCGACAATGCGAATATCGATCCCGCGAGCAATTGCATTGTAGAGACCGGCCGACATTCCGCCCGCGCCTACACTCAATTCTCCGGTGCCGAAAAGGGAGTTCATCCGTGCGGCGGAGTCGAACTGGATGAACTTGGCTTGGATGCCCTCCTCCCGGAAATATCCTTTCTTATCAGCGATGAAGAAGCCGACATCAGTCGCCGAATTGGTCAGCCCGACACTGACCTCGACGAGTTCGGCGGCACGCGCTGCCCCCATGGAAATGGATAGGAGGCTCGCGAACGCGAGCACCAGCCGAGCAATCATGTCATCCTCCCTGGAGTCCACGTCCGCGGTCCAACGGCGTGGCTCACGCGCTCCGGTTCCAGCCGAAACGCTTTTTTAACCATTCCCGACTTTCGCTCGAATCACCGTAAACGACAATGGGTTGTTGTTTGCGGGGGCGCGAATATGAGCGGCATTCGAGCGGTCAATAAAATCAGGATCAAAGCCTCGTTAACCATTTGTTAACCAAACCGTCGGATTGGTTAACAACATGATTTCGCGGAGGTTTTCGTAATGGACGTGTCCACCAGGGCAGGCGCTGACGCGCCGCGTACGCTGTATCTCCCCCAGACCGGCGAGGACGGCTGTTCTTACGTCATCATCACGCGGCCGGGTGAAGCTCCCGAGTACCACCCCTGCCGCGACAAGGAAGAAGCTTGCTTCTGGGCCCGCCGCTGGATGTGGCGCGACCGCATTCAGCGCTGGGAAGGCGATCTCTTCGGCACGGCATGGATCGACAGCCAGAACGATCACTGAGGAAGCCGCCGCGGCCATGGAGCCGCGGCAGCGGGTTTTCACTCCGCGGGATGCGTCTGCGCAACGACCGGCTTCGGCTTGCGCGAACGCGTCACCAGCATGAAGAACATCGGCACGAAGAAAATGGCGATGAATGTCGCTGCCAGCATGCCGCCGATCACGCCCGTGCCGATCGAGTGCCGGCTCGCCGAGCCCGCGCCCGTGCTGATCGCCAGCGGCACCACACCCAGGATGAAGGCCAGCGAGGTCATCACGATGGGGCGGAAGCGCAGGCGCGCCGCCGACATCGCGGACTCATAGACCGACAATCCCTCGCGGTGTTTCTCCGACGCGAATTCCACGATCAGGATGGCATTTTTCGCAGCCAGCCCGATCAGCGTGATCAGGCCGATCTGGAAATAGACGTCGTTTTCCATGCCGCGCAGATAGATCGCCAGAATGGCGCCGAACACCGCGAAGGGCACCGCCGTGATGACCGCGATGGGGAGCGACCACTTTTCATACTGGGCCGCAAGAATCAGGAACACCATGACCAGGCCGAAGATGAAGCCGAGGTTGCCCGAGCCCGCCGTGGAGATCTCCTGAAAGGCCGCGCCGGTCCACCCCATCGTGTACTCCGTGCCGAGAGTCTGCGCGACGACCTCGCGCATCGCCTCGATGGCCTGCCCGGAGGAATAACCCGGCGCCGGATTGCCCTGGATGCGCGCGGCCGGAAAGATGTTGAAGCGATCCACGACATCGGGTCCGGTGATGCGCGTCACCTTCACGAGCACGTCGAGTGGCACCATGCTGGCGGCATCCGAGCGCACGAAGACGTGGCGCAAATCGTCGGGGGATTGGCGGAAATCTCCCTCGGAGGACAGGCTGACGCGATAGGTCCGCCCGAACAGCGTGAAATCATTCACATAGAAACTGCCGAACGTGCTCTGCATCGTGTCGAAGATGTTCGCAATCGGCACGGACAGGGCCTTGGCCTTCTCCTTGTCGACATCGATCCGGTATTGCGGCACGCCCGTGTTGAAGGTCGTCGCGACGCCCCGCACTTCGGGCCGCTGGTTGGCGGCGGCGATGACCTTCTGCGCGGCCTGCGAGAGCCCCTCGAGGGAACCGCCAGTCCGATCCTGCAGGAAGAACTCAAACCCGCCCGTCGTGCTGATGCCCTGGATGGGCGGGGGGTTGAAGCCGATCACGACGCCGTCGCGGAAATCGGCATTGAGAGAGGCGAAGCCGGGCGCGAGAACGCGCGCATCCTGCCGCGTCTCCTTACGCTCGGCCCAGTCCTTCAGTGTCACGAAAGAAACGCCCGAACTCGTCTTCTGCGCCCCCGACAACAGATCGAACCCGGAGAAGGTGACGATATTGGCAACAGCATCGTTCTTCCGCGCGCCCTCGGTCACCTGCGTGGTGATCGCACGCGTGCGGCTGAGCGATGCTGCGGGCGGCAATGCCGTGACGAGGAAGATGTAGCCCTGGTCCTCGTTGGGCACGAGGCCCGAGGGCACCCGCTGGAATAGCACGTAGGTTGCGCCGAGCATGAGCGCAACGAGCCCGAGGCCGACAGCCACATTGCGAAGCAGGAAGGAAACGCCGCCCGTGAAGCGCCGCGTCAACCAGCCGAAGCCCCGGTTGAAGAGCCGGAACGGTAGCGCAGGTTCGCTGTGCGATTCCTTCAGAAGCAGGGCGCACAGCGCAGGCGTGAGTGTCAGCGCGACGATGCCCGAGATAACAACCGACACCGCGATGGTGACTGCGAACTGCCGATAGAGTTCGCCCGCGAGGCCGCCGAGAAACGAAACGGGGATGAACACGGCGCACAGCACCAGCACGATGGCGATGACAGGACCGCTCACCTCCTCCATCGCCTTGATCGCAGCCGCGCGGGGCGGCAGCTTCTCCGTCGACATGATGCGCTCGACGTTTTCAAGCACGACGATGGCGTCGTCCACGACGATGCCGATGGCGAGCACCATGCCAAACAGCGTGAGCAGGTTGATCGAAAAGCCGAGCACATACATGCCTGCGAACGTGCCGATCAGCGACACGGGCACGGCGATGATCGGAATGATCGTCGCCCTCACGTTCTGCAGGAACATGAAGACAACGAGCACGACGAGGATGATCGCCTCGATGAAGGTGTGGATCACCTCCTGGATCGACACTTCCACGAAGCGCGTCGTGTTGAAGGGAATGTCGTAGGCAAGCCCGTCGGGAAAGCGCTTCGACAGCCGCTCCATCGTCGACTTCACGGCGTCCGCGACCTGGAGCGCATTCGCGCCCGGCTGCAGGTACACACCGATCGGCACCGTGGGCGAGCCATTGTAGGTGGCCGAGAACGCATAATTCTGCGAGCCCAGCTCCACGCGCGCCACATCCTTCAACCGCAGCGCGCCGCCATTGGCGTCCGAGCGGACGATGATGTTTTCGAACTCGCGCGGATCGACAAGCCGGCCCGGGGTCGTGACCGAATAGGTGAACGCTTGCGCTTCCTTCATCGGCTCCTCGCCGAAGCGGCCGGCCGCGAACTGCGCATTCTGCTCGCGGATCGCGGCCGCGATATCGCCCGGCGTAAGATTATATTGCGCGACCTTGTCGGGCCGCAGCCAGATCCGCATCGAATAATCCGACGCGCCGAAAAGCGAGGCGTCGCCGACACCGGGCGTGCGGCGCAACTCGTCGATGATGTTGATCAGCGCATAGTTGGAAACGAAGATCGTGTCGTACCGGCCATTGGGCGAGGACAGCGCCAGCACCTGCAGGATCGAACTCGACTTCTTGTTCACGGTGACGCCCTGGCGGCTCACCTCTGCGGGCAGGAGCGGCAAGGCGCGCTGCACGCGATTGTTGACGTTGATCGTCGCCTGATCGGGGTTGGTGCCGATGGCAAAGGACACGCTGAGGCTGAGCGTGCCCGACCCCGTCGATGTCGAGCGCATGTAGAGCATGTTCTCGACGCCGTTGATCTGCTGTTCCAGCGGAGCGGCGACGGTCTCGGCGATGGTCTGGGCATTCGCGCCCGGATAATTGGCTGTAATCACCACCTCCGGCGGCACGATCTGCGGATATTGCGAGATCGGCAGCGCGCGCATGGCCATGAGCCCTGCCAGCACGATGACGATGGAGAGAACCGAAGCGAAGACGGGCCGGTCGATGAAAAAACGGGAGATCACTTCTGCTCACCCTTGGCTGGCGTGGCGTTGGCCTGCATGGCGCCCGGGCGAACCGTGGCGCCGGGACGCACGCGGATGAGGCCATCGACGATCACGCGCTCCGCACCATCCAGACCGCTCTGGATAACCCATCCCGCAGGCACTTCCTGCCCGAGCTTCACCGGCCGCACCTGCGCGGAATCCTTGTCGTTGACGACATAGACGAACGGCCCCTGGGGCCCTTGCGAGATCGCCTGCTTGGGCACGACCACCGCCTTCGGCAGGGTGATGCCGCGAATGACGACACGAACGAACTGCCCCGGCAACAGAGCGCCATTGGCGTTCGGGAAGATCGTCCGAACCTGGATCGTGCCGGTGCGCATGTCGACATTACTGGCCGAGACCTGAACCTTTCCGTGCGAGGGATACAGCGTCCCCGATCCGTCCTGCAGTTCGACGTCGAGATCGCTCTCGGTGATCGGCTTGGCCCGTTGCTCGTTCAGCGCGCGGAAGGCCTGGAACTCGGTATCCGTGATGGAAAAATTCACATAGGCCGGATCGAGCTGCGTCAGTGTTGTCAGCAGCGTCTGCTGCGCCTGGATCAGGCTGCCGACCTGCGGGGACTGGAGCGCCGTATTTGCCGAGACCGGCGCGCTGATGACCGTATAGCCGAGGTTGAGCTCGGCGTTGTTCAGCTCCGCCTGCGCAAGCTGCACGCCGGCCTGCGCCTGATCGCGGGCGGTGCGCGCCTGTTCGAAAGCCTGCTCGGTCGACACCTGGCGGCGCACCAGCTCCTCGATGCGCTTGAAATTATCATCAGCCTGACGCGACGTTGCCTCGGCCTGCGCAAGTTGCGCGCGCGCACGGTCGCGAGCAACCTCATAAGGCCGCCGGTCGATGCGAAACAGCACCTGCCCCGCGTTCACTTTCGCGCCATCCTCATAGGCGCGCTCGAGCAGGATGCCGCTGACCTGAGGGCGGATCTCGACGTCGCGATAGCTGGCCACACGCCCCGAATAGGTCACTGTCAACGGCACCTCGACCGCCTGCGTGGTCATGATGCCGACTTCGGCTGGCGGCGGGGCTGGCGGTGCGGCTGACTTCGCCTGAGTCTGCGCATCCGTGGACTGTTTCCACCAGACATAGCCCCCGATCGCCAGAACGGCGCAAAGTGCGATGAGGATGAGACGTCTGACCATGTTGCAAGCTCGCGGATGTGTCGATAATTTAGACAGACTGTCTAATTCTGTCGGCCGAGGAATAGAGAATGACGGGCGCCGTGACAAGAGCTGCCGGACCTGCGGGCGAGGAACGATCTCGTGTTCGCAACCCCAAAGTTCGGGCGCCCAAGCTGCGGGCCTGCAATCGCGAAGCGATAATGATTGCGGCCGCCGAGATGTTCCTGAACGCAGGCTTTGCCGGCACCTGCCTCGAAGCCGTCGCGGAGCACGCAGGCGTCAGCCGGCAGACGATTTATAATGGCTTCGCCTCGAAGGACGATCTCTTCCGAGCCATCTGCGGCGACCTCGTCGACGAGATCATCGCCCCGATTTCGCGCGCCGTTCAGCAGGAAGCAGGCTTGCGCGACAGCCTCGTGACCATCGGCGAAAACCTTCTCGCCACGGGGCTGCGGCCGAAGTCCCTCGCCCTCTATCGCCTCATCGTGACCGAGGCAGCCCGCTTTCCCGAACTCGGGCGCAGTCTATACGCCACGGGTCCAGGCCGCGCGGTGAAGGAACTCGCAGCCTACTTCCGGGCGGAGGTTGTACGGGGCCGGTTGAACATAACCGACCCCGAAACGGCAGCGGAACAATTCTTCGGAATGCTGAATGGGCACAACCAGCTGCGGGCCCTGATGGGGGTCGCAACGCGCCCCTCGGCCAGCAAGCGGCGCGCAGTGGCGGAATCCGTAGCCGACACGTTTTTGCGCGCCTTCGGAGCGTGATGCTCGGCCACAAGTCGCGCTAGCGCCAGGCGCGCTGACGCGGCATCATCGCAGCCAGCGCAGTACGGTGCCTGTCGAGGACAGCATGAACGGCAATTTCATCTCCGAGCTTCTCCAGACGATCACCGAGCGCGGCCGCGATCTGCTGGCAAAGGCCTGGGGACAGGAAGACCCGACGCCCGCCGGCCTCCTGCGCCTCACCGACGATCTCCTCAAGCGCCGTGGTGAAGCCACGGGCGTCGCCATGGCCGAGGCCATCCTCACCCGCTACGAGGAATTGCCCGATGAGGGCCGCCGCGAGGTGCTGCTCCACATGGCGAGCGATTACGGGCCGGATCGCGAAAAACTCGACCGCGCCATCGATGCCTATCGCAACGCGCCGGATGAGACGGCCGCGCTACGGCTGCATGAAGCTGCCGAGCCTCGCCGGCAGGAGTTGATCCGCCGGCTGAACCAGGCACCGGGCGGCACTGCCGCGCTGGTGCATATGCGTGAGGATCTTTTCCGCCACGAAAGCGAAAACCCGGACCTGGCCGCGCTCGACGCCGACTTCCGGCACTTGTTCTCGTCCTGGTTCAACCGGGGCTTCCTCGTCCTGCGCCGTATCGACTGGACGACCCCGGCAAACATCCTCGAGAAGATCATCCGCTACGAGGCGGTTCATGCGATCCAGAATTGGGACGACCTGCGCGGACGGCTGGAGCCGCAGGATCGGCGCTGCTTCGCCTTCTTCCATCCGCGCCTCGTCGACGAGCCGCTGATTTTCGTCGAGGTCGCCCTGACGGCCGAAATCCCCGGCGCCATCGCCCCCCTGCTCTCATCCGCCCGCAACGCGCTTCCCGCGAGCGCCGCGACGACCGCCGTTTTCTATTCGATCTCGAATTGCCAGAAGGGCTTGCGCGGCATTTCCTTCGGCAACTTCCTCATCAAGCAGGTGGTCGAAGAGTTGCGCCGCGAACTGCCCAAGCTGACGACCTTCGTCACGCTGTCGCCGGTGCCGGATTTTGCGCGCTGGCTCGCAGCCGATCTGAGCGCCGAGAAGGGGCTCATTCCGGCCGACCTCCGGCTGGCCCTCGAAGGCGCGACGAGCGAGGCTGGGCCCACTGCCCCGGTCCACAGCCGCAACGCGCTCCTCGCAGCTGCCGCGATCTATTACCTGCAAGCCAAGATCGCGAACGGCCAGCCGCGCGATTCCGTCGCGCGCTTCCACCTGGGCAACGGCGCGCGGCTGGAGCGGATCAACTGGCACGGCGACCTCTCGCCCAAGGGCCTCCAGCAAGGCCACGGCCTTATGGTCAACTATCTCTATTCGCTGGACGACATCGAGGCCAATCACGAAGCCTTCGCCGACCGGGGCGAAGTCATCGTATCCACCGAAGTCCGCCAGCTTCTGAAACGCAAGTACACGCCCCGCCCCAACGACCGGCCGGAGCCGGCGCCCCTCGCCAAATAGCCGCACAAGTCTGCGGCACTGGCGGGCATTCAACTTCCAGACGACTCGGTCTAATATGCCGTTCCAATTTTGAAACGGAGGAGACCCAATGGCGCTGGATGTACCGGCCGAGGCCACGCGTAAGGAAGAGGGCCCTCAGGCTCCGCCTCTGTCTCAAATCTTCTGGTCGTTCCTGAAGGTCGGCGCATCCGCGTTCGGCGGCAGCACCCAGGCCCTCATCCACCGCGAGGCGGTCGAACGTCGCCACTGGCTCGACGAGCAGGCATTTCTGGCGGGCTTCGCCATCTCCCAGGTCTTGCCCGGCGCTAACCCGGTCAACCTTGCGCTCTACATCGGCCTGAAGGCCCGTGGCGGTCTCGGCGCGACAGTGGCGGTCGTCGCCATGATCATCCCCGCCTTTTGCATCATCATGGCTATGGGCTTCGTCTACGGAAAATTGTCCGGCATGCCCGTGACCCATTTCGTGCTCGGCGGCGTGGCTGCCGCGGGCGTGGGGGCCACGCTGTCGGTCGGCGCCAAGGTCGTCTCGAGACTGCCGCGCAACTTCACGCCCTTTCTCGTCGCAGCAGCCGTCTTCGCGTCGGTGGGAATCCTGCGTTGGCCGATGGTTCCGGTCGTCCTCGTCGCGGTCCCGCTCAGCGTCCTCCTCGCCTATCTCAACGGGCGCGAGGCACGTTCCTGATGGACAATCGCCTGATCGGCCTTCTCATCGTCTTCGCACCGCTGTCGCTGCTGTCCTTCGGTGGCGGACAGGCCATCGTCGCCGATATTCAGCACCAGACGGTGGACGTGCATCAGTTCCTGACCAACCAGGAATTCACCGACATGTTCGCCATCGCTCGCGCCGCCCCCGGCCCGAGCACGTTGATCGCGGCGCTGATCGGCTTTCAGGTCGCCGGATTGCTCGGCGCAATCACTGGATGCCTCGCGATCTACATCCCGTCGTCTCTGCTCGTCTACGGCATCTCAAGCTGGTGGCAGCGCCACCGTGTTTCGCCGCTGAAGACGGCGATCGAAAGCGGCCTCGCACCTGTCGCCGTCGGCCTGATCTTCGCGGGCGCGATGGCTGTCATTCGCGCGGCGCATGTCGGGCCGCTCGAAGCGCTAACCATCGCCGTCTGCGCGGCCCTTTTCTACATGACGAAGGTCAGCCCCTACGTGCTCGTTCTTTCAGTCGCGCTCGTCTTTGGCATGATTCATACTTTCGTCTGAAGAGAGGACGCGGCGGCGTTCGATTGCGGCTCGACGTGCGGCCCGTGACGATGCGCCGCGAGCACGGTCCGCTAGCGCACTCCATGCAAATTCCTGTTGTGACTGAGGAATTTCCAATCACTATCAGGGAGCAAGCCGACACGAAGGCTCACGAAACCAAGACGACCCGCCTGGAGGGACCGCCATGACCTCTCGTCCTCATGGAAAGGAATTTCTGCCGCTGGACGATCTCGTCCGCATGGCCTGCGCCATGCTGAAGTCCTGCCCGCGCTTCTGTGACGTCGAGGACGTAGAGATCAGGCCGGTCGATCCGAAGTGCGGATGGGGTTGGCGGGTCACGGCGGTGTGGATGCCGCACCGTGTCGAGGAACCGGTCTGGGACACGGTCGCCGCCGAGCGCCTGAACCGCCTGCGCGCCCGCTACGACATCCTCCCCGACGCCATGAATCTATTCGTGCCGCATCGCACGCGCCATTGATGCAGCGCGCAACCATACGCATGCATCGACGTTTCGCCGATGAGCGTTTGGTTGAGGAGGCCACGAATGCATTCCGGGGATGAAGAAAACGTCCGGCGCCTGGCGTACGAACTCTGGGAGAAAGAGGGGCGTCCGCAGGGTCGCCACGACCACCATTGGCATGAGGCGCGGCAGGCCAACTCACCCCCGGTCACGCAAGCAGGTTCAGCGCAGACGCCCGCCCCCGAAGAGGGGCCGGCCCCCGCCGAGCGCGCGAAACCCGTCAAGGCGAAATCCGGCAAGCTGGCAAAAAAGAAGAGCTGAGGGCACCCCTCAGCTCACTTCGTCCTGACCGGACGCAGGAAAACACGCTTCACCGAGGGATGCGCAAGTTGCAGCGCGCTCATCAGATCTCGCGCGGCGGCCTCGATCTCGAAGCCCGACAATTCATCCCTGAAATCGATTGCGACGGCGAGCAGGATGTCGTTCGGCCCAAGGTGAAGACTGAGAAGCTCGTCGACCCTCTCGACCCGCGCGTCGCTCTCGATGACGCCACGCACATCGCCGAGCACCTCGCGCGACGCACTCTCTCCGGTCATCAGGCTCAGCGTCTCGCGCCCAAGAAAGCCTGCGGTGGCGATCAGAAGGATGCCGATTGCGATCGAGGCAATGGCATCGAAGATCGGCATATCCAGGACAAGTGCGAGGCCAAGGCCCACGCCCGCCAGAAGCAGGCCGCTCAGGGCTGCGAGATCTTCCAGCAGGACGGCGAATACACCGGGATCCTTGCTACTGCGAACCGCCGACCAGAAGCCCCTGCCCGGCGACTGCGCCTTCAACTCCCGATAGGCCACGCTGAACGAGTAGGTCTCCAGCGCGACTGAAATGCCCAGGACAACGAAGTTGACCCAGGCGTTCGTGACCGGCTCCGCATGTCCGAGCTTGCTGACGCCCTCGTAGATCGAGATCGCACCGCCGAAGGCGAAGATCAGAAGGGCCACGACGAAGGCCCAGAAATAGAGTTCCATCCCATGGCCGAAGGGGTGTGACGGGGTGGCCGGGCGCGCAGCGCGCTTCAGCCCGAACAGCAGCAGCAGCTGGTTGAGCGTGTCGACGAGCGAGTGGATCGCCTCGCTCAGCATCGCGCTCGAGCCCGTATAAAAGGCAGCTGCCCCCTTGGTGATCGCGATCCCGAAATTCCCAGCCAGCGCGGCGTAGATAACGCCGCGCGTGTCAGCATGCGCCATGTCGGACCCTATTCCGCCGCGACCATCGCCGCCTGTTCGCAACGTGCCACGATCATGTCCGTCGGCATGATGTCGCCGAAGGTGAGATAGAACGCGATGAGAGCTGCATTGTGCTCATCGTCGGTCGCCGCAGCATTGCCATCGGTCACCATGATGGTCTTGAAATTGCGCATCATCGCGTCGCGCGCGGTCGACTCGCAGCACACGCTCGTCACGGTCCCCGTGATGATTACCGTGTCGATGCCCTTGGCGCGCAGGATCGTTTCGAGGTCCGAGGAGCCCTGGATGAAGGCGCTGAAGCGCAGCTTCTCGACGTAGAGGTCCTCGGGCAAGGCCTCGAGCTTGGACCACAGGGCGTAACCGATCGACCCCGGCTTCAAAGCTTCGCTGCGTTTGGCAGTCCGGCTCGGGACCGACATGTCGTGCATGGTCGACCAGCTCACCAGCGATTCATCGGTGAACGCCGTCTGTATCCACACGACCTCTCCGCCGGCAGCCCGCAGGCTGCGTGCCAGCCGATTGATGTTGGGGACGATATCGAGCGCCACCTGGCAGGGGGAATGAGCCACCCCCTCCATCATGAAGGCATTCTGCATGTCGACCACGACCAGCGCGGTGCGCGCGGGATCGAAGTCGGCGAACACATGTTCACGCCCGCGGCGGGCCAGGACACGCTCGACGACCGAGGGCGGGATGACGATCTGATGCATGATGCCTGCCTCCAAAGCTCAGAGCGTCATGCTAGCGTCCCGTCACCGCGGGGCAAGGACAAAGAAACACCACGCCAATGATGCTTCCCGCGTCACCTGACGCAAAGGAACGGCGATGCACTGTGGCAAAGTTAACAAGACAACAACAAAACCTTGCGGGAACCTTGCTGTAGCCGGCCCCAGTTAAGATTTCGTTAACCAAATCACGGTCACATGGGCTCTCAAACCCGGCGAGCACTCCAGTGACCATTCAAACCCGTCCCACACGCGCAATCAGGTTCAGAGGCCGGTCCTTCTTGGCCCTGGTCCTCAATCCTGAAGGACCGTTGGCAGACTGGCTGGCCGAGGTCGATGCCTGGCTCGAGCGCTCCCCCGGCTTCTTCGGAGGCAAGCCCGTCGTCCTGGATGTTGCAGGCCTGGAACTGGACAAGGTGGCCTTGCCGATCCTGATCCGGGATCTCGCCGCGCGCGACATTCGCATCATGGGCATCGAGAACGCCGACCCACGCCTCGCCGGGCCCGACATTCCGCCATTCCTGAATGGCGGACGCTCCGCATCCTTTCTGGGCACCCCCGCTCCGGTACCGGAGACGAAGCCCGCCACGCCCGCGACTCCGACCGCGAATGCGCTGGTAATCGAGGCACCCGTCCGGTCCGGCCAGTCGATCGTTTTCCCCGAAGGCGACGTCACCATCCTCGGCTCGATCGGTTCCGGCGCAGAAGTCATCGCCGGCGGCTCCATCCATATCTACGGCACCTTGCGCGGACGCGCGATGGCGGGCGCCTATGGCAATGCGCGCGCGCGCATCTTCTGCCGCAAGCTCGAAGCCGAACTGATCGCCATCGACGGTCTCTACAAGATCGCAGACGAAATCGAGCCGCAGCTTCGCAAGAAGCCGGTGCAGGCCTGGCTCGAAAACGAAACCATGAAAATCACCCTGCTCGACTGAGAGGAACAAACACCAATGGCTGAGGTCCTGGTGGTCACATCCGGTAAAGGCGGCGTCGGCAAGACGACGTCCACCGCCGCACTCGGCGCCGCACTGGCGCAAACGGGGCAGACCGTCGCTGTCGTCGACTTCGACGTCGGCTTGCGCAATCTCGATCTCGTCATGGGCGCCGAGCGCCGGGTCGTATACGATCTCATCAACGTCGCCAATGGCGAGGCCAGGCTGCATCAGGCGCTCATCCGCGACAAACGCATCGAGACGCTCTACCTGCTGCCCGCCTCCCAGACGCGCGACAAGGATGCCCTGACCGAAGAGGGCGTGAAGCGCGTCATCAGCGAATTGCGCGAGCGTTTCGACTGGATCATCTGTGACAGCCCCGCCGGTATCGAGCGCGGCGCGACGCTCGCCATGAGATATGCCGACCTCGCCGTCGTCATCGCCAATCCGGAAGTCTCCTCCGTTCGCGACTCCGATCGCATCATAGGCCTCCTTGACGCCAAGACCGAGCGCGCCGAGAACGGCCAGCGGATGGAAAAGCACCTCCTGCTCACCCGCTACGACGCTGCCCGCGCCGGGCGCGGCGAAATGCTGAGCGTCGAGGACGTGCTCGAAATCCTGTCGATCCCCCTGCTGGGCATCATCCCGGAGAGCGAAGAGGTGCTGCGCGCGTCGAACGTCGGCTCGCCGGTCACCCTCAACAATGCATCGAGTGCGCCCGCACGCGCCTATATGGACGCGGCGCGCCGGCTCTGTGGCGAAGACATCCCCATGAGCATTCCCATGCACAAGAAAGGAATTCTCGACAGACTCTTCGGCCGGAGGGCGGCATGAGCATCTTCAGCCTGTTCAACCGGCGCACGAGTGCTCCTGTCGCGCGGGAACGCCTGCAGATCCTGCTCGCGCACGAGCGCGGCACGAATTGCAATTCGGACCTGATCGCCCTTCTACAGAAGGAAGTGCTGGCGGCCATCGCCAAGCACATCGACGTCGATCCCGACAAGGTCCAGATCAAAATGGAGCGTCGCGAGGAAGTTTCCCTGCTCGAAATCGACGTGGAGATCCCGACGCCCAAGCCGAAAGGCGGCAAGCCGGCCGAGACACGGGACCGCCAGGGCGACGCCAAGGCAGCCGACCGCTACGCGGTGCGCCGCGCGGGCCGGGCTGCCTGAAACTTCAGTTACGATCGGGAGAGGGGCGCGCTGCAGGCGGTCCCTCTTTCTGCGTCAGAGGTGCGGAATCCAGCCGCCGAGCGTATCGCCGACGGACGAGAGTGTGCTCACCACCTTTTCCTTCAGCGGCAGGACATTCGGCACGCTCACTTCGGGCAGCCAGTTCCGGATGCCGTCGAAGGATTTTACGGGCGCAGACTGGGCGGTCACATCGGTGAACGCTGCCACCTGAACGGGCGCCGATTCGACCGGGGCAGAATGCTGAGCCAGAGCGATGGGCCGTCGCGGCGGAAGACTTGCCGGCACATGCGGACGCTGCGACCAGGCACTCTGTTTAACCGGAGGGTTCCATTCGGCTCTCGCGACCCGCACCGCAGGCTGGCCATCTGGCGTGGCCCAACCCGCGATCTTCATGTCGGGCCCAGCATCCCCCCGCGCGACATGCAGCACGTATTCGGAGAACAAATTTTCCGTGGACGCCCCGCCGAAGCCATCGAGCGTGAAGGCAGACGACAGCGGCACGACGACGCCCTCTGGAGCGCGATACGCGGGCGACATCGTTACGCGGGCCGATGACTTGGCCACATCCTGCGCGGATGGCTGCGCGGCGATATAGGGGAGCACCATGCTCGTGACCGCGCCTGCGCAGATTGCTGTTGCGATGGAGAAGGTGAACTGCCCGCCGAAGCGGGCGACACGCCGAAGGCCGGATCGTACGATTGTGGGATGGAGAACCATGGCGACTCACCCGGTGGAAACTGATGCAACCTACTTGGCCGTGCGTTTGAGCCGAGATTGAGGCAAGCGCGTCACTCGTCTTGCGAGGGTGCGCCTTCGTCCGGCGTTTCCACCTTCCGCTGCCGCTGCAACCACAGCGCCGCGAGCCACCAGCCCAGCGCCCAGCACGACCCGACGGCCCAACCGGCGATCACGTCGGTGGGCCAATGCACGCCGAGATAGACGCGGCTGACACCCACGACGACCGTCAACAGCACCGCGCATGTCAGGAGATACACACGCACACGGGGCGCAGCCTGCGTACGGGCGAGCAACGCCCCGAGCGTCAGGTAGACGACCGCCGACATCATCGCGTGGCTGCTCGGAAAACTGAGCGTGTACACCTCCATGCCATGCGGCACGAGATCGGGACGCGGCCGGTCGAACCCGTATTTCAGGAGGTTGCTCAGCAAAACGCCGCCCACGATGGACACGGTAACGAGCAGGGCCGAGCGCCTCTTTCCGCTGATGGCGAGATAGCCGACGACGAACAGCGTGATCGTGGCCAGCACCGCCGTCCCGCCCAGCGCCGTGAAATCGCGCATGACCTCCTCGAACCATCGCGGTCCCAAGGGATCTGACAGATCCAGTGGATTCCTGAAGGCCAGCAGAATGGCGTTGTCGAAACCATGCGTCTCGCCCTCGAACACCTCGGAGGCCGTCTGGACGAAGATGTAAAGCGCGCTCGCCGCCAGGGCCAGCACGATCAGGAACCCGCGCTCCACGAGGCTCGCACGCTTCAGGAGCCGGCTGAGGATGTTCGCGTCATCGCGCATGAAGGTCCTGGAGTTCGTTTGGTGAGCGGCCGAGCAGTGCGCTTCGGTCGGGCCTGGTCAAGCCCGTCCCGCAAAGTCGCAGCCTGACCCTTGTTGCGGCGGGCTCGCATATCTAGCTTCACGACTCATCCATCGCGGGAGCCCGTTCCATTGGCGCACGAAAATCCTTTCTTCGAAACCTGGGCGACACCCTTCGGCATGCCTCCCTTCGATCGCATCGAAACCCGGCACTATATGCCGGCGTTTGAGCGGGCAGTGGAAGACCATCGCGCCGAGATCGACGCTATCCGCAATGATCCGGCTGCCCCGACGTTCCAGAACAGTGTCGAGGCTTTTGAGCGCAGTGGCGCGGATCTCGTGCGCGTCAGCCTCGTGTTCCGCAACCTTGCAGGCACGGAATCGGACGAGGCCATTCGCGCTGTCGAGCGCGACCTGTCGCCGATCCTCGCACGTCACCGCAGCTCGATCTATCTGGATGCAACCCTTTTTGCGCGGATGGACGCAGTCCTCGACGGCCCCGAAGGGGCGAGTCTCGACCCGGAGCAGAAGCGTCTGACCGAGCGCCTGCACAAGGCCTTCGTGCGCTCGGGCGCCCGCCTCTCGGAGACTGAGCGCGCCCGCCTTTCCGACATCACCGCCCGCCTGGCCACGCTCGGCACGCAATTCTCACAGAACGTGCTGCAGGATGAGTCGGATTACATCCTTCTCCTCAAGGAAGAGGCCGACCTCGCGGGCATGTCCGACGATTTTCGCCTCGCGGCTGCGACACTCGCGCAGGCTCGTGGCCACGAAGGGCTGCACGCAGTGTCGCTTTCGCGCGGCAATGTGGAATCCTTCCTGACGCAATCCACGCGGGCCGACCTGCGCGAGACGCTTCACGCAGCCTTTCTCGCGCGGGGTGAACGAGGCAGCACGACCGACAATCGCGACGTCATCGCCGAGACCATCGCCTTGCGCGAAGAGCGCGCGAAGCTGCTCGGCTACGAGTCCTATGCTCACTACAAGCTCGACGACACGATGGCCGAGACGCCCGAAGCGGTGCGCGGCCTGCTCGATCGCGTCTGGGCCCCGGCCCGAGGCGCCGCCGCGCGCGAGCGTGACCGCCTCGCCGAAATTGCGTCGGACGAAGGCAATAACTCGCCCATTCGCCAGCCGGACTGGCGTCATTATGCCGAAAAGCTGCGGCGCGCAGACTATGCGATCGACGATGGCGAGCTCCGCCCCTTCTTCCCCCTCGACCGCATGATCGAGGCCGCCTTCTACGTGGCCGGACGTCTGTTCGGACTGACCTTCAAGGAGCGGAAAGATCTGCCGCTCTACGGCCGGCAGGTTCGCGCCTTCGAGGTCACCGGGGCGGACGGTCGTCACGTCGCAATCTTCCTCGGCGATTATTTCGCCCGTCCCTCGAAGCGCAGCGGCGCCTGGATGTCGGCCTTTCGCGTGCAGCAGAAGCTCGCGGGCGACATCAGGCCGATCATCATCAACGTCCTCAACATCGCGGAGCCCGCGCCCGGCGAACAGGCGCTTCTCAGCATTGACGAGGCGCGAACCTTGTTCCACGAGTTCGGCCACGCCCTGCATGGCATGCTCTCCAGCGTGAAGTACCCCTCGCTCGCAGGCACATCTGTCTCCTCAGACTTCGTGGAGCTTCCCTCGCAACTCTACGAGCATTGGCTGATGCAGCCGCAGGTCCTGCGCCTTTATGCGCGTCACGTCGAAACCGGCGAGCCCATCCCGGAAGATCTCATCAAGCGCCTGCACGCCGCGCGGGGCTTCAACCAGGGTTTCGGGACGGTCGAATATTGCGCCTCCGCGTTCGTGGATCTCGAAATGCATCTGTCGGCCCCGGAAGCGCGCAAGGACCCCCTCGCCTTCGAACGCAAGGTGCTCGACAGGATCGGCATGCCCGCGGAAATCGCCATGCGTCATCGCAGCCCGCATTTCACCCACGTCTTCTCGGGCGAGGGTTATGCATCGGGCTACTACAGCTATCTTTGGTCCGAAGTTCTCGACGCCGACGCCTTTTCCGCCTTCGAGGAGACAGGCGATATCTTCGATCCGGCCACTGCGGCCCGCCTGCGCGATTTCGTTTATGCGGCTGGCAATCTTCGTGACCCCAAGGATGCCTACCTCGCCTTCAGGGGAAAGCTGCCCGGTGTCGAGCCCCTGCTCGAAACGCGGGGCCTGAGCTAAGTGGTACCTGCTCGAGCGGAACACTATTGGCGGCGGCTGCGAACCAGAAGTCCGCAGACGTAGCCGAGCTGAAGCGCAACAGCGCATGCGGCGACGTGCAGTAAGGCGCCGGCTTCGATCGAGGTTTGATCGGCGAGCGCCAAGGCTGCCGCCAGCGCAAGCGCCACGACCATAACGAGGATGAACACCACGATGCCAAAGCGCATCCCGCAGGCCATCCCAAGAAGCAGCGCGATTGTGACGATGATCATCATTCCCCGCTGCAGCGCGAATCAGAGGGAATTCGAACACGAAAATTTTAACGTCTTCGCTTCGCCTTTTTCCGCCCCGTGCGCGTTTCCGTTCGTGCTGCAGTGCAGCAGCGGCGAAAGCGAGGACGAATGAGAGACGCTTATCAGGACACGCCCAAGGAACAGCTTGCCGCCCGCGTCGCTTGCGACGCAATACCCCGTATGGCCAGCGTCCGCCGCTGGCCGGTCCTGGACATGGCGCTCGCGTTCTGTGTGACCTGTCTGTTGGCGCCACTACTCCTGTCCGTTGCCACGCTGGCGCTATTAAGCCAGGGACGGCCCCTGTTTCACAAGGTGGAAGGCACTGGCAGCAACGGACGCCGTTTTCGCAAGCTCACGTTCCGCGCGAGCCGGGTCGATACGTCCTTCGGACGTGTACTGCGAAGCACAAATACCTCAGAGTTGCCCCTTCTCTGGAACATCCTGCGAGGCGACATGAGCTTCGCAAACCTGCGCGCGAGGGATGACGGGGCGTTCGCGAGCGCAGATACGCTTAACGCCCGCCATTCATAAACTGGTCGCCCCTGGGATGATCCCGCCCGCAGGCCAGTGTTCGCGCATGGCCTTCGTGAGCTCGGCAACTCTTGTCTCAGCGAGGAATTTACCAGGACTGTCTGAACGGTACGGGGTACGGTCATGACCAGTTTCAAAAACTTCGCGGTTGGATTCGTGCTTGTCGGAGGGCTCGTTGGCGGAACAGCCGAGGCCTATGCGCAGCGAGCGCACATTGGCGGCGGCGGTCACGCCATTCACGGCGGGTACGGCCGGGGAGGATTTGGCTATTCGCGCGGATATGGTTGGGGCGGGGGCGGGTACGGCTGGGGCGGGTACGGCTGGGGTGGCGGATGGGGGCTTTTTGCTCCCGCTGCTCTCGCGGTCGGCACGATTGGTTTGCTCGCCGCGACGGCAAGCAGCGACTACGCCTATCCTCCAGGCAGCTATGGCTATGACATGGGCGCCTATCCCGTCGGCGCCGGTTACTGGGGTCCCTATTCCGCGCCCGTGGTCTACGAGCCCTACGGCTACCCGGCCGGTGGAGGCTATTATTACACAGGGCGCGTGTTCCCCCGCGCATATCCCGGACCCCGCGTCGTTCACACGCATCGTGTCGTCCATACGCATCGCGTAGTTCACCGCTGAACGCGCCGGGATAACCGCCATTCGCTCAGCCAGTGACCGCATGCTCGTAAATGTCTTCCTCCTGCGCATTATGCATGCGCACGAGGAATTCAATGGACTCGATGACCCGTTGCGCGTCGCGGATCAGATAGCGGTCGGCATCGGCCGGCGTGAGGTCGGTCGCGAGGCGATCGAGCAACCGCGCCAGATGCAGGATCTCCCTGTGGGCGCGGCTCATCGCGCCCAGACTCGTGCCGTCGGCCAGAAATTTGGAGAGGCTCGGATAGACGTTGCTCTCGTCCGAACGCTCATGCTCTACGATCTCCCGTCCAGCGATCCCGCTGGCCTCGACGATGAGCGCGACGGCGGCTGGCGGCTCGATCTCATCGAGGGCGTCGGCGATCTCGCGCAGTCGGTCGAGTGAGGTGTCGAGGTGCTGGTGTTCCGCGCGCAGGCTCGTCGCCGTCGCTGACGGCATGGGCGTGCGTGCAAAAAATCTGTGCCGCGGCACCAGCGCCCGCAGTGCGTTCAGGATGACAGTCACGTCGATCGCCTCCTGCGTCAATGCGCCTGCCACCGGCGGCAGCCAGCCTAACGCTGCGAACCCCATTGCGATGCCCGACAGCGCCATGCCCGCCCCGATGCTCTGCATGGCGATGCGCCGCGCGCGCTTGGCGATGACAACGGCCTCCGCGACGCGGTCCAGCCGATCCACGAGGATCACGACATCGGCGGCCTCGGAAGAGGCGCTGGCCCCTCGGGCACCCATGGCGATGCCGACATTGGCAGCCGCGAGCGCGGGCGCATCGTTGATCCCGTCGCCGACCATCAGCGTCGGGCTGAGGCGCTGTTCCATCGCCACGGCATCGACCTTGTCGGACGGCACGCGGTCGGCGAGGACCGCATCGAGATCGAGAGCCGCGCCAATGGTTTCGGCCGCGTCGGCCCGGTCCCCGGTTACCATGACGATCCGCGAGATGCCCGCGTTGCGGAGCATCTGTACCGCGTGCGGCGTCTCGCGCCTGAGTTCGTCGCCTAGCAGAAGCGCGCCGATGGTCTGGCCATCGACCGAAACGAAGACGCTCAGCGCCGAACGCCACGCGGCACGCCGCAGCACGCGCGAGGCCCAGGCCTCCGGCTTGCGACCGCCACACACGAGGTTATGCGAACCGACGCAGACGCGACGACCGCCCACCTGGCCTTCCAGCCCCGAGCCCATCGTTTCGTGGATATTTCCCGGCATTTCCAGCGAGAGCCCCCGGGCGAGCGCGGCGGCGACGATGGATGCGGCCACGACATGGTGGGAGGCTTGCTCGAGCGAACCCGCCCATCGCAACACGTCGTCGGGACTCTCGCCCGGCCGCGCCTCGATCGCAATGAGGCGTGCGCCACCGATGGTGAGCGTGCCCGTCTTGTCGAACATGACAGTGCGCGTGCGGGCGAGCGCCTCCAGCGGCACGCCGCCCTTGATGAGAATGCCGATGCGGGCCGCCTGCGAGACGCCGCCGATAAAGGCCACGGGCGCGGCGAGAATGAGCGGACATGGTGTCGCCGCGACCAGCACCGCCAGTCCACGGATCGGATCGCCCGAAAAGTACCAAGCTGCGCCCGCGATCAGGAGTGTGAGCGGCAGCAGCAGCAGCGCATAGCGATCGGCCATGCGGATGAACGGTGCCTTGGCGGTCTGCGCCGCAGTGACCAGCCGGACGATCTTGGCGTAGGTGCTCGCTCCCGCGGTCGCGGAGGCCCGCATCTCGAAGGTTTCGCCCGCATTAAGCGTGCCGCTCAGAGCCTTTTCGCCGCTCCGCCGCCCCACCGGGATAGGCTCGCCCGTCAGCGCCGACTCGTCGAGCATCGCGCCGGGGCTGGTAATCAGGCCATCGACGGGGACGACTTCTCCCGCACGCACGAGGATGGCATCGCCCACTGCGACGAGATCGATGGCGACGTCCTCGACGCCCAACTCGCCGATGCGATGCGCCACCCTGGGCGCGCGGTCCACGAGGGATTTGAGATCACGTTCGGCGCGCGAGACTGCGAAATCTTCGAGAACATTGCCGCCCGCATACATGACCGCGACGACGACGCCCGCGAGCGTCTCGCCGAAGACGAGAGCCGCCGACATCGAAACGAAGGCAATCGCGTCGACACCGACCCGCCCGGCCAGAAAATCGCGCAGCATCGAGATCAGGAGAGCGGCGGCCACCGGCAGCGTGCCGAGCCCCCAGATCCAGGTCGCGACTTCCCCCTTCCCCCGTCCCCACGCTGCGAGCCCGCCGGCCAGCGCAACGAGGGCGATGATGATGAGCGCCCGCCGCAGCAGCCGCTCCTTGTCCATCGTGACCAAAACCGCGCTCCCTCCTCCCTGGCAACCAAGGGTGGTCCCATCGGGAAATATCAGGGCGCGGAAGTAAGCAGTCGCCGGGCGCCCTACAGCGTGTAGCCCCGTTCGCCATGATAGGTGAGGTCGAGCCCCTCGTCGATTTCATCCGGCGTCGCGCGCAAGCCCATGGTGACGCGCAGCACGCCGATGATGATCGCGGTCGCAACGCCGGACCAGGCCATGACGGCCACGACACCCAGGACCTGCGTCACAAACTGCGAGGACATCGAGCCCGTCGCGCCATAACCGACGCCGTGAAGCGCGGGATGTGCGAGCACGGCGACCAGCAGCGTGCCGAGAATGCCGCCGAGCCCATGCACTGCGAAGACATCGAGAGAATCGTCGATGTTCAGGCGATGCTTGACGAAATCGACGGCAAAGAAGCACAGGAAGCTGCCCGAAAGGCCAAGCACGATCGCGCCCACCGGTCCCACAAATCCCGAGGCCGGTGTAACCGTCGCCAGCCCCGCCACGACCCCAGTGACGCTGCCGATCATGCTCGGGCGCCCGAAGCGCACCCATTCGAGCATCATCCAAGAGAGGCCCGCGACCGAGGCCGAGATATGCGTAACGAGGATCGCCATGCCCGCCTCGCCATTGGCCGCCAACGCGCTGCCCCCGTTGAAACCATACCAACCGACCCAGAGCATTCCAGCGCCGATCATCGTCATGCCGGGATTGTGGGGCGGACGCAGATCTTTCGGAAAGCCGTCGCGCGGGCCGAGCATCGCGGCTGCCACCAGCGCGGAGGTTCCCGCCGTTGCGTGGACAACCAGGCCGCCCGCGAAATCCATGATGCCGCGATCCATGAGCCAGCCGCCGCCCCATACCCAATGGGCAATGGGCGCATAGACGACGAGCAGCCAGAGGCCACTGAAAATCACCATCGGCCCGAAGCGCATGCGCTCGGGAAAAGCGCCGATCATCAGCGCCGGCGTGATGACGGCAAAAGCCATCTGGAACATGAAGAACACGCTTTCCGGCAGGGTCCCGACGAGTGAGTCGCGGCCCACGGCAAACAGGAAGGCCTTCGCCAGTCCACCCGAGAGTCCGTTACCGCCCGAGAACGCGAGGCTGTAGCCGACCGCGAGCCAGAGCACCGAAGACAGGCAGGCGATGACGACGCAATGCATCATCACCGAAAGCACGTTCTTCGAGCGAACGAGGCCGCCGTAGAACATGGCGAGGCCCGGTAGGGTCATGAACAGCACAAGGGCGGAAGCCGCCAGCATCCAGGCCGTATCGGAGCCGTTGAACGCGGCCCCCTCGGCGGCAAGCGCTGCTTCACTGCTGAGCAGAACAAGAAGTGCCGCAGCAGAGATCTGCCCGGCTCGAGCGCAGACTGTCATGATTGAGGGCACTTTCGGGCTGGAATGGCTAATTAAGTTCCAGCCCCCTTTACCTCAAAAAGCCAAGCGGCACAGCACGGATTCAGAGGGACGCTGCGCCCCTCAGTTCCAGCCGAGTATAGCCGCTGCCTTGGCCCGCACCGGGGCCGGCGTATCAGCCCCCGCCTTGACGAGGTCACGCATCTGGGACGCAATTTTCGGCCGGATCTCGATGCCCTGCTGCTTGGCCTCGGCCAGCAATTCCGGATCGCCCAGCGTCTCCGCATAGGCGTCCTGAAGTGCGCGGACGCGATCGGCCGGCGCATCGGGTGACAGCCAATGGCTGTAGCCGATCGACGTCGGCATGCTGACGAGGCTGGCGATCTGCTTTTCCTCAGCCCCCTGCACGAGATCTACGAAGAGCGGAATGTCACCAAGTTCCGGCTGCTTCTGGAGTCCGATCTGGACGAGGATATTGATCTTCTTGTCACGCAGCCAATCGGGCCGCTGGCTTGCGAAACCGTAATAACTCGAACGCCCCATGGCCTGCACCTCGCCATTCTCCATGGCGATATTGACGCTGCTCGTGCCGCTGTAGCCCTGGATGATCTTGAACTGCGTTCCGACCAGCGCATTCAGCGCCTTGGCATAGACATAGGCGTCGTCGTTGCTGCCAGTTGTGCCGATGGAGACCTCATGCGCCTTCACATCGTTGATGGAGGTGACATTCGTCGTATGCCACGACATGGCGATCCCGTTTGAGGAGGCGATGCTGCCCAGCCACGCGACCTTCGCGATGTCGTACTGCACGCCCTTGCCGCCGAGCAGCTGGAACATCGGAATATTCTGGTCGACCGCGGCGATGACGGTGCCGTCCTTCGGAGCGACCGCATAGACGTAATTGGACGCGACGACACCGGCTGCGCCCGGCATGTTCTGCACGATGACCGTCGGCTTGCCCGGAATATGCGCGCTCAAATGCCGTGCGAGCAGCCGCGAGTAGATGTCGTAGCCGCCGCCCGGCGCATAACCGACGACGACGCTGACCGTCTTGCCGCGATAGAAATCGGCGATGCCCTGCGCCTGCGCGACCGTCGTGCAGGCGAGAGCCGCTATCGCGGACCTGGTGACAAGTCGTGCAAAATTCCGAAAACGCTTCGCCTGCAAGCTCATGCCATGTGCCTTCCTGATGTCGCGCACGCCGCGCTGGAGTGGTCATGAGACTTTAGCGGATAGAAGGGGAAGTCAATCGCCGTCCCAAAAATAAGCCGCCCGCTCCCAGAGAGAGCTGCGGCTCATTTCAGCAGAACGATAAGAAGTGTCCCAATTTTAAAACACGGCCTGCTAAACCGCATGCCCGACCAGCGCGCCGATCGCCGCCGTGGCCGCCATGGCGAACGCGCCCCAGAAGGTCACGCGGATCGTCGGCTTGAGGATGGCGGCTCCGCCGACACGCGCCCCCAGAGCGCCGAGGGCGGCAAGGCAGAGCAGCGAGCCCCCAGAAATCGTCCACGCGATCGAGCCCGCCGGCGCGAAAACCGCGATCAGCAGTGGCAGGGCCGCGCCGATGCTGAAAGTCGCAGCCGATGTCAGGGCCGCCTGAACGGGCTGCGCGACGACATGCGCGGCCAGCCCCAGCTCATCGCGCGAATGGGCCTCGAACGCATTTTTCGCCGTCATCTGCTCGGCCACCTGACGCGCCAGATCGGGCTCGAGCCCGCGTCCCACATAGATCTGCGTCAGTTCGGCGAGTTCCGCCTCCGGCTGCGTCGCGAGTTCGACCCGCTCGCGCGCCTGATCGGCCTCCTCCGTATCCGCCTGCGAACTCACGGAGACATATTCCCCGGCCGCCATGGACATGGCACCGGCGACCAGCCCCGCCACACCCGCGACCAGCGCCTCGCTCGAAGACGTCGAGGCGGCGGCGACGCCGACCATCAGGCTCGCTGTCGAAATGATCCCGTCGTTGGCGCCGAGCACGGCCGCGCGCAGCCAGCCGATGCGTTCGATGAGGTGATTCTCGCGGTCAAGCGGATGCATGGACATATCTCCGGGAGAGGGCATCAAAAAATCCACGGTGCGAGCACCGCCACAACGATCAACCCCGGCGCGACGAACCGGAGGGCAAGGACCAGGATCAGCAGCCCCGCCCCGGACAGCCCGAGTTCGCGGCCGATGAGATGCCGGGGCATGAACCAGCCGGCGAATAGCGCGACTCCAAGGCCTCCCAAGGGAAGAAGGACGTCCGACGTCGCAAAATCCAGAAGATCGAAGACCGTGGATCGCGCAAGACCGGGCCAGCCGGCAAGCGGATGCCACTGCGCCCAGCGATTGAAGGAGAGCACCGTCGGCACGCCCGACAGGCCGCACGCGACGCCAGCGAGCGCGGCGCCGCTGGCCCGCGACATGCCGCGCGCCATGAGCCAGGCGACGCTGAGCTCCAGCAGCGAAATGGCCGAGGCCAGCGCGGAGAGGACGAGCAAGAGATAGAATGCAAAGCCCAGCACGCCCCCAAACGGCATCTGCGCGAAAGCAACCGGCAAGGTGACGAACATCAGCCCCGGCCCGCCGGCGGGGTCGAGACCGTATTTGAAGACGAGCGGGAAAATGGCGAGGCCTGCCAGAAAGGAAACCGTCGTATCGCCCACGACGGTGATGACGGCGACCTTGCGCAGATTGACCTCCGCGCCTGCATAGGCGGCATAAGTGATCATCGAGCCCAGCCCGACGCCGATGGAGAAGAAGCCGAGACCGAGCGCATCGAGCCATGCGCGCGGATGCCATCGCGCCGCGTCGATCGCAAACAGGAATCGCAACGCGGCAGGCGCATCGCCGACGACGAGGGAATAGCAGGCGAGTGCTGCGATCATGACGAAGAGGACCGGCATCAGAACGCGCGATGCCGCCTCTATGCCGGTCTCGATTCCCGCCGCGACGACGAGCGCAGTTGCCGCCATGAAAGTGAAATGAAATCCGAGTACGCGGAAGGGAGATGCGAGCAGCGCATCGAACCTCCCTTGAGCCGCCGCGGCGGATGCCTCTCCACCGCCGCTTACGAGCGAGTCGAAGGAATAGGCGAGCGCCCAGCCGCCGATCACAGCGTAGAAGCTGAGGATCAGAAAGCCTGTGACGATGCCGAGGCCGCCGACCACGCGCCAGCCGGAGGAACGCCGCGCGGCCACAGCCAACCGCTTGATGCTTTCGACGGCATTCGAACGCCCGGCCCGGCCGATGGCGAACTCGGCCAGAACGAGGGGAACGACGATGATTGCGAGGCCAAACAGATAGGGCACGACGAAGCTGCCACCGCCGTTGGCCCCCGCTTCATAGGGAAACTTCCAGATGCTCCCGAGGCCGATGGCCGACCCCATGGTCGCAAGCAGAAAGCCGGTGCCGCTGGACCACCGCTCTCCCGCCATGCTGCGTGTTTCCCTTCGCGATAAGTCTGCAAGCGGTTGATGACACCGGCACGTCCATAAGCCTGCTTGCCGCCTCTGAAGTCCTTGACCTCGATCAGATCCCCCGACCGCAGGCCATGCCATGACTGTTACGGCATCATGGCGATGGCGAGATGTCTTCGCGTCTGATCGCAAGGAGGACATTTGCACCATGTCGGTGTTTTCAAAGCTGCGGGCCTACCACGCGACCCTCGCCATCCTGGCGATCCTCGCCTATCTGACAGCCGAATGGGGCCTGATCCACAATTGGATCGGTTACACACTGGCAGCGGTTCTCCTCACGCGACTGACGATCGTCGTGCTCGCACCTCGCTTTATGGCGCCGCCGCACTGGCTGTTGCGCCGATCCGATTTCACACTGGCGGAAGGTCCGGGCAGCCCCCTCGTGGGCAAGCTCCTGCTCGTCGCGATCGTCACCTGCCTCGCGATCGCGACCGCGTCGGGCGTCGCAACGGACCGAGGCTGGCCGAGCGCACAGGGCTCCGCGGCGCTCCTCACCCGGGCCCTGGCCGACGACGAGGGCGAGGAGGAGCGCAGCGAGTTCCTGTCGGAAATCCACGAGGGGGCGGCGAACAGTTTGTTCGTCTTCGTTGCGTTCCACGTCGCCCATCTCATGTGGTTTCGCCGCAGATATGCGCTGTCGATGATCTTCGTAACACCACGTATCGCTGAACGCGGAAAGTCACCCTGACGAGCACCAGCCCTGCACTACCTTTCCAATAGGACGCTCGCAGGCCGATCATTCCGGTCTATGATACCGTCACAAGCAGCGAACTTTTCTCTCAATGAAGTCGGAGCGGAACATGCCCTATCGCAGCATCTTCGTAGGCCCCCTGTTCGATACCCACATCGAAGAGCGTCGCCCGGCCGACGCTCTGGCGAGCTATGCGCTCGAACTCGCGGCGCTGGGCAATGCGCATCTGTCCATCGGGGTCGGATCGTGCAAGTTCTCCGTGCCCGCAGCCGGCGTGGTGCGCGAGGCGAGCGGCCTCATCGCGACGGCCAACCGCGAACGCCACGAGCACGCGGAAACCTTCGGGGCCGAACTCCTGACGCGCGCGCGGGCTGCCGGCGTAGTCGCGTCCGTCGAAGTCGTTCATGACGAATACAGCGAGGTCGCAACGCGCTTCGTGCGGATGGCGCGGGTCGCAGACGTCGCGATCCTGCAACCGAGCGACGAAGCCCTGTCGTTGATGCAGGGCGTCGTCGAGGATGTTCTCTTCGAATCCGGGCGGCCCGTCATCATCGTCCCGGCCAGTTGGGACAAACCCGCGAGCCTGGAGACCATTATCGTCTCGTGGGACGGGTCGGCGAAAGCCGCGCGCGCCATCGGCGATGCGCTTCCCTTGCTGCAGCAGGCGGGCCGTGTCGAAATCGTCTCGATCAGCGGCGACACCGACTCCACCAAGCGCATCGAGGGCGCGGAAATCGCGCCCCACATCGCGCGCTACTGCCGCTCTGTCAGCGTCACCACCCTCCCCGCCCAAGGCGGCGACGTGGGAGAAACCCTGAGCAATCACGCAGCGAACATCCACGCCAGCATGATTGTCATGGGCGCCTATGCGCACAACCGTCTCCGCCAGTTCGTGCTCGGCGGCGTCACGAGCACGATGATTGCGGACCCGCCCGTTCCCGTGCTCATGTCCTACTGACCCGCACGAAACGGTGCGCCACGCCATGAGGCCCGACCGTGAACCCATCGGCCTCTTCAAGAAGCCTTCGCGATATTCCGGCGGCCATATGGGCGCTGGGGTTCGTCTCGCTCCTCATGGATCTCTCCTCCGAGATGATCCACGCCCTGCTGCCGGTCTATCTGGTAACCGTGCTCGGCACCTCCATGGCGACGGTGGGCATCATCGAGGGGATCGCCGAAGCGACCGCCTCCATCGTCAAGATCTTCTCAGGTGCGATCTCGGACTGGCTCGGCAAGCGCAAGCTGCTGGCCGCTCTGGGCTACGGCCTGTCTGCCCTCACCAAGCCGGTCTTCCCGCTCGCCTCGACGGTCGGCTGGCTGGTCGCGGCAAGGTTCATCGACCGCGTCGGCAAGGGCATTCGCGGCGCGCCGCGCGATGCGCTGGTCGCCGATCTCGCGCCAGAGCATGTGCGCGGGGCGAGCTTCGGCCTGCGCCAGTCCCTCGACACGGTGGGCGCGTTTCTCGGCCCGGCTGTCGCTGTCGCCCTGATGTGGCTCACCGCGGACAACTTCCAGGCCGTTTTCTGGGTCGCCGTTCTTCCCGCCGTTCTCTGCGTCGCACTCCTCCTGGTTGCCGTGCCGGAGCCCGACCGGCCCAAGGCCGTCGGGAGAGTGCGCTTTCCGCTCCGGGGCTCCGAGCTGAAACGCCTCGGCTCGCCTTATTGGGGCGTCGTGGCCGTCGCGACCGTGTTCACGCTGGCGCGCTTCAGCGAAGCTTTCCTCATCCTGCGCGCGCAGTCAGTTGGCCTCCCCATCGCACTCGCGCCAATGGTGCTCGTGGTGATGAATGTGGTCTACGCGCTGGCCGCCTATCCCGCCGGCGCGCTCTCGGACAAGGTCAACCGGATGACCCTCCTCATCTTCGGCTTCATGCTGCTGATCGTCGCCAACACCGTTTTGGCGCTGACGAGCGGCCTCGTCGGCGTAGCGCTGGGCGTCGTCCTGTGGGGCCTGCACATGGGCTTCACGCAAGGCCTTCTGGCGACTCTCGTCGCCGACACGGCACCGGCGGAATTGCGCGGCACGGCTTATGGCGTTTTCAATCTCGCAGGAGGCCTGGCGCTGCTCGTTGCAAGCGTACTCGCGGGAGTTCTATGGGACGCCTATGGCGCACAGGCGACCTTCGCAGCGAGCGGCGCTTTCACCGCCCTCGCGCTGGTCGGGCTCGTGGCGTTGCGCAGCCGGGGTGCGGGCGCGCAACCACCGCAGATCACGGCATGAACAAGCCGCCGCTGATGTGGATCGTTTGTCCCGTGATGTAGCTCGTCGTCGGCAGGCAGAGATTGTGCACGAGACCCGCCACATCCTCTGGTATGCCCTCGCGACCGACCGGGGGGCTGCCGGCGATGCCCTGTCCAGCCGAGTGCGAGCGCTGTCCGCCGATCTTGCCGGGGACCACGCAGTTCACGGTAATGCCCGAGGCTGCGAATTCCGCCGCGAGTGCGCGGGTCAGGCCGACGATGCCGGCCTTGGCTGCGCCGACATGCGCGCGTCCGCTTGCGCCCAGATGTGCGCTCACGCCACCCAGATTGATGATGCGCCCGTAACCACGCGAGATCATCGAGGGCAAAACGGCGCGCGTGCATACGAAAGCACCGTCGAGAATCGTGCGCATCACGCCATGCCACTGGGCCAGCGTCATGTCGACGAAAGGCGTTTCTCCGCGCACGGCGGCGTTGTTGACGAGAATGTCGATGCGGCCGAAATCCTTCAGGACCCGCGCGACCATCGCAGCGACCGCCTCTTCATCGGCGACATCGGCGAGATGAACGACCGCGCGCCCGCCAGCAGCCACGATCTCGGCCACTGCGCTCTCGGCTTCTTCGCGCGACCGAAGGGCGTTGATGACGACGATGGCGCCATCCTTTGCCAGCGAAAGCGCGATCGCCTTGCCGATCCGCCTGACGCCGCCGGTAACGATGGCAACCTGTCCTTCGAGTGCACGCGGCGCGCTCATTCTCTTCTCCCAGTTCGCTTCACGCTGTTGACAGGCCGGATCGAAGCCGCCGCGCGTTTGCAGCTTATTGACATAAACATATTGCAGATTCGCTAGCGGCGCAGCTTATGTCTGCATGCGTCTGTCTCGGGCCTGTTGAAGCCAGGGCATGTGCGCAGCAGCCTGCGCCTCCCAGGCACGGATCTCGTCTTCGTGCTTCATCGTCAGCCCGATCTCGTCGAGTCCCTCGATAAGCCGGGTCTTGTCCGATACCGAAATCTCGAACGCATAAGTGCGATTGTCGGGCGCGGTGATCGTCTGGGCCACGAGGTCGACCCTGAATGGCGCGCTGCCATCGACCTGCCGCACGGATGACTGAAGGTCGTCCATCGCAGCACCGTCCAGCTCGATCGGCAGCACACCATTCAGTAGGCAGTTTTCGCGAAAAATATCAGCGATGGAGCGCGCCACGATGCAACGCAATCCGATTCCAGCGAGGCACCAGACAGCCGACTCGCGAGACGAGCCGCAACCGAAATTGTGACCAGCCACCAGCACGGACGGCGAGGCAAACTGCGGCTGGTTGAGTACGTGCTCCACTACGGGCGTGCCGTCCGCATTCTGGCGCTGCCGCTTGAAGAGAAGCTCGCCATAATCGGGCTTCAGCCCCTTCGCCAGTTGCAGCGGCGCGATCTGATCTGTGTTGACGTCGTCTTCAATCATCGGAACCGCGATGCCGGTAACACGTGTGAAAGGCTGCATCACAGGGCTCCCGGTAATTTGCGCACGTCAGTGATCACACCCGTGACCGCCGCCGCGGCGGCGAGTGCTGGCCCGACGAGATGCGTGCGCACGCCCCGTCCCTGCCTGTTCTCGAAATTGCGATTGGTGGTCGAAAGGCAGCGTTCATTGGGCAGGCCGACGTCGCCATTGGTCCCCGCACACATCGAGCATCCCGATTCACCCCACATGAACCCGGCCTCGATGAAGATACGGTCAAGCCCCCTGGCCTCCGCCTCACGCTTCACGCTACTCGATCCGGGCACCACCATGGCGACGACGCCGGGCGCAACCTTCCGCCCGCGTGCGATGGCGGCTGCGATTTCGAGATCGGGCAAACGGCTGTTGGTGCAGGAGCCGATGAACACGCGGCCCACGGGCAAGCCCTCGAGCCTCATGCCCGGCTCCAGCCCCATATAGGTCACGGCCTTCATCAAAGCCACACGCCGCTCGGGCTCGACGCTGTCGGGCCCTGGCACGCGCTCATCTATGCCGACGCCCTGGCTCGGCTCGGTGCCCCAGGTAATCTGCGGCGCGAGACCGTTGCAATCCAGGGTGATCTCGGAATCGAAGACGGCGCCGTCATCGCTGCGCAGGCTCCGCCAATGCGCAAGTGCAAGATCCCACTGCGCACCATCCGGCGCCCATGGCCGCCCGGCAAGCCAGCTGAACGTCGTCTCATCGGGTGCAACGAAGCCGGAACGAGAGCCCATCTCGATCGTGAGATTGCAAAGCGTCAGCCGTGACTCGATCGACATGGCGCGGGCAACGGTTCCAGCGAATTCGATGGCGAAGCCGCGCCCGCCCGCAACACCGATCTGCGCGATGATCGCAAGCGCGACATCCTTGCCTCCGACATGCGCGTCGAGCTTTCCCTCCAGGTTGATACGCAGACGTTTGGGCCGGTTCAGCGTGATGACCTGTGTCGCCAGAACATGCTCCAGCTCCGTCGTCCCGCAGCCGAACGCGAGAGCACCGAGGCCGCCCACCGTACACGCATGACTGTCAGGCACCGCATGTGTGGCGCCGGGCAGAACCATGCCGAGTTCCGGCGCCACGACGTGACTGATGCCTTGCTCGGGATCGCCGAGATCGAACACGCGGATACCATTGCGACGGCTGCCCTCGCGCATCGCACGCACGAAAGCAGCACCTTCCGGATAGCTGTC
>JAQGKD010000089.1 GCA_028290285.1 Hyphomicrobiales bacterium
GTGGGCGCCGCCGCCGGTGTGAAGTGGGTTCTAAGGGCACCACCCCAGCCTGTCAACAACGATCTGAAAATCAGCAGAATGATTTTTCCACAGGCACCCCTGCCCGGATACGGCCCCTCGCGTCCTCATCGTTCCCCAAAAGATCGGGCCAAGGCGCCGCTTTAGGGTCTCGTACCCTTGCGGCAGCGCCAGCGCTTGCCGCAACTCCGCGCCGTTCGGCCACTGCACTACTGTCGCCGGCGCTGGCGCAGCTCCAAAGTTAATAGCTTGAAACGTATTTTCATGAATGTTCTCAAAGTATTAATGGATTTTTAACTATAACCCACTGCTATGACAAGGCATCGCGCGGTGCGAAACCGGGCAGCGCCATGCGAGATACCGCGCCGGGGGGCGTCGCCATGATCGGATTTACCGCTTCGATCCTGCTTGGGTCGGCTCTTGGCCTTCGGCTGACGCTGCTTTCATTTCTATTAACCATGCTGGGTGCCGCCGTTCTCGCCGGAGCAGCCCAGGCGTTCGAAAGCCAGTCCCTGGTCGCGGGAGCCGCAGCCTTTGCCGTGGTGGCCGCAGGCCTCCAGACGGGATATGCGGCCGGGATATGGATGCGCAGCACGGTCGAGCGGCGGGCAGTCCAAGGCAACAACGGGTTACGCAGCGGCCGCCCCTGACCGACGATCCCGAAATGCCATAGCAATGCTTGACACCCGTGAGTTTGGTTAGGATAGGGTACCCCCCTAGCCTACCTGAGAACGCACATGTCCCACACCAGCGCTTATAAGGCCAAACTGATTGCCCGTGTGCGGCGTATCAAGGGTCAGGTCGAGGCGCTTGAGCGTGCCTTGGAGGCCGAAGCAGAGTGCTCGGGCATTCTCCAGCTGACCGCGGCCGTGCGTGGCGCCGTCGGCGGACTCACCATCGAGCTGATGGAAAGCCACATCCGGGAACATATCGTCGATCCCGCCCCCGACGCAGACCCCGCGCGGGCCCGCGGAGCCCAGGACCTCATCGACATCCTGAGAACCTACCTTAAATAGCCCCGACAGGACGCAAAAGCAGTGACCGACCACCACAACGACCATACGCACGACCATCCCCATAAGTCTGTCGCGGCGTCTCCTGCGCCCCATGGCCACGCGCCCCATGGCCAAGGGCACCATCATCACGATCATGCGCCCCAGGATTTCGGCAAGGCCTTCGCGATCGGCCTCGTCCTGAACGGCGGCTTTGTCATCGTCGAGGTCATCTACGGGCTGATCGGCAATTCAGTGGCCCTGCTCGCCGACGCCGGCCATAACCTGGGAGACGTACTCGGCCTCGTGGTCGCTTGGGTGGGCGTGATCCTGTCGCGCCGCAAGCCGTCGGCTCGGTTCACCTACGGGCTCGGCAAGTCGTCGATCCTGGCCGCCCTGCTGAATGCCATGTTCCTGCTCGTCGCCGTCGGCGCGATCAGCTGGGAGGCTATCCAGCGCATGATTTCACCCGAGCCCGTCGCGACCACCATGGTCATGGTGATCGCGGCCATAGGTGTGCTGGTCAACGGCGTAACGGCCTGGATGTTCGCGAGCGGCCGCAAGGGGGACATCAACGTCCGCGCGGCCTTCGTGCACATGGCTGCGGACGCAGGGCTTTCCGCCGGCGTTGTCCTGGCGGGCTTCGTCATCGCCATGACGGGCCTGTTCTGGATCGATCCGCTGATGAGCCTGCTCCTCAATGCCGTCATCCTGTGGAGCACCTGGGATCTGCTGAAATCGGCAACCACAATGGTGCTGTCCGGCGTGCCCGAGGGGACGGACCTGGGGGAACTGCGCGAGTTCCTGCTCGGCGTTCCCGGTGTCACCGACGTGCGGGACCTGCATGTATGGTCCCTTTCCACGAAGGACGTGGCGCTGACCTGTCACCTGGTCATGCCCGATGGTCATCCCGGGGATGCTGTCCTTCTGGAAGCAGCGCACGAACTCGAGGAGCACTTCAGCATCAACCACCCGACATTCCAGATCGATGTCGGTCGCGAGGTGTCTTGTCCGTTGCACCCTGCCCGGCCCGCCTGACCCCGTCCTTCGTGCTTGCGGCCCGAACATTGCTGGATCAGCATGATCGCATCGGTTGGGCCGTGCGCATGGGGTGATAAATGGATTTGAAATTCACGTTGCTGGCTTCGGCTGTTCTCCTAGCGCCCGCAGCGCAGGCGCAGGAGAAGCTCACCATCGCTTCGGGCCCACGGGGCAATTGGGAAACGGCCGCTGCCGAACTCGGGATGCGCTCGGGCATTTTCAAAAAGCACGGGCTCGATGTCGAGGTTCTCTGGACGCAGGGCGGCGGTGAAACCCTGCAGGCCGTCACATCGGGCAGCGCCGACCTCGGGATCGGCCTCGGTCTCGCCGCCGCCATGTCAGCCTATGTAAAGGGTGCACCGGTCCGGCCCGTCGCCAATGCCTCGACGGGACCCGACATCTATTGGTACGTGCCCGCCGCCTCGCCCATCACCTCTCTGAAGGATGCCGCCGGAAAGACCATGGCCTATTCTACCATGGGGTCGTCGAGCTATGTCGCCCTGCTCGGCCTGCGCAAGCTTTATGGGGTGGACGTCAAGCCGACCGGAACGGGCAGCCCCACTGCCACATTCACGCAGGTCATGTCTAACCAGGTAGACATCGGCTGGGCCGGACCTCCCTTCGGCATTGCGCAGATCCGCAACGGGACCATTCGTGTCGTGGCCAGGGAGGCCGAGGTTCCCGAGTTCCAGAACCAGACGGTCCGCGTGATCCTCGGCAATCTCACCCTCATCCAAACCCGCAGGAAGGTGCTGGAGGAATTCCGAGCGGCCTATGCCGAGACGCTGGACTGGATGTATTCCGGAGACGACGCGATGAAGGCCTATTCAGACTTTTCGGGGATCGCGCCAGAGATTGCCCTTCAGGTGCGCGAAGAATTCTTTCCGAAAAAGGCGCTGGAACTCACCTCGCTCGCGGGCGTGGATTACGCTATGAGCGATGCCGTCGAAATGAAGTTCATGCGCGAGCCTCTGACAAAGGCGCAACTCGACGAGTTCTTCGCATTCTACGCCAAGTAATCTGTCCTTACCTGCGCGGAGCGTTGGCGTCCGCGCAGGGATGGACAAGTTTGGATGATCTACGTTCATCACATCTTCATACTTGCGGTCGCCTTGGCGGCCTCTCGGGCGTTACGCCAATGGCAGGCAACTACGTGTCAAGAGCGGCGCGGATCGCGCGCACCGTCGGAGGGCCGCGCCATCAGCCGCCGGGCAATTCGTCGGGAACCGTGCCGTAGCGGGCGATGACGACGGCTTCATCGAAATCCCCCGTCGCCGGGTCGCCGGTTCTCGCGAAGGCAATGCCGCCATGTCCGGCCTCGGCAGCAAAACGCTGCGCGGCGCGGCGCGCGGGCTCGGAGCCCTGAAACTCCTTGGCCTCACCGGGCACCGGATCTCCATCCTCGCCCGGAAAGAAGGGAAGAGCTACGTAATAGGTGACTCTGGCCATGGACGGCTCCCAGGAGTGTGCGCAGCGCGCCCCGCAAATCGGCGGGGCTGCGCCATCCCTACAGCATCCGCAGCTTCGGCGCGCGTCAGCTCGTCTTCATGCCCGTCGCGCGCAGGACGACGACCCTGCTCCCGGTGGGGACGCGTCCGTAGAGATTGATGATGTCCTGGTTCATCAGTCGAATGCAGCCACTCGACATGGACTGACCGATGGATTCCGGCTCGGTCGTGCCATGGATACGATACAATGTGTCCCTTCCGTCTTGGTAGAGATACATGGCGCGCGCACCCAGCGGGTTCTTGGGGCCGCCCGGCATGCCCTTGGCAAAGGGGGCGGCCTTCGGATCGCGCAGGACCATTTCATGTGGCGGGGTCCAGGTCGGCCATTCGGCCTTGCGGTCGATCTGAGCCCTGCCGCTCCAGCCAAAACCTTCGCGCCCGACACCGATACCGTAACGCATCGCCCGGCCGCCTGCGCGCACCAGATAGAGGAAGTGATTTGCGGGATCGATAACCACCGTCCCGGGCTGCTCGGCGGTCGAGTAGCTCACCTCCTGCCGCAGGAAGACGGGGTCGATGTCGGTGAGATCGATCGCTGGTACGGGAAAGCGCTCCGAGTCGATTTCGCCATACATGGCCTGATAGGCGGGATCGACGGGCGCGGCGGCCATCTGGATCGGCGGCGCCGACGCACAACCCGCGGTCAGGAGAGGGAGGCCAAAAACGACTGTGCGGCGACTAAGCATTGGTTGTTCCTTGATGCGGCCCGGTTGGCACGCAGAGAACCCGCGGGCAGCGCTCGCGGGTTCATCCAGGCTCTGCGTACGAAAGTCTTGTGTACGTCAGTTTGCGCGGCGGGTCGAAACGACGTTGCTGACAGCACTGCCGCTGTTCTCCAGCGCGCGCTGCTGGCGCGTTGAAGTCGTGTCGGACACGGTACCCGGCTCGGTATCGCCGACGCAACGCGGATCCATTCCCGAGCCAGTGGCCGAGCAGGCCGGTTCGAGGTTCTCGTGACGGGACTGCGCAAGGCTGACGCCCGGAAGGGCGACGACGATGGCAAGCGCGGCAAGAATGGCTTTCATCTTCATGACTTGGTCTCTTCTTATGCTACCGGCCGATTCGGTTGGCCAAACCCGATCTAGGTCTGAAATCGCGCCGCAGCAAAGCACGTCAAAGTGAAGCTGGTGTGACATTTAGTCTGCAACTGCAACGCCTTACGCGAGTTCGCGCGCCAAAAAGAGCCGTTTCCGCAAGAAGGCGGCAACCGAAGGTTCGGCGTTGGTTCGATGACGTTTGCAGCAATTGGTAGGCCGGGCAGGACTCGAACCTGCAACCAGACCGTTATGAGCGGTCGGCTCTAACCATTGAGCTACCGGCCCTGAACGGCGAAGAGCGCCGTCGGGACCATCCGCATAGCCGGAACCGGCGCTCCGTGCAACGTCGTCGCGCCGCGTCCCCCCTCAATTGCTGAGGCGGAGCGTCCCGATGCTGCTGCCGATCTGCGCGAAGGCGCTGATCAGGCTGCTGGAATTGTTCGCAACGAAGGAGCGCGCCGAATTGCCGGCACAGTCCTGCAGCAGCTGGAGGCCCTGACTGTCGATCGGATCGGTCGGGACGGAAAAGCCGATTGTGTAGACGATGACCCCCGCCGTGCGCGCATTGCTGCAGGCCTCTTTTGTCAGCGCGTCGATGGCGTTGCGGGCGCCCGCCGATGTCGTGACATTGCGGTTGGTGGTGGGGAGCCGGGCATTGGCTGTGTTGTAGTAGCCATAGGGTCCATATTCGGAGCCATCGAGCGCGCTGTTGGTGTCGCTCCACGTGTTCATGCCGTCCGTCATCAGGACGATGATCTTGATCAGGTCGGGCGTGCCGTAGTCCTGTCCGTCGGCAAACGGTGCATTGGGCGACAGGGTCCGCCAGCCCCACATGAATCCCTGGTGGATGTTGGTGTTGCCTGCGGCTTGCAGGGAGTCGATCTTGGCCTTGAGTGTCGTGGTATTGTTGGTCATGCGCACCAGCGGCGACGCCGTGCAACCATAGTGGGGGCCGTAGCTCGTGGGGTAGGACGTCGTGCGCGTCCCGTTCTTGTACTTGCAGACGCGCGACTGCTTGGTTGCCTCGTCGGCAAGCGTGCTTCCGGTGGGCTGCGCCCCGGTGCAGGTCGAGGAGTTATCGTCCAGATAATCGTTGTAATAGGTGTAGGGATCGTACTGGGTCTTGCTTTTGGAGTCCTTGTAGGTGGGATCTGGTTCATCGGGCGCGAGCATCGGCACGAACAGCGTGTCCGGGGTGGCTGCGTTCGGCGGCGTGTCCTGCACATTGGCGGGATAGGCCTGCTCTTCGAGGCACCCGCGCCAATCCCAGTTCGAATTGATGCTCTTCAACCAGCCATAGATGGTGAAGCGGTTCGTCGCGAGGCCGCCGGCTCCAGTGAAGAGCGGGCTGTAGAAGTTCCACGACGATTGCCCCTGTCCATCGATCCAGGCGGCGCTCTTGTAAGTCGTATCGACCGCGACCGAGGCAGCAAAGGGCACGACCGCGATTTTCACGCGAGAGGCGAGTGTCGTGCTCGTGTACATGTAGTTGACGAACTGGTTCGCCGCCGAACGCATGGACGCGATCTTGGAATTTGTGCCGTCGCTGTTGGCCATGGAACCGGTCGTATCGAGGACCATTGCGATCTCGAAGGTCGCATTATTGGTAACGGTACAGGCCGATGAGGAGACGGCGACCTGATTGATCGTGAAGATCTTCATGATCGCCGTGTCGATATGGCTCGACGTGTTCAAGCACACCTTTGTCTTGTCGGCGGAAATCGTGGGGTCGCCGACGATGGCTGCATAAGGGTCGGTGCTGACTGCTTTGAGATATGCGACCGCCTGCGTCTTGATCTGCGCGGCCGTCGACCCGTCCTGAGCGAATTTGCTGACGGCGAGGATGGTTGCGTCCGTCGCCTGCTGTAGATTGCTGCGCGCGGTGACCGCGCGCGAGAAATCCACAGAAGAGCCAATGAACGCCATGATGGGAATCAGGGATAGCGCGAACAGAATCGCGACCTGCCCGCGCTGGTCACGTCTGGCGCGGCTTGCGAATAGTTTCAGATTTGAACTGAATTCGTATTTCATCTCAGTGCTTTCCAAACTCACAAGAGAATTTGGACAGATACAGATGAACAGTTTCTGCAAAATTGTCCGATCAGACGGTGAAACCCGCTCGATCACCGGGGATCTGTAGCCAATCCCCAACTTATGGTTAAGTCAGCGTTATATTTTAGGCTTCTGCAAGCTCCAGCAGGATCTTGACCACAGCCTAAGCCTCCGCTGCAAAAAATAGCTCCCCTACGCAAAACGTCCGCCGGATGAGGGCGGACGTTCGCTGGATCGATGGAAATCCGGGATCAGTTGTCCAGGAAGCTCCTGAGCTTCCGGCTTCGCGATGGGTGCTTCAGCTTGCGCAGCGCTTTCGCCTCGATCTGGCGGATGCGTTCGCGCGTCACCGAGAACTGCTGGCCGACTTCTTCCAGCGTATGATCGGTGTTCATGCCGATGCCGAAGCGCATGCGCAGGACGCGCTCTTCGCGCGGCGTCAGCGAGGCGAGCACGCGGGTCGTGGTCTCGCGCAGATTCGACTGAATGGCCGCGTCGATCGGCAGGATCGCGTTCTTGTCCTCGATGAAGTCGCCCAGATGCGAATCCTCCTCGTCGCCGATAGGCGTTTCGAGCGAGATCGGCTCCTTGGCAATCTTGAGAACCTTGCGCACCTTCTCGAGCGGCATGGCCAGCTTTTCGGCCAGTTCTTCCGGCGTCGGCTCGCGGCCGATCTCATGCAGCATCTGGCGCGACGTGCGCACGATCTTGTTGATCGTCTCGATCATGTGCACGGGAATGCGGATCGTGCGGGCCTGATCGGCAATGCTGCGCGTGATGGCCTGGCGAATCCACCAGGTTGCATAGGTCGAGAATTTGTAACCCCGGCGATATTCGAACTTATCGACGGCCTTCATCAGACCGATATTGCCTTCCTGGATGAGATCCAGGAACTGCAGGCCACGGTTCGTATACTTCTTGGCGATCGAGATGACGAGACGCAGGTTGGCCTCGACCATTTCCTTCTTGGCCTGGCGCGCTTCGCGCTCACCCTTCTGGACCATCTGGACGATCTTACGGAATTCCTGGATCTCGAGACCGGTCTCGGTCGCAAGCCCATGGATATCGCCGCGCAGGACCTTGATGGGATCCTTCTCCTTGGCGATGAAGTCCTTCCAGCCGCGCGTGCCGAGCTTGCCTACGCGCAGCAGCCACTTCGGGTCGAGTTCCGAATTCTGGTAGTTCTTCAGGAAGTCTTCGCGCGCCACGCCGTGCGTCTCGCCCAAGCGCATCAGCTTCGTCTCGAGGCCGATCAGCCGCTTGTTGATGTCGTACAATTGCTCGACCAAGGCGTCGATACGATTCTGGTTCAGCGACAAGGACTTGACGTCCGTGACGATCTCTTTCTTGAGCGTCTTGTACTTGCGGTCCTGGGCAGGCGTCAGGGTCTCGTTCTTGAGCTTGTTCTCGACGTTCTGGTCCTGCAGGCGGCGAAGCTTCTTGTACGCGTCGGCGATGCGGTCGAACGTGTCGAGCACCTTGGGCTTCAGCTCGGCTTCCATGGCCGAAAGGGACACGGAGTTCTCCATGTCCTCGTCATCGTCGAAAGCGTCTTCCGGGATCGGGGCTTCACCGCCCAGGCCCGGTGTAGGGGTGCGCGGCGCAGTGGCCGGCGCCATATCGCCGGCGGTATTGTCGATCTTGGGCGTGTTCTTGCCGTCGGGTCCGGCATAGGTCGCTTCGAGATCGATGATGTCGCGCAGCAAAACCTTGCCGTCGTTCAACTCGTCGCGCCAGATGATGATGGCCTGGAACGTCAGCGGGCTTTCGCAGAGGCCTGCGATCATCGCCTCGCGGCCGGCCTCGATGCGCTTGGCGATGGCGATTTCGCCTTCGCGCGACAGCAGCTCGACGGTGCCCATCTCGCGCAGATACATGCGGACCGGATCGTCGGTACGCTCGCCCGGCTCGGACTTCTTGACCTCGGTGACGGCCTTCTGGGTGACCTCGACGAGTTCGTTGTCGGTCTCTTCCTCGGCCTCTTCCTTGGTCTCTTCCTCGTCACTGTCGGCATCGTCCGACTCGGACACGTTGATGCCCATATCGGAGAGCATCGACATGATGTCTTCGATCTGTTCCGGCGAGGTGGTGTCCGACGGCAGGACGTCGTTAAGCTGATCGAAGGTCACGAAGCCGCGCTTCTTGGCCTGCTTGATCATCTTCTTGACGGCGGCATCCGACAGGTCGAGCAACGGCGACGGCGCATCGGGAGCATCCTACTCCGGCGCGTCGGCCTTGTCGTCTTTTTCCTTGTCTTTCGCCTGCAGCTACTTTGCCTTGGTGGCCATTCAATGCTCCTGAAACGCGATCACGCGGGCGGCGTTGCCGCCGCTTTCAATCATTCATCCGCGGGACGCGGAAAGGGCGGCGCACGACTTCGCCACCCTCGAATTTCGTCTTGCCGTACCTTGCCGGTAGCCAGATGTAAGCCAAAGAGCGTTAAGCTCCGATTAACCCTGTTTCTGCAGCCAAACCACGGGTTTGGCGAGTCTTTTAGCGATTGAGCCGCGGGCTGTCCGCAGCAAAGTCGCCTCATGAACTGCGCTGGAACCGGCCGGACGACTCGCCGAACCCCTCGATCAGGGCCTCGATACCGTCCACCTCGGCGAGCCGCGCCTTGACGTCGCGCAGCCAGCCATAATTGGTCTCAGAAGCCTCTTCTCCAAGCGCCAGCTCGGCATCCTTCAGTTCTCTAAGTAAGGAGTGCCACTGGCGATGCAAGGCAACCAATTGAATCCATGTCGAAAGAACGTCCTCGCGCGCCGCCCCGGGCTGCGCCGCCCACACGTCCTTGGTGGTAATCGCTCGTTCAACATGTTGCAATTGTTCGCTGAATCCAGCCTTAACCAGGTCTGAACGCATTTGCTCGCTTTGTTCGTCCTCGTCGCCGTGATGGTGCTCATGGGCAAAGCAGGCGATGATCCCGGCGCGCAGCCGGTGCATTTCGGGATGCGCCAGTT
>JAQGKD010000140.1 GCA_028290285.1 Hyphomicrobiales bacterium
TCCACCGATGCGCTAACTCGTCGGCTGTAAGCGACGGCCGCGAAGACACGCAGAGGCCCCACAGGGCGGTTTCGCTGTACACGTCCACGGCGTTCAATCGAGCCTGGAGTGTGTTGATGCGCTTCCCGCCCGACGCGGTGGTCATCCGTGGTGGAGAGCCACGTAGGCAGCTACGGCAGGCGCCATGATCCAGTCAAGTCGTGATCATGGGTTTGTCAAGTGACACATCACCGGTAGGTCCACCGCGTCTCGCAGTACGGCCATCAGTTCGTCCGCGGTCCATGGCACGCAGCAGTCGCAGTCCCAGTTGGAGACGAGGCCGAGTGTGCCGTCGTGTCCGTTGCCGATGGTGAGGGCGCCGGTGTGGGGGTGGCGGTGGCATGGGCAGCTGGCGGCGCAGAGTTGTCAGGGTCCAGCCGCTGATGGTGATGGTGACGCCGTCGTCGGTGATGCGGCCGGGGCGCAGGATGCCGGGGTGTGCGGCGGTCACTGACTCGCCAGTCGCTGCTGCCGTGCTCGCTCAACCAGCTTGAGGTCGAGCAGCATGGTCACCTCGTCGTCGCATTCAGCGACCTTGGCTTCCGCGGTGATGGCGTTGCGCTCGCTGATCTCGATGTTGAGGAGCGCACGGTTGCGTGCCTTGATCGCATCCTTGCGGCGCGAACTGGCCATGAGCAGGCGGGCCTGAAGGTTCTCGGCGTCAGTCATGGCGGGCCGCATGAGCGGGTCGTCAGGCATCGCCGTCAGCCCTTCCGCAGCATCGCGACGATGCCGCCGAGGATTGCTCCGACCGCACCGCAGGCGAGGATCAGCATCGTGGCTTCAACACAGACCCACGGGATCGCATCGAGCATGAGCCGCCGCCTCGAAAGATGTGCCTAGGTATCGACGGCTAGGCCCGTCATCCCAACACTCACCGTCTGCTTCGGTCGGCCAAGGGATGGGCCGGAGACATGTTTCAGGCGACGCGTGCTGCCCGAACCTTTTTGATGTGCTCGACCAACTCGGCAGATGGCGTGAACCATTCGTTGCCATGCGTGAGGTTGTCAGCGAACTGGGCGTGCCGCCGCTTCTCAACGGACACCCCGCCCGGCTCGACGGCCAGGATCACCGAGTCCGGCGGGTAACCACGCAGCCGGTTCGGAAGGTTCGTCGTCGTGCCGATCTTCACCAGTGCACCAACGCGCAGGTAGTACACGACTGACTTGCGTTCGTGCAGTTCCTCAGCCGGCGCCCTGCGCTTGCGCTCTTGGACAACTCCACGAGCGATAGCGATCGTCTTGTCTTCGACGGTCTTAGGCAGGTACGACTGGAGGTAGCGCATGACCTCGGCCGCATGATGCACGCAGATTGGGAACGGGGCGTCAGGCAACGACTCTGCGTTGCAGAAGCGACCGCCGTTGCGGGCTGCCGTGCATCGGGTTGTCTCAGGGTTACGCTCGTACACGTCGCCTCCACAGGGCGTCCATGCCCCGGGCCAGTGTCGAGCTGGCGCCGGGGTCTTTACATGCGAAAACCCGCCGATCCAGATGGATTCAGCGGGTTCTGGGGTCGCCTCGTCAGCGGCTCGATTTAAGTTCGCAGGTTTAGGCCCGATTGTCAAACTGACACGCACTAAGCGTTACCGTCCACCCGCTCTCCGATCCTGCAGCCGTCCAGCCAGCCAGCGAGGCGATAGGTCACCACTCCACCCATCCCGCGCAATGTCAGCATGTCGTCGACAACAGACATGGGCTCGGATGTGTCGGGGCGGGTGAACTCCTCCAGTAGTTCAGGGTCGATGAGGATCAGCGGGTCGGCCCGGTCGATCGTCATGCCGAAGATGCCGCGGTCGGGGTCCGTGATCCGCGTGACGATGACCTCGCCGTAGATGGGCTGTCCGCTTGTAGGCATCACGCCGACTTCCTCTCGCTCTCATCCATCACCACGTTGAGCAGGTCGCCCAACCGGATGCCGTTCTCCACACCCGGCCGGTACGCCAGTCGACCCCGATGCAGGTAGCCGCGAATCGAGGACTGCGACACCTTGATGCCGCCGATCTCACCGAGGTACGACGACGCCTCCTTCACGGTCACGATCATGTCCGCTGCCCGCTGCAACAGCCAGGCCCTGCGCTCACCAACCGGGTGCTCGGCGCCGCACACTTTGCACTGCACCTCGCAAGCCGTGGGGCTGGCATACAGCTCTGCCAGGCAGGTGACCTGCTTCCCGTCCGGGTCGGGCGTCTCCACGTAGCACTGCCCGAGGTACACCCGGTCCGCTGGTCGGTCCACTGCCCGCCGCGCCTGCGCGATGGCGTCGGTGATCTCGTCGACCAGTTCGGTGACGGCAGGGTGCCGGCGGATCAGCGACGCGTTCGAGAGCATCACCCGGCTCGCAGTGATTGCGGGGCTGCGGCTCGGCACGAACGCGGGACTCCACCGCGCATCGGGCTCACCCATGATGTCCCGCGCCCAGGTCCCGAGCACGTTGTCCAGGATCCACCGCGGGTCGACTGTGCCCACGTTGATGGGGGTGCGTTCGCGTGCGAGGCCAGGGGATCCGGCGTTCCCGATGCGGGCCTGCTTGGACAGGCTGATGTCGAGTTCGGCGACGATGGCGGCCACGTCCCCGAGTTCCCGTTCGAGGGTGGTGGTGCAGGCGTGGCAGAGCAACCCCTCGGCCTGTTCGGCTCCGCAGATCGGACAGGTGGCGGTCACGCGCTCATTTCCCCCTGTCTCGGAGTGGCGGTCACAGGTCGCCGCCCCACAGAGGGTCGGCTCCGTCCTCACCGTCCCGGAACCCGCCGTCGAACATGCGGTAGGGGGCGTTGAGCGAACGCTCGCCGCGCATCACTTCGATTGCCCGGTCGGCCATGTCCTGGCAATCGCCGTATTCCCCATTCGCGTCGGCCTCGTCGAGCTGATACCACTTGCAATCCCAGGCGAACAGTTCCCGGGCGAGCACCCTGCGGAATGACTCGGGCGCGGCGGGTTGGGAGTCGAAGTGGGCCAGGACGATCTTCTGGTCGGGGCTGAGTTCTGGTGCGGTCACTGGAATCTCCCGGTGATGATGAGTGCGGTCACGCAGATCGCGAGTACGCACAGGAACGTCCACCCGTTTACTTTCACGCCACTCGCTCCTGGTCTTCGTCTTCGTCGTTGAGCCGTTCCACGTTCTCGACGAGTTGTTCCGCTGTCCGGTCTGCCCACGCGACGAGTTGGTCGATCAGGTGGTCGGCGGCGTCCCGGAGCGCACGCAGGACGGTCACGGGGTGTCCTCGGCTGCGCGCCGGATGCGGAGTGCCGCGTCGGCGTAAGCATTGGAGCGAATGCAGTCCGCGACGGGGCCGCCGAACTCGAGCCATTCGGACTGGTATCGCTCGGCCAGTGCCGTCAGTTGCAGACCCGCTTGCAGGAACGGTGCCCGCGCCTTGGCCCGCTCCTCGGCCAGCGCGACAGCAATCGCCTCCGTCGCGCTGTAGCGGCGCGATGCGACAGATCGGCAATCGAGGTACAGCCGCCCCGCCCGTTCCCGATCTGCCTCTGTGACCCCCTGAGCGCCCGCAGGAGCCTTCCGACCCTCCACGGGTACCTGCCCGCCCATCCCAGCCCCGCCAGCGCCATCCTGTGGCGACGACGCCCCATTCCTGCTCACTTCGCCCCTCCGGTGTGTTCGGTCTTCTCGCGCCCGCAGCGTTCCGCGCACGTGTCCCGCAGGCCCATCTCCGAATGCCTCACCGGCCGCCACGGATGGTCGGGGGCGGGCGCGGTCTTGTAGGCGCGGCCTGCCGTGCCCGCGCTACCACCGTCGGTGGTGGTCATGGCCGCGGCCCCTGCCCGTCCCACGGCTTCGCGTGCCCGGCGGCGATCAGCAGCGTGGTGACGTCAACACCGTCCAGGCCGGTGATCTGCGCGAGGAGCCGCCCGTACTTCTCCCGCCGGTCCTTGACGGTGCGGATGACGACCTCGCAGCCGGTGGGGAGCAGGGTCCGCAGGTAGTCGCGGGCTGCCCGGCCGGCGTCGGTGCCGAGCTCGGGTGCGTCGATGAGGGCGACGCGGAGGGGCTGGTCGCGGAGGATCACCCCGAATCCGAGGTCGATGTCGGCGCGGAAGGAGTCGCCGTCGTGGACGGAGCGGATGACCGCCCGGTACTCGTACATCACGCGTCCCCAGGGGTGGCAGGCGCGGGCGAGGCGAGAGCGGTGGCGCGGGCGTACCAGCGGCTCGCGTTCTCGTCCCAGGCGTCCGCGAGGCGGGTAAGTGTCTCGGCCTCCGCCGCCCTCTGCCCGGCGGCGATCGCGGACGCGAGCACGGTGGCGAGGTGGAGCGTCCACGACTGCCCGAGGCCCACCTGACCGCAGACGCAGCCGCTGGTCGGCGTACGCCAGTGCTCCAGGATGAGGCGATCGAGCAGCTCTCGGAAGCTGGGATCGGGCACGGCGGCGGTCATCGGTCCAGCCCCGCGAACAGACCAAGCGGGGGGAGGGGCTCGCCGAGATCGAGTTCCACCGTCTCGCCGTGTGCCGCCGCTATACGGGCCGTGTACGCCCGGACAGCCGCCTCAGCTTCGGCCCGGGTCTCGTAGGCGAAGTCGGGCATGTTCTCGATCGCGCCAGGCATCCACGACACCTGCCGGACCACCTTCGCCTGTACGGCATCCATCAGCTCGTCGCTGGCCATATGGTGCGTCATCACCGGCCACCCAGCGAGGTCGGTAACGATCTCATGCACGGCATCGAAGCTGGCGCAGAGCATCTTGCCGCTGGCTGCGCTAAGGGCCACGTCGGTCGGGTAAACCTTCGTCTCAGCCACGGTCGGCCTCCTCGTCGGCGGTGTGCGGCCCGGCCAGTGCGGCGGTGACCGTGGAGCGGATGTCGGCAGCGGCGTTCCCGTACGCCCGGCTGGTCCCGTCGGAGAAGGTGCCGGCGGAATGGAAGCTGCGAGGGGTGCGCTTGTCGTCCAACTCCTCGGCCAGCGCGAGCACGGCGGCTTCCAGGGCGTACCGCTCCCGGGCCAGCCGCAGCAGCTCCGGCAGGGCGTTGTGCTCGGCCACGATCGCGGCGGCGTCGGCGGCCGCATAGTGAGAAACCAGCTGCTCGGCGACGTAGCCGTCGGCGCTCTCGGACCACAGCGAGTGCTCGATTCCCTTGCGCCCGTGGTCGTCGACGATGTGCTCCCACGGTCCCTCGGTCGCCTTGCTGTGGGTGTCGGCGAGGGCGTCCAGCCAGGCCAGCGGCTCCGGGGCGGTCATCGGACGGCCTGCCGCTCTGTGTCGGCGGCGACCTTCCGCAAATGCGCGGGGATGAGTTTGAGCGCGAGCGTCTGAAGCGACGGGGCCGAAACCTCCACATCGGCATCGAGGTGTACGTCGAGGGTGTCCGGGTCGTCGATGTGCGCCGTGATCGTGATCGTGTAGAGCTTCATCGCCTTGCCTCCGTGTCGTGGCGTGCCTCCGCCGGGGTCGGGGGCATCGCGGCGATCGCAGCGGCGGCGACGTGCAGGCGGTACCGGTCACGCCATCCGGGCCGCTCGTCGCCGTCGTCCCAGCCGCAGTCGCAGCGGTTCTGCCACACGTCGGGGCGCTCGTCGTCCATCGGCCCACGCAAGCCCTGATGGTTCGCCAGCTCCCGCGCCACGGCCTCGATCACGTCGGCGGGGAGGGCGGGAGCCGGAGGACGGGGGGACACGCGTGCGGCATCGAGGGCGCACGCGTGACACATTCGACGACCGCCACATCGCGCCACAGGCGGACGCCCCGAGCCCGCGACGGTGACGCCTGGGATGAGGTGACCGTGGCGCGTCCACGGTCCGCCGACTGCTGTCTTCTCGCTCATGCGCCGATCCCTTCCAGAAGGTCCATCTGCTGATCCATCGTCGGCGCCCCGGTGACAACGGCCCGGCGCTGCTCGTACTCCGCTTTCGTCCGCGCGTTCTCCGCCGTACACGGGGCACACCTGCAACCCGACACGTACAGCGACCGCCGCCCATGCACCTCGGCGCGCACCTCGAGGAACCCGGCGGCCATCTGCGCCGTCAACCGGTCCGCCTCCCGCTGCTCCATGTCCACGCCGCCCCAGCAGCCGAACGTTTCCCCGCGGGCGACAGCGCCGGCGAGGCAGGTCAGGCGGGCGTCACAGAACCCGCAGATGCGCGCGGCGAGCTCCCGGTCGGCGGCGACGTCCGAGTGCCACAGGTCGTCGGCGGCGGAGGTGATGGGGAAGCAGAGGGCGGTCATGCGGCTGCCACCTCGAACAGTTCCAACTGCTCCGGCTTACTCTCGGTGAGTTCGTCCGGGAGTGCTGGCAGCCACTGGCGGTGCGGCAGCTTTTCCGCGCTTAGCCCCAGCGCCGGGTCGGGTTTTCCGCCCAAGGCGAGTACGAGCAGCGCCCGCGCGTCGCATCCGGACGTGAACGCGTCCCACTGCGCGACGGTCCCGCGGCCCCCCCTGGAGGGGTAGACGCCGACGGGGAACTTTTTGCCGCTTTCGCTTACTCCGTTGGTCACCGTGAGCAGGAGGAGGACCGCATCCGACCGAGGGTTGCGCCCGCCAGCCACACCACGTGCGCCGGCTACTGGGCGCCAGTCTGAGGGATAGAGAACGCTCATCCCTCCACCTCCGCCGGCCCCTTGCGCTTCTCCCGTGCCGCCTCGACGGCTTCCCGTGCGGCCTTGACCGCGTCGTCGATCGCTGCCCGCGTCGCTCCCGGCCCTCGTGCCGCCACCGGCTTTTCGAGCGCCCGCCATCCGTCGGCGTGCAACTCGCGTGCGATGGCGGCTGCGGCGGTGTGGGGGTCGCCGTGCCATCCGGCGACTGCGAGTTTGGCGGCGAGGTTGCGTTCGGCCTTCGCGTTCGTGGCCGCCTGCTGCTGGTCGGTGGTCATCGCCGGAGGTCGCAGCCCTGGCACCGCATGGCCCCGTCGTCACCGCGCTCAAAGATGAACTCTGGATCAATACCGTCGGGCAGATCGCAGGCAGCGAGCCCGCAGTCCTCGCATTCGAGTGTGCTCATGCGGTCTTGTCCGCCTTCCGGTCAGCGGCGCACCCACGGCAGTGGGCGACGTTTCTGGTCATGCGCCATGCCGATCCGTGTGGTGGTCGCCGTAGCTCTCGCAGGTGGCACACCAGCGCGGCGAGTCGGCCGCAGTCGCAGTCGAGGAGGCCGCAAGCACTCTCGTCTCTGCAACGACCCCGCGCAGCAGCCGGGACATGAGCACGTCGGGGTGGGAGGGGTGC
>JAQGKD010000038.1 GCA_028290285.1 Hyphomicrobiales bacterium
ACTTCCCGCGCGATGCGCGCCACAGCCTGCTCGTGGGCGGGGTAGCGATAGGCATGCATGAAGGCGATGGCGCAGGCTTCGATCCCCGATGCATGGACGGCCTGCAGATCGCGGCGCACAGACACGAGATCGGGCGCCAGTTCCACGGCGCCGTCGGCCCGCACGCGCTCGGCCACCTCGACCACGCTTTCATAGAGCTGATCGGGTTTCTTGATGTCGAGGGCGAAAATGTCGGCGCGGGTCTGGTAGCCGATGCGCAAGGCGTCGGCGAAGCCGCGCGTGGTGACGAAGAGCGTGCGCTCGCCCTTGCGCTCCAGCAGCGCGTTAGTGGCGACCGTGGTCCCCATCTTGATGGCGGCGATGCGGGCGGAGGGGATCTTCTGGCTAGGCGCCAGCCCCATGTGGTCGCGAATGCCCTGCACGGCCGCGTCCGCATAGGCCTGGGGGTTTTCCGACAGGAGCTTGCGGCTCGCCAGCGTCCCGTCCGGCTTGCGGGCAATGACGTCGGTGAAGGTGCCGCCCCTGTCGATCCAGAAATCCCACTGGCCTGACGTGTCTGCACCCTCTGCGGAGATACTCATGTCGACTGTCATCTTTTCAAGAGCTGGGCCGGTAGCCGGGGCGAGAGCCGGGATTTGAGCCTCTCTCTAGCCCCACTTCCGGATTTCATAAAGCGTCCGCGCGACCTAGCGCTCTTCCAACGCGAGATATTCGCAGTCGATCGACGATGCGCGGGTCCGGTGGTCATATCCGTAGATATGGATGGAGATCGCCTCTTGATCGCTGGCGTTCAGCATCTTGTGGAGATTGGGCCCGGTGGGAAGCATGCAGGCGATCTCCCCGGCAGCGCGCGTGAAGGTTTTTGAGGCGACGCCATGGGTCTTGTCGACAGGTTCATACCAGGATTCCTGCAGCGCGCCGGACAGAATGGCGAAGCAGCACGAGCAATGATGGTCGTGGATCGAGGTCTGCGAGCCCGCCGACCAGACGATCGCGTAAACGGCGATGCGCTCGTCGCCGAAGACGAGATTTCGGGTGTAGGCGCCCGGAATGCGCTCCAGCTTCACGCCGTCGAGGAAGCTCGGATCCGCCAGCAGGCGAACAAGCGCCTCGCGCCCCGCCTTCAGGTATTCCGCTCCCGACGCCAGCGATGTGGCGCTCAGGTGAGCGAATAATTCCGTGTGATCCGCATCTTGAAGGATGACCATTGCGCCCTGTTCCGGTGACGCTCGCAAATTATTGCGAAACCGGCGGAATTTTTTTGCAACGTTTAGTCAAACGGACCCGAATGGGGTAAATAATTCTGTTCTTGAGCCATTCTTTAGAAAAATTTCCTGTCTATTGTGCGTTGCGAAATTTTGTGTCGTTTTAGACTGTCGTTCAAGCTGCGGCAGAGGGCAAAGGGGGCGCCTGTGAAAGCCGAAACGAAGCCGAAACTCGATGCGTTCGATGTGAAGGTTCTGAAGGAATTGCAGTCCGACGCATCGCAGTCGCTTGAGGATCTGGCGGGCAAGGTGGGGCTGTCGCCAACGGCCACGTGGCGGCGTGTGCAGAAGCTTGATCAGTCGGGCGCTATCCGCAAGCGCGTTGCGATTCTCAATCGTGATTTGCTGAACGTCGGCGTGACTGTTTTCATCGCGATCCGCACCAATCAACATAATGCGGACTGGCTGGAGAAATTTGCATCGGTAGTCAACAGCATCCCGGAAATCGTGGACTTCTATCGCATGAGCGGTCAGATCGATTATCTGCTCAAGGCCCATGTTTCCGATCTGAAAAGCTACGATGCGCTTTATAAAAAGATCATCGCGCGCATCGAGCTCACCGATGTCACGTCCATGTTCGCGATCGAAGAACTGAAGGCCACGACGGAGATTCCCCTGAATTGCGTCGAGCACTCGTGACGCCGAATGTCAGGTGCGTTGCGATATTTTCTCGGAGCGTGTTTTCTGGCTGGATTTTTGCATACCGGTCGAGCAGGTTTAGCTGAAGGTCCAGGTCCATCGCATAGCCAGTTTGTCACTCGCGGTCAGCACTCAAGCGCCGACGCATATGGAAAAAGAGGTTGAACGGGAATGAGCAAGATTTGGCTACGTCGCTGCCTACTCGGGCTGACCCTCCTCGCTGGCTCCACGGACTTTGCATCCGCTCAAACGGTGGTGCGTCTCGCCTCTGCCCAGAATTCCATCGGTTCGCTTCCCATCGTGCTGGCCCAGCGCGAGGGTTTCTTTGCCGCCGAAAACCTCAAGATCGAGATCGTGGATTTCCGCGGCGGCGGGCCGGCCGTCCAGGCGCTGGCGTCGGGTAGCGTCGAAGCCTGCATTTGCGCCGCCGACCACGCCGTGCGGCTTCGCGGTCGCGGGCAGGGGGGCCTTGTGCTCGTCGCGTTGACTGAATTCCATGGTTACGGCCTCGTGGCGCTGGCGTCCTCGCCCGCCAAGACTCTCAAGGATCTCTCGGGCAAGAAGATCGGCATCACCGCCGCCGGCAGCCTGACCGACAACACGCTGCGTTATTTCCTCGAGGAGGCCGGCATGAATGCCGACCGCGATGTCGAGATTACGGGCGTGGGCACTGGCGGCCCGATGCGCGCCGCGATCGAAACGGGCTCCGTGGCGGCGGGCATGCTGACGACGCCCGATGTGCAGGCGGCGCTCGGCGATCCCGGCAAGTTCAAGCTGATCCAGGATTACCGCAATCTTCAATATCCGGCGCTCGGCCTGCTGGTCCTCGAAAAGTGGACCAATGCCAATGAGGCGACGGCGCGCGCTTTGGCGCGTGCGGTCGTCAAGGCCGAGGGGCTGGTGCGCACCAATCGCCCGGCGGTGGAAGCCGCGCTGGCCGACATGTATCCGGCGCTCGATCCGAAGCTGAGGGTGGTTCTGGCCGATGAAGCGCCCCATCTCCTCTCGGCCAATGGCCGCATGGACCCCAAGGGTTACGCGCTGATGCAGCGCATGCTCAAAGTCAGCGATCCGGCTCTCGTGCCGGCGCCCTACGAGCAGATCTCTGCGCCCGCGCTGCTGCCCAAGCTGTGACATGCTTGAAGCCGTGACATTCTTCCGGAGTTTGTAACTCATGCTCGACGCGTTCACGGCTACGAAGCGGGTGACGTCCACCCGTTGGTCGGCCAGCAGCCTGTTCAAAAGCCTGTTCTTCCATCAGACGTTGTTTCTGGCCATCGCCCTGCTCGTCTGGGAGGTGCTTGGCGCTTACGTGTTCGATCCCTTCTGGTCGAGTCGTCCGAGCCTCATCGCCGAGCGGCTGGTCTATCTCGCCAAGCGTGGGGACTTGACCTGGCACATGTCTGCGACGTTGACGGAAGCCGGGCTCGGCCTGGCGCTGGGCTCGGTCGTGGGCGTGTCGTTGGGCCTGCTCATGGCGCGCTACACGCGGGCGGCGCGCATCACCGAACCGCTGTTCATGGGTCTCTACAGCCTGCCGCGCGTGGCGCTGGCGCCGCTGTTCATCCTGTGGTTCGGCATCGGCCTGCCCGCGAAGGTCATGATGTCCTTCTCGATGGTGGTCTTCGTCTTCGTGCTGAACGTGCTGGAAGGCGTGCGCGCGCTGGATCGCGATCCGATCGACCTCATGCGCACCATGGGGGCGAGCAATCGCTACATCGTCCGCCGCGTCATGCTGCCGGCCATTCTCACGTGGATCATGGCCTCGTTCCGCATCAGCGTCGGCCTCGCGCTCATCGGCGCGCTGGTTGGTGAATTGATCGGCTCCAGCCGCGGCCTCGGCTGGTATATCGAGCGTTCCGCGGGCCAGCTCGACACGACGGGCGTCTTCACCGGCATCATCATCCTCATCGCCATCGCGATGGTCGCCAACAATATCGTTGCGCTTGTTTCAAATCGACTGACACGGTGGCGCGCATGACCAGGTCCGACATGACAAGGTTCGAAATGCCGCCAGCCCAGCCCAAACTCTCGATCGAACACTTGAGCGTCGTCTTTAATGACGATATCCCCGCCGCCATCGGCGACGTGTCGTTGCAGATTGCCGACGGAGAATTCGTCGCCATCGTGGGCCCGAGCGGTTGCGGCAAGTCTACGCTGCTGAAGGTCGTCGCAGGCTTGCAGCCGGCGCGTTCGGGCACGGTCGAAGTCGCACACGGTCCTGGCGGACGCGACCCCAAAATCGGCTTCATGTTCCAGCGCGACACGTTGCTGCCCTGGGCCACCGTCAACAGCAACATCTCGGTCGGTTGCGAGCTCTCCGGCCTGCCCAAGGAAAAGCACGCCGAGCGCATCGCCTCGCTGATCTCGCTGGTGCGCCTGCAGGGATACGAGAACCATTACCCGTCGGCGCTCTCGGGCGGCATGCGGCAGCGCGTGTCGTTGGCGCGCCTGCTGGCCTATGAGCCTGACATCTACCTGATGGACGAACCTTTCGGCGCGCTCGATTACCAGACCAAGATCATCATGGGGCGCGAGCTTCTGCGCATCTGGGAGGCGAGCCGCCGCAGCATTGTCTTCGTTACCCACGACATCGAGGAAGCTGTGGCGCTGGCCGATCGCGTCATCGTCATGGGCGCGCGCCCGGGGCGCATTGTCGCCAGTCACGACGTCATGTTCGAGCGGCCGCGCGATCCACGCAGCCTTCGCGGCGATCCCCGCTTTGGAACGCTGGTCCAGACGATCTGGTCGGAACTCGCCATAGACGATTGAGGCCCAGGGGAGCAGGCCACGCCTCGCGCTCCCTCGGCGAATTTGCTAGACCATCGAACAAGCTTCCAGGCGCGGTCAGCGTCCGAAATACAAGAGGAGACCCTACCGTGAGCTCAGACCAGATTACGATCACACCGTCGTCGCCCCATGTCGGCGCCGAGATCGGCAATATCGATCTGACGAAGCCGCTGAGCGACAAGCAGAGAAGCGATGTCCACGCGGCCTTTCTGAAATATGGCGTCATCTTCTTTCGCGAGCAGCCGATCAGCTTCGAAGACCAGATGCGCCTTGCCGGCTATTTCGGCCACGTGCACATCCATGTCGGCGGCGCGGGCACGGCCTCCAAGCCCGCCGAAGGTTTCCCGGCGATCCGCCTCCAGCATTTCGACGAAAAGTCCAAGCGCATTTCCGGCGAAGTCTGGCATTCGGACCAGAGCTGCGCGGAAATCCCGCCGACGGGCTCGATCCTCATCCAGAAGGTCCTGCCCCCCGATGGCGGCGGCGATACGCTCTTCGCCAGCGCCTATGCCGCCTATGATGCGCTCTCGCCGCAGATGAAGGCTTTCCTCGAGCCGCTGTCGGCGCTGCATGACGGGGCCAAGCTCTTCGACAAGAGCACCACGGTCTATCCGACCGCCGAGCATCCGATTGTCGTGACGCATCCCGAAACCGGCCGCAAATTGCTGTTCGTCAATTGCGGGTTCACGACTCGCATCCTTGGCATTCCGCGCGACGAGAGCGACGCGATCCTCGAATTCCTGTTCGCCCATATCGCAAAGCCGCATTGGCAGATGCGTTTCCGCTGGCGTGAGAATTCAGTGGCGTTCTGGGACAATCGCTGCACGCAGCATTTCGCGATCTGGGATTATTGGCCGAACGTCCGCTCCGGGTATCGCGTGCAATTCGAGGGTGTCGCGCGACCCGTCCGGTAGCGCCTCCAAGCGGCACACAGGCACAGAACGCAAGCCCCGGAGCAAACGCTTCGGGGGCTCTCTCCTGATGGTGTGGCCTGAAAATTGATTGTGACAAAGAGGGCCGCTAAGCATCAACGAACATGCCACGAAAGCGAGAGCCCGATGAAGAAGCCGAAGAAAACCCGAAAAGACCTTGTTCGGATCGAGACGTTCCTGACCAAGGAAAAAGAGCGTCTGGACAGGTTCGAGGAAAAGCGGCATGCGCGCCAAAGCGTCAGCCCCTCGCTTGTGCTCGGGTTTTTTGAGCGCATGGCTGAGCGTCGCGCCTTGATGCTGGCCGATCTCGAGGCGGTGCGGGCCGAGCTTGCCAAAATCGAGACCCTGCTCGCTGGTCAGGTGGACGGTGTCCCGCCCGCCAGGGCCTCGACCCCCGTGAAGCGGCCCGTCGCCAAGGCCAGTAAAAAGGTTGCCCGTCCGCCTGCGCCCGTAGCAACTGCCCCTGAGGCTCAGAAGGTTGCGAAAGTGCAGAGGTCTCCTCGGGCGAAACGGCCCGCCAGTCAGTGAATGAGTCTTTTGCCCGGACCCGGTTTTTGATCTAGGCTGTGCTTAACGCTGCATCAAAGACTGCGGAGCACGGCTTTGAAAAAGACAGGTCCGAGCATTGGGGACGGAAAAATCTGGGGGCAGGGCAGGTCCGCGATCGGCCGTGCCTCGTGTATGGCGCTTCTGGTCTTTGCGCTGAATGCGTGGCCGGTCTCCGCCAAGGCGGCAGATTCGGTCGCCGATTTTTATCGCGGGAAGACCATCAGCCTGCTCATCGGGACCTCGGCCGGAAACGATTACGATTTTCGCGGGCGACTTCTGGCGCGTTATCTCGGCCGCTACATTCCGGGGCAACCGACCATCGTGCCGCGCAACATGCCCGGCGCGGGCGGCATTCAGGCGGCTAATTATCTAGCAGCGATTGCACCCCGCGATGGGACGACGCTGCACATGATCATGTCGAACATGATGTCCGGCCAGGCAATGGGCCTCAAAGGTATCGAGTTCGACACGCGGACTTTCGCCTGGATCGGCAACACGACGAGTTCGCCCAATGTGATGGCGACCTGGTACACGAGCCGCGTGAAAAGCGTGGAGGACGCGAAGAACCGCTCGGTCATCGTGGGGGCTCCGATGGGCACGGCGGGTGTCCTGTATGGCGAGATCATGAACAGCCTCGTCGGCACGAAGCTCAAGATCGTGACCGGATACCCCGGCGGCAATGAAGTGAATCTCGCGATGGAGCGCGGCGAGGTCGATGGCCGCGCCTCCTATTCGTGGGCGTCCTGGAAGGCAAACCAGCCAGAGTGGCTGGCCGACCACAAGATCAACATCCTGATGCAGGTAGGATTGAAGCGTGCGCCCGACCTGCCGGATGTTCCGCTGCTGATCGAGCTCGTCACGACGGAGGCGGACCGCAAGGTGATGACCTTCCTGTCGGCGGATACGGCTATCGCCCGCTCGCTGGTGACGACACCGGGTGTTCCGCCCGACAGACTGGAGGCGTTGCGGCGTGCGTTCGATGCTGTCGTAAAGGATCCCGAGTTTCTCGTCGACGCGGAGCGATCGAAGATCGACATCAGCGCGACGAGCGGGGAAGAAGCGCAGCAGGTGGCGGATTCCATCGTCAACACGCCGCCCGAGGTGCTCGATCGCGCCCGAGCGCTTCTCGGCAACCTGATGAAATAGAGCGCCGGACGGACCTCTGAGAGGTGGACGGAGCTGGCCGATCCGTTCTAACTCACGGCGTCCCCAATTGCCTGCCGGTGCTCACTCGTGAATAACCACGCCAATCTCGCCGAACTCGACAAGCTCAAGGGGCGCATCCAGGGCTTGCGCGCCAAGACGATCGACAATGGCTGCACGGAAGCCGAGGCCCTGCTGGCGGCTGCCAAAGTGGCCGAGCTGCTCGACCGCTACGACCTGTCGCTCACCGACGTCGAAATTCGCGAGGCGCCGTGCGAGCAGCGCGCCTACGAGACGCGGCGCAAGAAGCGCATCCCTCTCGACGATTGCATCGGCGCCATCGCGAACTTCTGCGATTGCCGGGTCTGGCGCGAGAAGAACGCTGAGGGCGAGGCCCGCTACGTCTTTTTTGGCCTGCGCTCGGATGTGGAAGTCGCGCATTACCTGACCGAGGTGGTCGATGCGGCGGTCAGGTCGGAACTGGGTCGCTTCAAGACCTCTGCTGCCTATCAGCGATTCCGCCATCAGGATCGGCATGTGGCCAACGCCTCATTCACGCTCGGCATGGTCGCCTCGATTGCCGACAAGCTGACGGCGATGAAGGCGGGGCGCGATCAGGCCAACAACAGAACCGGGCGCGGGCTTGTCGTCCTGAAGGCTGCGGTCGTCGACGCGGAACTCCAAAAGTTGAATCTCAAGCTTCGGACGGCGCGCCGCCCCTCGCGCATGGTCTCGCCGACCGCCTATGAGGCGGGCGAGGCGGCAGGGGCCTCGCTCGTGATTACGCCGGGCATCAGGAAGAACTGAAGCAGGATCAATGAAGCCTAGCCGCGTCGAAGTTCGGGCAAGATCTTCTCGGCGAATTCCTCGAGCCCCTCGCGCATCGGGTAGAAGTGCAACATGAAGAGGCCGATGCCCATCGACTCGTAACGGCGCATGCGCTCGACGATGGTCTTGGGCGTTCCGATCAGCGCGGCGCCGACGCCCGAGGTTCCAACGGTTATGAACGGGTCCGATTGGACCACGCGAACATGCTCGTCGGCCCCGGCTTCGGCTTCTTCGTCCGTGTCGCCGATTATGACGATGGCGTTGATGCCGTAGTTCATCTTCTTGCCGAGCGACTTCACGCGTTCCTCCATCAGGGAGACCTCGTGTTCGATCCGCTTCAGGCTCTGCGCGTAGTTCCGCCGTTCCTTGTCGTAGTTGACGAACCATGTATCGCATTCCTGCGACACGACGTTCATGCCCTCGTCGACACGGCTCGCGGCATATATGGGCGGGTAGGGTGCGCGCACCGAACGCGTCGGCATGGACCCATGCTCGATCTGGTAGAACTTGCCGTGAAACGTGAAGTCATCCTGCGTCCAGAGGCCCTTCATGACATGGATGAACTCATGCATGCGATGGTAGCGCGCCTCGGACGTGTCGATCCATTCGCCGTACATCTCGTGTTCGTGCGGGCGCGTGCCGTTGACGATATTGACGCAGAAACGGCCGCCGCTGATGCGATCGATGGAGGCGCCCATCTTGGCGGCGATGCGCGGATCCATGATGCCCGGATGAACGGCGGCCATGATCTCCATGGTTTTCGTCTGCGTCGCCAGCGCGGTTGCAAGGATCCAGGAGTCGAGATCGGGCCCAAGCCATCTTTGCGCGATGAGCGTAATGTCGAAGCCTAGCGCCTCCGCCCGTTGCAGCACTTCCACCGCGTAGAGATAGTTCGCATCCACACCGCCGCCATGCTGCGTCAGGGCTGCCAGCGCCGGTCTGACCTTGGGGTCGGGACGAATGGACTGGGGAGCCGGTGTCCAGATACCGAGCCGCATCTTCATTCCTTTTCTTGATTTTGATTCTTGCTGCGAGGTCTCAGGGCTTGGGCGCACCATACAGGATGACGCGCAGCTTCTCCCGCAGGTCTGCGGGTTCCGCGCCCAAGGACTGAACGGCCGCGAATGTTGCCTTTGCGTCGAGGGGCGTGAGATCGAGGTTCATGCGCTTGGCTTCGGCCACGAAGTCGGGGTCTTTCACCGCCTCGGCAAAGGCTGTTTGCAGGGCGGCGGCGCGATCTGCTGGAATGCCGGGAGGTGCTGCATAGGGGCGCGACACCACGTAAGGCAGTTCCGCCATTTCGATCAGCTTGCGAGATAGGTCGTCACGGGCGAGTTCACGCGCGGTCGGCGCGTCCGGGATTTCGGGAAGGCGCGTCTTGCGGGCGAATTGCAGGAGGATCTGCATCTTGCCCTTGGGATCGACCCACGCCGGCTTGGCGATCTTGGCGGTCACGTAATTGATCAGCTGCCCATCGACCTCGCCATTCTCGACCGCGAGTCCGACGGCGTTGGAGTCCTGATAGCCTGGAACGATCTTCAGCCGCAGCCCGAGCACTTCCTTCAGCAGCACGGCGACATCGTTGTCGGTTGCGCCGACTCCGGTGACGCCCACGGTCAGCGTGGGCCCGCCGGGGCGGCGCAGATCTTCGATGCTGGCGATATCGGGCCGCTTGCGAATCCAGATGACGAAGGCATCGTCACGGGAATCCGAGAGCGTCCCGAGCCACGTGAGCTTGAGCGGATCGAACTGCACATTCGGGCTGCCGCCAATGAAAGCTATGAGCGGCATGTTGCGGTCGAAGGCGGCGACGAAGGTGCCGTCCTTGGGCGCGGTCGTTGATATGTAATTGGTGGCCCGCAGGCTCGCTGCGCCGGGCATGTTCTGCACGACCACGGACGGGTTGCCGGGGATATGCGCGCCCATGAAACGCGCGAGGAGGCGTGCGAACAGGTCGTAGCCGCCGCCCGGCCCGTAGCCCACGACAATGTTGACGGTCTTGCCACGATAAAAATCGGCGACATCGGCGCGGGCCGCGCTCACCAGCGTGGACGCCAGCGTCACCACGAGCATCATCCGTGCAAATTTCATGTCTCTCCCCCGCCGGCAGGTGTTGAACCCTGCTCGATCCGGCATTCCGCGATACCGTAAGCGCGCAATTTGCTCCGGCTGAGCGGCGTTTGCAAGCCGGGGGCACCGATGGGGTGGGCAGCCGCTAGCTCTTCTTGAGGACGCGGTCGGCCTTTTCGTCAACCTTCTTGAGATCGGTGGGAGAGAGCCGCCCCGCTTTGGCTTGCTGGGCAGCGCGTGCCTTGGCGTTGCGCGCGTGGGCTGCGTCCTCGATGGGATATTTGTGCCCCGGCAGCGCGAATTTGTCCGCGGGCAGTTTGTCCCGTTGGCTGGTGGTGAGCTTCGACATGAGCCATTCTCCTTTGGCTTTGCCCGGAATAACGAGCTGGGCCGGTTCGCGTTTCACGATCCGTCAGGAAAACCGATGATCGCCATCGTTGAGCACCTCGTCACGTCATACGGATATTTCGGGGTGGCTCTGGTCATTTTGCTGGAGAGCATGGGCGTTCCTCTTCCGGGCGAGACGGCGCTGATCTCGGCGGCCCTTTTCGCGGGCACGACGCATGAACTCGATATATTCGGCGTGATCGCTGCCGCTGTAACGGGAGCGGTGCTTGGCGATAATTTGGGTTATCTGATCGGCCGCAAGTTCGGCTTGCCGCTTCTCTTGCGATACGGCCCGCGCATCGGCATTGCGGAGTCCAAGCTGAAGCTTGGTCGATACCTCTTTGCGCATTACGGGCCGTCGGTCGTGTTCTTCGGCCGCTTCGTTGCGGTCTTGCGGACGCTCGCGGCCTTTCTCGCCGGGGTCAATCAGATGGGCTGCGGCTCGTTCTTCGCCGCCAACCTTTCGGGTGCCCTGCTCTGGGCCTCGGCCTTCGGCACCGCCGCTTATCTCCTCGGTCATGAAATTCACAAGCTCTCAGGTCACCTCGGCGTGATGATCCTGGGAGCGGCGTCGGTTGCGATTCTGGGTGGCATCGGCCTCGTCAGGCGCAACGAGGAGCGGCTCGCGGCCATGGCGGAAGCGGAATTTCCCGGTCCTCTCATCGACGTCCTGCCACCGAGGCACTCCAGTGTGGATAGCACCTGACGCGGTGCCAATGGGATTTCGTCAGGCGGCAGGCCATGCGACCCGCTGCATCCGATGCGGAGTCGGGCTTCGTCTTCAGGACCACGTCACTGGCCGGATGGGCTTCGCCGGCACTCCAACGGCAAGCCAGCCCGCCGGAACATCGCGCGTGACGACGGCGCCCGCGCCGATCACAGCGCCATCGCCGATGTGGACACCCTTCAGAATCGTTGCGTTCATGCCGATCCAGACATGCTTGCCGATCACGATCGGCTGCGCCCCGTCAGGGCGGTCCTGGAGGGAATGATTGTCGGCGTCGCGGATGGAGACATTTTCGCCGATGACCGACCCGTCGCCAATGGAGAGCGATTTGAAGACGGAAATATTTGCTCCGGAATTGATGTAGCCATCGCCAAGCGAGAGCATGGCCCCTGAATTTACCCACACGATACCCGCTTCGAAAATGCTGAAAGCGCCATCGAGCACACACCGGCCGCCGGGCTGAATCACGAAGTGCGTGGGGCGGTGAAAGCCTGACGCCCACTGACACCCGACCATCAGCCGTCCCGGGCCCGACACGCATCCGCGCCGCAGGCGCAAATGCGTGTTCTTGCACGCGCGTATTTTGAGGTTGCCGCTGATCAGGGCGCTGCCGAGTGTTGCTAACCAGGCGGTCCGGGCCATGGGCTGATCCTATGCTCCTGCCATTCTGCACATTGTTCGCAGCGGTGAGATGCGGGCACAAGCGAAGATTCCATTAGTCGCGCGCCGAAGCATTCGAAGCCTGGGCAATGAAGTCGCGCAACAGCGCGTCGACACGTTCGAAGAAGTCGGCGGATTGCGGCGATTGCAGAAGGCCCAGGCGCGCGCCGAGCCAGGTCTCCTGCATATGCGCGAGGTTCCAGGCGGGGTCCTTCCGGGATTCGCCGCGCTCCTGCATCGCTCTGTGGCGCTCATTGTAGGCGTGCAGGATTCGCGTCGTCAGATAGGCGTCGAGTTCAGGCGTCCTCATCGAGGCCTCTGCGTGTTCGGCGTCGCGAAGCTCCTTGGAAAGCTGCCCTGCATTTTCCATCTGCTTGTCCGGGGGGAACGTGTCCAGCGCCACGCGAACGGTCACCTTCAACATCTGCAAACCCATGTATTGCCGCAGCCGACCGAGCATGAACCGTCCTTCGGTGTGGTTTCCCTTCGCTCTCCTTACGCGTTTCCGCGCTCGGGCCAAAGGATCGGCGCGAGAGGGCAGGGGATGGCAGGCCCAAGCCGACTTGACGCGGATCGTAAACTGTTAACAATTGACACTGAGCGATCAGGCTGGCGAAACGATCAGTCCCCCATGCCGGACAACGGCAGGGTTCCGGGAGGAAGTACGATGTCCATCAAGACAATGCGGCTGGCCGCTGGTGCCCTCGCGGGCCTGGCTCTCGCGACCTTGCCGGCCCTGGGCCAGGTTCCCGTCAAGTATCCGAAGGACACGGTCATCCTCGCGACCCACTCGAGCCCGGGTGGCGGCAGCGACGTTTTCCTGCGCGAGCTCGTGCCGCATCTCACCCGCATCATGGGCGTCAATTTCGCCGTCGAGAACATTTCGGGCGGATCGGGCGCGAAGGCCATGGCGACCATAGCCAAGGCGAAGCCGGATGGCGGCATGTTCTACGCGACGACGCCGACCTTCATCTACACGTCGCTGCTCAGCAAGCCGGAGGCCAGCTACAAGGACCTCGAGCCGCTGGTGAATGTGTTCTTCGACCCGGAGGTCATCTACACCGCCAGCGACGGGCCGCTGAAGACGCTGGGCGATGTCATCGAGCGCGCGAAGTCCAGCCGGGGCAAATGGGGCGCGGCCAATCCCGCCTCGCTGGAGCGGCAGGTGCTGGAGCGGATGAAGGCGGTGACGGGCGTGAAGGCGTCGGTCGTCACGTTCGAAGGCGGCGGCGACATGATGATCAACGTCCTCAACCACACTCTCGATATCGGTGTCGGCGAGTTGCAGGAAATTCGGCCGCAGCTCGATGCGGGAAAACTGCGTGTCGTGGCGATCATGGGTGACAAGCGGCTCGACCATATGCCTGACGTGCCGACGGCGCGCGAGCAGGGCGTCGACGTTTCAGTGCGCAAGTTCCGTGGTCTTGCAGGCCCGAAGAACACGCCGCCTGCCGTGGTCGCTGCGTGGGAATCCGCTGTGCAGGAGCTGCTCGCCGATCCAAAGTACAAGGCCATCTATCTCGAGAACAACCTCCAGCCCGCCTATATGGCCCACGACGCGTACGTGAAATTCATCGCGCAGTTCGGTCAGGAGACGGAAGACTTCCTGAAGACCTCCGGCGTCATCAAATAGGGCCGGGGCAAGAGATATGAACCGCGATTTTATTTGTGGCGCTTGCGGCCTCGCATTGGCGGTTGGCTATTACGCCATGGCGTCCCGTATTCAAACCAGCCTTCTCGCCGACGATGTAGGGCCGGACGGTCTGCCGAAGGCTTACGGACTGATACTCGGATTCCTGTCGCTGCTCCTCATGGCGCGCGCCGGGTTGCGGCCGGTCTTTGCCGGGCTCACACCCTCGAAGGCATCCGGTGACCTGTTCGCCATGCGCCGTGCTATCGGCATGGGTGTGATCGGCGTGATCTATATTGTCGCCGTTCCCTTTCTCGGATATCCGCTCTGCATCGCAAGCGTGATCGGCGCTGCCGCTGCTTATCAGGGCGGCGCGATTGGCTGGCGGCTGGCGCTCATCGCCCTCGCGGGGGCGATCTTTCTCTGGCTCATCTTCGTCATGCTGCTTCACATCGGACAGCCCGCCGGCATCTGGCCGGATCTCTGGGAGGCTCGGCGCGCATGAGCGAGATTGCCGATATCTTCAACGCGCTGCTTGCCACCCCCACCATCATTCCCGCAGCCTTCGCGGGCATCGCCTGGGGCATTCTCGGCGGCGCGCTGCCGGGTATTTCGCCCTCGATCACCATGGCGCTGCTGCTGCCCTTCACCTATGGCATGGACCCTTCGACGGCGGTCGTGTTGCTCGCCAGCACCTATCTCGGGGCCGAATATGGCGGCTCCATTCCCGCCGTGCTCATTCGAACGCCGGGAACCAATTCGGCCGCTGCCACGGTGATCGACGGCTACGCGATGAAGGAGCAGGGCCGGGCCGGCGAGGCGCTCGGCATCTCGCTCTATTCGACGCTGCTTGGCTCGACCTTCGGGGTGATCCTGCTGGTGGCGCTCACGCAGCCGCTGGCGCAAGTGGCCCTGGCGTTCCAGCCGACATCCTACGTCGGGCTCGGCCTGCTGGGGCTCAGCGTGATCGCCTCCCTGGCGGGCGAATCCCTGCTCAAGGGGCTGATGGCCGGCATGATCGGCCTGATGATTGCGACGGTGGGTACCGACCCGGTTACGGGCCTCAATCGCTTTACCTTCGACGATCCGGAATTGCTGTCGGGAATTCCGCCCATTCTCGTGATGGTCGGGATCTACGCCATAACCGAATTGTTCGAGCAAAGCAGCCAGCCGGGCTGGCGCCAGACCAACAGCGCCGATGCGTCCATCAAGATTCCCGATCGCCCCATGCGCAAGAGATTGCGGTTGTCGCAGGCTATTGGCGCCGTCATCGGCTTTATCGAAGGCGTAACGCCGGGGGCGGGCGGCACTATCGCCGCGTTCCTGTCCTACAACGAGGCGAAGCGCTGGTCGAAGAAGCCTGAGGAATTCGGCCATGGTTCGCCCGAAGGCATCGCCGCGCCCGAATGCGCCAATGGCGCGGTTTCCTGCACAGCTCTCATTCCGATGCTCGGGCTCGGCATCCCCGGCTCGAATTCGGCTGCCGTGCTGCTCGGCGGATTTCTGATCCACGGCATGATTCCGGGACCGATGCTCTTCACCAAGCATCATGACGTGGTGATGGGGCTCTATGCCGGGAAGATCGTGTCGCTCGCCGCGCTCGTGATCGTCGGTTATGCGATCCTGCGGCCCTGCGTCTGGCTGGTGAACAGGCCTAAGCATTATCTCATGGCCTTCATTTACGCGCTGGTGCTGTCGGGGGTCTATGCGATCGGCAACAGCCTGTTCCATGTCGGCATCGCGCTCGGTTTCGGCGTCGTGGGCTATGGCATGAAATATTTTCGCATGCCCGTGCTGCCGATGGTGCTCGGCGTCGTGCTCGGCTTCATGGTCGAGTCTAACTATCGCCGTGCGCTGGTGCTGTCGGACGGCGATTACTCCACCTTCGTTCGCGATCCGATTTCAGCCGTGCTGCTGGCGCTATCGGCAATCTTCATCGTGACCTCACTCATCCGCCACTTCCGCGCGGCCGGTTCGTCCGGCAAGCCTACCGGGACACCCGCATGACTCAAGCTTCCGCACCAGCCATTGCTGAAATCCTCGCAGACTGGCTCGCAAGCGCCGATGCCAGCGCGCTCGAGCCTGGCACCGTGGAGATCTGCCGTCGCATTGCGCTCGACGTGGCAGGGCTTTGCATCGCCGCGCGCAACGAAACCTACGTGCAGGCGACAATCGCAGCCTCCGGCCGGGGCGAGGCGACTGCGATAGGACACGCGCGTGGCTTCGATCCCTTCAGCGCAGCGCTGATCAACGGCACCGCCGCACATGGCGAGGATTACGACGATACGTTCGAAGGCGGCCCCGTTCATTCCGGCGCAGTCGTCGTTCCCGCAGCCATGGCGATCTGCGAAATGGAAGGTCTCGGCGGCGACCGGCTGATGCTCGCCACTGCCTATGGCGCGGAACTACTCTGCCGGTTGAGCCTTGTGACACCCAAGGCCATTCACAAGGCCGGCTTTCATCCGACGGCAGTTTTCGGCACGATGGCGGCGGCAGGCGCGGTCTCCGTCGCTCTCGGCCTCACGAAAGAGCAGACGGTTTCGGCGCTCGGCATCGCCGGAAGCATGGCGTCGGGCATCATCGAATATCTGGCGGAAGGTACCTGGACCAAGCGCATGCACGCCGGCTGGGCAGCGCAATCGGGCCTGCGCGCGGCCTTAATGGCGCGCGGTGGCTTCCTGGGACCGCGCACGGTGTTCGAGGGGACGCACGGTTTCTTCCACGCTTTCGCGCCCACGCGTAAGCCGGACTTCGTGCCGCTGCTCGCCAACCTCGGCACGCGCTGGGTGATCGACGATATCGCGTTCAAGCCATTTGCCTGCGGAACCATGACGCAACCTTTCATCGATTGCGCCATCGCGCTCGCCGCGCAAGGCGTTCGCGCAGAAGACATCGTGAAGATCACCTGCGATGTTGGCGAGGGGACCGTGCATCGTCTGTGGGAACCGCTCGCCGTGAAGCACCGCCCGCAAACACCGTATGCCGCAAAATTCAGCACGCCCTTCTGCATGGCGATCGGCTTTCTCGACGGCAAGGCAGGTCTGAGCCAGTTCAGCGAAGCGCGCATCGCCGATAAGCAGGCGCAGGACCTCGCGGCCAAGATCAGCTACGTCATCAACCCCGATGATCCCTATCCGGACAATTTCATCGGCCGGCTCACGGCCACACTGAAGAACGGCGAAACACGCGTGCTTCAGCAAGACCACATGCGCGGCGGCGCACACGCTCCGATGAGCCTCGCCGAGGTCGAAACAAAGTTTGTCGACAACGCGATTTACGGGGGCTGGACGGCCGATGCCGCCGAGGCTGCGCGGGCGGGCATGAAGGATCTCTTTATTGCTCGCGACATGCAGCTGCTGAGAAGCCTACGCGCCTGAGCGATATCGTTGACACTTTCACCGGCACCCAAGCTTATGTCCTCAGTTCTTGAAAGCGTCGCCCTGCTGAAATCCCGCTCCCTCGCGCTGCTGCTCGAGGCCGAGATGGAGCGCAGGATCATGGCCGGTGAAATCGCACCGGGAGACCGCATCAACGAGAACCAGCTCGCGCTGCGATTCGGCACGAGTCGCGGACCCATCCGCGAGGCGCTGCGTGCGCTGGAAGCGGGGGGGCTCGTTGAACTCGTTCCCAACCGGGGCGTCTTTGTGCGCCGTCTCTCGGTCGAGGAAGCCTGCAACATCTATGCGGTGCGCGCGGCGCTCTTCGGGCTCGCAGGGCGCCTTTGCGCGCAGCGCCTGACGGCAGACCAAATCGCCGAGCTGAACAAGCAGATCGTTGCAATGGAGAAGGCGGCCAAGGCGAAGGACTTCGACAAGTACTATCCGCTGAATCTCGCATTTCACGAGTTCATCGTCGATCAATGCGGCAATCCCATCCTTGCCAGCCATTATCGCGATCTCGTCAAACTGCTGCATCTGTTTCGCGCCCGCAGCCTGGTGCAGGGCGGTGGCCTTGCGATCTCCAACTGCGAACATCGCGAGATGGCCGAGGCCATCGCTGCGCGCGATCCCGAGCGCGCACACAGCGCTCATTTCGAACACGTCATGCGGGCGCGCGAGCGCCTGATGTCCGCCGAGGGCGGCTCCCAACCCGATACGAACGAAAAGAAGGTTACGCGATGAGCGCCAAGCACGAAGTCACCGCGGATGCGATCCGCTTTATCGAGACGGTTCAATATTCCGACCTGCCGGCCGAAGCGTTGCGCATCGGCAAGCGCTGCATGGTCGATACGCTGGGCCTCTATCTGGCGGGCGGGCTCGAGCATTCCGTGCAGATGCTCGCGCAGGATGCCGTCGAGACGGGGGGGCGTGAAGACGCGTATGTGATCGCAGCGGGGCGCAAGCGTGTTCCCGCCGCCTTGGCCGCTCGTGTTCTGGCCACAGCCGGGCATGCGCATGATTGGGACGATACGCAGGTCTCGCACGATCCTGCTCATGTCTATGGACTTCTCACCCATCCGTCGGTGCCGCCGCTGACGGCCGCGCTCGTCATGGCGCAGAAACTCGGAAATGTGAGCGGCGAACAATTCATGCTCGCGTTCCAGACAGGCTTTGAGGTCGAGTGCAAGATTTCCGAATGGATGAAGCCGGTGCACTACCGTCGCGGCCATCATACGAGTGGCACGGTCGGAACGTTCGGCGCTGCGACGGCGGCTGCGAAGCTGCTTGGACTGAAGGGTGACACGCTCGCCCACGCGCTCGGGATCGCTGCCAGTCTCGCAGCCGGCATCCGCTGCAACTTCGGCACGATGACCAAGCCGCTTCACGTGGGGCGCGCTGCCGAAAACGGCGTGACGGCGGCGCTGCTCGCGGCGCGCGGTTTCACGGCCGATCCGGCTGCGCTCGATGGTCCGTGGGGCTTCTTCTCCGTCATGGGCGAGGGCGCGACGGAAGAGAAATTCGCGCAGGGTTTCGGGCGCACCTACACGATCGTCGATCCGGGCGTGAGCATCAAACCCTATCCGTCGGGCATTCTGACGCATCAATCGATGGATGCCATGCTGACGCTCGTCACGCAGCACGACGTGAAGCCCGAGCAGATCGAGCGCATCCGCTTCTACGCGGGCAAGAACATCATCGAGCCGATCCGCTACCCGATCGCAATCAACCATCTTCAAGCGAAGTTCTCGATGCCCGCGCTGCTGTGCATGATCGCGCTCTGCCGCCGGGCGAGCCATCACGAGTTCAGCGACAGCTTCGTGGCGTCGGATGCCATGCAGGACATGCAGCGCAGGACGGAAGTGCATCTCGATCCAGAGATCGACGCGCGCGGCTACGATCTCATCCGCTCGCGGATCGAAATCGACACCAAAGACGGTCGTACGCTGGTGCAATGGGCGGACGAGCGCTATCGCGGCGGTCCCCTGAATCCGATCAGCGACGTGGATCTGGAAGGCAAGTTCCGCATGTGCGCGGAAGGTGCGATCGACGATGCAGCGCAGGCGAAGCTGCTCGATGCCGTGCATCGCATCGAGCGCATCGAGAACGCGGCGACACTCGCCGACACCATGGTCTATCAGGCGGTCTAGAGCGCAGGCTCCGGGGAGAAAACGCGTATGAAAGAAATGACAGGGCGCGTCGCGCTCGTCACCGGAGCCGCACGCAACATCGGGCGCGCCATCGCGCTCGATCTTGCGGCGGCAGGGGCAGCGGTCGTACTCGTCGCGCGCACTGATCGCGCGGGCCTTGACGAGACGGCGGCGCTGATTGCGGACGCCGGCGGCAGGGCCGAGGTGATTCTGGCCGACATTACGAACGAGGACTCCGTTCGCGAGATGGTTGCTCGCACGAAGGCGGTATTCGGCAAGCTCGACATTCTCGTCAACAATGCGGCCTTGCGGGCGGAAGTTGAATTCCAGGACATCACACTTGCACAATGGCGTGAGGTTTTCGCCGTCAACCTCGAGGGCGCGTTCCTGTCGTCGCAGGCGGCTCTGTCGATGCTTTCCGAGAGCGACGCCGGCGCCATCGTCAACATCGGCGGCCTGACGGCTTACACAGGCGCACGCAATCGCGCCCATGTCATCGCATCGAAAGCCGGCCTCGACGGTTTGACGAAGGCGCTCGCGCAAGATCTCGCGCCGCGCGGAATTACCGTCAATCTGATTGCGCCGGGATTGATCGACACGGCGCGGGCGGGGCGCTCGGCTGCCGAGCCCGAGCATCACAAGCATCATGCGACATTGCTGGGACGACGCGGTCGCCCGGAAGAAGTGGCTGCTATGGTGCGGCATCTCGCCGGGCCGAATGGACGCTACATCACGGGACAGACGATCCACGTCAACGGCGGCTTGTATCTGCCCTGAGTCGCTTGACGGACTCGTCGCTGCTGTTACCGTTTCCGGGATCTAACTGTGAGCTTACGTTCATGCCAAACGAGATGAAGCCCACGACCCGTTTCCGTGCTCTGATGTCGCGGAAGCAGGTCACGATGATGCCCTCCATCGGCGACGCGTTCTCCGCGCGGCTCGTGGCACGCGAGGGCTTCGAAGCCGTCATGAGTTCTGGCAATGCGACATCTGCCACGCGTCTGGGCATGCCTGATGTCGGAGTCATGACGCTGACGGAAAATGCCGAGAATGCCGGGCGGATTGCAGCGGCCAGTGGGTTGCCGACCTTTGCCGACGCGGATACGGGCTACGGCAATGCGCTCAATGTGCGCCGCACGGTGATGGAGTTCGAGCGCGCGGGCGTGGCCGCGATCATGCTCGAGGATCAGGTCACGCCAAAGCGTTGCGGCATGCTCGACGGAAAGCAGGTTGTGCGCGCCGCCGAGATGGAAATGAAGATAAAGGCCGCGCTGGATGCGCGCCGCGACGACGATCTCGTGATTGTGGCGCGGACGGATGCGCGCGCAGTCGAAGGGTTGGCGTCGGCGATCCGGCGGGCGGAACGCTACCAGAAGGCGGGTGCGGACGCGATCTTCGTCGAGGGTCCGCGCACCCTCGAAGAGGCTGAGGAGATCGCGCGCAGCATCGATATTCCGTTGCTGTACAACGTGACGCCGACGGGCAGCGTGCCGAGCCTCGACGTGGCGACCCTGGAGCGCTTGGGCTATCGGCTGCTGAGTTGCTCTGTCTTCATGATGCTCGCAGCGTTGCCTGGCATGCAGGGGTTTCTGCGCACACTGAAGACGACGGGTGATGTCGGTCAGGCAGGAAAAACCGCTGCGAGCATGAGCGAATATCTGGATATCCTCGGGTTCAGCGAATGGCAGAGGCGCGAGGGACTCTATACCGCCAAGGCGGACGACTGACTGAGACTTTGAAGTTTGAACAAGATGCTGGCAGAAGCCAGCGCCGTTGAATGATCTGGGGGGAGTGAGCGTCATGCGGAAATTCATGTCTGCGCTGCTGGGTGGATTTATGGCCGTCGGGGCGGTTGTTGGGGGAAGTGTCGCCCGGGCCGAGGATTATTACGCGGGCAAGACGATCACCGTCATCGTCGGCCTAGCGCCCGGCGGATCGGCCGACACGCTCGTGCGCATGTTCACGCCCTACCTGCGCAAGCATATTCCCGGTGACCCGAACATCATCGTGCAGAACATGCCGGGCGCCGGGGGCGTGCTGTCGTTCAATTACATGTACGAGAAGGCGAAGCCTGACGGCCAGACGATGATCTTCACGCTATGGGATCCGTTGGCGCAAGCCTTCGGCAACCAGGGCCTGCGGGCGCGATACGATCAGTACGATTTTCTCGGCGGTACGGGTGACATTCGCGTCAACTACATGCGTGTCGACTCGGTTCCCGGCGGTGCCAAGAAGCCTGCAGATATCATGAAGGCGAAAGACGTCGTCATCGGCGCCTATGCGACGACGGATCTGTCGGGCATCCTGGCGCATCTATCACTGAAGACGCTCGGCGTACCGCACAAGGTCGTGACGGGTTATCGCGGTGGCGCGGACGTTTTCCTTGCCCTGCAACGCGGTGAGGTCAACGTGCATGACACAAGCCTTGCGACGTTCCGGACGCGCAGCAAGAGCTTCATCAGCACGGGAGAGGGCATGGGCCTCTGCTATCTCGTGCCGTCCGATGCGAAGGGCGATTATCAGAAAAGCGCGCAGGTGACCGATATGCCTGCGTTCCAGGACCTCTACAAAGAGGTTCATGGCAAGCTGCCGTCTGGGCCTCTGTGGGACGCCTTCAACTGGACGGTGCAGCAGTTCAGCGACCTCGCCCATGTTGCGATGGCGCCTCCGGGAACGCCGGAGCCGGTGCTGGCTGTTCTGCGCAAGGGCTTCGCGGATGCGATGAACGATCCTGAATTCATCAAGGAATCCACGGCACGAAATGGATTGCCGTTCGATTATGTGAATGTCGAGCATGGCAAGCGCGTGTTCCGCGCCCTGTCTGAGGTGCCCCCCGAAACACTCGCGACTTTGCGAGCGAGCATCGAGACGATGGGTGCGTCCAAATGAGCGGATCGATCGCCGCACCCAGGACTTTGTTCGACAAGATCTGGGAGCAGCATCTTGTCGGCAAGCGGGTGGACGGTCGCGAGCTCGTCTATATCGACAGGCATGTTCTCCACGACCTGCATGCGCCGCACGCCTTCGAGAAGCTTGAAAAAGCCGGACGTGGCGTGCGGCGGCCGGATCTTACATTTTCCATGCAGGACCATTCCGTTTCGGTGATGCCGGGACGTACGGATGACAGCTATCCGGAAGGTGCTGCTTTCGTGCGTGCGATGCGCGAGGGCAGCCGTCGCAATGGTATCCGCGTGTTCGATCTCGGCGATCCCGAGCAAGGCATCAGTCACGTCGTGGCGCCGGAACTCG
>JAQGKD010000057.1 GCA_028290285.1 Hyphomicrobiales bacterium
ACAGCGAAACCCCGGTTGCCCGGAGCGTCAGCTCATCCAAGGTCTGGAAGGTCGGTGGCAGGCCAGGTAGTGGGCGCCGCCGCCGGTGTGAAGTGGGTTCTAAGGGCACCACCCCAGCCTGTCAACACGACATTTTTAAAAACGTCGGAAATCTCCCATTCGCCTAGAGTCCCTAGCGGATGTTGCAGATGTGTCTTGCAGCACCCCTGTGTTGCGGGGCGTCCTGAGCATGGGTTCTCACGCCGAATTCCCCAGCGCCCCATTTGGGCCATTTTCGCATCGCTCTTTCCCCTGCGGACAGAGAGCACTCGCGTGAGCTGCTCATTGACGCCGCATCGCACGAGCGGCATGGTTTCGCCTCGCGTTCGAGTCTGCTTCGCAGCGGGCATGATGAGTTGCACTGCAATGACGTGTCGGGAGGGCTCGCCCATCCGGCGGCCCTTGGAAACGAACGGGACCACGGAAAGCACATGGCGGTTCGCCCCATTTACATCGATCGTCGACGCGAGAGATATGCAGAGATCATGGATCTCGGCATGGAAGCGCCGATCGAGGCCGATGGCGGTCGCCATACGGCTGACGACCGTCGACGCGTCTCGCTGCGCTGGCTGACCGGCACCATTCTGACGGGCCTTGCAGGCACCGGCCTCATCGGCGCCGCGATATATGCAGCGCTCGATCGCCAGCCCAACTTCGCGGAAGCCCCGATCGCGGCCGGCCCCGCCCGCCGCGATGCCGTGACCGGAGACCTCGTCAACCCCCGAAAGGGGGACAGGCTCGTCAAGCCCGTCGACATCGTGGCAGGCAAGCAGACCTTTCGCACCCCGACCACCATCAGCGTAGGGGACAAGGAGGTCGTTCGCGTTCGCGCCTTCACGCGCGTCTCGACCAATCTCCTCCTGGCAAGCGCCGGCTTCTCGGACGACGTGCCCACGTTCAATCCGCTGCGACTCCTCTCGGACGCGCGCAATGCGGTCGAGCCGACACCCGAGCCAGTCCAGTTGCAGGACGATGCCGAAGTCGCCTTTACGACGCGCGATCTCGTCGGCGTTCCTGTTCCCAACGCAGGTCCCGCCCTGAGCCTTGATGAAATCCAGGCTCAGATCCGGGAGCACGTGCGCAACGCGTCCGCTGCCAGTGGCCAGCGATCCTTCGCCCTGCCCCCGCAATTGCTGCTCATGCGCACGAGCCGCGCCAGCCTCGATCCGGCCGGCGGCCTCGGCTACGCCAATTCGGGCAGCCCGATCATGGCGCCCTTCTCGTCCATCGAAGTGCGCATGGTCGCCGAGAACGTGACGCAGGTGCCGCGCTCCAACCCCTCGCCTCAGGGCGTCAACGACGAGCGTCTCTTCGTCGTGCGGCGCGGCGAAAGCCTCGAGGATGCCCTGCGCGGAGCAGGCGTGTTGCGCGACCAGATCCCCCGCATCGCGGCGGCGCTGGGTCGGCTCAGCGGCAAAGCCCCGGTGACCGAAGGCCAGAAGCTCAAGATCCTGTTCGACGACCTCGACGGAACCGGCCGCATAGGGCAGGTCGCCCGCCTCTCGATCTACACCGACGAGACACTCGAATCGACAGTCGCTGCCAACGATACTGGCAGCTATGTCGCGGTGGCCCGCGCCGAGGACAAGACGAAGCCTGTGCGTCGCAAGCCTGCGGAAGATGACGAGGAAGACGAGGACGAGGGCGGCATGCGCCTTTACGACAGCCTCTATGAGACATCCCTCAAGCAGGACATTCCCAAGCCCCTGATCGGTGACCTCGTCCGAATCTTCGCCAACGACGTCGATTTCCAGCGGCCCGTCGCGCCAGGCGACAATATCGAGGCCTTCTACGAAGAGAACGACGATCCCGACGCGCATAACGAGCTGCTCTATGCCTCGATCACCACGCGCAACGAGACGTTCCGTTACTATCGCTTCCAGACCCCCGACGACGGCGCGCTCGACTATTATGACGAGAACGGTCGCTCGACCCGCAAATTTCTCGTACGAAAGCCCATCGCGTCGGGCGAGCAGAGATCGGGCTTCGGCATGCGCCGCCATCCGATCCTGCGCTACACGCGCATGCACACGGGCATCGATTGGGCCGCGCCCATCGGAACGCCGATCTTCGCAGCCGGCAACGGCACCGTCATCAAGGCCGCGCGTGAATCGGGCTACGGTAATCGTGTCGAGATCCAGCATGCCAACGGCTATGTCACGACCTACAACCACATGTCCGGCTTCGCACGCGGCATCACGGAAGGCCTGCGCGTCCGCCAGGGCCAGGTCGTCGGCTTTCTCGGCATGACAGGCCTCGCGACCGGCCCGCATCTGCATTACGAGGTGGTGGTCAACGGTCATTTCGTCGATCCGATGCGCGTCAAACTCGCCCGGACGCGCGAACTCGACAACAAGATGGTCGTCAGCTTCAAACGCGAGCGCGATCGCATCAATGGCCTGATCGCCAAGGCCCCCAACGCAACCCGCGTCGCTGCTCGCCAGGACCAATGAGCGGCTCTCGTTGAGCGACCTCCTGTCCATCGTCCTGCCGGTCTTTGCGCTCATCGCGCTCGGCTACGGCGCCGCGCAATTCGGCCTGCTCGACAAGCGCGCCGGTGACGGCCTCGCCGAATTCGTGTTCACACTGGCGACGCCTGCCCTGGTCCTGCGCACCATGATGGGCGCGGTCTTGCCGGACGCGCAGCCCTGGGGGTATTGGGCTGCCTATTTCCTCGGCGTAGCCGTGGTCTGGGCGGTCGCAATGCTGGTTTCACGCGTCTTGTTCGGCGCGTCCTATCCGGAAAGCGTCGTGGCAGGTTTTTCAGCTGGCCAGGCCAACACCGTCCTGGTGGGGATTCCGCTGATCCTGAAAGCCTATGGCGAAGCGGGCGCGGTGCCCCTGTTCCTGCTGATCGCCGTCCACCTGCCTGTCACCATGACCTCGGCGACCCTGTTGTTCGAGGGCCGCAAGGGTCCTCGCTGGACCTTCATCGCGCGCCGCCTCGCTCTTCATCCGATCCTGCTGTCGTTGTTCGCGGGTCTGCTGGCCCGTGCTTTCGGCCTCTCTCCGGGCGGTCCGGTCAAGATAGTGCTGGATGGATTGGCAGGGGCAGCCGTCCCCTGCGCGCTGGTGGCCATGGGTCTCGCTTTGCAGCACCACGGCGTGAAGGCAGGCCTTGGCCAGACCTCTTTGATCACGGCGCTGAAACTCGTCGTGCATCCGGCCATCGTCTATGCGCTGGCGTTCCATGTCTTCGTCATGCCACCCGTCTGGGCCGGCGTCGCCGTTCTGTTCGCGGCCATGCCCAGCGGCATCAATGCCTATCTTTTCGCCGCCCGCTATCGGACGGGGGAAGCGATCGCTTCGAGCGCCATCGCCGTATCGACGGCACTGGCTCTGGTGAGCACGTTCTTATGGCTCTGGGTTCTGGGCATCGGCACCTAGGACGTGGACAGAGGGCACGCCCGACACCACATCTGACCCCGGAAAGGCTTCATCTCATGCTCGAGACCCCCCTACCGCGCTGGCTGGTGCGTGGCACCGCCGGTTATCGCCGGGCAAGTCTCGCGCTGTTTCTGGCAGGCTTCTCGACCTTCTCCCTGCTTTATTGCGTGCAACCGCTCCTGCCCGTCTTCGCTGGCGATTTCGGAGTCAGTCCGGCCGCGAGTTCACTACCGCTGTCGCTGGCCACGGCCTCTCTCGCACTCGCCATCATCTGCGCCGCCGTGGTCTCGGAAGGCTTCGGCCGGCGCGGACTCATGTTCGTTTCCATGTCGCTCGCTGCGGCGCTCACCATGGCCGCAGCTATCGCCCCATCCTGGCACGTCTTGCTCATCCTGCGTGCCCTCACGGGCTTCGTGCTCGGCGGCGTGCCGGCTGTCGCCATGACCTATCTCGCCGAAGAAACTGACCCACGCGGCATCGGTCTGGCCATGGGGCTTTATGTGGGCGGTACGGCCTTCGGCGGCATGATGGGGCGCGTCGGCACCGGCGTCCTGACGGAGTTTTTCGGCTGGCGCCCGGCGCTCGCAATCATGGGGCTGGCCTGCCTCGTCGCGGCGGGCGGCTTCCTCGCTCTCCTGCCGCCCTCCCGCAATTTCGTGCGCCGGACGAGCTTCGATCCGAGCTACCATATCCTCTCATGGCTCGGGCACCTGCGCCACGGCGCACTGCCCCTTCTCTTCGCCATTGCCTTTCTGGCCATGGGCGCTTTCGTCACCGTCTACAATTACGCCAGCTTTCGTCTGCTGGCGCCGCCCTACGAGCTCAACCAGACGGAACTCGGCCTGATCTTCATCGTCTATGTCTTCGGGATTGCATCCTCGTCGGCTGCCGGGGCGCTGGCCGATCGTCTCGGCCGTCACATGGTCCTGCCGGCCGGCATTCTCGTCACGATGGCAGGCATCGGCCTCACCCTGCTGCCGGGCCTGACCGCGATCATTGCCGGCATCATCGTTCTCACGATCGGTTTCTTCTTCAGCCATTCGGTGGCGAGCGGCTGGGTCGGGCGCGTCGCCACCAGGGCGCGAGGCCACGCCTCCTCGCTTTATCTGCTCGCCTATTACATGGGTTCGAGCGTGGCAGGCTGGGCGGGCGGCTGGTTCTGGGCCTGGGATGGCTGGCCCGCGGTGACCGCCTTCACGACGAGTCTTCTCGCCCTCGCCCTCTTGGCCGCACTGCGCCTCAACAGACTGACGCGCGCCGACGGAGCCTGATCCCCCGTCAGCGGTGGATGACCGGATCGAAGCCCAGACGGCGGCGCACGTCCTCCGGCTTTACCCCTTCCGCCCGCAAGGTGCGGATCGACTTTGCGCGGGTGCTCTTGGAGAGTTTCTGGCCGGCAGCGTCGCGCAGCAGGTCGTGATGATGGTAGCGCGGCGCCGGCAGATCGAGCAGCGCCTGCAGAAGCCGATGCAGGCTGGTGGCGTTGAACAGATCCTTGCCGCGCACGACATCCGTGATGCCCTGCCGCGCGTCGTCGATCACCACCGACACGTGATAGCTCGTTGGAATATCCTTGCGCGCGAGCACCGTATCGCCCCAGAGCATCGGCTCGGCGCGCACGTCGCGCGGCTCCTCGCCCTCGCCATATTCGCACCACCCGAGCAGCATGCCGGCCTCGAAGATGGCCTGCGACATGTCGATGCGCAGCGCCGCACGCTGGCCGGACGCGAGGCGGCGGTTGCGTTCCTCCTGAGAGAGTTGGCGGCAGGTACCCGGATAGATCGGCGCCCCGTCGGGGTCGCGAGGCCAGTCGCGCACACCGCTCACGACGCGCGAAATATCGAGCCGGGTACAGAAGCAGGGATAGAGCAGCCCTTGGTCCTGCAGGCGCTCCACCGTGCGGGCGTAATCGGAGAAATGCTCGGACTGGCGCAGGACGGGCTTTTCCCAGGTGATCCCCAGCCAGGTGAGATCCTCATAAATGGCCTGTTCGAAGTCGGGGCGGCACCGGTCGGTGTCGATGTCCTCGATGCGCAGGAGAAAACGGCCGTCATGGGCGCGCGCCATCTCGAAATTGCGCAATGCTGAATAGGCATGGCCGATGTGGAGGTAACCGTTCGGCGAGGGCGCGAAACGGAAGACCGGCTGCAAGACGGACCTGTCCGCGACCTGTTCCTGGCCTTTCGCGAACTCGGATGAACCAGATGACATGAGCGGCGCCCGCCATGGAATACGAGGTTTCGACGACTGGACAGACATAGACACTGCTCTTTCTAAATCAACATCCGCCGCTTTCGTAGGTCCCGCCGGGAAAAAACATCCAGATCGCGCGCCACATAGCCAAGTTTCAGCTTTGCAGAGCACTTGACGCTTCGCCCCAAACGCGGGATCGGTCGCACCGGATCGGCGAGAGCCACAGGAGGCCATATCCCATGCCAGCGACCCTCGACGGACCTCGCCTCGAACCCCGCGGCGGCCAGGCGAAGAACCTTGTCGTCTTCCTGCATGGCTATGGGGCCGACGGCAACGACCTCATCGACATCGCCAGGCAATGGCAGCCCTGGCTGCCCGGCACGGCTTTCGTCTCGCCCCATGCGCCCGACCGCTGCCTGCAGTCCCCGCAGGGACGACAGTGGTTTCCGCTGACGACGCGCGACCCCGAGGAACGTTGGCGCGGTGTCACCACCGCACGCCCGGCTCTTGACAGCTTTCTGGACGCCGAACTCGCTCGCTACGGGCTGGACGACAGCCGCCTCGCGCTCGTGGGATTCAGCCAGGGCACCATGATGGCGCTGCATGTGGGACTGCGCAGAAAGCGCGCGCCCGCCGCGATTCTCGGTTTTTCGGGTGTGCTCGTGGGCCCCGAGCATCTGGCCGAGGCCACGGCGCGCAACGACAAGGGGGAGGCCCCGCCCCTGCTCATCGTGCATGGCGACCAGGACGATGTGATTCCCGTGGAAGCCATGTTCATGTCGAGCGCCGCCTTCGGCGAGGCGGGCATCCCCTGCCAGTGGCATTTGTCGGCGGGCATCGGCCACGGCATCGACGATGGCGGCCTGATGCACGGCGGGCTGTTCCTCGCCAATTCATTCGGGCTGCCGATGCCGAGGCAGTAACTTGGCTAGGGCGCCTGCGACAGGGGCGGCACGGTGCTCGGCTGGAGCGCCGGCTCGAACTGCGGCAGACGCCGCACCGAGCGCCGGGCCGGGACCGGCCGGTAGAGCTGCTTCGTCGCCTCGACCAGATGCAGGCCTGCGCCGGGCAGGCCGAGCCTCGCCCCTATGGCTTCGAAGACCGGCGCCGCGCGCAGCAGATAGGGGCGCGCGAAGGGCGGCACATAAAGCGCCTCGGCCCAATGGACCGGCGAGAACAGCGTTTCGCGCAGCAGCTCCCGCAGCTGGCTCTTCGAAAAGGGCTGTCCTTGCCCGAACGGCGTCGTGTCGACACGCGACCACAGCCCGCGACGGTTGGGCGCCACGACGATCATCCGCCCGCCGGGCGTCAGGATGCGCCAGATCTCGGACAGGACATCGCGCGGATGTTCGAGCGTCTCGAGCGCATGGACGACGAGCACGCGATCCATGCAGGAATCCGGCAGTGGCATCATGGTCGACTCGACAAGCGCCGACGCCGACAGGCCATGCGCGGGCCAGTTCACCACCCCCTGCTCGGCCGGCATAAAGGCCAGCACCCGCACGGCTTCCTCACGCAAGGGGCCGAGATAGGGCGTCGCATAACCAATGCCCATCACCGACAGGCCCACACAATTGGACCAGCGCTCCCGCATGACCTGCGAGACAAGCCGCCGGGCGACATGGCCGAGCGGCGTCGAATAGAATGTGCGGAGATCAACGACATCGAGCGCCATCTGCCCTATGTGGCATGTTCGGAGCGGCTCGAAAACCCGTTCTCCAGTCCGATCGACAGGAGAGCGCGGCACGCGCTGCCCTGATTGACCCCTTTTCGAGGGATCGCTAGCGTCGCGCGCATCACAAGAGGACCATCATGGCTGCTCAACTTCACCAGTTCATCTGCCTGTCGGACAATTTCGGCGTTCTCGTGCACGACCCCGAAACCGGCGCCACAGCGACGATCGACGCGCCCGAAGCAGCCCCAATCCTTGCCGCCCTCGACGAGAAGGGCTGGACGCTCACCGACATTCTCGTGACCCATCGCCATGGCGACCACATCGACGGCATCCCCGGCCTGAAGGCGCGCTTCCCCAACGCGCGCCTCGTGGTGCCGGCGCTGGAAGCCGCCCAGATCGCGGAGGTCGCAGGCAAGGCGGATCTCGAAGTCCGCGAGGGCGACGACGTGAAGGTCGGCAGCCTGACCGCCAAGGTCATCGAGACGCCCGGCCACACCGTCGGGCACATCGTCTATTTCTTCTCGGAGGAGGAGTTGCTGTTTGCAGGCGACACGCTCTTCGCGCTCGGCTGCGGCCGCGTCTTCGAAACGTCGATGACGGTGATGTGGGAATCCCTGGTCAAGCTCGCGTCCCTGCCCCAGGAAACGCGCGTCCATTGCGGACATGAATATACCCAGGCCAACGCCCGCTTCGCCCTGACGGTCGATCCCGACAACGTGCTCCTGCAGAGCCGCGCAAAGGAAATCGACTCCCAGCGCGAGCGCGGCGAAGCGACTCTGCCCACGACTATAGCGCTCGAACTCGCGACCAACCCGTTCCTGCGCGCGGAAGACCCGCTGGTGCAGGCGGCGATTGACATGGCCGGCGCCGATCCAGCTGCCGTCTTCGCCGAATTGCGCACGCGCAAGAACAAGGCCTGAGTTCCATGAACAGCTTCTACCAGCACGGCGGCCAGACGTCGGACGACATGATCCGGCGCCTGTCGCTTGCGCCTCATCCCGAAGGCGGCTTTTATCGAGAGACCTTTCGCGATCCCCTGGCCGACTCCACAGGTCGGCCGGTCTCCTCGCTGATTTATTTTCTGCTGGGCGCCGGCGACGTGTCGGAATGGCACCGCGTCGATGCAACGGAAGTCTGGCACTTCTATGCCGGCGCGCCGCTGGTACTGACGCAATCGCCCAACGGACATGACGCGGCAGCTGCGCATCTGGGCCCGGATCTGGCTGCCGGACAGCGCCCGCAAATCGTTGTTCCTGCGCATCACTGGCAGACCGCCACGAGCCTGGGAGCGTGGACGCTGGTCGGCTGCACCGTGGCGCCCGCCTTCGATTTCGCCGGCTTTGAACTCGCCCCCCCGGGTTGGCGTCCCACCCCGCGCGGCAGCTGAGGCCCAGCCGCGGCAGAGTTATGGTCAACGCGATATTAACTCGTCGGCGTCACACTCCCGCCTGTGATCCGGAGGCCCCCCGCCTCCCGAGGCGAGGCCTGACCATGACGTCCGACGATCAGCTGCGAACCCTGTCGACACTACCGATCGGGCATGATCCGCGCGTCATTCTCAATTCGATCGGTGAGGCCACCTACGACTGGGACATTCTGGGAGACCGCCTCGCCTGGAGCCCGAATGTCGTCGACGTACTCCCACTCGGGCGGCGCGACCTCATCGAAACCGGTGCTCTCTGGCACGCCATGCTGGCGCCTGAAAGTCCCTCCTCGCCCCATGCCGTCGTGACGCGCTCTGACGCCTCGGATCTTGGAACGGGTGTGCCCTACCACGTGACCTATGCACTTGTGCTTGAGCCCGGCGATCGTGCGCCCCGGACCTGGATCGAGGACACCGGCCGCTGGTTCGCCGGTCCCGACCAGCGGCCGGCGCGCGCGCATGGCGTCATCCGGGTCGTCGCCGACCGCGCCGTATCAGGCCGGGCCATGGGGTGCGACATCCTGACGGGCGCGCAGACGAGGCTCCAGTTCCTCGAATGCGCAGCGCGCATGTACACGCATGCGGGACGCACCAAGACCAGTTTCGGCTTGCTGCTGATCGGCATCGAAAATCTGGCGGCCATCAACCGCGCCCATGGCTTCGCGGTCGCGGATGAAGCGATTGTCGCCATCGCCGACAGGTTGCGGGCGATCATGCGCACCACGGATGGGCTCGCGCGCTATTCCGCTGGAAAGTTCGCCATGCTGCTGGACAGCTGCGGTCCCGACCAGCTCGAACCGGCCGTCCAGCGTTTCCTGAACGAAATGTCCAATCGGCCCATCGAGACTTCGGGTGGAAGGATCGACATCGACCTGCACGTAGGCGCAGTCAGCGGCCCCCGCCATGCGCGCAACCCCCAACTGCTCCTGCAGAACGCGGAGGAGGCCCTGCGTTGCGCCCGTGAAGCACGCAGGCCCCCCTACAGAATCTACGATCCCGGTCAGGCGCGCGATGACGTGCGCCTGCGCCTGCGCCGAACCCGCGACGTCATCGTATCGGCCCTCAACGACCGCCGGATCGAAATCGCGCTGGAACCGATCGTCAGCGCTATTTCCGGCCAGCCCATTTTCTTTGAAGCCCTGATGCGTCTGCGGCTCGAAAACGGCGAACTCGTTTCCCCTGGCGCTGTGATACCGGCCGCCGAGCAACTGGGGCTGATCGAAATGCTTGATCAGCGCGTCCTCGAAATGGCCGTCGGGCGGCTGACTGCCGAACCCGATCTGTCCCTCTCAGTCAACATGTCGGCGGTAACGCTGCACGCGGCAGGGATGCTCGCGACGCTGGCAGCCCAGGTTGCCGGGCGCCCGGCCGTCGCAGCGCGCCTGATGCTCGAAATCACCGAAACCTGCGCGATCGCCGATATTGCGGCAACAGGTGCCCTCCTGCGCGAGATCAAGGCCCTCGGCATTCGCATTGCCATGGACGATTTCGGCTCGGGGCATACGTCGTTCCGCAACCTGCGCGGCCTCGACATAGACCTGCTGAAGATCGATGGAGCCTTCGTCCAGAATCTGGCCCGCTCGTCCGACGACCGCTTCTTCGTGCGCACACTCATCAACCTCGCCCAGCACCTCGAGATTCCCGTCGTGGCGGAATGGGTGCAGGACGCGGAGACGGCCGCATTGCTGGCGGAATGGGGCGTGCAATATCTTCAGGGCGATCTCTTTGGCCGTGCGGAACATGCAGCGGTCGAGACACTGCTCCTGGCCGGCGGGGCAGCCGCCTGAGGCGGACCGGGCAGTCGCAGGCATTTCGCTTGCGGCTGTTCCCGGCGATCAGCCCTTTTTTGAGAGGCTTTCGATCTGCGACTGCATATCTTGCAACTGCTTCTTCAGCGCGTCGAAGTCAGCCGTCGGAGCAGCCTCGGAAGAGCCTGACGGCGCAGCTTTCGCTTCACCCGCTGCACCGGTGGTCGCAGCCACGAAGGGATTGAACATCCCCAACGCCTGGCTGAACATCGCCATATTATTGCGCGCCTGCTCTTCGAGCGCCGTGAATATCTGGCGTCCGGGCAGATCCTTGCCGCCGATGGCCGTCTGGATCTGCTCGCGGTACTTCTGCTGTTCGCTGGTCAGATTGCCAATCGAGTATTCGAGATAGCTCGGCACGAGCATCTGCATGCTGTCGCCGTAGAAGCGGATCAGCTGGCGAAGGAACGTGATCGGCAGAAGGCTCTGACCATTCTTGCCTTCCTGTTCGAAGATGATCTGGGCGAGGACGGAGCGCGTGATCTCCTCACCTGTCTTCGCATCGAAAACGACGAAGTCCTCGCCCTTCTTCACCATGACCGCGAGATCCTCGAGGGTCACATAGGTGCTGGTGCCGGTATTGTACAAACGCCGATTCGCGTATTTCTTGATTGTGATTGGGGCTTTTTCATTTGTCATGAGCGACCACCTGCCCTCCCGTTGCCCCCAAACCGCTCATTGGCGGCCAATTCACCATCACGATAAGCGCAATGCTGCTTGGCGGGAAAGAGTTTTCTGTCAGCAGGATGAACAGCCCTCGTCCGTGCATACATATTTCGTTGGCATACGAATTACCCAGCCGTCCATCCGTCTCGGCGCTTGACCGCCAATCGGGGGAAATGCTCTTCATGGGTAACTTGGGATGCTGACGTCCCGGGACGGCAGAACCGTCGAACGGGACGGGCTCGTAAATCAAACACAAGGGAGTTCGCCATGACGACGGACATCGTGGTCGTAAGCGCCGCACGCACAGCTGTCGGATCCTTCAACGGCGGCTTCGCCAATACGCCTGCCCATGATCTCGGCGCAGCTGCGATCAAGGCTGCTCTCGAACGGGCGAAAGTGGACGCTGGCGACGTAGACGAGGTCATTCTCGGCCAGATCCTGACCGCCGGCCAGGGGCAGAACCCGGCGCGGCAAGCTGCCATGAAGGCAGGAATCCCGCAGGAAAAGACCGCCTGGCAACTCAACCAGCTTTGCGGCTCGGGGCTGCGCGCCGTGGCGCTTGGCATGCAGCAGATTGCCAACGGCGACGCCTCGATCATTGTGGCCGGTGGCCAGGAATCGATGTCCATGTCGCAGCATACCTCGCACATGCGCAACGGGACCAAGATGGGCGACGTGAAATTCGTGGACACCATGCTGAAGGACGGCCTGTTCGACGCCTTCCACGGCTACCACATGGGCACCACGGCCGAGAACGTCGCCGCCAAGTGGCAGCTCAGCCGCGACGAGCAGGACCGCTTCGCGCTCGGCTCGCAGAACAAGGCCGAAGCCGCCCAGAAGGCCGGCCGGTTCAAGGATGAGATCGTTCCCTTCACGGTGTCCACCCGCAAGGGCGACATCATCGTCGACGCCGACGAGTACATCCGCGCCGGCACCACGCTCGAGGCGCTCACCAAGCTGAAGCCCGCCTTCTCGAAGGATGGCACGGTCACGGCCGGCAACGCCTCGGGCATCAATGACGGCGCAGCCGCCGTCGTGCTCATGACAGCAGCCGAGGCTGCGCGTCGCGGCCTGACCCCGCTCGCTCGTATCGCCTCCTGGGCCACCGCGGGTGTCGACCCGTCCGTGATGGGCACGGGGCCGATCCCCTCTTCGCGCAAGGCGCTGGAAAAGGCCGGCTGGAAGGTCAGCGATCTCGACCTGATCGAGGCCAACGAGGCCTTCGCCGCACAGGCGCTGGCCGTCAACAAGGACATGGGCTGGGATCCTGCGATCGTGAATGTCAACGGCGGCGCCATCGCCATCGGACATCCGATCGGAGCCTCCGGCGCCCGCGTCTTCACCAGCCTGCTCTACGAAATGCAGCGCCGCGGCTCCAAGAAGGGCCTCGCCACGCTGTGCATCGGCGGTGGCATGGGTATCGCTCTCTGCGTCGAGCGCGCCTGATATTCGACAGCCCGACGGTGCGCGCCTCGCAAAGTGGCGCACCGTCGGACCTTCATGACGTGAGTCCGGACAAACACGAGCCGGGATCGGGAAACGTTCGAAAAACGAGAGGAGCGAGGCATGGCACGGGTTGCTGTCGTCACCGGAGGCACGCGCGGGATCGGTGCCGCAATTTCAAGGACATTGAAGTCCGCCGGTTTCAACGTTGCGGCGATCTACGCAGGCAATGACGAGGCTGCGGCGCAGTTCAAGGCCGAGACGGGCATCCCGGTCTACAAGTGGGACGTATCGAGTCACGAGGCCTGCGCGGCTGGGCTCGCATCCGTTGAGGCCGATCTCGGACCGATAGAGATCCTCGTCAATAATGCCGGGATCACGAAGGATGGGTTCTTCCACAAGATGAACGTGGAACAATGGTCCGCGGTCATCAACACCAATTTGAACTCGCTGTTCAACATGTGCCGCCCGGTCATCGAGGGCATGCGGAATCGCGGCTTCGGCCGCATCATCTGCATCTCTTCGATCAATGGACAGAAAGGCCAGGCCGGCCAGTCCAACTACTCCGCCGCCAAGGCGGGGGAACTCGGCTTCATCAAGGCTCTCGCCCAGGAAAATGCCAACAAGGGCATCACGGTGAATGCGATCTGCCCGGGCTATATCGGCACTGAAATGGTGCGCGCGATTGCCCAGGACGTGCTGGACAAGCGCATCATTCCGCAGATTCCGGTGGGCCGCCTCGGCGAGCCCGAAGAGATCGCGCGTTGCGTGCTTTTCCTGGCTGCGGACGAGGCCGGTTTCATCACCGGCTCGACATTGTCCGCCAACGGCGGCCAATACATGGCTTGATCGGAGCAGGAGGCGCTTCTAGGCTTGCTCACCAACTTGGGCCGCGCGCATCGTTCGCGCGGCCTCATTGTTTGCGTGAGGGCATTTGATGGATGGCAGTCGGATCTGGGCCGTGCGCGCCGGGAATTTGGGCCAAGCCGACCATATTTTTCTCGATCTGAACCAGCTGGCGATCAGCTTTTCCGAAGTGGGTAGCGACGCCAGTTACCTGCCGGCGTCGCGCGGCGCGTTCAAGGAAGCGTTCAGCCAGTCCGAGGTACCGATGCGCGCGGGCTCGATCCCGGCGCAAGCCGGCCAGCTATACCGCTTCGTGCATGAGATGCGCATTGGCGATCACATCATTTATCCGCGCAAGAGCGACCGCACGCTGCGCTGGGGTGAAATCACCGGACCATATATCTTCGACCGGGACCGTTCGGCCGAATTCGCCCATCGCCGCTCTGTCAGCTGGATCGCGAAGCTGAGCCGCGACGTGTTTTCCCAGGGCGCGCTCTACGAAGTGGGATCAATGATGACCCTGTTCGAGGTGAAGAGCTTCGCCGAGGAGTTTCGGCGCAAGTTCGAGTGCATGCGGCCGGACGGAACCCTCGTTTCGCAAGATGATGACGGCGACGAATCGGTCGCGCGCGACATCGCGGAATCGACGCGCGATTTCATCTCGCGGAAATTGAAAACGGACCTGAAGGGCTATCCGCTCGAACCCTTCGTTGCCAACCTTTTTTGCGCCATGGGCTACCGCTCTCATGTCACGCGCAACGTGCGCGACGAGGGGATCGACGTCATCGCCCATCGCGACGAACTCGGCATAGAGCCCCCCATCCTGAAAATTCAGGTCAAGGCGCATGAGGCCAACATCTCGGCTGATACGGTGAAAGCTTTCTACGCGATGGTGCATGAACGTGACGTGGGTATTTTCATCACGACCGGCGGCTTCACGCAGCCCGCAAGCGACTTCGCCAAGACCAAAGGCAACCTGAAACTCGTCGACGGCGTCGCCTTCGTGGATTTGATCCAGCGTCACTATGACCGGCTCGACCTGAAGCATCGCCAGCAAATTCCACTGCGGCGCGTGCTTGTGCCCGATCTCTCCTTCGACGAGGAGTGAGAGCCACGGGCGCGCTGTGACCGCGCAGCCTCTTGACCGCGAGTGTCTTTGCGCGCACCTCCTCCACTGAATTCACGTCGATACAGAGCGTAGCGCCCATGTCCCTTGCTCCACCCGCCGATCTTTCCCTAGCGCCCTTCCCGGCCGAACCCGCGCCTCGCCATCGGACGGTGGGCGTACGCATCGGCGACGGCAAAGGCGCGGTCATGGTCGGCGGCGGCGCGCCCATCCTCGTCCAGTCCATGACCAACACGGACACGGCGGACATCGAGGGCACGGTGGCGCAGGTGGCAGCCCTTTCGCGCGCCGGGTCCGAAGTCGTGCGCATCACGGTCGACCGGGACGAGGCGGCGGCGGCCGTTCCCCACATCCGCGACCGGCTGCACCAGCGCGGCATCCACGTGCCGCTTGTCGGGGACTTCCACTATATCGGCCACAAGCTGCTGGCCGCCCATCCCGCCTGCGCCGAAGCGCTCGACAAGTACCGGATCAACCCAGGCAACGTCGGCTTCAAGGACAAGAAGGACCGGCAGTTCTCGGCAATCGTCGAACAGGCCATCAAGCACGGCAAGGCCGTGCGCATCGGAGCCAACTGGGGTTCGCTCGATCAGGAGCTTCTGACGACCCTGATGGACGCCAATTCAAGGGCGCCGGCTCCCCTGGACGCCCGCGCCGTGACGCGCGAAGCCATGGTGCGCTCGGCGCTCTATTCCGCGGAACGCGCCGAGGAGATCGGCCTCGGGCGAGATCGCATCATCCTGTCGGCCAAGGTCTCTGCGGTTCAGGATCTCATCGCCGTCTACCGCATGCTGGCGTCGCGCTGCGATTACGCGATTCACCTCGGCCTGACCGAAGCGGGCATGGGCTCCAAGGGCATCGTCGCCTCCTCCGCCGCGATGGGCATCCTGCTTCAGGACGGCATCGGCGACACGATCCGCGTCTCACTCACGCCCGAGCCCGGCGGCGACCGCACGGTTGAGGTGACCGTCGCGCAGGAATTGTTGCAGACCATGGGTTTCCGCACCTTCGTGCCGCTCGTCGCCGCGTGTCCGGGCTGCGGCCGCACGACATCGACCGTCTTCCAGGAACTCGCCCGCGACATCCAGAGCTTCATCCGCGACGAGATGCCGGCGTGGAAGACACGCTACCCCGGTGTCGAGGCGCTGAACGTCGCCGTCATGGGCTGCATCGTCAACGGCCCCGGCGAGTCGAAACATGCCGACATCGGCATATCCCTGCCGGGCACCGGCGAAACGCCCTCGGCCCCGGTCTTCATAGACGGACAGAAGGCCCTGACCCTGCGCGGCCCCACCATCGCAGGCGACTTCAAGCAGCTCGTGCTCGACTATATCGAGCGCCGCTACGGGCGGCAGGACGCAGCTCAATAAGCGCCGGCTCAGATGAGGCCCGCAGCGATGTTGATGGTCAACGCCAGAATGGTCGTGTTGAAGAAGAATGACACGACGCCGTGTACCAGCACGATGCGCCGCATCATCGGCGAACACACCATGACGTCCGCCGTCTGACTGGCGACCCCGATCACATAGGAAAAATACAGGAAGTCGAAGTAGCACGGCGTCAAAGTATCGGGAAAGTCCAGCCCCCCGCGCAGCTTTGGCTCGCAGTCCTCCCGGCGTCGGCGCTCGCTCGCATATTCATGCGCGTAATGCAGCGCGAAGGTCAGGTGGATGAAGGTCCAGGCGGTCACGATCGTCGCTGCGGCAAGCCCGATGTGGAGGCCCTTCATGAGCCCCTCCATGGATTTGGTCGCAGCGAGCTCCGCCACGATAGCGCCGACGGAGGCGACTGCTGCGACGATCGAGAGTGTCAGCATGACGAAACGCCCGTCGTCTTGCGTTCGCGCGCGCCGCGTCATGGTCTCGTGGTCGTCGCGCTTGATCATCAGGCCCGCGAGGACGAGATAAAGAACCGTACCGCCATTCCAGGCGAGCAGCATGCGGGTTTCGCTGCGCCACGTGCCGGGAAGAAATACGCCCAGCGCGAGTCCCGCCAGAACCGAAAAGAACAACCTCGGGCGCGCGGCCAGCGGGCGCGTCGCGCGGTGGGTCAGGAAGAAATGCTGCACCCGCCGGAGGGGTGTGCGGCGATGCGAGGTGGTCGACGCCTCGCCGGTCACGAACGTCGCCCCGCGACGAAATGTGCCGCCGCGGTCAGCGTCGCGGCGGCTGGTCCCGGGACAGCCTCGTTCAGGGCTGCTACAGCATCGCCGATGAGGGCGTCTCGCCACCGCTCGGCGGCGCTGAATCCGAGCAGCGATACCAGTGTCGCCTTGTTGCGGGCAGCGTCCTTGCCGGTTCTCTTGCCGAGCGTGGTGGCGTCGCTGCGATGATCGAGAAGATCGTCGGCGATCTGGAACGCCGCACCAATGGCTCGCCCAAATCGTGACAAAGCCGCCGTCTGCGCGGGAGATGCCCCGCCCAGCAGCGCTCCCGCCTCGACCGCATGGGCCAGCAGGGCGCCCGTCTTCATGGCCTGCATCTCGATGACTTCCTCGATGGACAAGGGAGTCGCGCGGCGCTCCGCTTCGAGATCGAGCGCCTGCCCTCCCGCCATCCCTCCAAGCCCCGACGCCTGCGCGAGCATCAGGACGAGCGAGGCGCGCACAGAGGGGTCGGGATGCGTGGCCGGATCCGCGGCGACCTCGAACGCATATGTCAGCAGACTATCGCCGGCGAGGATCGCGCTCGCTTCGTCGAAGGCTTTGTGGACGGTGGGGCGCCCACGGCGCAGGTCGTCGTCGTCCATGGCAGGCAGGTCGTCGTGAACCAGCGAATAGCAATGCACCAGCTCGACCGCGCAGGCCGCCCGCATGGCCGCGGCGGGCGTGACCCCGAACAGCCCTGCCGTCTCGATCACAAGGAAAGGCCGCAGCCGCTTGCCGCCGCCCAGCGCGGCATGGCGCATGGCCTCCAGCAGGCGCGCAGGGCGACAGCGCTCGCCGGGCCGGGGCTCCGGCGACAACAGGGCGCCGAGCGCCTGCTCGACGCTCTCGCCCGCCGCGCTCAGCCGCTGTTCGAAAGACTCGTCCACGGAAGAAACCTGCAATAGAGAAAGCCGCACAGCCAGCCAATGCCCCTTCGCATTGCCTCATTGCCCGGCAGGGGTCAAGGAGGGCGCCTCATGGGGTGAGTTCGGCACGCGGTGTGCGTTCCCTCCCGCAGCAGGGACCTGTAGGCTGGCGCGGTCACGGAGGTGGAATGGCGGTTCGGGGGCGGGGAAGTATATTGCGGAGCCTGCTGAGCTGGGCACTGGGCCTCATCGCGGCTGGCGTGCTGCTGCTGGCCGCCCTGCTGGCCCTCTATGCCTTCGTGCCCCCCATCTCGACCCTGATGATCGGCCGCTGGGTGACCCTGCGGCCGGTCGAACGCGTCTGGACGCCGCTCGCCAGGATTTCGCCCGCCCTCTCGGCAGCGGTCATCATGTCCGAGGACGCTCGCTTCTGTCGTCACGACGGGGTCGACTGGAGCGCCCTCAACGACGTGATCGACCAGGCGGGCGAGGACGGCCCGTCTCGCGGAGCCTCGACCATCTCGATGCAGACCGTGAAAAACCTCTTCCTGTGGCCATCGCGCTCCTTCATCCGCAAGGGCATGGAAATCCCCCTCGCCCTGGCGCTCGATTTCGTCTGGACGAAAAAGCGGGTGATGGAGGTCTACCTGAACATCGCCGAATGGGGCGAGGGCGTCTTCGGGGCCGAGGCCGCGGCGCGGCGCTACTTCCACAAGAGCGCAGCGGATCTCACGGCCCATGAAGCCGCGCTGCTCGCCACCGCCTTGCCCAACCCCATCCTGCGCAATCCCGCCCGGCCGAATCGCCATCACGCCGTTCTGGCCCGAATCATCGCCGGACGAGCCGTCCGAAGTGCCCCCTGGACGGATTGCGTGCGATAGAGGGGATGCTCTTTTGCGCAACATTTCGCGCCAGACCCTAGCCAGCGGGCTCCCGAGGGTGTATGGACGCGCCTTGAATTCAAGGCCGCGCCCGTCGGCGCCCTGGCCCCGATGGAGATCGTCATGGCAGTTCCGAAACGAAAGACATCGCCGATGAAGCGCGGCTTCCGCCGCTCTGCTGACGCGCTCGCACAGCCCACCTACGTGGAAGACAAGGATTCGGGCGAATTGCGCCGTCCCCACCACGTCGATCTGAAGACCGGCATGTATCGCGGCCGCCAGATCCTCAACATCAAGTCCAAGGAAGCCTGAACCTCATCGGAGGGTCAAACTGTCCGACGAGATCGAGCCCGGCCCTGCGCCGGGCTTTTTCGCGTTTGAAGCCCGTCAACGCCGCCCGGCAGCAATCATCCCGCCGCAAACGATCATTGCGCAGGCGAGAGCCAGCGGCCATCCTGCCTGCGCGCGGCCCGCCAGGACGAGCCACGCTGTGGACAGCACAGGCGCCGCATAGGAGAGCACGCCCAGCAGGCGGATATCGCCATGCTTGACGCCCTGGTCCCACAAGAAAAAGGCAAAGCCCACCGGCCCCAGCCCGATCAGCGCCAGCGCGCCCCATTGTAGAGCGGCGTCGGGCCACACCGTCGTTTCGAATGCGAGATGCGCCACGCCCGCGAGAACCGACGTCGCCACGCAGAAACCCGCCACGACGCCGCTGGGCACATGCCTGAAGCGCCGCGACAGCACCGAATAGCCCGACCAGACGAAAGCCGCGCCCAGCGCCAGCCCGTAGCCCGGAAAGAGGCCATGCGCGCCGCCCGCGCGATCGCCGGCGAGAAACAGGACGGCGAGACCCACGAAGCCCACAAGGGCCCCGGCGACGTGACGACCGGTCAGCCGTTCTCCCGGCAGCAGAGCCGAGAAGAGCACGATCAACAGGGGCCAGAGATAATTCACCAGGCCGGCTTCCGCAGGGGGAGCCGAGCGCAGGGCACCGAAATAGAGCGTGTGGTAGCAAAACAACCCGCCCGTCCCGAGCGCCCAGACCCGCCAGTTCTGCCTGAGAACCCCGATCTCCCCGCGCAACGCAAGCAGCACAAGCCCGGCCGTGCCGCCGACCGCGAAGGTCACGGCCGTCAGCTGGAAGGGCGGCATGGTCCCGCTGACTACCGTCAGGACGGCGAATGCCGACCATAGCAGGATTGCGAGAAAACCGAGGAAGGTCGCCGTCAAGGAGCCGCAGCCCTGCCCGGTTCCGCAGCGCAAGCCCGGCACAACCCCGTCAGCTCGATCACCTGCGCTTGCGGGCGAAAGCCGCTCGCCGCCGCCAGCGCTCCGAGGCTAGTCGCAACGTCCGTCGAAGAGGCCTCGGTCACGCACCCGCAGCTGTCGCAGATGAGAAAGGCGACGGTCGCCGCGCGCTCATGATGATGAGCGCAGGCCATATAGGCATTGCGCGAAGCCAGTCGATGCACCAGACCGTTTTCGAGCAGGAAATCCAGCGCACGATAGATGGAAACGGGCGCCGGGCGTTTGCCGGTCGCCTGGGCCACGATGTCGATCATGTCATAGGCGCCGACCGGCCGTCCCGCCGCGCAGAGCTTGTCGAGCACCATCTGGCGCGCCGGCGTCAGGCGAATGGGACCCGGAGCATGCGCGCAATCAGCGTGTTCGTGATCGTGAGTGTCAGTCATGCACGTCAATATAGGCGCATCCGCGCGCCTGCGCGACCGGCCCGTGCGATCCAGCCTCGCGACATCGTGCGACAATGTGAGAAGGAGAGGGCCTGAAATGGGTCTCGCCAACCTTGCTGCGCCGCACTAACTTGCGCGAATCCAGGAGAGCGCCGCGCTGCGACCGCGGATGGAGCGGAGAGACACCATGAGCCTGAAGACGCGCAACGCCATCGTCACCGGATCGACGAGCGGGATCGGGCTCGCCATCGCCCGCGCCTTCGCCGCCGAAGGGGCCAACGTGACAATCAACGGCTTCGGCGATGCCGCCGCAATCGAGAAGGAACGCGCCGGGATCGAAGCCGATTTTTCGGTGCGCTGCCGCTATTCGGCCGCCGACATGTCGAAGGCCGCCGAGATCGACGCCATGGTCAAGGAAGCGGAAGCCGCATTCGGCTCCGTGGACATTCTCGTCAACAACGCGGGTATCCAGTTCGTCTCTCCCATCGAAAATTTTCCGCCCGAGAAATGGGACCAGATCATCGCGATCAATCTCTCCTCGGCATTCCATGCCATGCGGGCCGCCGTCCCCGGCATGAAGGCCCGCAAATGGGGCCGCATCATCAGCACGGCCTCTGCCCATTCGCTGGTCGCCTCGCCATTCAAATCCGCCTATGTCGCCGCCAAGCACGGCATCGCCGGCCTCACCAAGACGGTCGCGCTGGAAGTCGCGACAGACGGTGTCACGGTAAACTGCATCTCGCCCGGCTATGTCTGGACGCCTTTGGTCGAAAAGCAGATCCCCGACACGATGAAGGCCCGCAACATGACCAAGGAGCAGGTCATCAACGAGGTGCTGCTCGACGCGCAGCCGACGAAGCAATTCGTCACGGTAGAGCAGGTCGCAGCTCTCGCGGTGTTCCTCTGCTCGGACGCAGCATCGCAGATGACCGGCTCGAACATATCGATGGATGGCGGCTGGACCGCCGCCTGACATGACGCACGAGAAAGACGATCCGTGGCGCGGCGAGAAGAAGATCTCGCTCGCTCTGCAAGGCGGCGGCTCGCACGGCGCATTCACCTGGGGCGTTCTCGACGAAATTCTCGCCGATGGACGACTGGACATCGAAGCCGTCACTGGCACCAGCGCCGGGGCGATGAACGCCGTCGTTCTGGCGCAGGGCCTGATGGAAGGCGGGCGCGAGGGCGCTCGCCGTCATCTCGAAGACTTCTGGTTGTCGGTGAGCGAGGAAAGCGCGCTGTCGGCGCCGCTCCGCGCCATTGTCGACCGCTATTTCAAGGGCTGGAACATGGACGGCTCGCCCGTCCAGGTCTGGCTCGACTTCGTGACGCATTACGCGAGCCCCTACGAGTTCAACCCGCTCAACATCAACCCGCTGCGCGATCATCTCCTGCGCATGGTCGATTTCGAGAAGGTGCGGGCCTGCAAGTATCTGAAGATCTTCGTGGCCGCGACCGACGTGAACACGGGACACATCGCGATCTTCGAGCGCCCCCATCTGACGGCCGATCACGTGCTGGCCTCGGCCTGCCTCCCCTTCGTGTTCCAGGCGGTGGAAATCGAGGGCACTCCCTATTGGGACGGTGGCTATCTCGGCAATCCCGCGATCTTCCCGCTGTTCTACAAGACCGCCTGCCCCGACATCGTGATCGTGCAGGTCAATCCGCTCCAGCGCGATGGGACTCCGCGCACCGCACGCGAGATCCAGAATCGGCTGAACGAGATCACCTTCAACGGCGCACTCCTCGGCGAACTGCGCGCCATAGATTTCGTCAACCGTCTCGTCGATTCCGGCAAGCTTTCACGTGAGGACTACATGCGCCCCTTCATGCATCGCATTGATGGTGAAGAACCGCTGAAGGCCTTCTCCTCCGCCTCGCGCATGAGTGCGGCCTGGCCGTTCCTGCAGCAATTGCGCGACATCGGGAAAGCCTCGGCCAAGGCGTGGCTCGCCACCAATTACGACGCGATCGGCGAACGCGGCACGCTCGACCTGCGCATGGCCTATCAGGCTAACGGAAAGCCCAGACACCCGTCTCCTTGATGTCGACATCCTCCAGCGTGCGCGTCACCGGCACCTGGTAGGAGACGACGGACGTGAGCCGGTCGCGCGCCAGATAACTGCGCCCGGGATCGCCGATCAGCACGGTCGCGCCACGCGCGCTGAGCTCCCCGAGCCAGTTCGTCACCCGCTCGGCCATGTCGCGCTCATAGGAGACGTCGCCCGCGAAGACGACATCCCAGCCCTCGTCGCGCCCGACGAGATCCCCTTGCCACGCAGCCATTTCCACGCCATTGGCCTGCGCGTTGAGAACCATCGCCGAGATCGCGAAGGCATCAATATCGCACGCCTCGACACTCGCCGCCCCCGCAAGAGCCGCCGCGATGCCGACCAGCCCCGAGCCCGACGCAAAATCGAGTACGCGACGTCCGGCGACGATCTGCCGGTTGTCGAGGATGTAGCGCGCAAGCGCCTGGCCGCCCGCCCAGGCGAAAGCCCAGAACGGCGGCGGCAGGCCGATTTCGCCGAGTTCGTCTTCGGTAAGCTGCCAGAGCGCCGTCGCCTCGTCGGCGACATGAAGCAGGATCTCGGGCGCATGCGGCACCGGCAGGAGCCGCGTGTTCGTGCGGATGAAGTCGTGCGGATCGGGAATCATCGCGGCGCGAGCGCCTGCATCCAGGTCAAGCCCTCGAGCGTCTTAACTCGCGGACGATATTCGCACCCGACATAGCCACCCCACCCGCGTGCGGCAATGTCGCCGAGAATCGCGCGATAGGAAACCTCGCCCTCATCGGGTTCACGGCGCAATGGGACGGAGGCAATCTGAAAATGGCCAATCACCGGCCAGTGGCGGCCAATGCGACGCAGGAGATCGCCCTCGCAGATCTGCACATGATAGACGTCGAAAAGCAGCCGCAGCTCGGGCCGTGCCAGATCTTCGATCAGCCGGGCTGCCTGATCCGATCCGGTGAGGAAATAGTCGGGCCGGTCGTAGCGGTTGAGGGGCTCGATCAGCAGCGTCAGTCCGCACCGGGCTGCCTCGTCGCACGCCCGGCTCATATTGTCGAGGAATGTCGCGCGCGCGGCTGACGGGTCGCCACCACCGAGAACACCAGACATGCAATGCACGGTCTGCGCGCCGATCTCCTGCGCATAATCTATGGCGCGGGTGAGCCCGTCGCGGAAATCCGCCTCACGACCGGGCACAGCTGCGAAACCGAATTCGCCTCGCGCCGGATCGCCCGGCGGCGTGTTGATGCCGATCATAGGAAGGGAGCAGGCTTCAAGCAGACGCCGCACCTGCGCGGCCGGAGTACTGTAGGGGAACTGACACTCGACAGCGTCAAAACCCGCCTGCGCCGCGGCATCGATCCTGTCGACGAACGGCCGCTCGCCGAAGAGCATGGAAATATTCGCGCTGAAACGCAGGGCCGTCTCGCTTCGCTCATGAGCCACGTGACGACCCTAGCGCTCCGGGACGAGGCACACAATCCTCAAACCCGGGCTCCGGTCAGAAGCTCTGCCCCGAGACGCCGAATTCCGCGAGCTTCCGGCTCAGGTCCAGAATGCGCCGCCGCAGCGTTGCATTTTCCTCTTCGAGGCTCCTGATGAGATCGGCACCCTGGGGCCCCGAATTGAAATGGGGCTGCGCCGCGGGCTCGCGGAAATGCACGCCCACCGAGTCCCGGTCGCGCCACCGAACTTCGGCCGTGTAGCATCGTCCCCGCGAAGGAACATCGAGCTTGAACTGGTTGGGAAGTGTGGTCGCCACCGGGACGGAGAGCTTGGCCCCGCCTTCCGAAAAATTCCGGATCTGGCAGTCAAGCGTCGATTGTCCGTGATTGTAGATGATGCGGCCCGCCATCAGCGTCCGCACACGGACTTCGCAACGCCGCTCGGCCTCGCGCCGGTCCTTCTCCAGAGGCGCCACTGCTGCATCCGGACGCCCCCCGCGCCGGTCAAAATCGGGCTGTTCAAATTTCGTGTCGATGAAGGCCATCATAATCCCCCGCAGCAATCGCGGTCATCCGCGCGGTTGCGCTGTGCGAGGAACCTAGGTTCCGGGCCCTAACAAAACGGTGCGGCGAACACGAACCTGACTATGCGGCCACGGCCGATCGGCTCGAATCGCCCTGCAGCGCAAAAGCAAGTCTTTGCAGGAAATGGGCCTCGTGAGACGTTAACCGTGATGTGAGACAAATTCAGTCGGGTCGCTCGGAATGCCCGAGATCGGCGAGCCGCGTCGCCAGCTCGTGGACGCGGCGACGCAACAATGCATTTTCCGCACGCAGCGCTGCAACCTCGTCCGGCCCGCTCCCGGGCTTTCGCTCCTCGGAGGCAGGCAGGTTGACGAACTCCACACCTACAGAATCACCGGCTCGCCAGCGCAGTTCGGCCTTGAAGGACCTGTTGCGGCTGGGGATCTCAAGGACGAAGGCGCTCGGCAGCCCCACGGACTCACTCAGAGTGAGCTTCGCACCGGTCTCGGACAGATTGCGCACCTGGCAGTCCATGGTGGATTGCCCGTTGTTGAAGACGGCGCGCGCACCGATATAGGTTCGAACACGCTCCGCCCTGCGTCCCTCGGGGATGCCTGTCTTCGCTTCAGCGACCATTCTGCATCTGCCATTCCCAGCAAGGCGCACCGTACCGGCGCCGCTGCTTCTGCACATTCTGGAAATAATAAGAACGCAAGTATAAATTTTATATGAGCTTTTTCGTACAAACCCGCAACGGATGCTCCGACTAGCTGCACGAGACGGGCCCGATCTGTATCTGCCGTTCACCGTCCGGCTGATAGTCGAAACGAGCTTCGCAACTGCCTTTGTCCTGACGAACCACGACGTGGTTGGCTGCGGTCAGGCCCGAGATATAGGCGCGCCCGTCATAGCCCACGACGAACTCGGTTGTCTCGTTCAGCGTCCCGCCATAGCCCGCCGCCAGCGGCTTGCCGTCCGCGCCCACCAGCCGCACGAGCGCTGCCGGAACATGTTCTTTCACGCCGAAGGAGACCACCACAGCGCCGCCATCGGCTGGCATCACATCCTCCTTGGTAGACGCGATCTGGGCATCCACCGGTAAGCTGTCGGGATCGATGGCCAGGCGGTTCTTCTGGAAGGACCGCAGGCCTGGAACGAGCATCTTGCCCGACGTGCCGGTCTTGCCGATCGGATGATTGTCGAACTCGACTGCCACGCCCGGCGCGCCGACATCCACCACGGCGAAGGCGTCGGAGACGCGGGGGGCCAAGAACACATCGGAGGCTGCGACCACGATCGATCCATCGACCTGCATCGTCCCAACGGCACCAGTTCCCGCCTGCGTCACACCCGCCTCAATCTGATTGGCGCGCGTACGATAGGCGATGGCTGCCGACCGCTGCTTCGTCGACCCCTCCTGATCGGCAATGCGCCAGCCATAGGCGCCCACTTCGGTTCCCATCGCTCGCACCGCCTGCGTCGCCAGAGACCAGCCGTTCTTGTCATGGCCCACACTGGCATTTGCAGAAATCGACTTTCCGATCGGCATGGAATAGCCGGCGAACACGCCGGTCCGTGAGCGGTCCTGCAAATCGACGAATGCACTCGCGAAGATAGTCCCGCTCTCGAACAGGTTACGGGACAATGAGACAGAGGCGATGCGTGAGCGGCGGTCGTTCGCATCCACCATCTGCGCCAGCGAGACGCTCAGCGAAGCCGAGTCGATGACCAGCGGGATTCCGACGGAGATGCGGTCCAGCACCTTGTTGGGTCGCGCCGAACCGAAATCGAAGCCCTGGGTACCCGTGGCCTGAAGCACCGAGGCGAGCGTCGATGAGACCCGCACGGGAGCTGTAATGGCCGCGAGGTCGAGGTAGGTCCCGAACGTGCGCTGCGTGGCGGCATTGATACTCAACGCGCCCCACTGGAGATCGAGGCCGGCATAGGCCTGGAACCCGGTGCCTCCCGCCCCATGACTCGCCGACCCTGCCATCGTCAGCAAGCCGAAGCCCCCGATGCGGGCATCGGCGCCTATGCCTGCGAGAACGAAACCCGGCGCACCTTCGACGTGGCCCTGCAGCGTCATCCAGTCCGTCAGGCCATAGCGCAGGCTGCCCGAGGCGACCGGCCTCTTGTCGTAGGAAAAGGACAGCCGCCCGAAGTCCAGCCGGGCGAACCCCGCCTCGATCGAGAAGTCGATGAGACCCGGCTTCAGCAATTGCGTCGCGACGAAGAACGGCGTGCTGCTTTCGATCTGGCGGCCCGAAGCATCGCGCAGCACGAGCCGCGCCTGTCCCGCGCCCGACACCATCGGCAAATTCGTGATCTGGAAGGGACCTGCGGCCACGTCCTTGACGAAAGTACGAGCGTTGTTGACGTAGACCTCGACTGACGAGGGAACAGCCGCACTTCCGTTGAGGGTCGGCAGCGGCAGGGTCACGAGGTCGCCGCGCAGGGCGAAGTTGCGCTGCACCTGTATGCCGCCGAGCCGAATCGGACGCGTCCACGCGAGGCCGCCGGAAATCTCGTCGCCGGCCTTGTAGGTGATCGCGGTATCGGGATCGGAGAAGACCCAGCCCGTGTCGAGCCGAAGCGCCCCACCGCGCTCACCCACCAGGCGATCGCCGACGATGCCGGTTTGCGAGACGGTGCCGAACCCGCTGAAGAACCGCGAGTCGAGCGTTGCGGAAACTCCATTGTAGGTCGCCTGCCCGCGCGGCAGGTCATGCGTTCCCGAGGCGAATAAAGTGTAGTTCAGCAGGGCGCCGAGATT
>JAQGKD010000059.1 GCA_028290285.1 Hyphomicrobiales bacterium
GGAATCTGATGCCCCCACCACAGCTGGCGGGAGATGCACCAAGGCTGGATGTTGTCGAGCCAGTCGAAATAGGTCTTCTCCCAATTCTTTGGGATGAAGCTCGTGCGCCCGTCCCGCACGGCGGCAAGCGCCGGCTGGGCCAGCGTCTTGGCATCGACATACCATTGGTCGGTGAGCCAGGGCTCGATGACGACGCCGGACCGGTCGCCATGTGGCACCTGATGCGTGTGCGGCTCGATGAGCGGCATGAGAGCGCGCTCTTCCATCATGGCGACGATGGCTTTCCGGGCGAGCGCGCGATCCATGCTGTTGAGCGCCATGACCTCATCGAGACCGGCGCTGCTTGCCAGCCCGGCGAGGAAGGCCTCGTTCCCCTCCAGCTGCAATCGACCCTCCGCGTCGAGGATGTTGATGAGCGGCAGGTCATGCCGGCGCCCGACCTCGAAGTCGTTGAAATCATGCGCGGGCGTGATCTTGACCGCGCCCGTGCCCTTCTCCGGGTCCGCATAGGTGTCGCCGACGATCGGGATCAGCCGACCGACGAGCGGCAGCACGACATTGCGGCCGATGAGGTGCCCAAGCTTCTCGTTCTCAGGGTGAACCGCGACCGCCGAATCGCCGAGCATTGTCTCGGGCCGCGTCGTGGCGACCGTGATGTAGGTGGCCGGGTCCCCGGCGTCGTAGATCGCGCCTTCGAGCGGATAGTTGAAGTGCCAGAGATGGCCCTTCAACTCGACCTGCTGCACCTCGAGATCCGAGATGGCGGTCAACAGCTTGGGGTCCCAGTTGACCAGCCGCTTGTCCTTGTAGATCAGCCCCTGCCGGTGCAATTCGACGAAGACCTTGAGGACGGCCCGCGACAGCCCCTCGTCCATGGTGAACCGCTCGCGCGACCAGTCGCACGAGGCGCCGATGCGCTTGAGCTGGTTGACGATTGTGCCGCCCGATTCGGCCTTCCAGGCCCAGACGCGTTCTAGAAACTTCTCGCGCCCCATCTCCCGACGGCCAGGCTCCTTGTTCTCGGCGAGCTGGCGCTCCACGACCATCTGCGTGGCAATACCCGCATGGTCAGTACCCGGCTGCCAGAGCACGTCCTTGCCGCGCATTCGCTCGAAGCGGCAGAGAATGTCCTGCAGCGTATTGTTGAGTGCGTGGCCCATGTGCAGCGAGCCCGTGACATTGGGCGGCGGAATGACGATTGAAAAAGGCTCTGCCTTCGCGCGATCGGGGCGTCCCGCACGGAAGGCGCCCTCGGCCTCCCAGGCAGCGGAGATCCGCGCTTCGACGTTGGCGGGGTCGAATGTCTTGTTCATCATGGCAGCGACCGAACTCATTTGGTGGCGCGGGTGCGTCCCGCGCGGCATGGCGCTAGAAAGCCGAGCCGGTGCATGGTGTCAATGACGGCGACCCCGGCGGGCGCTTAAGCGGACGGCGGGCCGGAAACGCAAACGGGCCCGAACATCGGGCCCGCGCGAAAATAGGGAGAAGCGGGAAAGCTCAGCGGCCGCCGCGCGCCACGCGTTCGATCTCGGCGCGGACCAGACGCTCGACCATGACGGGCAGATTGTCGTCCAGCCATTCCTTCAGCATGGGCCGCAGCAATTCGCGTGTGGCGGCCTCGATCATGTCCGAGTCCGGAAGGGCGACAGACGCCGTCAGATCGCGGAACGCGGACGCAATGCTCGCATCCGACTGTTCGGAAAGCAGATGCTCGGAAAGAGCCTCCTCGACGGCCCTGTGCGCCACACGTTCGGGCGCCGTGGGCTGGATGACAGGAACTGGACGAGGCTCGGTCCTCTGCTCCTCCGGCATGACGGGAACAGGCGGAGCCTGCGGCTCGACCCTGTGAACGCGCTGCGAATTCTGAATGTAGGTCGCACGCATTTCGCGAACGATCTCGCCTTCCGGACGCGGCCGCATCACCGGAGCCGGTTCGCGAAATTCGACGTTGGTTTCAGCAGGCGGTGAATTGATCCGCGCTGGCGGAGGTTCGACGGACGAGATGACAAGTTGCGGCCCGGCCGGGGTCTCATGACGCGCGAGGGATTCTGCCTGCGTTTCAATCCGCAGTGGCTTTGGCGCGGGCGTCCGCTCACTCGTGAAAATGGACGCAAGGCCAGAATGAAAATCCACCGGCGGACGCGCCTGGGGTGCGGTCGGGCGCCGCCGCTCCGGCTCGGCCTGCGGCTCGTGCCGCGAGGTCTCATCGCGAGGCTGAACGGTCTCATCGTCAAACTGATTGCGCGCGGTGCGCGGCGTCAGCGGAAGGACCTGATCGTCGGCAATGATCTTCCGGATAGAGGCAAGAATCTCCTCCATGGAAGGCTCATGGGCACGCTGTTCGGCGGCCTTTGGATTCGGAACGGGAGCACTTGCTGCGTTCATGGCCTCTGACGCTTTCGTTCTGCGCACGCGGCCGGAAATCGGTGGGGATCCGCGCATCCGTACGAGTGCCAGCGTCACGAAATATCCCGTGATTCGCTGCTACGAAATCACTTTGGACGTCTCGTGAGTCCAGAGCAAGGCGAAGCGCGAAGGCCGCTGTGGACAGGCTGGAAGCCGACGGTCAGCGACCGTCGGGCGTGCTCGTGCCGATCCACTTGCCCTTGACCTGATCGTAATGGATCGTCGGGTCGTAGGTGACGACCTGCAGACCGAGATTGGAGGCTGACAGGCGGCCGATCGAGGCCAGAACAGCGTAGGAGCTGACGACACGATCGCGCTGCGCGGTGACCAGCAGCACGCGCGCATTGAGCAGCGCCTGCTGGGCGTTGAGCACGTCGAGCGTGGTGCGCTGGCCGACCTTGGCTTCTTCGCGCACGCCGTTGAGGGCGATCTCGGCCGCGCGGACCTGCGCCTGTGCCGCCTCGATCACGGACTTGGAATTAAGCCAGACACCCCAGGACGACACGACGTTCGCGCGAATCTGCTCGCGCTGGAGGTCGGCCTGAAGACGAGCCTGACCCAACAGTTCCTTGGACTGGCGAACTGCCGAGTAGACCGCGCCGCCTTCATAGATCGGCACGGAAAGCGAGCCGACGACAGAAGCAGATAGAACGTCCGAGCCGGGCGAGGTGATCGGATCGTAGCGCTTGGACACCGTGCCGGTCACGCCGAGCGTCGGATAGAGCTGACCCTCGATCACTTTGACGTTCAGCGAGGCCGCATCGACATTATGCAAGGCAGCCTGAATGGCCGGATGCTCGGTCAGCGACAAGCCAAGAGCCACGTCGAGCGTGCGCGGGAGCAGCTTCTCTACCGGACGTGCCGGCTGAAGGTTGCGAGGCTCGATGCCGACGACCTGACGGAAATTGGCGATGCTGGTCTGCAGGTTCGACTGGGCGGTGAACGAGTCCGCCTGCCCCTGTGCAAGACTGGCCTCGGCCTGCGCAACGTCGGTGCGGGTCACTTCGCCCACCTGGAACCGGTCGCGCGTCTGGCGCAGCTGCTGCTCGAGAACCTCGACGTTGTTGCGGCGCAGGCTAAGAATCGCCGTATCGCGCAAAACGTTCATATAAGATGTCGCGCCGGCGGCCAGAGTGACCTGCTCCGTGATGCGGATGTTCTCGCGCGCCAGAAGGATCTGCGAGTCGGCGCGCCGCACGCCGTTGAGCGTGCGGTTACCGTTCCAGATGTTTTGATTGACGGACAAAGCCGCGCCGCGCGGATTCGATGCGTTCCGAGTCGTGACCCCGCCTGGAAGATTGCTTTCCGACCAGCTCCGGCCGATGTCCGCCGTGGCGGTCACTGTAGGGCGATAGCCAGACAAGGCCGTCGGCAGGTTTTCATCCACCGCGCGAGCGGCGGCCCGCTGCTGGTTGAGATCGGGGTTGAAACCGTAGGCACGAGCCAGCGCACCGGAAATCGATTCTGCGGACACGGGAGTGGCGAGGAAAAGCGCGCAGGCTGCCATGGCAATGACCGAAACCGCGCGACGAAGCGGAATCCGGCCGGAGCTTGGATTGCTTCCAAGAACCGGGCTGAACGCATCGCGACGAACCATCTGTAACCTCGAATCAGAGTTTCAGCTTCCGTGTAGGCAAGGCACTGAGCCGACTACTGGAATCAAACCTAGCCAGCACCTTCTTCTTTTATGTTAACCCGACTTGCTCCGTAGTCCCCCGTCCGAACCCGGCCTGAACCTAGAAAGGGCCGAGGTGGCGCATAAATGCGACACCTCTGGGTTGCGCGCTCTAGAAAATGAACGCGGGTTTCGTACGGAACGGTACGAGTACCGGCGCCGCCGCGTCGAAGAGAGCACGGCGGCTCGATTCTGCGCCGACTCGGTCGAACCGCGTAGCCTTGGCTGCCCGCCCGGTTTGATCGGACGCGGACTTCACGATCGCCAGCAAACGCCCGCCGGGCGCCAGCAGCGCCAGCAACGACTCGACCCCGGCTTCGACGGCTCCGTTGATGAGAATGAGGTCGAACGCCCCGCTCAACCCCGAGGAACCGTCGAGAGGACCGTTGACGGCAACCGCATTGGACAACCCGAGTGCGGCAAAGTTGTGTGCGGCCATGGTGCTGAGGTCGCCGCTCGATTCGAGCGCCACCACCTGTCCGCCCAGGCCGGCGAGAATCGCGGCGGAATAGCCCGCAGCGCCCGCCACATCCAGAATCCTGTCGGTCGGCGCGACCTTGGCGCCTTGAATCATGCGCGCGAGAACCAGGGGCGCCAGCAGGCAGCGCGTCTCGCCGTCGGCGCTATGGATCTCCAGCGGCGCGTCTGAATAGGCCAGCGATTGCAGGCGACCGGGCACGAACATCTCGCGCGGCACCTGCGCGAAACGGTCGATCACATCCTGATCGGTGACTTCGAAAGTGCGGACCTGACAGTCGACCATCGTCTGGCGCTGGCTGGCAAAATCGGTCGGCGAAACGGCTTGGGCGACAACCTGCATGGGCGCTCCGGCTTGCGTGATCGAGCCTGACACGTCCGGCCATCACGCGAAGCGCGCAACGCGGACGGCGGAGCTTATAAGCGCCGCCGCCCGCAATGTCCACGCGCCCCATCGGCGCAAAACTCAGCCCTTGAGCTTGCTATTGCAGAGGCTCCAGTATCCGCCGCCCTTCTCGAGCCACCTCAGACCGCCGTTGGCGTTGTTCGCCTTGTTCGCCTGATACTGCTCGCTGCAGGTCTTCTGGCGCGCGCGACCTGCCGAGAGGGTCGAAAACTTCGGCGAGACGGCGGGTGGAAACACGATATTTCCAGTCGGCTGGGGCGCAGCCGCCTTCGGCGCCTCGGTGCCGGCGGCGGTTGCCGAAGGCTTGGCGACAGCCGGCTTGGCTGCCGCTGGCGACTCGACCTTCGCGGGCGCCGCCGCAGGCTTGGCCTCGGTGGTGGCGGCCGTGGTCCCGCCCGAACGGCATTCCGAAAGGAACTTCGGCCAGGTGGTGCCGCTCGTCGTGCCGGCGGCCTTGGCGGCCTGCCACTTTTCACCGCATTGCTTCATGGTGGCGTCCTGCGCCACCGCGGGAGCTGAAACAGCCCCAAGCAGCAGGCCGGACAGGAGAGCGGCAGCCGCGCCGCCGCGGATGAAATCGAGTGACATTGAAAACGACCTTTCTCAAAACCTTCCAGACATCCCTATTGGACGCCCTCCTTGCCATACTGACAAGTCCGCCCGGATCTAGACTTTGATCGCAGCACGTTCTCGCTGGGGCACGCCACCCAACTTCCCTAAGGCAACGCTTCTGAACACCAGCTGAACAGCCCTGCCCCGAATGACAACGGCCGGGACGATGTCCGGCCGATGGAAACAAAATCGGGACATTCGTTCAGCGGGACACCATGAGCGGAGAGGAAACCGGTGTTCCAATGCTGACCCACACATTCTGGTCATGCTGAGACTGGCGTTTGACAAAGCGGTAGGGCGTTCGTTCCCAGCTCTTGACCTCATCCTGCATGTTGTCGAGGACAAACTCTCCCTTGCTGGTCTTCACCGTGAGCACCGCATGACCGTCGCCTTGCTCGTCCTTGACGACGGTGACGAGCAGCGCCTGACGTGGAAAGCCCTCTTCCATCAGCATCTTGCGTTTCAGGAGGACGTAGTCCTCGCAATCGCCATAGCCATCGCTGGGATAGTCCCAACGGTCGACAACGTTCCAATGTTCGACGTCGGACTTGGCGGTGATGTTGGAATTGACCCAGAGATTGATCTTCTGGATGATTTTCATGGCCTTCGGCGTCGCATTGATATCCAGTGCCGGCCCGGCGCCGGCATCGCATTCGTGTGCATACCGATGGCAGAATTCAACCCAACCGAAGGGCACGAGCGTCGGCGCCCCGACGCTGATGAAGGTCGGGTCCAGCGAACCGGCCTGCGAGCTTGCATTGAAGCCAGCCCATCCGGCCCCCAGAAGCGCCGCTACCACCAATCCCTTCGTCAACGAACCGAACATAACCTGCCCCCGATTTCATGAGGCAAATATTGCTCGGTTCGCTTTGCAGTCAGTCTAAGTAAAAAAGCCGCATTTTAGAGAAACGGATTTATCTTTATTACCAAGAAAGTAAGTATAACTCTTCCTGAATCAACTCGGTAAATTTTGTGCCAAAGTTTCGGAAAGCCGCTCAACCTCAGGCCTTTCTGAGGATTTTTAGCCACAAACTGCAACCGGATCGCGGGAGGCGGTTTAGACAGCAGCATACGTAACGGCATCCGGCATGGTTAATTCCGGCGACGCCAATTCGTAAACGTGCAAAAAAACTTTCGGGCGGTGCTCGACGCCCGGCCCGAAACGCTACTTGTGAGCAGGCTCGCGTCCCCCCACCTTGGTGGCAGACGCAACGCTGCGCGAATCCATTGAACCAGGGTGCATGGCATGAGCGACCGGAAGTGGATTTCAGCCTCGAATGTGGACGCCGAGATATCCACGCCCACGGCCAAACTCGCGCCCGACGACCAGAAGGCACTCGAGGAAGCCTACAAGCAGCTTGAGCGCATCAGCTATGCCGCGCGCCTGACAAATCTGCTGGGGCGTCAGGTTGAGCTGGCTGGGAGCTTTATTCCGGAGCGCGCGCGAAAGGTTGCCGGCCGGGCCGTCGAAAAGGCGCTGCAAGCGGCTATGCACGTAGCTCTGCGCAGCCTCGGCAAGCGCGCAACGGGCGTCGGCGTCTCTAAGCGCATGCATCGCACTTTGGCGACAGCTTCGGGCGCAGTCGGCGGCGCATTCGGCCTTGCCAGCCTGCCAGTCGAACTGCCGCTCTCGACGGTGATCCTCCTGCGCGCCATTGCGGACATCGCCCATCAAGAGGGCGAGGATCTCGCAAATCCTGAAACGGCTCTGGCCTGCATGGAAGTCTTCGCCCTCGGGGGACGCACGCCGACAGACGACTACATGGATGGCGGCTATTTCGCGATTCGCACCTTGCTCGCCCGGACCGTTTCCGAAGCGACGCGTTATGTAGCGGCAACTGGCGCGGCGAACGAAACGGCGCCGATCCTCGTGCGCCTGCTCGGCCAGATCGCTGCGCGATTCGGCCTCGTGGTCTCCCAGAAAATCTCGGCGCAGGCGGTTCCTGTGCTCGGCGCTTTCGGCGGCGCGGCGGTGAACTACGCATTCATGGACCATTTCCAAAGCCTGGCCCACGGTCATTTTACAGTCCGCCGGCTCGAACGGATCTACGGCAGCACAAACGTCAGGCTCGCCTACGAGGCCCTGCACCTGTGCGAAGTTGGGAATCCGCCACGGTCAGAGGCTGCCCCACGCCTCCAGGCGATCAGCCCGGGCTGAGTCGTGTTTTTCCGGTGGGCAAAGTGAAAACACTAACTTGACCGACAGGCCAAGTCTTCGGCATGTCTTTACATGCGCGGCAGGATTGACGTTCCAGTCTTTTAAAAAAAGCCGCGGGTCCGACGGTCCGGACCCGGAGGGTTGAGCTTGCACCAGGACATGGCCCAGACGAGACGACCTGCTGTCGTGTACTCGCAGCACCTGCTTTCCGCGACGTCGTCTTTTCATCTACTCTGGCTCGCCGCGATCCTGATCCCGCTCGGCTTCTTCATAGGTGGCGCCATCTGGTCATGGCACGTCGTCGAAACCGAAGCTCGGACGAGCATCGAACGCACGACCGATATCCTCCACGAACAGGCAATGCGAGCGTTCGAGACGCAGGAAGCGATCCTGACCGCGGTGGACCAGCGCATCCTCGGGCTGCCGTGGTCCGAAATCCGAACGTCTCCTGAAATCAAGGCCTTCCTGGTCGCGATCAACAAGAGCGCTGCGCCCTTGAGAGGCATATCGATCGTCGGCCCGGACGATCTGATCGCGGCGTCGAGCGCACCGCTTCCAGAGACCCCCATCGACCTTTCCGATCGCGAATACGTGCGACAGTTGCGCGAGGTGCCTGCGAAATCGATCGTGGGCAGCATCATCACAACCCGCCCCGAAGGGGCTCAGGTGATTCCGATCGCGCGCCGCAGAACGACAGCCGACGGCAGCTATGATGGGGTGATCGCATCGACGTTCTCCACGAACTACTTCGAGTCGTTTTTCGAACATCTGGCTGCCGGATCGGGTGACCTGATCTCACTGGTGCGGGAAGACGGCTACATCCTCGCACATACGCCGCGCATAAGCCTGGCCAGCCGGGACCGGATTTGGTCCCGGCTCCGGAGCGCGGGAATCAGCGAAACGAAAAATGCCGTCGAAATGGAGTCGCCAATGGACGGTCAGGTGCGTTTCGTCGTCAAGCGCCGCATCGGGGACTATCCTGTCTTCGTTTTGCACGGCCGCACCCTCGCAGCGGTGCGCGCCCAGTGGTTGACGAGTTTCGCGCCGTTCGGACTCCTCTGTCTGATGGCGACGGGGCTCTTTTCGGTTTTCACCTGGCGGACGTCGGTCGCCACGCGTCGCGAGCAGGAAGCCCGTTCGCGACTGGCCGTGGAAGAAGCCAATCATGCCGCCGACAGTGAAAACGCCGCTCGCATTTCGCGCTTGATGGAAGCCAACGTCTTCGGCGTGGTGAGCTGTTCACCCGACGGGGTCATCGAAGCGAACGACGCCTTCCTGAAGATGATCGGCCTCAAGAGGGCGGACTTCGAAGATCGGGGTTTCGACTGGAAGGCGGCAACCGGCGCTGCTGACCGGGCAGCCGAGGACCACGCAATTGCCGAGATCATGAAGACGGGCGCGTGCCGTCCTTATGAGCGCGAACTCATCCTGGCCAATGGCAAGACCGTTCCTGTGCTCATCGGCGCAACGCTCTATGAACGCCACCCGCTGGTCTGGATCTGCTTCGTACTCGATCTCACCGAGCGTCGCGAGCGCGAGGCGCAACAGCTCTTTGTGATGCGCGAACTGAACCATCGCACCAAGAACCTCTTGACGGTCATCCGCTCGATCGCGGGCCAGATCGCGCGTACCGGACGCGACTGGAGCGATTTCAACGAACGATTCAGCAACCGGCTCAGCGCGCTGGGCGACTCGCATGATCTCCTTGTCGAGAGCAACTGGCGTGGCGTCTCCATGAAGGATCTCGTCCATTCGCAGTTCCGCCAGTACGACGACCTGACCAACGGCCAGGTCGTCACGTCAGGCGAAGCCCTGATGCTCAGCCCGCGCGCCGCGCAGGCGATCGGCATGGCCCTCTACGAACTCTCCACCAACGCGGTGAAATACGGAGCCCTGTCCCTGCCCGAAGGACGCATCGATATCGGCTGGGAGATGTTTACGCACCCGGAGGAAGGGCCATACTTCCGCATGCAATGGCGGGAGAGTGGGGGCCCGGCTGTCGTAGAACCGAGCCGCCAGGGTTTCGGGCACGTCATCATCGCGCAGATGACATCCCGCGCGCTGCGGGGCAATGTCATCTACTCGTTCGAACCCAAGGGCCTCGAATGGACGCTCGAAGCTCCACTGGATTCCGTGGAGGAGCAGGCGGACGTGCCGTTCATGGCCAAGATCTGAGATGTCACCCGCAGGCAATCTCAGTCACGCAACAGATGGGTGTCGGATCCCACGAGAGCTGCTTTCACCGGGCAATAGCCATTTGCCCCGCGCCACGCGAGATAGGACCCCGCTGCCAGCGCCAGGACGTTCAGAAGCGGATTAGGGCGCGGCTTGGCGGCTGCCGCGGCGAGGCCGAGGCCTCCCAGCACATAGACGATGCGCTCGCCCGTCGAGAGATTGGATTCGTGCGACTCGAAAACATCGTTCATGGCCACGGCCTGAGCTCCTGTGTGAGATACCTCAAGCGAACGCCAGCCACCCCAACGGGTTCCGCCAGGCTGAAGCCGGAACGCAATAGCCCCTCCCGCACAATTCAGCCGCCACGACACCCGTCGCAAAGCCGCGACGATGCCCGTACCCAAGCCGCAGAGCATGCCATACGTGAGATGCGAATTTGCCAGGGCTATGGCCAGCGAGGCACATGGCTTGCCTGCAACGGATCGGACCAAATTTCCTGCAAGGAGAACACGATGATCAACACACCACGCTCGCGACGGGGAATGGTGACCTCTCCCAACCATCTCGCGAGCGAAGCGGGCCTTCGCGTCCTGCGCGAGGGAGGCAATGCGATCGAGGCGACGGTCGCCATGGCGGCCTCGCTCGCCGTCGTCTACCCGCACATGACGGCAATTGGCGGCGACGGGTTCTGGCTCGTCTCGCGCCCCGGCAGCGTGCCCGTGGCCATTGATGCCTGTGGCGGGGCGGCGGAGCGGGCAACCCCGGCCCTCTATGCCTCACACGGGCTGTCGGCGATCCCGTGGCGTGGCCCGCTGGCCGCCAACACGGTTGCCGGGACCATTTCCGGTTGGGGTGAAGTGCTGAGGCTCAGCGCCGAAATGGGTGGCAAGCTTCCGCTCGCTCGTCTCGTCGAGGACGCACGGTGGTCGGCTGAAAACGGTTTCCCGGTCACCGCCAGCCAGCACGAACTCACGACCTCGAAACTCGGCGAACTCGCCGACGCACCCGGCTTCGCAGCTAGCTTCCTGAGTGACGGACAGCCGCCGAAGGAAGGCGCACTGATGAAACTGCCCGCGCTCGGCCAAACGCTGAAGCGACTGGGTGAGCATGGCACCGACGATTTCTATCACGGCGGGCTCGCCCGTGAGATCGCCGCCGATCTCGAACGCATCGGCTCGCCCGTCTCGCTCGACGATCTCGGCCGCCACCGCGCCCAACGCCGGAGCGCCCTGTCCGTGAACGTGAAAGGCGCCCGCCTCTTCAACTTCCCGCCGCCGACACAGGGCCTCGCCTCCCTCATGATCCTCGCCCTGTTCGACAGGCTGCGCGTGAGTGAGGCCGAGGGCTTCGATCATATCCACGGCCTCGTGGAGGCCACCAAGCAGGCCTTCATCGTGCGCGATTGTATCGTCGGGGACCCCGGCAGCATGGTCCATGCGCCCGAGACATATCTCGACCCGGCCATGCTGGACGAACTCGCCGCCCGGATCGAGCGCAAGACGGCCCTGACCTGGCCCCAGCCCGCAAGCGCGGGCGACACGGTCTGGCTCGGCGCGATCGACCGCGACGGTCTCGCCGTCAGCTTCATCCAGAGCATCTATTTCGAATTCGGCTCGGGTTGCGTGCTGCCCGGTTCGGGAATCGTCTGGCAGAATCGCGGCGCGAGCTTCGCGCTCGAGGGCGACGGCCCGCGCCTCCTCGCCCCCGGCCGCAAGCCGTTCCACACGCTCAACCCGGCCATGGCGCATTTCGACGATGGCCGCGTGATGGTCTACGGCACGATGGGCGGCGAAGGGCAGCCGCAGACGCAGGCTGCCGTCTTCTCGCGCTACGCCATGTTCGGCCAGGGCCTGCAAGCCGCCGTCACCGCGCCGCGCTGGCTGCTGGGCAAGACCTGGGGTGAGAACAGCGTCAGCCTGAAGCTGGAGAATCGATTCGACCCGGCTCTCGTCGCGCAATTGAGAACGGCCGGCCACGATGTAGAAACGCTCGATGGCTTCACCAGCGCGATGGGCCACGCAGGCGCCGTCGTGCTGCATCCCGACGGAATGTTCGAGGGAGCGACGGACCCGCGCAGCGACGGCGCGGCGATGGGCTTCTGAACGGCCTCACACGGCCCGGGCAGCGCAAGAGCGCTGTCGGGCCAGTGAGTGCTTTGTCAGTGAGTGCTTGGAGTGTGGAGCCACCTGAGAAAGTGGCTCCCCGAGCAGGGCTCGAACCTGCGACAATTCGATTAACAGTCGAATGCTCTACCAGCTGAGCTATCGGGGATCGCGTCGGCATTGCGTCGGCGACGAGGGGGCATATAGCAAGCCATTCGCGCCTTGCAAAGCACAAACGACGATCCCGACCCCACTTTCATCATCTTGCGTCATCTCCACGGAAATCGGACGATTGCGGCCCTCGCGGCATTGCAATCGACCACGTTCCTTTGCTAAGACGTCGGCCGTTCGCAGCTTATCCCTGCGACCAGAGGCCTCGTGGCGGAGTGGCTACGCAGAGGACTGCAAATCCTTGCACCCCGGTTCGATTCCGGGCGAGGCCTCCAGACATTCCCTCGATTGAAATCGACGCACAGCGCGCACGAGCCAAAGCAGCCCCTGCGCACACGCAGAGGCCCCTCGAGTGAAGCCGCGCTTACGCGGCCCCCTCCTGCACGATCACGGCCTCTGGCACGATCTTGCGTTTCCTCAGCCGCACATAGATCTGAGCCCCGATCAGCAGCACGGACAGGCCGATGAACGCTGCCGAGATCGGATGTTCGAGGAAGGTCATGAGATCGCCGCGCGAGATGATCAGGGCGCGACGGAGATTTTCCTCGAATCGCGGGCCAAGCACGAAGCCGAGAAGGATCGGCGCGGGCTCGAACTTCAAGAGCATGAGCACATAGGCGAAGATGCCGATGCACAGGGTCGTGCCGACGTCGAACAGCGAGTTGCGGGCGGCGAAGACGCCGATGCAGATGAAGAACAGCGCACTCGGGAACAGATATTTGTAGGGCACCATGAGCATCTTCACCCAAATGCCGATCATCGGCACGTTCAGGAAGATGAGCATGAGGTTGCCGACCCAGAAACTGGCGATCAGCCCCCAGAACAGATCCGGGTGCTCGACGATGAGTCGCGGACCCGGCTGTATCCCGTGGATGATGAGCGCTCCCAGAATCAGCGCCATGACCGCGTCGCCGGGAATGCCGAGACTCATGGTCGGGATGAAGTCGCCCTGCACCGAGGAATGCGTCGAGGCCTCGGGCGCGGCCACGCCCTCGATGGCGCCATGGCCGAATCGCTCGGGCGTCTTCGAGACCTTCTTTTCGGCCGCATAAGCGACGAAGGAGGCGATGGTGGGCCCTGCCCCCGGAATGCACGAGCACAGGCTGCCGATCAGCGTGCCCCGCAGGATCGGCATCGCCGCTTTCTTCATGTCGTCCTTCGTCGGGCGCATGTCGCGCACGCGGAGCTTGGCGTAGAGAAGGTTGATCGGCTTTGTGTTGTTGACGCTGCGCAGGAACTCGCCAATCCCGAACAGCCCCAGCGAAAGCGCCACCAGTTCGACGCCATCGGACAGATCCGGGATGCCGAAGGTGAAGCGATCGACGCCCGTGTTGAAGTCGGTTCCCACAAGCCCCAGCAGCAGCCCGAAAATGGTCATGGCCACCCCCTTGAGGGGCGAGCCCTTGGCGAGCGTCGATCCGGCGAGCAGGCCGAGCAACATCAGCGCGCAGACCTCGGGAGCGCCGAACATGAAGGCGATCTTGGCGACATAGGTCGCGAAGAACACCATCTGCGTGATGCCGAACGCCGCGCCAAACATCGAGCCCAGCATGGTGATGCCCAGCGCCGCGCCGCCGCGCCCCTGCTGCGTCATCGGGAACCCGTCGAGACAGGTCACCGCATGTGGCGGATGACAGGGCAGATTGAGCAGGATCGAGCAGATCGCGCCGCCATATTGCGCACCGTAATAGATGCCCGACAGCATGAGGATCGCGGGAATAGGATCAAGGCTGAAGGTGAGCGGCAGCAGGATCGATATGGCTGAAAGCACACCCATGCCCGGCAGGACGCCCACCAGATTGCCGACCATCACGCCGATGAAGCACCAAAGAAGATTGTGGGGCTCCAGCGCGATGCCGAAGCCATGCATGAGACCATCGAAACCGGTGAGCATGATCAGAAGCCCCTGACGATTGGAATCTGCACATGCAGGACGTAGGCGAAGAGCACGAGCGCGAAGACCGTGACGCCCGTGGCCAACGCGGCCGAGGCTTTCCAGGTGCTGGTCCTGTCGCCGGTTGCGCCGATGAAGACGCAGGCGAAGGTCGCGGGAACCAGCCCGGCATATTCCGCCAGCACGATGAAGCTCAGTACACTGCCGATGATGCAGGCCCAACCGCGCCAGTCCGGATGCGAGGGAACGGTATGAAGGCTCTCGATGAGCCCGGCCGGCGCTTCCGAGCCCCGGCGCGCGGACAAAGCAATGAGTATGCCGAGAAAAGTGAGGATAACCCCCAGGACGAGCGGAAAATATCCCGGGCCCATGCGAGTGAGCGTGCCCACCTGATACGTCGAGCCGATGTAGGCGGCACTCACACCGATCAGACACATCAATGCGCCTGAATAATAATCGCGCCGCCCGTCACTGATCATTCGCTGTTCTCCGACCGCGCATCGCGAGGCTTCAAAGGGCCTGATTCGTCTCGACAAAACCTTATGCGTTATGCCGACGCAAGACCCATGCCCGAGGAAGTGAATGCCTCGATTTGTGATGGAGAAGGGGAACGCCGTCAATCGCGGAAACCCGGCGTCAGCTTAAGCATTGGCAGGTTCGTTCGTTCGCTCTTTAATCCGCCCGGCGTTTGTGGCCGTACCTTCCCGTACGGCTTCCTGCCGCCCGGAGGATCGTGTCGTCGCATGTCCGAAGCCGTCAAGAACCGTCCCGTCATCGTCTGGTTTCGCGAAGATCTTCGCCTGAGCGATCAGCCCGCCCTGTCGGCCGGCATCGCAACGGGCGCGCCTGTCATCTGCCTTTATGTATTCGACGAGGAAAGCGAAGGTCTGCGTCCGCTGGGCGGCGCATCGCGCTGGTGGCTGCATCATTCGCTCGAGGCGCTCTCCTCCGCCCTCGCGAACATTGGAGGCCGCCTCGACATCCTGCGCGGTCCCGGCGCGGAGACCGTTGCGAGGGTGGTGGCGGACACCCATGCGTCGAGCGTGTTCTGGACCCGGCGCTACGGCGCGGCCGAGATCGAGATCGATCGCCGCGCCAAGGCCGGACTGTCAGAGGCCGGGGTAACCGTCCGCAGCTACAACGGCCAGTTGCTGCGCGAGCCCTGGGAAGTCCAGACCAAGGCAGGCGAATTCTATCGCGTCTATTCTCCATTCTGGCGCGCAGTCCGCGCCCTGCCCGACCCCGCCCAGCCGCTGCCCGCGCCGAAAAGGCTCATTGGCGCGGCATGGCCCGACACCGCGCATGCCCGCGTCGATCTCGCCGCGCTGGATCTCCTGCCATCGAAACCCGATTGGGCGGGCGGACTGCGCGCGCGCTGGCGTCCCGGAGAGCGCGGCGCACTCAAACAACTCGAGAGCTTCCTCGACGAGCGGATCCAGCGCTACTCGTCCATGCGCGACCGGCCGGACGTGGCTGCGACCTCGGCCCTCGCGCCATATCTGCGCTTCGGCGAAATCTCCCCCCGGCAGATTTTCCACGCGGTGCGTCACGCCGAGCAGGCGGGCTCCGTGCCTGCCCGCGACGCCGAGAAATTCATCGCGGAAATCGGCTGGCGCGAATTCGCCTATCACCTCCTCTACAACGTGCCGAACCTCGCCAAGCGTAATTTCCAGAGTAAGTTCGATGCCTTTCCGTGGCGCGAACCCGAGCCTGAGGCGCTCGCCGCCTGGAAACACGGCCGCACCGGCTATCCGATCGTCGATGCGGGCATGCGCGAACTCTGGCAGACCGGCATCATGCACAATCGCGTGCGAATGATCGTGGCGTCCTTCCTCGTGAAGGACCTGCTCGTGGACTGGCGCGTCGGCGAGGAATGGTTCTGGGACACGCTGTGCGATGCCGACCCAGCGAATAATCCCGCGAGCTGGCAATGGGTGGCGGGCTCGGGTGCCGACGCAGCACCCTATTTCCGGATCTTCAATCCGACGTTACAAGGCAAGAAATTCGATCCGTCGGGCCATTACGTCCGTAGCTTCGTCACTGAACTCTCGGAAATGCCCGACACATGGATCCATGAACCCTGGCTCGCGCCATCGGATGTCCTGAGCCGCGCCGGCGTGACGCTGGATGGCTCTTATCCCCGCCCCATCGTCGATCATTCGCGCGCTCGCGACCGCGCCCTTGCCGCCTTGTCCTCCACCAGGACGGACTCCGCCTGAGCGCCGCCTACCCTTTTGAATGGACTGTCTGATGAGAATTGCCATTGTAGGAACAGGCATCGCGGGCAATGCCGCGGCCCTTGCGATTTCGCAGGCCACGAACCTCCATGAAATCGTGATCTACGAGCGCGACTCGCGAGCGGGTGGCCATTCCGCCACCGTCGATATCGATTACGAAGGCACGCCTTTGTCGGTAGATACGGGGTTCATCGTATACAACGAGCAGAACTACCCGAACCTGACATCCATGTTCGACTATCTCGGCGTGCCCACGCAGGCCTCGAACATGAGTTTTTCGGTCTCGGTCGATTCCGGCCGCTTCGAATGGTGCGGGCGCGACGGGACGGGCGTCATGGGCGGATTGTTCGCGCAGCGCAGCAATCTCTTCTCGCCGTCATATCTTCTGATGCTGGCCGAGATCATGCGCTTTCAGAAGCGCGCCATCGCAGATTCGCGCGGCAAGACCGTGGGTGAAGGATCGCTGGCCGACTATCTGGCCCGGCACGGCTACTCACGCCGGCTGCGCGACGACTATCTCGTGCCGATGGGCGCGGCCATCTGGTCGACGTCGCCCCGGAAGATGCTGGAGTTCCCGGCAACGAGCTTCATCGACTTCTTCGACAATCATTGCCTGCTGCAATGGGATCGCCCGCAATGGCGAACGGTGACGGGCGGCAGCCGTTGCTATGTTGAAAAACTCACTTCCCTGTTCGAGCCGTCCCTGCGGCTCGGTACGTCCGCCGTGTCCATTACGCGCGATGCCTCCGGAGTCGAGGTCCGGGACGACGCCGGCGGGACCGAGCGCTTCGATCATGTGATCCTCGCCGCCCATGCCCCGGACTCGCTGGCCATGCTCGCCGACGCCTCGGCGCAGGAACGCGCGATCCTGTCTGCCTGCAGCTATCAGGCGAACGACGTCTGGCTGCATCGTGACGCCGCCTTGATGCCCAAGCGCAAGGCGGCCTGGGCGTCGTGGAATTTCCTGCGGCAGGGCGATGACGGCGAGCGCCTCTGCGCCGTGAGCTACTGGATGAACGAGCTACAGGGCATAGACGCCGCCAAACCTCTTTTCGTTACGCTGAACCCGCCCTTCGAGCCGCGTCCGGAGCTGACCTTCGGCCGCTATTCGTACGAGCATCCGCAGTTCGATGCCGCCGCACTCGCCGCCCGCAGGCAGCTACCCGAAATCCAGGGCACGCAGCGCACGTGGTTTTGTGGCGCCTGGACCGGCCACGGCTTTCACGAGGACGGCCTGCGCTCGGGACTCGAAGTCGCGGCCGGCCTCGGTTGCGCCGCGCCTTGGTCGAGCGCCTTTGATTTCACCCGCGCACAACCTGGCTCCGGCGCGCAGGACAAATCGATCCAAGCTGCTCTATTGTCTGGCAAAAGCGCCTCGGACACACGCCGCGCGGCCAGGGCGGCAGAAAAGGAGCTGACTCCGTGAGGCACCCCAGCGCGTTCACGCCGCCCACAGCCTGTGCTTCCCTCTACACGGGCACGGTCATGCACGCGCGCATGAAGCCGGTGGTCCATCGCTTCACTTATCGGGTCTTCTCGTTACTCATCGATCTCGGCCAGTTGGATGCCCTTGATCGTGCCTCGTCGGTGTTTTCGGTGACCCGCTGGAACCTGCTCTCGTTCAGCGAGCGCGATCATGGCGCGCGCGATGGCTCTCCGCTGCGCGCTCATGTCGACGGGTTGCTCGCGAAAGCGGGCTGCGACATCGCGGGCGGACGCGTGCTGCTGTGGTGCTATCCGCGCGTCCTGGGCTTCGTCTTCAATCCGCTCGCCATCTACTATTGCTACGATGCGGGTGGAGAACTCGCGGCGCTCGTCTACGAAGTTCGCAACACGTTCGGCGAGACCCATTCCTATGTCGCGCCTATCGAGGGCGGCGAGCGGGGACCAGAAGGCCTGCGCCAGGATCGCGACAAGCTGTTCTACGTCTCACCCTTCCTCGATATGACGATGCGATACAGGTTCCGGCTCCTGCCGCCCGGAGAGCGGTTGAATGTGCGCATCCTTGAAACGGATGCGGACGGCCCGATCCTGGCGGCCACCTTCGCGGGCACGCGATCGGATGTGACGACGCGCAACCTGCTCGGCGCCTTCCTGCGCATTCCGCTGCTCACCTTCAAGATTGTAGCGGCGATTCACTGGGAGGCCCTGCGCCTCTGGATAAAGGGCCTGCGCCTTCGAAAGCGACCTGCCCCGCCCGCTCCTGCGAGCTATCGAGTGCCGCGCGACACAGCCATACCGGAAGCACGCCCATGAACATGATGCAGATGCCGCAGTCCGGGACGGACGAGTTGGTCTTTATCGATGGCAGCGACAGCGTGGAGTCCGCGCGAAACTACCCCTTCGCCGTGCGCCAGGCACTGAATTTCGCTAGGCGTCTCGAGCGCGGTAGGCTCGATGTGCACATGCCCGATGGCCGCAACTTCCGCTTCGAAGGCCGGGAGGCGGGCCCGCAAGCCGTAATGATCGTGCACGACCTCGGCTTCGCGCGACGCCTCGCGTCCGGCGGCGAGGTGGGCATTGCCGAAGCGTTCTTGAAGGGCGAGTGGGAAAGTCCCAATCTAACGCAGTTTCTCGAATTGTTCTGCGTCAATCAGCCCGTGATCCAGCGCCTGCTCGACGGCAAGCCGATCATCCGCCTCTTGCAGGTTGCGCGTCATTGGCTCAATCGCAATACGCGCGCCGGTTCGCGCCGTAACATCCACGCCCATTACGACCTCGGCAATCGCTTCTATTCGGCATGGCTGGACAAGACCATGACCTATTCCTCCGCGCTCTTTACCGGAACGGACAGCGATCTCGCCAGCGCTCAGACGGCGAAATATCGTGCACTGGCGCATGAAATCGGTCTCGCGCCGGAGCATCATGTTCTTGAAATCGGCTGTGGCTGGGGCGGCTTCGCGGAATTCGCGGCGCGTGACATCGGCTGCCGCGTCACCGGCCTGACCATCAGCCAGGAGCAGTTCGACTTCGCAAGCCAGCGCATTCAGGCGGCCGGTCTCAGCGACCGCGTCGAGATCAAGATGCTCGATTATCGCGACGAAAAAGGCATGTTCGACCGCATCGCCTCCATCGAGATGTTCGAGGCTGTCGGTGAGGAATACTGGCCGGCCTATTTCGCCCAGCTGCGCGACCGGCTGAAGCCCGGCGGCAAGGCGGGACTGCAGGTCATCACCATCCAGGACGCTCTCTTCAAGAGCTACAAGAGCGAACTGGATTTCATCCGCCGCTACGTCTTTCCCGGAGGCATGCTGCCGACGCCGACGATCATGCGCGACATGGGCGCGAAATTCGGCTTCAGCCTTTCGGCCGAACGTGTCTTTGGCCTCGACTACGCTACGACGCTCAGCCATTGGCGCGACCGTTTCCGTCACGCCTGGCCGCAACTGATGCCGCTCGGCTTCGATGAGCAATTCCGCAGGCTGTGGGAATATTACCTCGCCTATTGCGAAGCGGGATTCCGCGCGGGCACAATCGACGTGCGCCAGATGGTCTTCTCCAAGACATGAGCGAGCCGGGACGCAGGAGCCTCGCCGCCTATGCCCTGCCCGCACTATCGCTCGCCATCCTGACGCTGCCGCTCTACGTGCTGGTGCCCGCCTTCTACGCGCGGGAACTGGCGCTCCCTCTGGCGGCTGTGGGACAACCGCTTCTCGCCGTGCGCCTCGTCGATGCCCTGAGCGATCCGCTGGTGGGCGTGCTCGCCGACCGCTGGCGCCCGGCATTCGGACGCAGGCGGTTGTGGTTCGCGCTTGCGAGCGTGCCGACCGCCGTCGCCGCGTTCTTCGTCTTTACGCCGCCTGCGGACGCGGGCGTGTCCTATCTCATGCTTTGGGGCGTCATCCTCTCGGTCGCCTGGACCGCGGCGCTGGTGCCTTATACCGCCTGGGGCGCGGAGCTTTCGACGCTCTACCATGGCCGGGCACGCATTGCCGGATGGCGGGAAACCTGCGCACTTCTGGGAACGCTGGTTGCTCTGTTCGCGCAGGTGCTCGTGCCACTTGCGGGTTTTCCAGGTGAACGCGCCGTTTTGTTGACAATCGGCATATTCATCCTCGTCACGCTGCCGGCCAGCGCGCTGGTGACCGTCGTCGCCGTGCCCGAGCCGCGCGATCTCTCCAAAGAGCGGCTGACACTACGAGACGGCTTGCGTCACATGCGGGAGAACCGCCCGTTTCTCAGGCTGATCCTTGCGTTTCTGCTAAACGGATTCGCGAATGGGTTTCCGGCAACCCTGTTTATCTTCTTCGTAGCTGAAAAGCTGCGCGTGCCTGACGCGGCCGGTCCGCTGCTCGTGCTCTATTTTTTTTGCGGCGTGGCGGGCGTCCCCGTCTGGCTGAAGCTCGCCGGGCGTCTGTCGAAACATCGTGCCTGGTGCTTTGCAATGCTGTTCGCCTGCACCTTTTTCGCGGTGGCGCCCTTCCTGGGCGAGGGCGCGACATTGGCTTTCGCCTGCGTTTGCATCGGCACCGGGTTCGCGCTGGGCGCTGACCTGATGCTCCCACCGTCCATCCAGGCGGATGTCATCGATGTCGATACCGCGGCCTCGGGCGAGCAGCGCGCGGGCATCTACTTTGCCGCCTGGGGCCTCGCGACGAAACTCGCTTTGGCATTGGCGGTCGGCGTCGCGTTCCCCGTGTTAGCCGCATCCGGTTTCAATCCGTCGGCCAGCCTGCGCACGGACAGCGGGCTCGCCATGCTGGGATTTCTCTATGCGGGCCTGCCGGTGGTGCTGAAACTCGCCGCCATCGCCGTCATGTGGAATTTCCCGATCGACGTCGCAACGCACGCGCAGCTGCGAGAGACAATCGAAGCGCGTCAGCGTCCAGTGAACTTGGATAGCAGCGCAAAATAAAGCCCGTAAGGCAGCATATTCATGGCCTTCAGGGTAAAGGCCATGCGCTTGGGGAAGGCGATCTCGAAGCCCTTGCTCTCGAAGCCCGAACAGATGCGCGCTCCCGCCTCCTCCACAGAAATAAGGAAGGGCATAGGGAAATCGTTGTGGTCGGTCAGCGGCGTTTTCACGAAGCCGGGACACACGACCTGGATCGTGATGCCGGCGCGGTCGAGGTCGAATTTCAGCGACTCGCACATGGCGATCAGCGCCGATTTCGAGGACGAGTAGGCGATGGCGCGCGGCAATCCCCCGTAACCGGCAACCGACGCATTGACCGCGATCTGCCCGCGGCCCCGCGTGCGCATTGCACGGATCAACGGCCCGAGCATATTGATCGTGCCCTCGACATTCACGGCAAAGGTCTTGCGAAAGCCGTCGCCGCCGAAATCCTTTTCGCTGTCGGGAAAGAACGTTCCAACATTCAGAAAAGCGAGCGCGATAGCGCCGTGCCGGGCCTCGACCGTCGAGACCAGTTCGTCCATGGCGACGCGGTCGGTGACATCTCCGGGCATGGGAATGATCGTGCCGCCAGATGCTGCGACCTCGGCTGCGAACGCATCCAGCTCCTGCGACCGCCGCGCAACGGCGACCACGCGGTAGCCTTTTGCGGCAAGTTGACGGGCGACCTCACGTCCAATGCCGGAACTGGCACCCGTTACCAGCGCCAAGCCATCGGCCGGTGTCGCGCGATAGGGGATCAGCGCTTTGCTCCAAATAAACGATCGACAAGACGACCGAAGGGGCCCGTGAGATGCAGCGGCGCATCGGTCACGGCGAAACAGATGCAATCCTCAGCGGCGTCAGTAATGGGCTTGTGGTCCAGATCGGCATCGGCGATGGCGATGTCGCCACGTGCATAGTGCCCGGTCACATCGGAGAAGGCCCCTTTCAGGACCAGAGTGATTTCCGAGCCCTCATGTGTATGGGAGGGCATGCGCCGCCCCGCCTTCACCCAAAGAAAGCTGGCCTCGCCCCGGCCAGTGTTCTCGACGCGGCATTCCTTCACGCCCGGCAGCTTGGTGCGCCAGCGGATCGCGTCGAGATCCCGGCCAAGGTACTGCCGGAGCGGCAGCGGCAGAATCGAAGAACCCACCGACGTCAACGCACTGGGCGCGGGCTGGGTGTCGAAGATGGCCTTCAACCGCTCGTCCCGGCCGCTGAGCGGCTCAGGCTTGACCTTTGCCAATTCGTCTGCGGCCAACGCCTCGAGTGCCGCCACATAGCTGCGCGAATCGCGCTTCAGGACGAGGTGCGACGCAACGAGAGCATGCAGGCTAGGTTCGAGGGTTCCCGCGCAATAAGCGGCGAGTAGCGCGTCCATCGGCCGCGCCGGAAAACCTAAATCCTGAAAAGCATCGTTCACGTCATCTGCCCCTGAAACCAAATTGGCGCTCTGCCCTTAATCTGGGGTGCGACCACGAAAAGACGCACTCGCGACGACACTGGCTCGACCATATTCAACCTTGTTCGGAAATGTTACGCAGCATTGCGAAGGCTGGATCACTCCACCATATCGCAGCGCGCCAGAACTTCACAACATCGTCGCATCGGCGGGATGTAGATAGACGAAAAGAGATGGGCATGAAGGCAATCGACGACGTTCTCGCAGCCATCGGCCATACGCCACTCATCAAACTCCGTCACGCTTCCGAGGCGACGGGCTGCACGATCCTTGGCAAGGCCGAGTTCATGAACCCCGGCGGATCGGTCAAGGATCGCGCAGCCCTCTCCATCGTCCAGGACGCGGTCGCAAGGGGAACCCTCGCCCCCGGCGGTATGATCGTGGAGGGCACGGCCGGCAACACCGGTATCGGCCTCGCTCTCGTGGCCAACGCGATGGGGTTCCGAACTGTCATAGTGATCCCCGACACGCAGTCGCAGGAGAAGAAGGACTTGCTGCGCTTGCAGGGCGCCGAGTTGATCGAGGTGCCCGCGGTCCCCTACTCCAATCCAAACAACTACGTGAAGCTTTCAGGCCGTCTCGCCGAAAAGCTCGCCAGAGAGCACCCGCAGGGCGCTATCTGGGCCAACCAGTTCGACAATGTGGCCAATCGCCATGGCCATTTCGAAACGACGGGGCCCGAAATCTACGAGCAGACGGATGGCAGGATCGACGGCTTCACCTGCGCCGTCGGCACGGGCGGCACGCTTGCGGGCGTCGGAATGGCGCTGAAAGAGCGCAAGCCCTCCGTGAAGATCGCGCTTTCGGACCCGATGGGAGCCGCGCTGTACAATTTTTACGCCCATGGCGTGCTGAAAGCGGAGGGAAGTTCGATCACTGAAGGCATCGGCCAGGGCCGCATCACGGCCAATCTGGAGGACGCGCCTGTCGACATGGCATTCCAGATCACGGATGAGGAAGCCCTGCCCATCCTGTTCGATCTGGCCGAACACGAAGGAATGCTACTGGGCGGGTCGGCCGGCATCAACATCGTCGGCGCGATCAGGCTGGCGCGAGAAATGGGGCCCGGCCACGTCATCGTGACGATCCTCTGCGACGGCGGCGTACGCTATGGATCGAAGCTTTTTAACCCGGCCTTTTTGCGGGGGAAGAACCTTCCCGTGCCCCGCTGGCTCGAGAGATCCTCGCCGATCACGCCCGATTTTGTTTGAGCGTTATCGGCGAGCTTCAAGCAAAGCGCATCATCATCGTGCCGCAGAGTCCGAAAAAGCCGAGGAAAAAGAGGATATGAAAAAGGGGTAAGTCGCGTGACATGAGCGTCTCTGCCATCATGCTGCAAAATCGCAGCCTCAATGAAGACATCTCTACGCCTCTTGTCTTGAGCTCTGCTTCAGCATTTGGGTCAAATGCCGATGCCCCAAACAAGCATCCGTTTACCAGCACCAGCCGCGCTGCGGCGCGATCAAGGAACAGCTCCCGATGGCCGATGACACACGCTCCCCGCATCTCGTCTCGACGGAATGGCTCGCCGAGCATCTGGGGTCACCCGGCCTCGTCATCGTCGACGGCTCCTGGTACCTCCCGGCGCAGAACAGAGACCCCTACGCCGAATACCTGGCCGCGCACATTCCCGGTGCAGTGTTCTTCGATCTCGACGGCGTCTCGGATCACTCGACCTCCCTGCCCCATATGATGCCGCAGCCGGCGGCCTTCGCCAGCGCCATGCGCAAGCTCGGCATCGCCGATGGCGCCCAGATCGTGGTCTACGACGGCCTCGGCCTGTTTTCCGCTGCCCGTATCTGGTGGATGCTCCGGGCCTTCGGCGCGCGCGAGGTATCCGTCCTCGATGGCGGCATGCCGAAGTGGGTGGCCGAAAACCGGCCCGTCGAGGATGGCGAGGTCATCCGGCAGCCGGTCCACTTCACTGCGCGGCTGGATCACAGTGTCGTGGCAGATGCGGACGACGTGCAGCGCGCCCTGGCGGGCGGCATCACACAGGTCCTGGATGTCCGTCCGGCCGAGCGCTTCCGCGGCGAGGCCCCGGAGCCGAGGCCCGGCCTGCGCATGGGCCACATGCCGGGCGCAAGCAACCTGCCCTTCGCGTCCCTGATAGCCAATGGCCGCCTGAAAAGCCCTGAAGAAATCGTCCTGGCAATGGATCAGGCGGGAGTTGATCCCGCCCGTCCGGTGATCACATCCTGCGGCTCGGGCGTGTCCGCTGCCATCGTCACACTTGCTCTGGCAGTCGCCGGTCGCAAGGAAGGCGCCGTCTATGACGGGTCCTGGGCCGAATGGGGTGCGCGCAGCGATCTGCCCGTTGCCACCGGCCAAGATTGAAAAGCCTGAACTTTTCGCACGAGGCCACGCAACTCCGCGGCCCGCTTCTTCGTTCCAGAACATGGCGGCGTGGGTGACGACTCGCGCCGCCACCGATCCGGGATCCGGCAAACAGGATCAGGACCGGCTTGTCTCAGGGGACCGGTTGGGGGCTCGATCGTGTTCGACGACACAGGAGCATTGGCCATGTGTGACTATTCCCTCGAAATGTATGGTTCACGACCGGCACGCGAATCCGAGCGCTATGTTACGACGCGCTTTCCCTCGGGAAGCATCGGGCTGACGGCTCCGGGCGATTGCGGGACGGCAATCTGCGTCCAGTACGACACGCCACTGGTGCTTGAAAACATCCCCAAGGAAGTTCAGGCCGCTCTCAACCTGCGGGACATCGAGGAAGCCGTTTTCATCCGGCTCGACCACGGCGCCTATCGGGATGGCCTCCGCTTTGCGAACGGGCGTCAGGTCTCGTTGCAGCAGCTCTCGACCGGGGTCGGAGCGACGGTCACGACGCTGCTCGAGACCGCCAGGCCGGTCAAGACTGCGAAAGCCGTGGCCTGAGACCACGAACTTCAAGACGCACCCGCCCCGGCCGCTCGGGGCGGGCTTGCCTCCCTTTTGTCGGTCCCCGCCTGCGAAGCGATTGACCAGACGGCCTAATGATTGACGCCCAACTCGTATGCAGATTGCATAATCTTTATGCATTTCGCTCTTGGAACAATCGCTCTATAATCCCCTGAATTCGGTTGGCTTGTCCTGCTGGTCGCCAACACGGCCGTAGCGTGTTGGCACGGCAGGTGCTATGAGCCCGCCGTTTCGTGCTGTCTGCGCATGGCCACCCGGGCTATGCGTACGGCCGGATCTGCGGGGAGTTGCGAGCGCGCATGAAAAAGATCGAGGCCATCATCAAGCCCTTCAAGCTGGATGAAGTGAAGGAAGCTCTGCAGGAAGCAGGACTTCAGGGGATCACCGTCACCGAAGCCAAGGGGTTCGGTCGTCAGAAGGGCCACACGGAGTTGTACCGTGGCGCCGAGTATGTCGTCGACTTCCTGCCAAAGGTGAAAATCGAGATCGTGCTCGGCGATGACCTCGTCGAACGTGCGATCGAAGCGATCCGAAAGGCTGCCCAAACCGGCCGGATCGGCGATGGCAAGATTTTTGTATCTAACATCGAGGGGGCGATCCGCATCCGCACCGGTGAGACCGGCACGGACGCGATCTAACTCGCATCGAAGTCTTCCGCCTATGCCCATCCGCGAGGCTGGCATGCATGTTCCCCATGCACGCCATTCTGGCTGACACGACGAACCTGCTGTAGAAGGCAGGCCTGCCAGGACGGCGGCCTGTCGACACCCCAACCTGCCGCAAGCCCACCGCCGGCTGCTGAACGTTTACTGAGAGAGGGATTTCACGATGAAGACCGCCAAGGACGTCCTTAAGGCGATCAAGGACAATGACGTAAAGTACGTCGATCTGCGTTTCACCGACCCGCGCGGCAAGTGGCAGCACGTGACCTTCGACCAGACCCTGGTTGACGAGGAAATGTTCTCGGAAGGCACGATGTTCGACGGTTCGTCGATCGCCGGCTGGAAGGCCATCAACGAATCCGACATGACCCTGATGCCGGACCCGACGACGGCCTGCATGGACCCGTTCTTCGCGGCGTCCACCATGGTCATCACCTGCGACATTCTGGAGCCGTCCACGGGCGAGCCCTACAACCGCGATCCGCGCGGTATCGCCAAGAAGGCTGAGGCCTATCTCAAGTCGACGGGTATCGGCGACGCCGTCTACGTCGGCCCCGAGGCCGAATTCTTCGTGTTCGACGACGTTCGCTTCAAGGCCGACCCCTACAACACCGGCTTCGTCCTCGACTCCGTCGAACTGCCGACCAACATGGACACCCAGTACGAAGGCGGCAACCTCGGTCACCGCATCCGCACCAAGGGCGGCTATTTCCCGGTCCCGCCGCTCGATTCCGCCCAGGACATGCGCGGCGAAATGCTCGCAGCAATGGCCGCGATGGGCGCTGTCGTCGAGAAGCACCATCACGAAGTGGCTTCCGCCCAGCACGAACTCGGTCTGAAGTTCGGCCCGCTGACCACCATGGCCGACCACATGCAGGTCTATAAGTACTGCATCCACCAGGTCGCGCAGAGCTACGGCAAGTCCGCCACCTTCATGCCGAAGCCGATCTTCGGCGACAACGGCTCGGGCATGCACGTTCACCAGTCCATCTGGAAGAACGGAAAGCCGATCATGGCCGGCGACAAGTACGCCGACCTGAGCCAGGAATGCCTGTGGTACATCGGAGGCATCATCAAGCACGCCAAGGCGCTGAACGCCTTCACCAACCCGTCGACGAACAGCTACAAGCGCCTCGTCCCGGGCTATGAAGCCCCCGTGCTGCTCGCCTATTCGGCCCGCAACCGTTCCGCCTCCTGCCGTATCCCGTATACGTCCAACCCCAAGGCCAAGCGCGTCGAGGTTCGCTTCCCCGATCCGACGGCGAACCCCTATCTCGCCTTCGCCGCGATGCTGATGGCCGGTCTCGACGGCATCACAAACAAGATCGATCCGGGCCCGGCCATGGACAAGGATCTGTACGACCTTCCCCCGAAGGAACTGAAGAAGATCCCGACCGTCTGCGGCTCGCTGCGCGAAGCGCTGTCGAACCTCGACAAGGATCGCACCTTCCTCAAGGCAGGCGGCGTGTTCAACGACGACGTCATCGACAGCTACATCGAGTTGAAGATGACCGAAGTCATGCGTTACGAAATGACGCCGCACCCGGTCGAATTCGACATGTACTATTCGGTCTAAGAAGACCCATCAGCACGCGGAAACGGCTTCCATCAGCCGGTTTCCGCGAGTTGAGACGATCGACCCGGAGACTGGCACGCGCGCCGTTCTCCGGGTTTTTTATAATGAACCGTCGTTGGGAGGAGCGCAGCGACGCGGCAATCCAGCAGGATTGCTTCGCTCCGCTTGCAACGACGCGTCAGTCCCGCTGCGGCCATTTCAACAGCGCCTCGCGCCCGCCGTCTGTCAGTTCATAGATCCCGCGTCCCGCGCGAACGAACCAGCCATAGACGTTCCCCTGCAAGATCTTGGGAGCATCAGGGACCGTCACCTTGAGATCGCGCGGCCGCAGCGGGCCGCCCGCAAGCGCAGAGGCACACATGAGCGCCTGCTGACGGTAGGCCGTCATCAGCGGCACGCGCGTGCTGCCACCCGCCGCCGGATCGCCACGCCGGCGGCTATGCTCGGCGACCAGCCGCGAGCGCTTGCGCGGGTTCTTGCGCGGATGCAGCGCCGCCGGGCTGACGAGAATATGCACGTCCCCCGCAACGGAGACGCCCAGCATGCCGAAACCCAGCCGGCGGCACAGGTTGCGGAACCGGGCGTCGCTCTCGCGCCCCTTGCCGCGAAGCGACATGCGGGCTGCGAGCCAGACTTCATTCCCGGCCGTCGCGCGATCGACACCCTGAAGTACGAGTTCAAGATTGAAGCTGAGCTTCAATTCTCCAATCACCACCACAGGTTCCTCGTCGCCCTTGAGGCCCACGAGGTCGCAGCCGCCGATTTCACCCTTCACGGTGAAGCCAAGCCCTTCGAGGAAGCGTTTCACAGGCAGGTAGAGTGAGGTTTCCAGAACACGCTCCCAACAGGCCGCGCCGACTCGGCGCATGCGCTCAGCCACCTTCATGGCCGAAGGCACTTGGCCGGGACAAGCGCTTTGCGCCTTGATTAATCCCGAAGGTCGCACCGAACGCCATTGATCGCCGTCCGTCTTGGAGATAGCCATGCGGCCTCCCCGGTCTTGTGAAACCTCGAGGTGCTGGAACATGACCCTGCCCGTCTGGCGCTCTCCCGAGCTTGTCTCGCATACCCGCAATCTCCTGCGCTCCTTCCGCCGGATCGTCGGCCGGGACCTCATGCGGGCGAGCGATGACGACATCGACAATGCGCAGCGCCTGTACGAAGCGCCCTTCGTGGTTCTCTCCCACGGCACGCAGGCAGATCCCGTCCTGAACTACGGCAACGCGCTAGCCTTGCATTTATGGGAAATGCCGTTCGAGCAATTCACGCTGACGCCGTCGCGGCGGACCGCCGAGCCGATGCTGCGCGAGGATCGCCAGCGCCTGCTCGAAACGGCTTCGCGGCGAGGCTATATCGACGACTACGCAGGCGTTCGCATCAGCGCCACGGGTCGGCGCTTCCACATCCGGGATGTCCTTCTGTGGAACGTCTCCGACGAAGGCGGGCGCATCCTCGGCCAGGCGGCGACGTTCGACAAATGGGCGTCTGCGGAGGAGTAGAGCCACGAATAAGGGCGGTGTGCCAATGTTCCTGTTGTGATGGGACGCAACTGAAAAGCCTTGGATGGAAATCGTACCAGTGCGCCGGTCGGGCATTGGTGCCACAAATGACGAGCAATTCGCCATGATGTGTGTGACCGTGGACAGGATTTATGCGTCGTCCCGGCCCGCTGTCGAAAAGATCGCTGGAATCTACATGCAGGGCCAGCCGTAATAACCACGCACAAGCGCCCGCGATGGGCGCGGAGGAGAAGCCAAGGTGTCACGATCGAGTTCGAGACTGATCGCACTGCTCGCCCTCGCAGCAGGATCGCTTGCGGGCGCACATGCACGGGCTGAGGATTTCTACGCGGGCAAGCAGATCAGCATGCTCGTAGGATCAGGCGTGGGCGGCGGCTACGATACCTACGCGCGCCTGGTGGCCCGCCACTGGCCGAAATTCATCCCCGGCCATCCCTCCATAGTCGTCCAGAACCTGCCCGCAGCCGGCAGCCTCGTCGCGATGAATACACTCGCCAACTCGTCTCCGCGCGACGGCACGACCATCGGCGCCGTGCAGAACCACATCGGCGTGGAACCGATCATGGGCGTCACCGGCCCCGTAGAGAACGCCCGCTTCGACGGCCGGACGATGAACTGGATTGGCAGCACCAGCCGGGAAATTCCGGTCGTGGTCGCCTGGAGCAATTCGCCGATCAAGACTTTCAAGGACACGTTCACGCAGGAAATGCTCGTGGGCTCCAGTGGCACAGCCACCGCCGACGCTGTCTATTCGCGCCTGATGAACCAGATCCTCGGGACGAAATTCAAGGTCATCGAAGGCTACAAGGGCAATCCCGACCTGACGCTCGCGGGTGAAATGGGCGAGGTTATGGGCCGCACCGGGTGGTTCGTGTCGGGTATGCTGGCGACGCAGGCCAAGCAGATCGCGGATGGAAAAATCCTCGTGCTGGTGCAACTCGCAACACAGAAGCACCCGGCGCTGCCCGACGTACCGCTGATCACCGATTTTATCACCGATCCCGTCAAGCGCGAGCAATTGGCCTTTTCGCTGAGCTGGCTCGCGATGGGACGCCCCTTCGTGGCGCCGCCCGGCGTGCCCGCCGACCGCGTGAAGATTCTCCGCGACTCCTTCATGGCGATGATGGCGAGTCCCGAGCTCATCGCCGAAGCCAAGACCCTGAGCCTCGATGTGAGCCCCATGTCGGGTGAAGAAGTGCAGGCTCTCGTTCGCAAGGTTTACGAGACGCCGCCCGAAGTCGTCCTGCCGGTGCGCGCGATCATGACAGCCAAGTAGCCGCCTCAGCGCAGCAAGGGCATGATGCGCTCGGCGAAGGTTTCCAGGCCCTCCATCATCGGGTGGAACTGCAGCATCAGGCAGTCGATCCCCAGATCCTCATAGCGGCGGATGCGACGGGCGATCGTCTCGGGCGTGCCGACAAGACCGGCGCCGAGCGCCTTCGCGACGACATTGGCCTCGGGAATGGCATCGAGCGCGGCGGCCTGCTCTTCCGCCGCCTCGCGCGTGTCGGCGCAGATCACATGGGTACTCAGCCCAAAGCCGAGCGTCCGGCCGTGACCGGCCGCGCGCCTGCGCATGTCGTCGATGTCGGTGGCAATCTTGCGGATGTTGGAGGGATAGGCCGCAAGTCCCGGCTCGTGCGAGATGAACCAGGTGTCGCATTGGCGCGCGATGATATCCTTGCCCGCCTCCGCGCCGCTGGCTGCGAAGACCGGCGGTCGCGGCTGCTGCATGACGCGCGTGGCCAGTGCCCCGTTTTCAACCTTGTAGAACGCACCGTCGTAGTCGAGCCGCTCCTGCGTCCACAGGCCGGTCATGACGGCGATGAATTCGTCCATGCGCCGATAGCGCGCGGCAGTGTCGCTCAACCAGCTGCCGTTTCCATAGAAGTCGAATTCCCCGGAACGTCGGCCCGGCACGACATTGACCGCGAAACGTCCCCCGCTCAGCCGATCGAGCGAAGCACCCATCTTGGCGACGACCTGAGGCGAGACGATGCCGGGATGAACCGCCGTCATGATCTGGATGCGATGGGTTAGGACTGCGAGCGCCGACGAAACGACCCAGGCTTCAAGGTCCCGTGCGACCCAGCGCTCGGCCACGAGCGTGATATCGAAACCCAGCTCCTCGGCTCGGCGGACCACATCGAGCACAAAGGCGAACGAGCGATCGACGGGGAGCCCGAGCCCTGGGGTTCCAAGCTCTCGCAGTGCCTCCGTCACGACGGGCTCAGGGCGGATCGTGTGCGGCAGCGGTGCCCAAAGTCCCAGACGCATTGCGTTATTTCCTCGGCGGCTCTGAACGAAGGCAGAACCTAGGCAATGTATCCGCCGGCGTCACCTCCGGAAATGCGCCGCTGACTGCCTGTCTGCACGGTGGACGCGATGTTCTCGCCGCTGCGGCGTCGGAGCGTGGCTCGTAACGATGTCGGCGACCGTGTTCCGCGTGGTCCATAGCGCACCTTCCCTAATTCCCCCGGGCCTCTCCACGCCTGTACTGTCGCCGGAAAAGCACTGATTTAACATTTTGTTAACATGTTCACCGAGCTGCGTAATTTGTGTGTAACCCTAGTTTTGCGCCGAATCAGGGGGAAGACGTCATGAAAGCATCAGAATTGAGCGTGGTCACAGAAACCGCACGCGAAGTCGAAGGCCTCGTGTCCCGGATCGTCGAAGCGCTGCGCGAACAGCCCGCGCCCACGGTGCGCATGCGCCTCCTTGCCCTCTTGCAGAAGGCGGAGGAATTCTTTCTGCAAAGCGGATCCAAGGTCTGCAACGCGCGCTTCGAAGCCATTCCCGACCAGCAGGAGGCGACACGCTTCATGAGCGCGCTCCCAACGTGGATCCGAATGGTGCGCGACGCAAAGGTCGCTGACATAGACACACGCCGCGAAGCGCCGATCAGGTTCTCCGCCCCGGCGTTCAACCGCGCGGTCGACGCGCGCCGCGCCGGTTGATGTTCGGAAGCTATATGCGGCGCACGCGGGGCAGCGGCCGGCCGCCCCGCCTCGATGAGGCATTGCGCGTCCTTGAACGACTATAAAAAGCCGCTCTTGCGCTGCCTTCCGGTCGTAAACTTAGGCATAGCCATTTCGGCGTAACTGACTTTACTGCACTACGCCCTATATATTTAGTTATAGTCTCTCGGTCCATCAGATTTGAGCCAGATCATTTCAGGCATTTTCCGCACTCGATAAGTTTTGAGCGTTAAGAGTACAATCATGGAGACGACCCATGCTGCTCAAATCGAGAAGCTTGAAACAGCTGTTCGCCGGCTTGGTCTTGGTCGGATGCCAGGCTTTGCTGACCGCTCATGGCGCTTTGGCGCAACCCCGTCCGCTCACCATATCTCCGTCGGGGGCAGCAGCGCCTCCAGGCGTAGTGACCTTCACCGATCGTGAAGGCAGCTGGGACCGAGTGCCCACACGTGCCTTGTTCACGACGGGCCCGCAATACCCTACGCCTAGTGGCGTCCGATTGGGCCGCGGGACATTGATACCGAATTGGGTCGAAATGGCCCCGCTCAGGGATGTCTCCATTCGGGGGCTTCGGCGGGGAAGCCACTACGGCTACTTCGTCTCACCTGATCGGAACGTGGTCGTCGTCAATCCAAGCTCGCGTCGCGTGGCACGTGTCGTCGCCGGCCGTTAAATTGTCGAGGCTCTCGTAGGAGCGCTGAACGCGCTGCAGAATGTTTCGCTGCATGACCAGAGGCCCCCCGGCAAAAGCCGGGGGCGCCCGATAGCCCAGGCTGAACCCGAGGCAGACCTATCAAAACCGATAGTTCACGCCCGCGCGCACGACGTGCAGCTTGGTCTCCACATCAAGCTTGGCGCTGGCCGCCAGGTTGGGGCGGTAATCGCGGCTGTAAAGCGTGGAGTTACCCAGGTCGACGTAAAGATATTCGGTCTTGATGCTGATATTGTTCGTGAGGGCGTATTCCACACCGGCCCCAAGGGCCCAGCCATTCAGGTTGTCCGAGGTCGAGAGGCTAAAGCCGCCGAGAACATTCGCCTCGGCGTTCAGGCTGCTCTTCACGCGGCCGTAAGCCCAGCCGCCGGTCACGAAGAACAGCGCGCGGTCCCACCCATAGCCCACGCGCGCGCGCACTGAACCGAGGCCGGACAATTTGCTGCCGGCGTTGATGGATCCGTTCAGGCCCGTAGCGGCGGCCCCAAGGCTGAGCTTGCCTTCGACGTTCGAGAAGGCGTAGTCGGCTTCGACGCCTCCAACGATGCCATTGGCGAATTGCCAGTTATAGCCGATCTGCGCTCCGCCGAGGAAGCCGCTGGAGTTGAGGCTGGCGCTGCCGGCGAACAGCGTGCCGCCAATGTCACCCGAAAATGGATAGCGGAACTTGTCCCCTGCATATCCGCCGTTCACACCGACATAGAAGCCTGTCCAGGTGAATACGGGAGCGGGATAAGGTGCCGGTGCGCGCGCGGGCAGATCGGCGGCGTACGCCGTGGTGGCGACCGCGACAAGCGCAGTCGAGAAAAGGAGAGAGCGGAGCATGATCGCCTTCTTGAGCAAAGGGCCCCCAGGCCCGGACCATGCAACAAATACCTGCCCAAAGCGTATCCATCAACGTAACCGCAAGCTTAGATTCAGTAATCACAAGAATAAGTCACGTAAAAATCACATATTGCCAAGCTTGCGGCTGATGTTCTGCTTATTTTTTCCGCTTCAACGCCATAGGCTTGGCCGAATTTCACTGACGACTTGCCGAATTTTAAGGTCAAGTTAAAGCTTGGGGGGGTGCGAAATTGACGAAGCCCTGGACTTCAATTTGGCGGTCGTTTGCGCGGTAGCGCTGGGCGCATCGGCATGGGCGTCTTTTGAAGTGTCGCGCCCGAGCTTCCACGTTTATGGTCGCGCTAATCGTTCTGATGACCGTGGTCGGCCTGCTCGAACATGACCTTCATTCCGACCCGCACCTGGGGCATCTCGAGAGGAGCCGATCCATGTCAAAGACACGTAGGCCTGTTCTGCAAGCACTCGCCCTGGCGGCGACCCTCACCCTGACCGCTTTGCCTGCCGTGGCGCAGATTAAGGTCGTCGCGGGAATCGCAGCCTTCAATGAGGCCCTCCTGCCGGTCTATACGGCGAAGGAGAAGGATTATTTCGCCGCAGCCGGCATCGTCGTCGAAATGGTCGACTTCAAGGGCGGCGGCCCCGCCGTGCAGGCCCTTGCCGGCGGGAGCATCGACGTCTGCTTCTGCGCGGCCGATCACGTCATCCGCCTGCGCGCCCGCAAACAGCCCGCGCTGGTGCTCATCGGCCTCGACACGTTCCATTCCTACGCGCTCGTCGCCAAGGGCAACTCGCCCTACACCGATCTCGCGAGCCTGAAGGGAAAGACCATCGGCATCACCTCGCCGGGAAGTCTCACCGACAATACGATCCGCTATTCGATGAAGGAACTCGGCCTCAATCCCGACCGCGACTTCGAGATCACGGGCGCTGGCGGCGGCGCGACCATGCAGGCGGCCATCGACACCGATCGTATCGCGGCAGGCATGGTCATCCTGACCGACATGGCCAACATGTTCCAGAAGCAGGGCGCCTACAAGATCGTGCAGGATTATCGTGCCCTGCCCTATCCCTCCTTCGCAGCCATCTCGCTCGAGAGTTTCGTGAAGGACAAGCCGGCGGTCGCCAAGGCCTTCGCCCGTGCGGTTGCAAGAGCCATGGACGATCTGCAGAAGGACCCGGAACTCGGCAAGACCGTCCTTACCAAGATGTTCCCGAACTTCACGCCCGAATTGCTCGATCATGTGTCCAAAAGTGCCGTGGCGCGCGCGCCCAGGGGCGGCATGGTCAGCGCCGAGTCGATCGACAACCTGAACAAGATCGTGCTGGCGACAGACGACACGCTGAAGCCCGTAACCCTCAAAGAAGCTTTCGACCCATCCGTCCTGAAGGATTGATCAATGAACGGCGCGCGAACGGACACGCGCTCGCGCGCCATCGAAGTCGAAAGGTTGCCATGACCGACACGCCTACACAGGACGATCCGCATCTGCGCTGGATCGGCCGCAATGCGCCGCGCGTCGAGGACGACGTGTTGCTGCGCGGCGGTGCGACTTTCCTCGACGACATTGCGATGCCCGGCGCGCTGGAGGCCACCTTTGTGCGCAGCCCGGTGGCGCACGGCCGCATCCGGGGCATGAGCCTCGAGGCTGCGCGCGCGCTTTCCGGTGTCCATGCCGTGCTCACCTTCGCCGACCTGCGCCCCACCCTCACCTGCGACCGCATTCCGCTGGCGCTTCCAGCGGGCGGGCTGCGGTTCGATGTCGACCCGCCCTGCCTTGCTATCGGCGAGGTCTGCTATGTCGGCGAACCCGTCGTGCTCATCTTGGCCACGTCGCGGCGAATCGCGGAAGATGCGGCGGCTTTGGTCGAACTCGATATCGAAACCTTGATCCCGGTCGTTGATCCCGTCGCGGGGCTGGAGCTTGGCTCACCAAAGGCGCGGCTCGACACGCCCGACAATCTCGTCGCTCGCACAAAGGTCGATTACGGCGACATCGACGGCGCTTTCGCCGGGGCGGCCCATGTCCATCACGAAACATTCCACCTCAACAAGGGCGGCGGGCACCCCATGGAGCCGCGCGGCGTGTTGGCGCGTTACGACGACCTCGAAGACCGGCTCACAGTCTGGGATTCGACGCAGATGCCCCATCGCGCCAAAGCCATGCTGGTCGCGTCGCTCGGCCTAACCGAGCATCAGGTGCGGGTCGTGACGCCCGAGGTCGGCGGCGGTTTCGGCACAAAGGCCGTTTTCCATCCTGAAGAACTCGCGATACCGGCGGCCTCCCTGCTGCTCAAGCGCCCGATCAAATGGGTCGAGGATCGCTTCGAGAGTTTCACCGCCAGCATCGGCGAGCGCGATCAGGTCTGGAGCGTCGAAGCCGCCTTCGAGGCTGACGGGCGCCTGCGCGGCATCCGTGGCCTGCTCCGCTACGACCATGGTGCAGCAACCCCCTACGGCATCGCCCTGCCCTTCAACGCCGCGACCAATCTGATCGGCCCCTATGTCCTGCCCGCCTACCGCATGGACATAGATCTCTGCCTGACCAACAAGACGCCCGCAGCGCCGACACGTGGCGCTGGCCGTCCGCAAGGCACCTTCGTCATGGAACGCCTGCTCGACCGCGCGGCTGCTGCTTTGGGCATCGGGCGCGACGAGATCCGCCGCCGCAACATGATAGCCCCCGCGCAGATGCCCTACACGATCCCGGTCAAGCAGCGCGACGGCAGTATGATGGTCTATGACAGCGGCGATTATCCGCAATGCCAGAGCAAGGCACTGGAAGTCGCCGGATGGCTGGATTTCCCAGCGCGTCAGGCCCAGGCGCGCGCGGAGGGCCGCTTCATCGGCCTCGGCCTCGCCAATTACGTCGAAGCCACGGGGCGCGGCCCCTTCGAGAGCGTCGGCATCAGCATCGGCCCGTCAGGCAAGGTCGTCGTGACGAGCGGCGCGACGGCACAAGGCCAGGGCGTGAAGACCATGCTGGCCCAGGTTGTGGCCGACGTGCTCGGTCTCGACCCCACAGCCATCCATGTCGTCGTCGGCGACACGGCCGCGACAGCCTCGGGCCTCGGCGCCTATGCGAGCCGTCAGGCCGTGACGGCGGGCAACGCCGCCTTTGCGGCCGCGACCCTGCTGGTCGATAAAGCACGGAAAGCCGCCGCTGAATTGCTCGAAGCTTCGGAGGCCGATGTCGAAATCCACAACGGCATGCTGCAGGTGAAAGGCGTGCCAGGGCATGGCCGCAGCCTCACCCAGATCGCACGCGCACTGGCTGGCACACCGGGCTTCGCACTGCCCGGCAACCTGCCGCCGGGCCTGTCAGCTGCAAGCGATTTCATGACCTCGGGCCTGAGCTACACCAACGGTTGCCACCTCGCCGAAGTCGAGGTCGATCCCGAAACCGGCGGCGTGAAACTCAACCGCTATGTCGTGGTCCACGATTGCGGACGCATGATCAATCCGATGATGGTCGAAGGCCAAATTCTGGGCGGCGTGGTGCACGGCATCGGAATGACACTGTTCGAGTGGATGCGCTACGATGCCGAGGGACAACCGCTCACGGTCACCTTCGCCGATTACCTACTGCCGACCTCGGACGTCGTGCCGCGCATCGAGATCCATCATCTGGAATCGCCGACACCGCTGAACCCCCTCGGCATCAAGGGCGCGGCGGAAAGCGGCACCATCGGCGCACCATCCGCGATCGTCTCGGGCATCGAGGATGCGCTGCGTCACCTTGACATCCGTATCGACACCCTGCCGCTGACGCCCCCGCAATTGCGCCGCCACGTGCGAGCCTCCAGCCACGACGGAGCGCGCGCATGAAGGCACCGGCTTTTCGCTATCACGCGCCGCGCACCATCGCGGACGCCATCGCGCTCATGAGCCATCTCGCGAATGCGCGCGTACTCGCGGGCGGGCAGTCGCTCATGCCGATGATGAACCTGCGCGTCGCGGGTCCCGATCATCTCGTCGATCTCGGCCGCATCGCAGAACTGAGCGGGATCGAGGAGGACGAACGAGGCCTCTCGATCGGCGCCATGACCAGCCAGCGCACGATTGAAAAATCGACGCTTGTGGCCGCCGCCTGTCCGCTGTTGGCGGAAGCCATCGCCCATGTCGGTCACCAGCAAACGCGCAATCGCGGCACCATAGGCGGCAGCCTTTGCCACCTCGATCCCGGCGCGGAATTGCCCGTTGTGGCAGCGGCTCTCGATGCAGTACTCACCGTCGCCGGCCCGCGCGGATCGCGACAGATCGCCTTCCGCGACTTCCCAGCCGACTACCTGACCTCGAGCCTGGAAGCCGACGAAATCCTCACGCGCATCCATATCCCGCGCCAGCCGCCGCGCACGGGCGCGGCCTTCCTCGAATTCAATCGCCGTCCGGCCGATTTCGCGATCCTGTCGGTGGCCACCACGCTGACCATCGACGCGTCCGGTCACATCGCGGGCGCGGCCATCGCCATCGGTGGCGCATCTTTCAAACCCATTCGGCTGGACCATGCGGAAGCAACGCTCGCAGACCGGTTGCCGGATGCCGCAGCCTTCGCAGAGGCAGCAGCCATTGCAGCCTCGCTCCCCTGCGACGGCGACGACCTTTATCCCGCAGCCTATCGTCAGGATCTCTGCGCCGTCCTCGTCCGGCGCGCCCTGACCAGTGCGGCCCTGCGCGCCGGGGAGAATGACCATGTTTGACGCGCATGAGGTCACCCTGACCGTCAATGGCAAGCCCGTGCAAGCGACCGTGGATGCGCGCATGAACCTCGCAGACTTCCTGCGGCACGACCTGCGGCTCACAGGCACCCACGTCGGCTGCGAGCACGGTGTCTGCGGTGCATGCACTGTGCTCGTCGATGGCGCCAGCGTGCGCGCCTGCCTGATGCTCGCGGTGCAGGCCGATGGACGCAGCGTCGAGACCATCGAGAGCATGGCGGATGGCAAGATCCTGCATCCGATCCAGGCCGCGCTCGCGCGCCATCACGGCCTGCAATGCGGTTATTGCACGCCCGGCGTCGTCATGACCTTGCGCGAACTCGACCGTGATCGCGACGGACGCGCGCTCGGCGAGGACGAAATCCGCGCCGCCCTCTCCGGGAATCTGTGCCGCTGCACCGGTTACCAAGGCATGGTGGATGCAGTGCTTGAACTGTTCGGCGCGAATGTGGGGCACCTGCCGACGCACGATTGAACGCGCTGCACGCCGGGCCGGGTGGCGAACCCGGCGTGAGCTTTTCAGTCAGTAGCAGCGCGGGTCGACATTCCCCCGCTCGGAACAAACGAACTCGTTGTTGCGGTCGCCGATTGCGCGTGCAGCGGTCGATCCAAGATGCACGATCATCGTGCCTAAGATAAGGGCTATCGAGAGCCTCCTCGTGAACTTACTCAACATCTGCTTCATCCTCAATTGCATGAGATCGGGATGGGAAGACGACGAACCAGCGGGAGCTCGAACTTACGCGGCACGACGTCATATTTTCGTGAGGCGGGCCCTTGCGCATCTTGCGCTCGCTGCAAGCTGAACTCGCAAACAAGCAAGGGCGAGCCATCGGTCCCCCGCACGTTTGTGATTGGTACAATTGCAGCCGCAGCAAATGGTATCAGTGCTGAGCGTAGCATCGCCAACCTCCAGCTTCATGCTCCCTTGCGGAGATAGGGAATCGTTCCGGCCAGATCTGTATCGTCGATCAGTTGGAACCGGCTCACGCTCCCCTGCTGCCGAGCAACCGCAAAAGGCGCGTAGCCGGGATCCGCGAGAAAAGCCTCCACGGCCCCCGGTGTTGGAAACGCCAGGAGAGCAACGAGGCTCGTCTCTAGGGGCTTGCCCTCCAGCGTCCTGACATTTCCGCTGCGCGCGAGATACTTTCCGCCGTGCTTGTGCACGAGCTCATGGACGGAGGCCGCGTATGCCGGGATCCAGCTCGGCTCTGTCACCTTGATGTCGGCGATCATGTAGACGGTCATGGCATTAGCTCCTTGGTCTGCTGTGCGGCGCCGGTTGACCCAGCACCCGACAGCAGCCTGCCAGCTCACGGCCGGAGCCCGCCAGTCCGCGATCTGTACCGGACCGGTCCTCTTTCTGTACTGGCTGCGGGACGAGTGCCGCCGTAAGCTCCTGACGATCCGAGCCGTTTGGGAGGTTGAAATGACCCAGCCTGGCTATAAGCAATTCTGCCCGGTCGCCATGGCCGCGGAGGTGCTGTGCACGCGATGGACCGTGGTATTGCTTCGCGAATTGATGGCGGGTTCGACGCGCTTCAACGACCTGCGCCGCGGTGTTCCGAAAATGTCACCGACGCTGCTTTCGCAAAGGCTCAAGGAGCTGGAGGCGTCCGGCATAATCGAGCGTCGGGAACTCCCATCGGAGAAGGGCATCTTCGAATATCACATGACCGAGTCCGGCAAGGAACTGCGACCGGTGATCGAAGCGATGGGCGCGTGGGGCCAGAAATGGATCGAGGCGCGGGTATCGCTGAAGAACCTCGATCCATCGCTGCTCATGTGGGACATGCGCCGCAACCTCGACCCTTCTCCTCTACCCCGCAGGCGCACGGTGATACAGTTTCAATATCCCGAGCTCCCGATTTCGAAACGGTCCTACTGGCTCGTTGTCGAACCGCAAGGCGACATCGATCTCTGCTCGTCCGATCCTGGCTTCGACGTCGATCTCTATGTCTCCACCGATCTGCGGACCATGACAGCCATCTGGATGGGCCTCACGACGGTTTCAAAAGAAAGCGACAAGATCGCATTCACGGGCGCGCACGACATCGCAAGCCAGATGCAGACGTGGCTCGGCCTCAGCCCATTTGCCACGCTCCAGAACCGCGTTTCGGACGGTGTGGGTTGAGCGGGCAGCTAATCCGACAGCAATTGCCGTGGAGCGCCCGAGGAGCCGGAGGAGATCGTCGGCCCAAAAGCTCCCGACATGGGAAGGATGCCTCGAAGCCGTGGCATGACGTGTTCGGCGAACAATCGAACCGACGTCGTCAGCTCGTCCAAGTTCTGGTCCCCGAACGCGAACTGCCCAACGAGATAGTTGCAGCGGGATGTTCCGAGTTGGTCCGCGCAGAGACGTGCAACTGTTTCCGGCGATCCGGCAATGCCTTTGCCCTGCCCCTCCAGTGCCTCCCAGGTGGCTGGCCTCGGATGCTTGGCCGTGCTGCCCAGTGTCCGGGCCAGGTGCGTGAAGCTCTCATGCCAATGCGGATAGGCTCGACGTGCGAGAGCCTGCGCCTCATGGTCGGAGCTGGCAACGACGATGAAGCGTCCGAGCCCTAGAAGAGGCTCCTTGCCGGGAGGAACTTCGCGGCATGCGCCCAGGTAAGCATCTGTGCAGATGCGCGCTTCCTCGGCCGTGTCGAGATTGATCGTCTGCCATCCGCGTCGCGCCGCCCTCTCGGCGCTTTCGGGCGTATGAACGCCATACCAGACCGGCGGTCCGGGACGCTGGAACGCTGGGATTTTCAGCTCGATTTTTTGAAATGGTGGCTGCTGGTCCGATGCAATGAAGACACCGCTCTCGATCGCGCTGAGAACCGCCGGCAGGGTACGCTGAAAGATGGCTTCCGTCTCATGCGGGTCAACACCGAAATACGCGATCTCCACCGGCGACGACCCGCGGCCGAAGCCAACGTCCAGACGACCTTGGCTCAGTTGGTCGAGCATGCAGATTTCCTGAACCAGCCTCAACGGATGGTACAGGGGCAGTGCGTACACCATGGGACCGAACCGCAGCCTTTTGGTGCGTTGCGCCACGGCTGCGAGAAAGACGTTGGGCGATGGCGCCATCCCGAGCGTCGTCCCGTGATGCTCGGCTATGTGATAGCAATGGAACTCGTACCTGTCATAAAGCTCGATAAGCGTTAGCCGGTCACTGAAGAATTGGTGAGCCGGAATGGCCGAATTGTCGAGATGGTCGAAAATGCCAAACTTCATGGGTCCGCTCGCCTGTCCTGTTCGTGCAACATCAATGAGTGCCTGTCGCGCCCGGGCGTATCCTGAAAGACGTCGGACGCAATGGTTGCTCGCGAATGCGGCGATTTCATCCCACCTGCTCTCTGCGCCGGTGCAAGGCCGCGCAGAGCTTGCGTGACCCGGGGCGCGCCGTTGACCAAGGCCGGCAGCGCCCCCCGGCAATCCTACGCCCCGCGTTCTATTTCCGCTCGATGCCCAAAATGTCCTGCGTTCGTCTGATGACATCTTTCGGCGTGTTGTAAGCCTCGGCCACCAAGGCGGAGATGCGATCGTATTTCATCGGCTGGCTCTCCAGGTTTACGTTTTTCGTGTCTTCGATGAAGAGCGGATCGGTGACCATCTTGTCAAAAGCGTTTCTGAGGATTGCCACCCTGTCCTCGGGTGTGTTCGGAGGAGCCATGATGGGCGCACCATAGGCCCAGAGCGCGAAGACCAGGGACAGGATCTGACGGGACGCCTGATCAGGCGCGAGGTCGAAGATGTTGGGAATGCTCGCCGGCAGGTCCGGATGCTTCTCCAGCCCGGTTTGCAGCACAACGTGGAAACCGCCGTTCTTGAACGAGTCCATAAGTGTTGTTTTGATGAACGAGACCTGGAGGCCGCAGAATCCGTCGACTTCCTTGTTTTCCGCGGCGAGCCGGACTTCGTTCAAGCCGGGGTATCCCACCACGACCTTCATATTCAGGCCCAGGATGTTTTCGACCACCTTGGACGCGACCGCCGAACCCGACAGAAGGCCGGTCGCCCCGACCGTGACCGGCACCCGCTTCAGATCTTCAAGGTTTTTCACTTTGTCTGTCCAGAAGGCGCAAGTACTCACCTCTGTGTTCATGCTGCCGATCCAGTTGAACTGGCGGGCGTCGAACTTGGCCAGTTCCGGATTGATCAGCGGTTCGATGGTGTTCGACGGATTGATGAGAGCCAGCGTCAATCCATCGGCGGTTGCTGCTTTTGCCGCATAGGATGTAGCTGTCAGGCCACCTGCGCCGGGCATATTGAAGACCACCACAGTGGGGTTGCCCGGCATGTGGCGGCCAAGATGACGCGACGCCAGCCGCGCATAATTGTCAAATGTGCTGCCCGGCGGGTAACCGACGACCAGGCGGACTGTCTTTCCGGCATAGAAGCTGGAAGTGGCTGGCTGTGCCTGCGCAACGATCGCTCCGAAACATAAGAGGGGAAACAGCGCAACGCCCAACGTCGCCATTAAGCCGAACGCGGACGGTTTGCGCGGCCTCTCGGAAGACGGGTGGGGTGATGGATCGGTTGACCCGCGTTCAATGCACTTGCTCTGAATGTATGGGCATTTCCGCTTCCCTCGTAGCGCCGGGGATCCGCAAGATAACTGCTGTTATCGCTGCCTTGGATCCGCTGACGAACCGTCGATGTCTGTTGCGACTTTTTTTCATTCCGTGTCAGCGCGCTTGGCCCAGCACGGTCATCAATCAGATCGAGAACGTATCCTGCACGTAGCGCGCATGGAAATCTCCCTTGATGAATTTCTCCTGGTCAAGCAGCTTGCGGTGGAAGCCCGCAGTTGTCTGGCCGGATCTCCTTGGTGATGTCTCCGGGCTGGATGCAATGGGTAAATGCCCCTCGTAACGCCTTCCTCCCACTAGGATTTGCCACGTTTCAGGCGATCCCTGATCTCGTTTGATCCGGGTCAATGCCGGGCTACCTGTGCAGGCGCATGGATACGTCTATGGTTCATCCTTCCGCAGTCAGACTATCCCCGCTGAGCACCCTGCTTCTCGCCGCCCTGCTCGGGGTGGCCTGGCCGCACCCGGCTGCCGCCATGCCCTCGGACGCCCAGAACCCGGGCAATGCGGAGAGCGTGTCGCTTGGTGAAGGCGCGGCACGGCTCTATTGCGCGACATGCCACGCGACCGGCCGCACTGGGACGAGCCCCAACTCGGCCTCCCCGCCGTTTCCACGAATTGCGGAGCGTTACCGGAACAAACGGCTTGCGGGCGTCTTCTTCATAGACGGCACCGTGGTCCGCCATCCCGGCATGCCGCAGTTCGAAATCCCTATTCAGGAAGCCGATGGCTTGATCGCCTATCTGCGAAGCCTGGCTCCGCCCGCCAACCCCCGAGGAAAAGCACGATGAGCACGCATTACCACGCCGTTATTTGGATCGATCATTCCGAAGCCCGCGTTTTCCATTTCAACGCTGACGAAGTCGAAAGCCTCGTGCTGCATCCCCACAACCCGACGCGCCATATCCACCACAAGGCGGATACGATCGGCTCGGGCCACGCGGAAGACGACCAAAAATTCCTGCACGCGGTCGCCGAGTCAGTGATGGATGCGCAGGAAATCCTGATTACCGGTCCGGCCGGCACGAAGACCGCGCTGGTCAAGCATATCGGAAAACACGACCCTGCCCTTCTGCAGCGCGTGACGGGAGTCGAATCCTCGGATCACCCCAGCGACGGGCAGATCGTCGCCCACGCGCGCAAGTATTTTGCGGCAGCCGACCTGAAGACCCCCCAGAAGGTATGAGGACAATCAGATGAACCGAGGCCACGCACTCTCTTTTTTGGCAATCGCCGCATCCATCGCGTTCGCCACGCCGCTCTTTGCAGCGCAGAATCCCGAGCGCGTGGCCACCGGCCGAATTCTCGCGCAATCCATCTGCGCGGACTGCCACACCTTCGGCGGACCGACGCGGACCGACCGCGCTCCGCCTGACTTCGCGGCCATCGGAGCGATGCCCTCGACCACCGCCTTGTCGCTCAAGGTCTTCCTGAGATCGCCACACGCCAACATGCCCGACGTCCAGCTCGACGATCAGCAGATCGATGCGCTGACCGCCTTCATCCTCGATCTCGGCGGCAAATAACTTGCCGCGGGCGGAAAATCGTTTCCGCCCGTGGCCCATGAGTGTCGAATCCATCAGCAGCCAGGGAGGACGCCATGCACAAGCACATCCTGATCGCGACCGACGGCTCCGACCTCGCCACCAAGGCGGTCGAGTCCGGACTGGATCTCGCCCGTCAGATCGGCGCGCGTGTCACCATCCTGACCGCATCCGAGGACTGGTCCGTGCTCGACATGGCGCAAAGGGCGCGCGAGGGTGCGTCCAATCCCATTGAGGATTACGAGGCGCTCGCACGTGCGAATGCCGAGGCAATCCTGGCGCGTTGTTCGGATATGGCCCAGACCGCAGGCGTCGTCAGCGACGTCGTCTATGCGCGCGAAAGCCATCCTGCCGAAGCCATCGTGGAGAACGCAAAGTCTCGTGGCTGCGATCTCATCGTCATGGCCTCGCATGGACGGCGCGGCATCGACAGGCTGCTGCTCGGCAGCCAGACGTCACGCGTCCTGGCACTGACGAATCTGCCTGTCCTCATCTATCGCTGAGAAAACGCCTCAGGCGATGCAGAGCACCAGCGTCAGACAGGCGACCGAGAGCACATGCAGCCCGGCGAAAGCCGGCCGCGCGTGAGCAGCGCGCCATCGGCGAACGGCCTCCGCATGCAGGTCCGCGCTCGTCTCATATTGACAGGCAGGCGCGGAGCCGGCGGCTTCAACCGCGCGGCGGAGATGCGTTTCGGAGCGGGAGGCGGAGGCTGAAAAGCTGAACATGCCCCAGCATCGCGCAAGTCCTTTGAAAAACGGTTAACCGCCCCACCTGGAACGTCGCTTTGCGCGCGCCGCGGTCGGCTGCGATACGGACGTAAAAGCACCACCCATGTGGAAAAGACCAGGGGTTCGTTTCCGTTCCGTTCCCTGTTGCGCCGGGTTCGTGCGATGGTGCATGACCATGCGAATCATCGCGGCCCGCGTTAGACAGGGCCGCAGGCGGACGATCACGACAAGGGCGACGAATGGCATCGAATGGCGATCTCTTCGGAGGCAATGCGGCACGCAAACCTCCGGCGGACAAGACCCGGAGCGAGGCGCCGGCCCCGGCCGCACGCAAATCCGCGGCAGCCATGACGACGGGCACGCCCGGAGAAAGCGGCTATACGGCTTCGTCCATCGAGGTCCTCGAAGGTCTGGAGCCGGTTCGCCGCCGACCCGGGATGTATATCGGCGGCACCGACGAGGCCGCCCTGCACCACCTTTTTGCCGAGGTGATCGACAATTCCATGGATGAGGCCGTCGCCGGCCATGCCACCTGGATCGACGTCAGCCTCGAGGAAGGCGGCTGGCTGACCGTGGCCGACAACGGCCGTGGCATCCCGATCGACGCGCACCCGAAATTCCCGACCAAGTCGGCCCTCGAAGTGATCATGACGACGCTCCACGCGGGCGGCAAATTCGATTCCGGCGCCTACCAGACCTCGGGCGGCCTGCACGGCGTGGGCATTTCCGTGGTCAACGCCCTGTCCGAGCGGCTCGAAGTCGAAGTCGCGCGCGGGCAGATGCTCTACCGCCAGATTTTTGAGCGCGGCCACGCGATGGGGCCCATCGAGAATGTCGGAAAGATCCAGAATCGGCGCGGCACCCGCGTCCGCTTCCGCCCCGACGAGCAGATTTTTGGCAAGGGCGCGCATTTCAAGCCCGCTCGCCTGTTTCGCATGGCGCGCTCCAAGGCCTATCTCTTCGGCGGCGTCGAAATCCGCTGGCACTGCGCACCCAGCCTCATCGACACGGGCTCCCCCGTGCTGCCCGAAGCCGTGTTCCGCTTCCCCGGCGGCCTCAAGGACTATCTGGCGCAGGACATCGAGGGCAAGGAGCAGGTCACCGACCAGGCCTTCACCGGCAAGGTCGACAAGCCCGGCGGACATGGCTCGCTCGAATGGGCCGTCTCCTGGCTCGCGGCCGACGACGGCTTCGTCCATTCCTACTGCAACACCATTCCGACCGCCGACGGCGGCACGCATGAGGCGGGCCTGCGCATCGCGCTTCTGCGCGGCCTCAAGGATCATGCGGAGCGGATCGGCCAGACCAAGCGCGCCTCCAGCATCACGACCGACGATGTGATGGTCTCCTGCGCCGCGCTGATCTCCGTCTTCATCCGCGAGCCGGAATTCCAGGGCCAGAACAAGGGCCGTCTGATGACGGCGGAAGCCTCGCGCATCGTCGAGGGCACGATCCGCGACGCCTTCGATCACTGGCTGGCCGCCTCGCCCTCCGCCGCGCTGAAACTGCTCGACTGGACGATCGAACGCGCGGACGAACGGCTCCGCCGCCGCGCCGAAAAAGATGTGTCCCGCAAGACCGCGACGCGCAAACTGCGCCTGCCGGGCAAGCTCGCGGACTGCTCCAACACATCGGCGCAAGGCTCGGAACTCTTCATCGTCGAAGGCGATTCCGCCGGCGGCTCCGCCAAGCAGGCGCGCAACCGCCTCAACCAGGCGATCCTGCCTCTACGTGGCAAGATCCTCAATGTCGCCTCCGCCACGCGCGACAAGCTTGCGGGCAACCAGCAACTCGCGGATCTCTCGCTGGCTCTGGGCAGCGGCACGGGCTCGCACTACCGCTCGACCGAATTGCGCTATGACAAAGTGATCGTCATGACCGACGCGGACGTCGACGGCGCGCATATCGCCTCGCTGCTCATCACCTTCTTCTACCGGCAGATGCCCAAGCTCATCGAGGAAGGCCACCTCTACCTGGCCGTTCCGCCACTCTACAAGCTGACACAGGGCTCGAAGACAGCCTATGCCCGCAACGACGCGCACCGCGACGAGCTGATGAAGTCGCTCTTCACCGGCAAGGGCAAGGTCGAGACGAGCCGCTTCAAGGGGCTGGGTGAAATGCTGCCTGCGCAGCTGAAGGAAACGACCATGGATCCGCGCAAGCGGACCCTCCTCAAGGTCGTCATCCTGCCCGAGGACAAGGAAGGCACCGCCTCCTCCGTCGAGCGGTTGATGGGCAACAAGCCCGAGGCCCGCTTCACCTTCATCCAGGAGCGCGCGGCCTTCGCGGCCGAGAAGGAACTCGTGGATATCTAGCGTCAAGTAGACGCTGCAGCGTCAACGGGATCTTTACCAAGAACGCGCATTCTGGCCTGGCAGTTTTCAAGTCAGGATGCGCTTCGAGATGATCAGGATATTTTTCCGCGACGAAAGCGGCTCGACCGTTCAGATCGTTGGCACGGCCGCAGGCGCTCTGGCCGTCTGCTTCATGTTCGCGGCAGCCTTCCTCGACAAGGCCGTCAACGCCTCCCGCGCAGAGATCGCCCAGAACCAGACGATGTCAGTCCGCGAACGGCTCGCGGCTCTGCCCCGAGCTCTCGGTGGCAGCTCGCAGCCCCGCAGTCAGGGCATCGACTACGGCACGACGGCCAGCATCCCCGGCATCCGCAACGTTATCCTCGATCCCTGCTCCGGCATGCCGAAATAGGACCCTGACTGCCTTCACACGTATACTGGATGTGGAAAGCACATTGACTTCTCTCGTTTAAGGTCTATGTGTGCTCTCGGCGTTCATGGGGCCCGCGCGTGCCCGTCCGCCCGTTCCGCTGCGATCCGAGCAGCGAGGTTTCAGATAATCTGACGCGTCGAAAGCGGCGACACAGCGAAAAAATCGCCCGCCGCTCTTAGGCAAAATCACGAATGACATTCAACGAACTCGGCCTTAGCGAGAAGGTTCTGCAAGCGGTTGTGGCCTCGGGCTACACGACTCCCACGCCGATCCAGGCGCAGGCCATTCCCCACGCCCTGGCCGGCCGCGACATCCTCGGCATCGCCCAGACGGGCACCGGCAAGACGGCTGCCTTCACGCTGCCGATGCTGTCCCGGCTCGAATCGGGTCGCGCCCGTGCGCGCATGCCCCGCACGCTCATTCTGGAACCCACGCGCGAACTCGCGGCGCAGGTCGAAGAGAGCTTCATCAAATACGGCGTGAACCACAAGCTCAACGTCGCGCTGCTGATCGGCGGTGTTTCCTTCGCCGACCAGGAAACAAAGATCATGCGCGGCGCTGACGTGCTCATCGCCACGCCCGGCCGCCTGCTGGACTTCTCCGAGCGCGGCAAGCTGCTGCTGACCGGCATCGAGATCCTTGTGATCGACGAAGCCGACCGGATGCTCGACATGGGCTTCATTCCCGACATCGAGCGCATCTGCAAGCTCGTGCCCTTCACGCGCCAGACGCTGTTCTTCTCCGCGACCATGCCGCCGGAAATCACGCGCCTCACCGAGACCTTCCTGCACAATCCCGTCCGCATAGAGGTGGCCCGCGCCTCCTCCACCGCGAGCACGATCACGCAGGGGCTCATCGCGTCGCACAGCGGCGGCGCGAAGCGCGAGACGCTGCGCCGCACGATCCGCGACGCCGAGAACCTCAAGAACGCGATCATCTTCTGCAATCGCAAGCGCGACGTGGCCATTCTGCACAAGTCACTCCAGAAGCACGGCTTCTCGGCAGGCGCCCTGCACGGCGACATGGACCAGCGCGCCCGCACGGCGTCCCTAGACGCCTTCAAGAATGGCGAAGTGGCCCTTCTGATCTGCTCGGACGTGGCTGCCCGTGGCCTCGACATTCCCGATGTCAGCCATGTCTTCAACTTCGACATGCCAACCCATGCCGAAGATTATGTTCATCGCATCGGCCGCACCGGCCGCGCCGGCAAGAGCGGGACGGCCTATTCCATCGTCACGCGCGCCGACCAGCGCTACATCGACGACATCGAGAAGCTGATCACCCGCAAGATCGACTGGTTCGGCCCCACGCTCGGCGAACTGCCTGCCTCCACGTCGACCGAGGAAGACGAGCAGCCGCGCGGTCGCGGAGGACGCCGCGAGCGCTCGACCGCCCGCCGCGAGCCGCGCGAGCATCGTGAACCGCGCGAGGCTGCAGCTCCGCGTGCGCCCCGCCCGACAGACGAGCCGCAGCCCGTGATTCACGACGCGGCCCCTGCGCCTGCTCCGGTGGCGCGCGCGCCCCGCGACGAACAGCAGCCACGCCGCAGCGAGGGACGCCGCCCCGATGCACGCCCGAAGGAGCCCCGTCAGGAGCCCCGCCGCGTCGAGGCTCGGTCGGACACGCGCAACGACCAGCGCCCCAACGGCGGCCGCCGCCATCGCGAGGACGACGACGCCCCGGTGATCGGCCTTGGCGATCACATCCCGTCCTTCCTGCTTCGCCCCGTCAAGCTGAAGCCCTTGAAAGTTGGTTCGGAAGACTGATCCCGAACCCCATCGTTCCTCCTTGTGCCTGCGGCAAGAGCGTTTAAGCTCGCAGGCCAAAGCCGTACGTGAACACGCGAGGGCGTGACGCGGAACGGCGTGGAGGAAACGATGAATTTCAAGCTGGGCGCCCTGCTCAGGGCCGCCGCCCTCACGATTCCCTTTGTTTCCGCGCCTGCCATGGCAGGGGACCTCGTCAATGTCGGCGCCGTCGGCAATAGCGGTGACGTAGGGTTCTACCTTGCCGAGGCCAAAGGCTATTTCGCCGCTGAGAACCTCGACGTAAAACTCAACGTCTTCGATTCCGCCGCGAAGATGATCGCCCCGCTCGGAACGGGCGATCTGGACGTCGGCAGCGGCGCAGCCTCGGCCGGCCTCTACAACGCGGCCGCCCGCAAGATCGACATCCGCGCCGTCGCCGATCGGGGACGCACCGCGCCGGGCTACCAGTACCAGACGCTGATGATCCGCAAGGACCTCATCGATTCGGGCCGCGTGAAGGGTTACGCCGACCTCAAGGGCCTCAAGATCGCCGCCGCCGCGCCGGGCGTGACCTCGCTCTCCGTCATCAACGAAGCGATGAAGAAGGGCGGCCACGCATTTGCGGATGCCGAGACCGTATTCCTGGGCTTCCCGTCGCAGGTCGTCGCCTTCCAGACCAAGGCCATCGACGCCTCCATGATGGTTGAGCCCTTCGGCACCAAGCTCGTCAACGACGGGACGGCCGTCCGCTGGGTCTCGACAGAGGACTTCTACCCGAACGACCAGATCTCGATGATTTTCTACGGCGACAAATTCGCCAAGGACAAGCCCGACGTCGCCCGCCGTTTTATGAAAGCCTATGTGCGCGGCGTCCGCGACTACAATGACGCGCTCGAAAACGGCCAATGGGCGAAGAACGCCAAGGCCGACGAGGTCATCGCCATCCTCTCGAAGAACCTCGGCATGAAGGTTGAGCAATTGCGCGGGATCTTCCCCCACGCCTGCAATGAGGATGGGCGCCTCGATCTCGACAGCATGAAAAAGGACCTGGCCTTCTTCAAGGAGCAAGGCCTCGTCGGCGACATGGGTGCGAGCGTCGACAAGATCGTGGACATGTCCTTCGTGGAAGCAGCAGTCAAGGAACTGGGGCCCTACAAGCCCGCGAAGTAAGAAAGAAACGCGGTCCGCTTATCCAGACGGGAGAGGCGGGCCGTCCAAACCCGGGCACCGAGCTTGTCGCCTCATCGCGAGCAAAGCGAAGCAATCCGGTACGCTCTCGCGTCTGGATTGCTTTGTCGCTACGCTCGTCGCAATAACGGCCCTGATTGATTGAGGTGGGTTTGCAAAGCTCTCCCACAGGAGAAAAGCTTCGCAAGCTCTCCCTACCCCATCAGCTCGGCGCTTGCGGGCTCGATTGCCACGCTCTCGCCGCAGCCGCAGGCCGAAGTCTGATTGGGATTGTTGAAGACGAAACCCGACGACAGTTTCGAGACCTGAAAGTCCATCTGGGTTCCCAGCAGAAACAGGATGGCCTTGGGGTCGATCAGCACGCGCACGCCCTTGTCCTCGACCACCTCGTCGTAGGGACCGACGGCGTCGGCGAATTCCATCGTATAGGACATACCGGCGCAGCCGCCGTTTTTCACGCCGACGCGCAGGCCCGCGATCGGCTTGTCGGCCTGGCCTATGATTTCACGAACGCGTTCGGCCGCCGCATCTGTGAGCGAAACGACTTTGAAGCGCGACTTGGGACTGGACATTCTTGTCTCCCTCGGCCGGGTTCAAGGCCCGGCGAATGAGTTGAGCAACTACTTTACCACACGAAGATAAACGCCCGTGAATCGAACATTCATGCCGCCGCAGCCCGAATTGTCTTCAGCAACAACGTAGCGGCCCAGAAGATGCAACCGCGCGACGCAATCGCTCGGCTCAATCTGCCCGGGCGCCTTGGCGCCGTTGTAACCCGCCCCGATGAGGATCCTGTCGGCCGAGAGCGTCGCCGCCCCGTCGAGTTCGCCTATATTGATCGCACCGCGCCGCACCCGGTCGGGGTCCATCGCGCCCCAGGTCGCAGAGCCCGAAACCACGACGCCGCTGCCCTTGCGCGCAATGCGAATTTCGCCTTCCTGGTCTCGCCGCCAGTCGCCAGCCCATTCATCGGACTTGGTGGCCGGGCGGCGCTCGACCATCTCCAGATCGGCTGCGGGCAGCCACCCGGCCGTCTCGGCACCCCTCGCGGATTTGTAGAGGCCGCAGACGAACGGTCCGTCCCCCCGCCGCACGATCACCTCGTCACCCGCGACGACGAACGTCTTCGTACGACACTCCGCCGAAACCGACGGACACGACGGGGCGGCCTTGTCGCGATTGCGCACGAAGTTCACGCGCGTCCGGCCCTGCGCGACTCGCGCGAGCCTCAGGCCGCTCATGTCCTCACCCACGGTCACCGGTCCCGTGCAGACGCCCTCATCCGCGAGAACGGGCATGGCGCAGAGCGCGCCAAGCAGAGGTGCCACAAGCAGCAGCCGAAGGTGCAGGCGCGAGAACGTCATGGCTCACCACATGTCGAGGGCGACACGGGCCTCGTCGGACATGCGGCTTTGATCCCACGGGGGATCGAACACCATATGCGCCTTGGCGCCGGACACGCCCGGCACCGCGCTGACGGCATTCTCGACCCATTGCGGCATTTCACCGGCGACCGGACAGGCAGGCGCGGTCAAAGTCATGTCGATATTCACGAAGCACGAATCATCGATATCGATTTTATAGATCAGCCCAAGCTCGTAAACGTCGACTGGAATTTCCGGGTCGAAAACGGTCTTGAGCGCAACGACGATCTCCTCGGTCAGCCGGTCGAGTTCGGCGGGCGGGATCGCTTCGGCGAGCGCAAGGTCGGGCCGGTTGGGCTGGAACTCGCTCTGGTTTGTCTCGGCCATCGGTTTCAATCCTTACGCGAACAGGGCTTCGGCCTTGGCGAGTGCATCGACCAAGGCATCCACCTCCTCATGCGTGTTGTAAAGTGCGAAGGACGCGCGACAGGTCGACGTCACGCCGAAACGCGACATCAGCGGCATGGCGCAATGGGTACCCGCCCGCACGGCGACGCCGGACCTGTCGATCACGGTCGCGACGTCGTGGGCATGAGCGCCTTTCAGCTCGAACGAGATGATCGCGCCCTTGCCCGGCGCGGTGCCGAAGATGCGGATGGAATTCAGCCGCGCCAATCGTTCCTGCGCATAGGCGCCGAGCGCATTCTCATGCGCGCTGATGCGGTTGCGGCCGATCGTCTGCATATAGTCCAGCGCGGCCCCGAGCCCGATCGCCTGGACGATCGGGGGCGTGCCCGCCTCGAAGCGATGCGGGGGCGTGTTGTAGGTGACGCGGTCCATCGTCACGGTCTCGATCATCTCGCCGCCACCGTTGAAGGGTGGCAGCTTCTCGAGCCATTCGCGCTTGCCGTAGAGCACGCCTATGCCGGTCGGCCCATAAACTTTATGGCCCGTGAACACATAGAAATCGGCATCGAGATCGCGCACGTCGACATCGAGATGCACGGCTCCCTGAGATCCGTCGATCATGACGGGGATGCCACGCGCATGGGCAATGCGGATGATTTCCTTCACCGGCACCACGGTGCCGAGCACGTTGGACATATGCGTGATCGCAACAATCTTGGTGCGCGGCGAAAGCGTGCGTTCGAACTCCTCGATCGAGAAGCAGCCCTCGTCGTCCACGCCGACCCATTTCAGCACGGCGCCCTTGCGCTCGCGATGGAAATGCCAGGGCACGATGTTGGAATGATGCTCCATGATCGAGAGCACGATCTCGTCGCCCTCGCGAATGAAGGCCTCTCCGAAGGACGCTGCGACGAGATTGATAGCCTCTGTCGCGGAGCGCGTGAAGACGATCTCTTCCGTGGATTCGGCATTCAGGAAGGAGCGCACCTTCTCGCGCGCACCTTCAAAAGCCTCGGTCGCTGCGTTGGCGAGATAATGCAGTCCGCGATGCACGTTGGCATATTCATGCTCGTAGACATGCACCATTCGATCAATCACCTGACGCGGCTTTTGCGCGGAGGCGGCATTGTCGAGATAGACGAGCGGCTTGCCATAGGGGCGTTCCGACAGGATCGGAAAATCCTTGCGAATGGCCTGCACATCGTAAGGGGTCGACATGTCCATCAGTCTCTCCGCTCTGCGAGCCAATCGCCGATGCGCGCCGTCAGCATATCGCGCAGGCCTTCGTGGCGCACATGATCGGTGGCTTCGTCGACGAACGCCTCGAGCAGCATGGCTTCGGCGTCGGGCTTCGGAATGCCGCGCGACTGCGCGTAGAAGACCTGCTCGTCGTCAAGCTGCGCCACCGTCGCGCCATGCCCGCAGACAACGTCGTCGGCGAAGATTTCCAGCTCCGGCTTGTTGTTCATCGACGCTCCGTCAGAGAGCAGGATCGCCTGGCTCTTCATCTTGCCGTCGGTCTTCTGCGCGCCCGGCGCCACGATGACCTTGCCCTGGAACACGCCGGTGGCTTCGCCATCGAGCACGAATTTGAAATATTCGCGGCTCTCGCAATGGGGCGCGACATGCTCGACGATCATCGTCGTGTCCGAATGATCGCGGCCCTTCAGAAGGCTCGATCCCGCGAACTGCGCCTTGGCATGCTCGCCGTCAAACCGCACGAACGCCTGACGCCGCATCAGTCCACCGCCACGCGCCAGCGTGAAGGACGACAGGTCAGCCCCATGCCCCAGCGTGACCAGCAGATGCGCGACGTGCGAGGAGCCGACCGGCAGCTGCGCAGGCACGAAGACATGGTCCAGGACCGCGTCCGTCCCCAGGCTGACCACCAGCGCCACGTTGCGCTGCTCGACCTGCGACCCATCCGCCGCATCGGTCTCGATCAGCGTCAGTTTCGAGCCCGTCCCGAGGCGAACGAGCGAACGCTGATACAGCGACTGTGCCTCGTCATTGGTGCTGATCGTGACGATCTCGACGGGCTCGGCGACCTGCGTGCCCTCAGCGACCTCAATCACGACGCCGCCCTGCATGAAGGCCGAGTTCAGCGCGAGCACGGAATCGCCGCCGCCCAGACCCGGCGCAGCGAGCGCCTCGATAATCTCCGGGTCGCCCTGCTCCAGCGCGTCGGCCAGCGAGCGGACGAAGACGCCTTCAGGCAGGCGCGCGATGTCGGACAGGCTGGAAATGTAGAAGCCGTCCACGAGCACGATGCGCACGGCATCGACGCCTTCGGTACGCGGCGCGAGCGCTTCGAGCCGCGCGCCCTGTGCGAGAATGGCGGTCGATGACGGAACGCCCGCGAGCGGCAGCGCCTCGCGCAGCACCTGCCGCAGATCGGTATAATGCCAGGCCTCGACGCGGCGATGCGGCAGGCCGGCTTGCAGGAAGAGGCCGAACGCATCGTCGCGCAGACGCACGACCGCATCCTGCCCGGCGAACGTGGCGCGCGCGCTTTCGTAATCGGCGGCGATCTTTGCCTCGGCCGGCGTCCGCATCGGTGTCACCTGCGCATTCATCAGGCCGCCTCGCCGACGTAATCGGCATAGCCGGTCTTCTCAAGCTCGTGCGCGAGGTCCTTGCCGCCCGTCTTCACGATGCGACCCGCTGACATCACATGCACGCGGTCGGGCACGATGTAGTCGAGCAGCCGCTGGTAATGCGTGATGACGAGGAAGCCGCGATGGGGCGCACGGAGCGCGTTGACGCCTTCCGAGACGATGCGCAGCGCGTCGATGTCCAGGCCGGAATCGGTCTCGTCGAGGATCGCGAATTTGGGTTCGAGTAGCGCCATCTGGAGGATTTCCATGCGCTTCTTCTCGCCGCCGGAGAAACCGACGTTGAGCGCGCGGCGCAGCATGTCCTGCGGGACGCCGAGCCTGTCGGCCCCCGCACGCACGCGCTTCATGAATTCGGGCGTCGTCAACGCCGCCTCGCCGCGCGCCTTGCGCTGTGCGTTGATGGACGCCTTGAGGAACGTCATGGTGGTCACGCCGGGAATTTCCAGCGGATACTGAAAGGCCAGAAACACGCCCTTGGCCGCGCGCTCGGACGCATCGAGCTTCAGGAGATCGACGCCGTCGAGCAGCACTTCGCCCTCGGTCACTTCATAGCCCGCGCGGCCCGAGATGACATAGGAGAGCGTCGACTTGCCCGATCCATTCGGGCCCATGATCGCCGCGACTTCGCCGTCGGCTACTGTCAGCGTCAGGCCGTTGAGGATCTTCTTGCCGTCGATCTCGGCATGGAGGTTCTTGATCTCGAGCATGTTCGTTCGTGTCCGTTTGGATTTCGATGGCGGACCCGTCGCCGGTTAGGGCCGGGTCCGCGAAAAGGCTTGGAAACAGGGGGCGTGCCGGGCCTCAGCCCACAGATCCCTCAAGCGAGATCGAGATGAGCTTCTGCGCCTCGACCGCGAATTCCATCGGCAGCTGTTGCAGCACGTCGCGCACGAAGCCGTTGACGATGAGGGCTGTCGCCTCCTCCGCCGAAAGGCCGCGCTGCATGCAATAGAACAGCTGATCGTCGGAGATTTTCGACGTCGTCGCCTCATGCTCGAAGACCGCGCTCGCGTTCTTCGCCTCGATATAGGGGATCGTATGCGCGCCGCAGGTGTCGCCGATCAGCAGCGAGTCGCAATTGGTGAAATTGCGCGCGCCCGTGGCCTTGCGATGCGCCGAAACCTGGCCGCGATAGGTGTTGTTCGAACGCCCGGCGGAAATTCCCTTCGAAATGATCCGGCTCGTCGTGTTCTTGCCGAGATGGATCATCTTGGTGCCGCTGTCGACCTGCTGGCGGCCGTTCGAGATCGCGATCGAGTAGAACTCGCCGCGCGATTCGTCGCCACGCAGGATGCAGGAAGGATACTTCCAGGTGATGGCAGAGCCCGTCTCGACCTGCGTCCACGAGATCTTTGACCGGGCGCCACGGCAATCGCCGCGCTTGGTGACGAAATTGTAGATGCCGCCACGGCCCTCGGAATCGCCCGGATACCAGTTCTGGACCGTCGAATATTTGATCTCGGCATCGTCGAGCGTGATCAGCTCGACCACCGCCGCGTGAAGCTGGTTCTCGTCGCGCTTGGGCGCCGTGCATCCCTCGAGATAGCTCACGTAGGAGCCCTTGTCGGCGATGATCAGCGTGCGCTCGAACTGGCCGGTGTTCTGCTCGTTGATGCGGAAATAGGTCGACAGCTCCATCGGGCAGCGAACGCCCGGCGGGATGTAGACGAAGGATCCGTCGGAGAAGACAGCCGAATTCAGCGTCGCGAAATAATTGTCCGTCACCGGCACGACCGAGCCGAGATATTTGCGCACGAGTTCGGGATGCGTGTGAACCGCCTCCGAGATCGGGCAGAAGATCACGCCCGCCTTGGCAAGTTCGGCCTTGAAGGTGGTCGCGACCGAAACCGAGTCGAACACGGCATCCACGGCCACGCGGCGCTCCTGAACGCCCGCCAGCACTTCCTGCTCGCGCAGGGGAATGCCGAGCTTCTCGTAGACACGCAGCAGCTCGGGATCGACTTCATCGAGGTTCTTGGGACCCGGCGAGCTCTTGGGCGCCGAATAATAATAGAGGTCCTGATAGTCGATCTTCGGGTAATCGACACGCGCCCAGTTCGGCTCGACCATGGTCAGCCAGCGCTTATAGGCGTCGAGACGCCATTCGGTCAGCCATTCAGGCTCACCCTTCTTGGCCGAAATGAATCGAACCGTGTCTTCGTTGAGGCCCTTGGGCGCCTTGTCCGATTCGATATCGGAAAAGAACCCGTACTTGTAGGCGTCGACGTCGATCGACTTGACCTTCTCGACAGTCTCCTGGACGGCCGCCATGCTGATCTCCTCACCTGGGCGGTTTCAAGGACCGCTGGTTCAGGGGTTATTACGAACCGGCACCCCGGTCCGATCATCTTATGCAGCAGATCGCATCTGCCGCGCACGAATGTTTCTTACCGACTTCTCGAACGTCTCGCAAAAGACTTGCACGTCTTTTTCGCTTGATGCCCATCCGAAACTCACCCGCAGCGCCCCTTTGGCCAGATCGAGGTCGATCCCCATGGCCGCCAGCACGTGCGAGGGCTGCACCTTTCCCGAAGAGCAGGCAGAGCCCGAGGATACCGCCACGCCGCCGAGATCCAGCGCAATCAGCAGCGTTTCCGCCGGCACGCCGGGAACCGCCAGGGAACTCGTCTGCGCCAGGCGCTCCGCCCCGCGCCCGAAGACGACCACATCGGGGAAAGCAGCCCCGACTTTGGCCTCCAGCGCGTTCCGAAGCCCCGCAAGCCGCTCCATCTCGGTCTCGCGGTAACTAAGCGCCCATTCGGCCGCAGCGCCGAAGGCCGCAATGGCAGCCACGTTTTCGGTTCCGGCACGTACCCCGCGCTCCTGTCCGCCACCGCGCACCAGCGCCTGACCTATATGGAGACGCGTATTGGCAAATGCGAGCGCGGCAACACCCTTTGGGCCGCCGATCTTGTGCGCGGACATGAAAACAGCGTCGGCGCCGAGCTTTTCGGGCGAGATATCAATGCGCCCTGCCGCTTGTACGGCATCGCAGACCACCAGACCGCCCGCAGCGTGAACAATGTCCGAGGCCTCGCGCACTGGCTGGACGACGCCCGTCTCATTGTTGGCGGCCTGGAGCGCCAGCATCACCCGAGCCGGAGCGGCAGCCGCGAGCATGGCCGAGAGAGCCGTGAGATCGATCGTCCCCTCCGCCGTCATCGGAACGACCTCGACCTGAGCGGCAGTAAAGCGATGCCCTTGCAGCACGCATGCGTGCTCGCCCGCGCAGACGAACAATCGCTCGAGCGGCAGCCCGCCGTCCCCGAGCGAGGGCGTAAGCAGGAGATTGGCAGCCTCGGTTCCACCCGACGTGAACACGACATCGCGGACGCGTACGCCCATCAAGGCTGCGACCGAGGCGCGCGAAGTCTCGAGCGCCCGGCGCGCCATGCGGCCTTCAGCATGAATGGACGAGGGATTTCCGATCAGATCGAGCGCCGCGACCATCGCCTCGCGCGCCACGGGCAGCAGCGGGGAGGTCGCATTGTAATCGAGATAAACACGCTCGAGGCTCATATCCGGACCCGGCAAGGAAGCGAGCGCCCACGCGTTTGCGAGGCTCTCACGTCACGACACACCAAAATGCTTGCAATTGAACCACCCCGGCGTGCTAGAAGGCCCCTCCGGCCCCTTGCTAGGCCTTGTGGATAACAAGTTTTCCACAGGCGCTTTTAACTCGGAGCCGTGCCAGCCCCTGCTCGGCGGCAGGACGCACTGTTAGAATAATTCTAACGGCATTTAGAGGTCGCGTCCAACGCAAGTCAAGTGAAGGGGCTCGCTGAAGCTGCCTTTGAATAGCCCCGGCCAGCGCCGCGGCCCGCCTCGTGGGGATAATATGCCTGAAGTCATTTTCACCGGACCTGCCGGCCGCCTCGAAGGCCGCTTTCATCCCTCCAAGCAGCGCGGCGCGCCGATCGCGGTGATCTTGCATCCGCACCCCCAGTTCGGGGGCACGATGAACAACCAGATCGTCTACAACCTCTATTACACGTTCGCCGAACGCGGCTTCTCGGTGCTGCGATTCAACTTTCGCGGCGTCGGCCGCAGCCAGGGCGCATTCGACCACGGCACTGGTGAACTATCGGATGCGGCAGCGGCTCTCGACTGGGTACAGACGATCAACCCTGAAGCGCGGGCCTGCTGGATCGCGGGCGTCAGCTTTGGCTCGTGGATCGGCATGCAATTGCTGATGCGCCGTCCGGAGATCGAAGGCTTCATCTCCATCGCGCCGCCGGCCAACCGCTTCGATTATTCCTTCCTCGCGCCCTGCCCGTCCTCAGGCCTGTTCGTCCACGGCGATCAGGACCGCGTGGCTCCGATCAAGGAAGTCATGGCGCTGATCGAGAAGCTGAAGACCCAAAAGGGCATCCAGATCGAACATGCGGTCATCCCCGGCGCGAACCACTTCTTCGAAAATCGCGTCGACGAGCTGATCGCCGAAATCGGCGCCTACCTCGACCGCCGCCTGGACAACCCGCCGCGCCTGCCGACACCGGCCCGCAGCAAGGCCTGAGCCGGCACACACAATCGCGCGACCCTTCTCCCATTGGGAGAAGGGGGCCGTGGAACGGCCGGATGAGGGATTTTGGACTCTCAAGACCGATAGCGTAACCCCTCTTCAGTCAGCTCCGCTGACAGCTTCTCCCACTGGGAGAAGCAGGGGCGCGTTGCCTTCAACGGCGCCTCACTTCAGCTGACAGAGCACCCCGCCTGTCATCGCCACGGGGACACCCGTCGTGCCCGGAAAACTCAGCGGCGCTCCATGCAGGCTGCGCACGGCGAGGTAGGCGAAAGCCTGCGCCTCCATGGCATCCGACGACCAGCCGAAATCCTCCGCCTTTTTGACGTCGCATCCAAGAGCGCGCGCCAGCATGGCCAGCAGCGTCGGATTGCGCGCGCCCCCTCCGCATACGACCCAGAGACCCGGCGCGCGCGCCAGATGCGGGACCAGCCGGGCGACGGCCTCCGCCGTGAATGCCGTCAGCGTCGCAGCCCCGTCTTCCGTTGAGAGATGCGACACGGCGGCATTCGTGAAATGGTTACGGTCAAGGCTCTTGGGGGGTGCTGCCGCAAAGAAATCATGGGCCAGCAGCGTCCGCACCACGGTGACGTCGACCTGTCCCGCAGCGGCCAGCGCCCCGTCACGGTCGAAGGGCTCACCCGTCCGCGCCAGCACGAAATCGTCGAGCAGCGCGTTGCCCGGCCCGGTGTCGCAGGCGATCGGATCGGCGTCCCCCTCCAGAATCGTGGCGTTCGAAACGCCGCCTACGTTCAGCAGCGCGACGACCTCAGGCAGATCGCGTCCCTGCGCACGCGCCTGCATGACAAGCGCGCGGTGATATGCCGGCACGAGCGGTGCACCCTGCCCGCCAGCCGCCACGTCGGCGGACCGGAAATCGTAAACGACAGGCCGCGCCAGAGCCTCCGCAAGCTCCTCGCCGTCGCCGATCTGCACCGTGAGCCGGATTTCGGGCCGATGCAGCACGGTCTGGCCGTGGAAGCCGATGACATCCACGCTCTCGCGCGCAATGCCGTGCTCGCGGCAGAATTGCTCCACCGCCTGCGCATGAGCCCGCGTCACAAAGGCCTCTGCCTGCGGCAGGATGCCGGGCCGGTCGGCCGCATCTACCAGCCCCTTGGCGTCGGAGAGCGCCGCCCGCAGCAATCGCCGCTCGGCATCCGAATACGGCCTGAAACCGGGAGGCCCCTGCACGACATGATCGACGCCATCCGTCTCGATCAGTGCGACGTCGACGCCGTCCATGGAGGTGCCGGACATGAGACCTATGGCGCGAAGAATGGGCATGGACGACTCCGAAAAACAGCCCGCAACATAGCCCAGAATGAACCCCGCCGCGCCCTTCAGTTGCGCCGCCGGGTCTTTCAACCTAAATCTCGCGCCTCAAACGAGGTCCTGCCATGCTCCCCGCCTTCCAGCCGAAATCCGAATTCCTGACCACGCTGACCCAGCGCGGCTTCATCCATCAATGTTCGGATCTCGCCGGAATCGATGAGAAGGCGCTGGCGGGCGAACTCGTCGCCTACATCGGCTTCGATTGCACGGCCTCCTCGCTGCACATCGGCTCGCTCGTGCAGATCATGATGCTGCGCTGGCTGCAGAAGACGGGTGGCAAGCCGATGCCGCTGATGGGTGGCGGCACGACTCAGGTCGGCGATCCCTCGGGCAAGGACGAGAGCCGCAAGCTGCTGTCGCTCGACCAGATCGAGGCCAACAAGCAGGGCATCAAGCAGGTCTTCACGAAGTTCCTGACCTTCGGCGACGGCAAGGCCGACGCTGTGATGACCGACAATGCGGAATGGCTGACCGCCCTGAAATACATCGACTTCCTGCGCGACGTCGGCCGCCACTTCTCGGTCAACCGCATGCTGTCGATGGACTCTGTCAAGATGCGCCTCGAGCGCGACCTGGAACTGTCCTTCATCGAATTCAACTACATGTGCCTGCAGGCCTACGACTTCGTCGAACTGAACCGGCGCCATGGCGTCAACCTGCAGATGGGCGGCTCCGACCAGTGGGGCAATATCGTCACCGGCATGGATCTCGGCCGCCGCATGGGCACCAGCCAGCTCTATGCGCTGACCTCGCCGCTGCTGACCACCGCCTCGGGCGCGAAGATGGGCAAGACGGCTTCGGGCGCGATCTGGCTGAACGCCGACATGCTGCCCGTCTATGACTACTGGCAATATTGGCGCAACACGGAGGATGAGGACGTCGGCCGTTTCCTTCGTTTGTTCACCGAACTGCCGCTCGAAGAGATCAGCCGCCTCGAAGCCCTCGGTGGCGCCGAGATCAACGAGGCCAAGAAGATCCTGGCCAACGAGGCCACTGCCATGCTGCACGGCCGTCCGGCCGCCGACATGGCCTCCGACACTGCCCGCAAGACGTTTGAGGAAGGCGTGCTCTCCAACGACCTGCCGACCATCAGCGTTACGCAGGCCGAATGGTCAGCCGGCATCGGCATACTCACGGCCTTCGTGAAGGCCGGGCTCGTCGCCTCCACGGGCGAAGCGCGCCGCCAGATAAAGGGCGGCGGCCTGCGCCTGAACGATGCCGCCGTCAGCGACGAACGCGCGGTCCTGACGCACGGCGATCTCACCGGCGACGGAGTGGTGAAACTCTCGCTCGGCAAGAAGAAGCACGTGCTGCTGAAGCCGGTCTGATCCAGCCCTATCGCCGTGCCGGCGCATATTGCATCGGCGCGGCGGCGGCCGGCGGCGCGGCCTGCGGATATTGCTCCGTGCCGATTTCGCCAGCCCCGAAAATCTTGCGCAAAAAGCCCGGCGCTATCGCCGACAGCGGGTTGATCGTCAGCACGGGCGCACTGGCAGGACCGCTGATGCGATAGTTCACGCCAAACAGCCCCTCGTTCGAGCCGCCGCCGAGGATGACGCCGAAAATCGGGATTTTCGAGAAGAGATTGTTGAGGCCATAGGCGGGCACGAAGGTGCCGGTCATGCTGACGCGATCGTTCACCGTGTCGATCACGCCTTCCATCGTCGTGCCGACCTGCTGCCCGTAGATGACGCCGTCATGCATCTCGATGCGGCCGTCGCCGCGCGTGAAATTCACCTGCATCTTGGTGAAGGACGCGGCAGTGGTGTCGATCTTGATCTGGCCGGTGCGGTCGCGCGCGGCCACTCCCTCCGTCACAAGGCGCCGCAGCGCGGGTTCATTGCGCACGATGAAATCACGCACGCTGATCAGCCCGTCGACGCGGCCGTCGGCGATCTGGGCCAGGAAGGACAGCTTGCCGCCCTCCATGCGCTTGTAGAAATCGAAGAAGGACAGCAGCGCCCCGCCGTCGTTGGTGGTGACGCTCAGCTGCGGCAACCCGCCATTCGTCGGGCGCGCCATGCTGCCGTTGACGGCCTCGCGACCGAAGCGGCCGTTGAGCTGGAACTGGCGGACCACCCCACCGCGACGAGAGAGCTTCAGGTCTACGCCCGACAGAGCCTGCTTGTTGTTGCCGGTGACGAGGCCCGCTTTCAGATCGAGTTCGATATCCTTTGACGGGTTCGTCCTGTCGCGGCCCGCAGCCCCGTCGACCCCGGTCGCGACGAGCTTCAGGAGCGGGCGTGCGTCGATGGTGCTGCCGCGCACGACCAGCTTCAATCCATCCTTCGTCTGCTCTGCGTCCACTTTCATGTCGTCGCCGGGTGACAACCGCAATTGCGAAAGCTTCGCGGATTGGAAAGCTCCGTTCGGATCGAGTTCGACGAGGCCTTTGGCTACGGTCGTGCCGCCATCGAAGACGAATTGCTCCAGATCAGGCCCCGACGGATCGTTGACGAGCAGAAAAGATGCCTTTGCCGGCTTGCCAGCTGCCTTCACATAGCCCGGCAGCAGATTGTCGATGGCCGCGCGGGAGAAATCGATTTCGACCTGCGCCTGTGATTTTTCGGTCTGGCCGAGCACCGCCGTCATGCGCGCGCCGATGGGACCGGTGAGCGACGGCCCGAAGCTCATGCCGAGCTTGGTGCGGGCTGCATCGTCAAGCGTCATCCCGATAATGGCTTCGGTCGGCCCCTGCTTGGGCTTGCGCAATTCGATCGTCGCGGGTGCGCCGAACATCTTGCCCTGCCCGCTCGCGCGCAACGTGCCTCGCTCCGCCGTAAGGTTGAGAGTTGCGGCATCGAGCTTTTCCTTGCCCACGAGCCGGTCCACGGAAAAGTTCGTGAGCGTCGCACTCGCCCGGATCGCCGTGTCATCGGGCGTCACGTTCTTGCCGAGCTTCATGTCGATGGCGACACGCCCGTCGACTTGACCTCGGACGGTCGTGTTGTCGATGGGCAATTGCGCATAGGGCTTGAGCGCGTCGCGGTCGAACAGGTCGGCCAGCGTGTCGAGATTGCCGGTCAGCCGCACGTTGATGGCGGCCGGCACCGGCTTGCTCTCGGTTTCCGGCACGCTGAAGGAGCCCTCGACGAGGCTGATCTTCTGGGTCGGAGAGACCTCCATCTGTCCGCGCGTGGCGACGAAGCTCGACGTATGCCCAGTCACGACCCCCGATCCATCGACTGCGGACAAGGGTGGGATGCCCGGCAGGATGCGCGCCGCCATGTTCGACAGATTGAAATCCAGCCGGATACTCTGGTCGGGCGGCGGGCGCTGGTCGCGAACTGCGGCGATCGCGCCGGCGTCGAAATCGAGCTTGAGGTTCGCCCCTTCGACGGTGCCCCCCTGAAGATTCTGGATGAACCAGGCCCGCACCTCGGGTGCCACCGCGCTGGGCCAGAGCCGCACCACCGAAGACGCAGGCATGCGGCCGCCCACCGCGCCGATCCGAAGATGCGGACCCGAGTCGGTAATGCTGACCTCACCATCCATTTGAAAATTCACGTCGGGCCCGAGAAGCTCGAGCTTGTCGAGCACCAGACGCTTCTCCTCAGTGAAGAGATTGGCGGCCAGCGTCGCCCGCTCGAGCGCAATGGGCTTCTGGTTGGGACGCTCGACGCCGAACATGCTGGGCGCGACGGTGCGCCCCTCGATCCGCCAGCCTTCCCCAGGAGCGGCCGGCGGCGTGATCGAGCCCGCGACGACGAAATGGGTTTCCCCGGCGAAAAACTGCGTGGTGTCGAGATCGAACCGCCGGGAAATGGCGTTCCAGCGGAATAGTCCGGTAATCTCGTCCACCTGAACGGGCTCATGATCGGGGTCATGCAGAAAGAAGAAACCCGCCCCGGCCCCGAAGCGTCCCTCCGCGCTGCTGATATTGCCGTCCTCTCCGAGGGTGACCTGCAGCTTGGAGGACATCGGCATGTCGAAATCGAAACCTGGATCGCGCAATCCGGCGACCAACGCGATTTCGTCGAGCGTTATGTCACGCAACTCAAGATCGAGCTTGCGCTTTTCTCCGGGCTGCCCGCTCGCATTGGCCTCCACTTCCCAGCGCCCATTGGGACCGCGGGCCGAAAGCTTGAGGTGGACGCCTGCGCTCGTCTTGTTGAAGGCGAGTTCGAGACCGTCGAAGATCGTGACCTGATGCGCGGTCTGGTCGTCGAAGACGAGCCGTCCACGCGAGATGCCAAGACGTTCGAGGGAGCCGAGCGGGCTGTCGCCGCTCGTGGCCGAATCGAGCAGGCTTTTCAACGCCTCGGCGATCTGGTGCATGGCGTCGCTGGGTGTCGGCGCGGCCACCACCACCCCTTCGGGCGGCGCGTCGGGCATCACCACGGCAGGCGCATCGCCCACTGGCATGAGCGCACGCGTCAGAACGATGGGCTCGGAGCCGGCCGAAATCGCAACGGCGCCATCCGGCAGCACCGACAGCCGGACCTCGACGTCGAAGACCTCCAGCCGCCGTGGCGAGACAGCCCCGAAGAGGAGGGAAACCGGATCGACCGACACGTTCGCCTTAGGGGCGGCGATGATCGGCCGGCCGCCACTTCCGTTCATGGCGAAGCCTGAGACGGAGAGTGCCGGACCGTCGTCCGCGCCCTCGATCTGCATTGGACCGAGCACGAAGCTGTAGGCCTTGCCCATCCGCGATTTCAGGGCGGCCGCAAGCGTTGAGTTCAGGCTGTCGACGGCAATCGGGCCTTTCGCGATCCGCGCAAAAAACAGAGCGCCGGAACCCGCGATCAGAAGGGTCAGAAGGCAGAACACGGCACCGAGAGAGAGAAGCCAGCGCTTCCGGCGGCTGAAGCGCCGGCGCGTCGGCCGCAAGAGGACGCACGCCTCCCCCGAGGCAGTCTCCGAGACACGCCCCACCACCTGGCCGGCCCGGCCCCCATTATCCTGTGTCTGTTCGACCAAACGGTTTCATACTCTGCTGGACTGACGGTGCTTTCGCGGCGATTCGACTGAGACTATAGAAAAGTTAGAGCTCTGATGCGCGATCCGCGTGGTTGGCCTGTGCGTATTGCACTCGCCGTTCAATGAGACGAAAGGAAGGCGACTGTGTCTGCCAAGCTGGAAACAGGTGCTGTTGCACCGCAATTCGACCTGCCTGCCGACGGCAGCGGCCGCGTGACCTCTGCCTCTCTGGCGGGGAAGAAAGTCGTTCTGTACTTCTATCCCAAGGACGACACCTCGGGCTGTACGCAGGAAGCCATAGAGTTCAACGGCTTGCGCAAGGATTTCGAGGCGGCGAATGCTACGATTCTGGGGGTCTCGCCAGACTCGGTAAAGAGCCACGACAAGTTCAAGACAAAGCACGGGCTGGAATTCGGACTCGCCTCGGACGAGGAGAAGACCATGCTCCAGGCCTATGGCGTCTGGGTCGAGAAGAGCATGTACGGCCGCAAATATATGGGCGTCGAGCGCACTACGGTCCTGATCGGCGCGGACGGCCGGATTGCGCGGATCTGGAACAAGGTAAAGGTTCCTGGCCACGCCAAGGAAGTTCTCGAGGCCGCCCGCTCGCTTTAAGCGCGGGCCTGGCGCGGAAACGAACCCAGCGGAATCAAGGAGTGTCACGGCGTTCCGCGATAGCCCGTCCATGTTATGACTGCGTTCCGGCTCACCCTTGAGAGGACCGCCAGCATGAGACATGCCCGGACCCAGCGCGTGGCATCATCCTTCGTGTTTGCTGCCTTTCTCGCCTCCTCGACGATATCTCCCGGAGCCGCCTGCACACGCACACTTTATGTCGGCGATGACAGCACGGTCATCACGGGGCGCAACATGGATTGGAAGGAGGACATGGCCTCCAATCTGTGGGTCTTCCCGGCTGGCATGAAGCGTGACGGTGCGGCGGGGCCGCGCTCGCTCGCCTGGACATCGAAGTACGGCAGCGTGATCGTGTCGGGCTACGAGGCGGGGACGACCGATGGCATGAACAGCAAGGGCCTCGTTGCCAATCTCCTCTATCTCGCCGAGAGCGATTACGGCGTGCCGGACAACCACGGCCCTTACTTCTCGATCTCGCTCTGGGCGCAATATGTGCTCGACACTTACGCCGATGTCGCCGAGGCCGTCGATGGGTTGCAGCGCGAACCCTTCAGCATCCTGGCGCCAACGCTACCCAACGGCGCACCGGCGGCGTTACATCTGTCGATCTCTGATGCAACAGGCGACTCGGCCATCTTTGAATATATCGGCGGCAAACTCGTCATCCACCACGACAGGCGGTATACGGTCATGACCAATTCGCCGGCCTACGAGCAGCAACTGGCTCTGGACCAATATTGGAAGGGCATCGGAGGGCTGACCTTTCTGCCCGGGACCAATCGTGCTGCGGACCGCTTCGCGCGAGCCTCGTTCCTGCTCGACGCCATTCCACGTTCGCTGGACAAGAACTATATCGCCGGCGTTCCGCAGCGCTCTTTCGCCAATCAGGCAGTTGCAGGCGTGCTCAGCGTACAGCGCGCCGTCAGCGTGCCGCTCGGCATCACGACCCCGGACCAGCCCAACATTTCCTCTACGATCTGGCGCACGGTCGCCGACCAGAAGAACCGTGTCTATTATTTCGATTCAGCCACGCGCCCGAACACGTTCTGGGTGTCACTGGCCAAACTGGATCTCGAACCCGGCGCACACGTCCGCAAGCTCGTGGTCCAGAACGGCGAGGTCTATTCCGGCGAAGTCAGTGCGCAATTCGCGGATGCCGAGCCGTTCGAATTCCTGCCAGGACAAGCGCCGGCCAATTAGCCCAAGAAGGATTTAAGCGGGGTTGCCTGCATGCCCCAAGGCGAGCCTTGGCGAAACATTAACCCTAATATGTCGTAATCGGCCTGTCGCCCGGAGCGGGCGCCGGGAGTGGAAGATGGCGTACAAGGGTTCGCAGTCAGGTTGGAGGCCTCGTCGCTATTTCCTGTCGTTGCAGCGCGGCGAGGACCTGCGTTGCGTGCCCCTGCATCCCCTCGCCTTCTTCATGGCGGTCGTGCTCATCCCGGCGACGATGCTCGGCTTTGCCTGCACCAGCAGCTACATCTACTTTCGCGACGATGCTTTGCGCGCGCTGGCCACGCATAACATGACTGTGGAACAGGCGTATCAGATCCGCATCTCCAGTCTGCAGACGCAGCTGGACCGCGTCTCGACGCGGCAACTGGTCGACCAGGAAACGCTGGAAACCCGCATCGTCGACATGGCTTCGCGTCAGAGCCGCCTCGAAACACGCAGCGCGATGCTTGCATCCCTTGCCGATGCCGCAGGCCTCCCACGCAACGCGGAGCCCGCACGCCCGGTGGCGAGCACGACACGACAGAGCATCAACCCTCTTCTCGCAACCCCGGCGGCGCCAGCCCTGCCCGCTGGAGTCACCAGCTATTCGGACGCGCGCGCACCGTCGCCCTTCGGACGCCCCATGGCCATGCCTGCTGACGGCAAGCCGCAGCCGGAGTCCCTTGAACCGATGGACGCGCCGACGCAGCCGGCCAGCGCCCACGGCCTCGGGTTGCGCTCCCAGACACAGACGCCCGTCGGCGCGATCGTTGCCGATCGCTCGTTGCCGATGACGACGCGAATGCGCTCCCTCGCGGCCTCCCTGGACAGCCTCGACCTCGCGCAGGTCAGCGCCATCGACAAGATGGCGGGGGCGATCCGAAGCCGCACGGACACAATCGAGTCAGCCTTCAGCGCGGCCGGCCTGAACCCCGCCGAGCTGAAGATGCCCAAGGCGCACGGCGCCACCGGCGGCCCTTTTGTTCCGCTGGTCGACGAACAGGACGACAGCCTCTTCGGCCGCGGAGTCAAACGCCTCCAGGGTGCGCTTGAGAAATCGCAGCGCCTTGTTGGCCTCCTGCCCCATGTGCCGCTGCGCCAGCCGCTGCCCGGCTCGCTGGAGGTCACATCCTCCTACGGCGGCAGGATGGACCCGTTCTATGGACGCGCCGCAATGCACACAGGCCTCGACCTTCGCGACGATCTGGGCTCGCCCGTGCGCGTCACCGCCGCAGGCCGCGTCGTCTCGGCGGGCTGGAACGGGGGCTACGGCAATATGGTCGAGGTCGATCACGGCAACGGATTGCTGACACGATATGCCCATCTCTCCGCCATCGACGTAAAGGAAGGCCAATCGGTCGAGGCAGGCGATATTTGCGGACGTCTCGGCTCGACCGGCCGCTCGACGGGCCCCCACCTGCATTACGAAGTCCGGGTCGACGGCGAACCTGTCGATCCCACCCGCTTTCTGCGCGCTGGCGGCCGGCTTCCCGCCATGACCCTCGCCAGTGCGTCACGCCGATAAGCAATCACACCTCGTGCGCAAAAACCTCGGCGCTCAGCAGGAGCTGCTCCGCCATGTCGGCTGCCATCCGGGCGGATGCGGGATCGCGCGTGATCATGGCGACGACGATGGCCCCGTCGATCAATAGGCCGATCTGATGCGCGAGTTTCATCGGCTCACGCAGCCCTGCGGCGTCGGCCAGCTCTTCGATTCGCTTGAGGACCGCCATCTTGTGCGCGATCGCGATGGTTCGAAGACGGTCATCTGACTTGTCGCTTTCGCCGATCGCATTGATGAAGGGGCAGCCGTAGAAGCGATCCTGCGCGAACCATTCCCCCATGAGCGGAAAGATCCGCCGCAACCGGTCGATAGGCGCCACCGACCCGGCATCCAGGCCGGCGAGAAACCAATCGCGCCAAAGCCTGCCTTCCCGCTCGAGCACCGCCTCGACGAGCTTCTCCTTCGAGCCGAAAGCCTTATAGAGCGTCGCCTTGGCGATGCCCGCCTCCGCAACGACGGTGTCCACCCCGACCGAGTTGATTCCGAAGCGGCAGAACAGCCGCGACGCAGCCGCGACCAGGCGCTCACGCGGAGTTTCCTCGCTCGACGGGATGTCCACCACTGAGATCGCGACGCCCTTGGCCATTCCTGCCCTCTTCCCCGGCGGCGCGGCGCCACCCTGATGACCAGCTAGACAGATCTGTCTAGTTCTTCGGCAGATTGCCGCCCGCAAGCGCATCTCGCTCTCCCCGCCGCATCTGTTGTTCAAAAGCGACTGCGGAAAGCGGCTGGCACACCCCATGCATAGAACAGACCGGTCTGTCTGCAAAGAGCGCCTGTAACGCTCGCATCTGGAGGTTCGTCCCATGAGCACCGTCGCCAACGTCGTCCTGACCGGCTGCCTGGTTCCTGAAGCCGGCGCCGTCACCGGTTGTCTCGCCCCGATCGACCGGGCTGGTCTGGAAACTCTGATCGCCGCCGGAAAAGCCAATCCCCAAGTCATCAAGACCTTGAAGTGCAGGACTGTTGCCGAAGGCCGCTTCCGGCACCTGAATTACATCCGAAATCTCGCGCCCTACATCGTCGACGAACCGCCGGGACTGCTCGGCGACGACACGGCCCCCAATCCCTCCGAGGCCTCGCTGGCCGCTCTCGGCTCCTGCCTTGCCGTCGGTCTGCATGCCAACGCCGTTCATCGCGGCTGGACGGTTCGCAAGCTCGAACTGGAACTCGAAGGCGATCTCAACATAACCGCCGTCTGGGGCACCGGCGACACCAGCGAGAAGCCCGTCGGATTCACCGATGTTCGCGTGAAGGTCGACATGGTCTGCGACGACGTGGCTGACGAGGAAATCACGGCGTTGATCAACCACGTCAAGCAATGGTCGCCCGTCGCCAACACCTATACGCGCCCTGTGAATCTCGAAGTCACGCTCTGATCCAGCCGGTGGCCCGGCGCCATGCCGGGCCACCCTCCCATTTTCGAGGAGTCGCGCCCGTGCTTGCTGCCCATGCCGAAGCCGCTCAAGTCCCCACGCTCGTCACCAGCGTGCGAAACGCCGTGCAGGCCGACCTCCCGCCTCTGGTCGATGCAATCGACAAGGGCACGCATTATCCGGCGGATTTCCTCCGCGGCCTTGGCGCACTCGGCGCCTATTCAACGTTCCGGGACGCGGGCCCCAGGACGGACCTGAACGAGGCCATCGACGCGATGAGCGAAGTCGCCGAGGTCTGCGGCGCAACCGGCTTCATGGTCTGGTGTCAGAACGCCCTGGCCTGGTATGTAGCGAATTCCGGCAACCGGGCTTTGAAAGACAAGCTGCTCGACAGGGTCACCGACGCGTCACTCCTTGGCGGCACCGGCCTTTCCAATCCCATGAAGAGCTTTTTCGGCATCGAGAAGCTGCGTCTCAAGGGCAAGCGGGTCGATGGCGGATACGTCGTTCGCGGCGCCCTGCCCTGGGTCTCGAACATCGGTCCGGGCCATGTTTTCGGCGGTATCTTTGAAACGCCCGACGCTCAAAAAGGGATGTTCATCGCCGATTGCAGCGCGCCCGGCGTTTCCCTGATGGAGTGCGATCCCTTCCTCGCAATGGACGGCACCGGCACCTATGGCGTGCAATTCACCGACACATTTATCCCTGACGATATGGTGATCGCGCACGACGCCATGCCCTTCGTGAAGAAGATCCGCGCCGGCTTCATCCTGCTTCAAGCCGGCATGGCCATCGGCATCGTCCGGGACTGCATCGAACTCATGCAGCACATGCGCCCGTCGCTTGGTCATGTGAACAAATATCTGGCGGGACAGCAGCCCGAGGATTTCACACGGGCGCTGGACGAGATCTCGACCGAAATCCGCACGCTCGCTGCGACGCCTTACGACACCTCCGAAGCCTATTGGCGGCGGGTGGTTGAATCCCGTCTTCAGGCGGGTGACGCGACCATGGCCGCGGCTCACGCGACCATGCTGCACACCGGCGCACGCGGCTACGTCAAGGGTCACCGAGCCCAGAGGCGCATGCGCGAGGCCTATTTCGTCGGAATCGTCACTCCGGCAACAAAGCAATTGAGCAAGATGCTGGCCGACATGGTCGCGTGACCTCATGCGAGAGCGCGTTCGTAAAGCATGACGAATTTACCCCGAAGCGATGGAGATTGGCATGTCTGATGTTTTGATTTCTGCATCTGAACTCGCGACCATGATGTCCTCAGGCAATACTGTAATCATCGACACCCGCAATCCTGAGGCCTATGCGGCCGGTCACATTCCCGGCGCAGTGAACGAGCACGCCATCTTCACCTACCTCGCCACCTCGACCCCTGAAGGTATCGCGGAACTCAAGACCAAATTCGCGGAAGCCTTCGGCGCCGCCGGCCTTTCCGGTAAGGAAACCGCCGTCTTCTATGAGCAGTCGATGAACTCCGGCTTCGGCCAGTCATGCCGGGGCTATTACCTCATGAAGCTGCTTGGCTATCCCTCGGCCAAGGTGCTGCATGGCGGCTACGAGGCCTGGACAGCGGCGGCCATGGACGTGACGACTGACGTGCCGGCCCCTGCTCCAGCGATATTTTCCATCGACGACGCCGCCGATTCCATCATGATCGACGCGCAGGCCATGCTCGCCGCGCTCGAAAATCCCTCCATCGCAGTGTTGGACGTGCGCGATGTCGATGAGTGGATCGGCGAAAGCTCGTCGCCCTACGGCAAGGACTATTGCCCGCGCAAGGGCCGCATTCCCGGCGCGCGCTGGATCGAATGGTATCGCATGATGAAGCCGACGGCAGACGGCCCGCGCTTCAAGTCGCCCGCCGAAATCCTCGCGGAATGCGCGACCGTTGGCATCACCAGGGAAACACCCGTCTATCTCTACTGCTTCAAGGGCGCGCGCGCTTCGAACACATTCGTGGCCCTGAAGGACGCGGGCATTGAGACGGTCGCCATGTATTTCGGCTCGTGGAACGAATGGTCCCGCCTGCCGGAACTGCCGATTGAAGAAGGCGCGCCCATGGTGAAAGCAGCCTGACGCATCCACTGCCAATCAGACGGCGGCGCGGCGTGCCGCCGTCTCGAAAGTATTGTGGCCAGGTTCAAGTCCGGTACGAAACTTGCCTAAGAAAGGCGCAGCATATCGGTCCTCGATAGGAGCAAGCATGTCAGGTTTCAAGAACACCTTCGGTCATGGCCCGTTGCGGTCCGGCTGTTCCTGCGGCACACACGCCTCGCAATCGGAGCATGAGCTGGCCTGCACCGCTATCGCGGACTCCGCCGCCGACGACACGAAGCTCTACGGCCGCTTCGTCGAGCGCGCGCTGCTTCAGGCCATGGTACCCAACCCCGTGCAGCGCCGCGCCTTCCTGCAAGGCGTCGGAGCATCCACTGTCGCCGCCGCGATGGCGTCCTTCTTCCCCATCGGCGCAGCGACCGAAGCCTTCGCCCAGACGGGCAAGCCCGAGAAGCCCGACCTGAAGATCGGCTTCATCCCGATCACCTGCGCGACGCCCATCATCATGGCCCATCCCCTCGGCTTTTATTCGAAACAGGGCCTGAACGTCGACGTCGTGAAGGCCGCCGGCTGGGCCATCATCCGCGACAAGACGATCAACAAGGAATTCGACGCCGCGCACATGCTCGCAGCCATGCCGCTTGCGATCTCGCTGGGCCTGGGCTCCGGCTCAATGCCCATGTCGGTCGCCGCCATCGAGAACGTCAACGGCCAGGCAATCACGCTGGCCATGAAGCACAAGGACAAAACCAATCCGCGTGACTGGAAGGGCATGATACTCGCCATTCCCTTCGACTTCTCGATGCACAATTACCTTCTGCGCTATTTCCTCGCCGAGCACGGGATCGATCCCGACACCGACGTCCAGTTGCGCTCCGTGCCGCCACCAGAGATGGTTGCGAACCTGCGCGCCGGCAACATCGACGGCTTCCTGGCGCCCGACAACGTGGCGCAACGCGCCGTGTTCGACGGTGTCGGATTCATCCACTCGCTGTCCAAGGAAATGTGGGACGGGCATCCCTGCTGCGCCTTCGCGGCCAGCAATGAATTCATCACCTCGTCGCCCAACACCTATGCGGCGCTGCTGCGCGCCATCATCGAAGCAACCGCCTATGCGTCCAAGGCGGAAAACCGCAAGTCCATCGCAGAAGCTATTGCGCCATCGGCCTATCTGAACGCCCCCGTGACCGTGCTCGAACAAGTGCTGGTCGGCACCTACGCTGATGGACTTGGCAATGTGAAGAAGGACCCGGCCCGCGTCGACTTCGAGCCGTTCCCCTACGAGTCCTTCGCGGTCTGGATGCTCACGCAGATGAAGCGCTGGGGACAGATCAAGACCGACGTCGACTATGCAGGCGTGGCCAGGCAGGTCTTCCTCGCGACCGACGCGGCAAAGGTCATGAAGGATGCGGGCCTCACGCCCCCGGCCTCCTCCACCAAGACATTCGTCGTCATGGGCAAGACCTTCGATCCGGCGAAGCCGAAGGAATATCTCGACAGCTTCGCGATCAAGCGCAGCTGACGACTCGGACATCGTTGCGAGGAGTGAAACGACGAAGCAATCCAGAAGTCGCGAGACCATACTGGATTGCTTCGCTTCGCTCGCAATGACGGCAACGAGACTGATGCGCTTTCGAGCATTCAACGAGGACCAAGACGAATGCACCCTTCCCTGACGTTGCGCGGCGGCGTCCTGTCCCTCCTGATACTGGTGCTGTTTCTCGCGACCTGGCACGTCGCGACGCGCGGCTCGTCCTCCGTCGCGCAGATGGATCCTGAATATGCCAAGCTGATGGGCCTCACGGCGACGACAGGAAAATCTGCCATGCCGGGGCCGCTCGACGTCGGCGCCAAATTGCTAGAGCATCTGAGCCACCCCTTCTACGACAACGGCCCGAACGACAAGGGGCTGGGCATCCAGCTCGCCTACTCTCTCGGGCGCGTCCTGCTCGGCTACGCACTCGCCGTCGCTGTTGCTGTGCCGGGCGGATTTCTCATCGGCATGTCGCCCCTGATGAGCCGCGCGCTCAATCCGTTCATCCAGATCATGAAGCCGATTTCGCCTCTGGCGTGGATGCCCCTCGCGCTCTACACGATCAAGGATTCCAGCATTTCCGCGATCTTCGTGATCTTCATCTGCTCGCTCTGGCCGATGCTCATCAACACCGCATTCGGCGTCGCGAGCGTGCGCAAGGAATGGCTGAATGTCGCGCGCACACTCGAGGTTCCGCCGATCCGCCGCGCCTTCACGGTGATCCTGCCCGCGGCCGCGCCGACCATTCTGACGGGCATGCGCATTTCCATCGGCATCGCGTGGCTCGTCATCGTCGCCGCCGAAATGCTCGTGGGCGGCACGGGCATCGGCTATTTCGTCTGGAACGAGTGGAACAACCTGTCGATCACGAACGTGATCATCTCGATCCTCGTGATCGGCTTCGTCGGCATGCTGCTCGACCAGGTTCTGGCCCGCGTCGCCTATCTCGTCACCTATCCGGATTGATCCCATGGCCGAGCGCTTCATCTCGATCGAGTCGATCGCCCGTCACTATCCCCAGGCCGGCGGCGGCATGACTACGATTTTCGACGATCTCTGGTTCTCCATGAACAAGGGCGAATTCTCCTGCATCATCGGCCATTCCGGCTGCGGCAAGACCACTGTGCTCAACATTCTCGCCGGGCTGGATTTGCCCGACGAGGGCGTGGCCGTCGTCGACGGCAGGGCCATCGAAGGGCCCTCGCTCGACCGCGCCGTCATCTTCCAGAGCCACGCGCTGCTTCCGTGGCGCAGCGTCATCGGCAACGTCGGCTATGCCGTCTCCTCGCGCTGGCGCGACTGGAGCAGGGAGAAAGTGCGCGCGCAGGCGCAGCGTTTCATCGAACTCGTCGGCCTCAAGGGCAATGAGAACAAGAAGCCCTCGGAACTCTCCGGCGGCATGAAGCAGCGTGTCGGCATTGCCCGCGCGCTCTCTATCGAACCCAAGATCCTGCTGATGGACGAGCCTTTCTCCGCGCTCGACGCCCTCACGCGAGGCACGCTGCAGGACGAAGTGCGCCGCATCTGCATCGACACGGGCCAGACGGCCTTCATGATCACGCATGATGTGGACGAGGCGATCTATCTCGCGGACCGCATCGTACTCATGACCAACGGCCCCGGCGCGATGATCGCCGAGATCGTCGAAAACCCGCTGCCGCGCGACCGCCGCCGCATCGATATTCACAAGCATCCGGATTATTATGCCCTGCGCAACCACCTGATCGACTTCCTCGTCAGCCGCTCGCGCAGCTTCAAGGACGAGATCCCGCCGGGGTACCAGAAACGCCATCCCCCCGTCGTGCGCCCAACAGCGACGCCCGCCGAGCCCGATGACGGAACCACCCGCCAGGTCGCCTGACAATCAAATCGCCTTACAATTTTGGAGGAAGCAATGAAGCGCGAAGAACTCACCGAGAAGATACTCGACATCAAGCGCGAAAAGGGCTGGAGCTGGGCTCACATCTGCACCGAGATCGGCGGCATGTCGCCGATCCTCATCACGGGCGCGCTGCTCGGCCAGATGAAGCTCGTCAAGCCGCTCGCCGCCAAGGCAGCTGCCCTCTTCGGCCTCTCGGAAGCTGAAGAGCGCATGCTCAACGAAGTACCCTATCGCGGCACGGGCACCCCCATGCCGCCGACGGACCCGCTGATCTACCGCTTCTACGAACTGGTCATGGTCAACGGCCCGGCGTGGAAGGCCCTGATCGAAGAGCAGTTCGGCGACGGCATCATGTCCGCCATCGACTTCAACATGGACTTCGAGCGCGAACCCAACCCTAAGGGCGACCGCGTTCGCATCACCATGTCGGGCAAGTTCCTGCCATTCAAATATTACGAGAACGAACAGGGCATCCCGGATTACGGCTTCAAGGAAGAGTAAGGCGACAAGGCCGGTTGCCTTCATCGCGGGTTTAGCGAAGCAATCCAGTGCGCTCCTGCGAGTCCTGGATTGCTTCGGCACTCACGCTCCTCGCAATGACGCTGCCCCTCAGTGCCCCTTCACAACCATCCGCCTCTCCAGCGCCTTCGCGCCGAGCGACAACGGGTAGCACAAGACAAAGTAGAACAACGCCACGAACCCATAGATCCGGAACGCGTCGAAGGTGGCGTTCACGATCACCGTGCCGGCCTTGGTCAGCTCGACAAAGCCGATGACCGAGGCCAGCGCGGTTCCTTTCACCACCTGCACGGAAAAGCCGACAGTCGGCGCCACGCCGACACGAAGCGCCTGCGGCAGAATGATGAAACGCATCTGCTGCCAGCGGGTCAGTGCGAGGGATTTGGCGCCTTCCCATTGTCCGCGCGGCACCGACTGGATCGCCCCACGCCAGATCTCGGCGAGAAATGCGCTCGTATAAAGCGTCAGCGCGAGGGACGCCGCCGCCAGCGGCGAGACATCCAGCCCCAGTAGCGCAAGGCCGAAAAACGCCAGGAACAATTGCACGAGCAGCGGCGTACCCTGCAACACCGCGATATAGATGCGCGACGCATAATTGGTCGCCCGCCCCTCCGAGATGCGCCCCATCGTGACGACGCCCGCAACGAGCCCGCCACTGATGAAGGCGATCAGCGACAGCAGCACGGTCCAGTGCGCCGCAAGCAGCAGGTTGCGCAATATGTCCCAGAGTGTGAACTCGATCATCTGTGGTGCTCCGCATAGGCGAAGACTTTTCGGCCGACCGCCGCAAACAATTGCTGGAAGCCCACGGCCAGCAACAGGTAAATCATGGCGACGACGAGCGTCGTCTCGAAGGCGCGGAAATTGCGCGATTGGATGTAGCTGCCGACATAGGTCAGCTCCTCCACCGCGATCTGCGACACGACGGACGAGCCGAGCAGGATGATGATGAACTGGCTGGTCAATGCCGGATAGACTTTTTGCAAGGCAGGCACCAGAACCACTAGCCGGAATGTCTGGAAGCGCGTCAATCCGAGGCTGAACCCTGCCTCCCATGAGCCGCGCCCGATCGAATCGAGACCTGCCCGAATGATCTCTGTCGAATAGCCCCCGAGATTGAGCGACATCGCGAGCAAAGCCGCCTCGGTACTGCCCATCCGCACCCCGAGCCGCGGCAGGCCGAAGAAGACGAAAAACAATTGCACGATGAACGGCGTGTTGCGGATCGTCTCCACATAGATGCCGGCCAGCCAGCGCGCGGCGGCAAAATGCGACCGTCGCCCGGCTGCGCCCAGAATCCCGAGGAACAGGCCTGCACATATGGCCGCTACCGACAGCCCGACTGTGAGCGCTGCCCCTTTCAGGAACAGCGCCCCGTTGTCGGTGAAATCGGTGAGCGCGAGTTGCACGGCCCCGCCCGCGATCAGGTCGGCAAATCGGCCGGGATCGGCGCGCCGAGCCACTTCTTCGAGATCGCGTCGAGGCCACCGTCGCCGCGCGCCTTCTTGATGATGGCGTTGACCATTTCGAGCAGCTTGGGCTCTTCCTTGGCGAGCCCGATGAAGCAGGGCGAGTCCTTGATGACGAACTTCGGCTCCGGACGCGTCGGCGGGTTGCGCTCCAGAATCGCAGCCGCCACGACGTTGCCAGTCGCGATCAGCGCCACCTGGCCGGAGAGAAAGGCGGAAATCGTCGTGTTGTTGTCCTCGAAGCGGCGGACATTCGCATCCGCCGGGACGATCTTGGACAATTCGAGATCTTCAAGCGCGCCACGTGTCACCCCGATCGTCTTGCCCGACAGGTCCGCCGCGCTGGCGACCTTTGCCGCAGCGGGACCGAACACGCCGGAGTAGAAGGGCGCATAGGCTACGGTGAAGTCGATGGCCTTCTCGCGGTCGGGGTTTTTGCCGAGGCTCGAAATGATGAGATCGACCTTCTTCGTCTGCAAATAAGGCAGGCGATTTGCACTCGTGACAGGCACGAGTTCGAGCTTCACGCCCATTTCCTTGGCGATCAGCGCCGCTGTGTCGATATCGTACCCACGCGGCTGCATGTCGGTCCCGACCGAACCGAAGGGCGGGAAATCTTGAGGGACAGCAACCCTGAGCACCTTGTTCTTGAGTATATCGTCGAGCGCATCGGCTCTTGCGGCGACACTGGCGAGGGCTGACAGGCAGACGACCAGTCCGGTGAGCGTCAAGCGGCGTATAGCAGAGAGCATCGGTTCCTCCTGATCAATGCTCAGGCAGAAGCAACCCTGATGCCACCCTCCCGTCCCAGCGCCACCCGCTTCGCACCTGCGAAAAGATTAGCAATGCGTTAATCGCAGGTGTCTGGCGACGATTCGACCCGGCTTTGGGCGCGCTTCACAGGTCACAAACGCTTTACCGCGTCCAATATGTTACATTGGCCTCTGACGCACAGGAATTGGCATGCACTTGACGCATACCTGCCTCCCGAAGAAGCCCACTGCTCAGCCCCGTCCATTCGTATATATTGCAATGCATCAAACGACCCGCGCCGTCCCTCCCCGGCGCAGCCAAAGGACCCCGTACCGTGACACTCAAGACCATCTCCGCGAAGCTCAACGCCTGGCGCCGCTACCGTGCTTCACTTCGCGAGCTTTATAGCCTGACCGACCGTGAGTTGGGCGACCTCGGAATTTCCCGCTGGGAAATCGACGACGTGGCCCGCCGCAGCGCCGGTCTCTGACACCCAGGTTCAGGACGAGGACCCTCCGCCTCGCTCCCCAGTGAAAACGCCCGCCGGATCCTCCCCCGGCGGGCGTTTTCTGTTTGGCATGCACCCATCTCTTGCAGCGCACGGAGCGCCTGCCTATGGTCCCGCGCATGTCAAACACCACATCGAAATTCGCACCTGTCCACGTCATCGGCGGCGGTCTCGCCGGCTCGGAAGCTGCCTGGCAGATCGCCCGGGCCGGCGTGCCGGTCATCCTCCATGAAATGCGCCCCGTGCGCGGCACCGAGGCGCATCACACGGACCAGCTGGCGGAGCTCGTCTGTTCCAATTCGTTCCGCTCGGACGAGGCCACGACCAATGCAGTCGGCCTCATCCATCGCGAAATGCGCCGAATGGATTCGGTCATCATGGCCTGCGCCGATCGCAACCAGGTGCCGGCCGGAGGCGCGCTGGCCGTCGACCGCGAGGGTTTCGCTTGTGCCGTCACCCAGACGCTCGAGGCGCACCCGCTCATCACCATCCAGCGCGAGGAAGTCGCCGGTCTGCCCCCGGCCGAGTGGGACAATGTCATCGTGGCGACCGGCCCCCTGACATCCGCGGCGCTCGCCGCCGCCATCGGTGAGCGCACCGGCGAGGACCAGTTGGCCTTTTTCGACGCGATTGCGCCCATCGTTCATTTCGAGTCCATCGACATGAGCAAGGCCTGGTTCCAATCGCGCTACGACAAGATGGGCCCCGGCGGCACGGGCGCGGACTACATAAATTGCCCCCTCGACAAGGAGCAATACGAGGCCTTCCTGGACGCGCTCATCGCGGGCGAGAAGACCAGCTTCAAGGAGTGGGAGGGCACACCCTATTTCGACGGCTGCCTGCCCGTCGAAGTCATGGCGGAACGGGGACGCGAGACCCTGCGCTACGGCCCGATGAAGCCGGTCGGTCTCACCAACCCGCACAACCCGACCGTCAAGGCCTATGGCATCGTCCAGCTGCGGCAGGACAATGCGCTCGGCACGCTCTACAACATGGTCGGCTTCCAGACGAAGCTGAAATGGGGTGAGCAGCAGCGCGTTTTCCGAAGCATTCCGGGGCTCGAGAACGCCGAATTCGCCCGCCTCGGCGGCCTGCATCGCAATACCTATCTGAACTCACCCAAGGTGCTCGACAAGCTGCTGCGCCTGAAGGCTGAACCGCGCCTGCGTTTCGCAGGCCAGATCACGGGCTGCGAAGGCTATGTGGAAAGCGCCGCCGTCGGCCTCGTCGCTGGACGCATGGCCGCCGCAGAACGGCTGGGTCACCCCTTCGAGCAGCCGCCCTCCACGACCGCCATTGGCGCCCTGCTGAACCACATCACGGGCGGCCACATCGAGGTGATCGACGGCGGCCCGCGCTCGTTCCAGCCGATGAACGTGAATTTCGGCCTGTTCCCGCCTCTGACCGAGGCCGTGAAGGCAGAGGACGGGCGCAAGCTCAAGGGACCGGAGAAGTCGGTCTATCGCAAGAAGGCCATGTCGGAGCGGGCGCGGCTCGATCTGGAGACGTGGCTCACGGGAGCTGCTCGGGTTGCACAGACCTGATGTCGGCCACCCAAAACGGATCCGGCACGCCTTGGCGCCCATCGGGATGGACCTTAAAAAGATCGTATACGGTGCTTGGCGGAGGCGCCACCCTTTAATCGCGACGCCGAAAGCCCAAGCTTGAGCTTCGCCTTGAATGCGATGTCAGAATTGTAAGAGGCCGGGATGCAAGCGGGATTGTTGTCGTCTTCCCGATGCATCCCACGCGCATGAACGTGGCTTGAGGCGAATTTTGTAGGCTTTCGATCACTCAGGCCGACCTCGAAGGCTGCGCGCCATGGCCAATAAGGCTGGACTTCTCGCCCTTGCAACCGGGGAGGCGCCACCGCCCGCGTCAGCCCCCCAGAGCCCTCGCCTGCCGCCACAGCGCCCATAGGCGCCGCCCTGCAGACAGCTGGACAGGAGTCTTGAACGGCTCGTAATCGCGTGTCTCCATCTGCCGCAGATATGGCTCGACGAGCCCGAGCGGCATCAATGCTGCGCGCGCTTCGGGCAAAAGTTGTGGAGCAGCCTGCAGGGCCGCGGCCAGATGACTCCGCGCATTGTGCCGTATCTCCGCGAGCGCGTCGCGCAAGGCTGGGGTCGCCTGCCCGCGCAACACATCTTCGCGCGTGAGGCCGTGCCCCGCGAGGACGTCGGCAGGCAGATAGAGCTGTCCGCGCGCCGCGTGCCAGGGCAAGGCGCGCAACAGTCCGGTCAGCGCATAGGCCACCCCACCATGCCCCACGGCATCCGCGCCGCCCGGCTCCCGGCCTTCGTTAAGGATGAGCGACGCCAGCCGCATCAGCGCGGACGATGTCTCCCCGCAATAGCCCTCGAGATCGCCGAGTGTCGGCATCGGGTCGTCATAAAGATCAAAGCTCCGGCCCTCAATGAGATCCTTGAACGCCTGCACCGGCAGATGAAACCGCGAAATGGTGTCGATCAGCGGGGCGGCGACGGGATGCGCGCTGACATCGCCGCGCCCCGCCCCGCACAGAGCGTCCCGCCACCACTGCATGCGGATCTCGCCCGGCAGTGGCTCAGAGACGATTTCGCGGATGCGGCCCAGTTCAAGACTGAAGGCATAGAGCGCGTGTAGATACGGGCGTTTGGCATCGGGCGCGAAAAGACAGGCGAGCCAGCGGTCGCGGTCCTCGGCGCGCAGCAACACGCCGCATTCTTCGTAATGCCCTGCGAGAGAGGGGGAAACCTCGATGCCCGTCATGCGACCGCCAAAAGGGCTGCGGCCACGCGGCGCTTTTCCGCGAAGAGAATGTTGTAGGTCGCGATAGCGTGGGTCGTGGCCATGGGATCGAGTGCGATGCCGGCCTGTTTCAGCCGCGCGCGAAGCTCCGCACGGACGGGCAGAAGCTCGCGCCCCGTGCCGATCAGCAGCAGCTCGATGGAGCCCTCGGGCTCGTCGAGCAAAGGCCCGAGCGACGCGAAGGTGATCTCGGCGGGGGTCGTCGCGTTCCAGGAATGAATGCCCGAAGGCAGCACCAGCAGCGAGCCGCGATGCGACATGCCGGCAAAGCGAAAGCCCCCGGCCCCGAACGCCTCTATCTCATGGGCGCCCGGAACGAAGCCCTCGTATTTACGCGTCGAACCAGCCATGTGCGCCTCGGGTTGGAACCCGGATGTGGGGTCCACCACGAGGATCGCAAGAGCCTGGCGGCAAATGCAGCTTAAGCCGCGGCCTTGCGCGCCCTGCCCGGGGACTTTTCGCCGGAATCGCCCTTGGTCGGCTCGGCGAGATCGCCGGGCCTGACGCCGAGATAGATGAGGATCGGCGAGCAGATGAAGATCGAGGAATAGGTCGCCACGATCACGCCCCACATCATCGCCAACGAGAAGGACTGGATGACATGGCCGCCGAAGAAGACGAGCGCCAGCAGCGCCAGCAACGTCGTCGTGGACGTCATGATGGTGCGCGACAGCACGGCATTGATCGAGAGATCGATCATGTCTGCAATCGGCAGCTTCTTGTACTTGCGCATCATCTCGCGGATGCGATCGAGCACGACGACCGTCTCGTTCAGCGAGAGGCCGACGATGGTGAGAATCGCCGCGATGGAGGTGATGTTGAACTCGAGCCCGGTGACGGCGAAGAAGCCGACGGTGAGCAGAAGGTCATGCATGGTCGCGATGACGGCCGCGATGGCCAGCTGCCACTCATAGCGGAACCACAGGTAGATCAGCACTGCAATGATCGACAGTACGACGCCGAGCGTGCCCGACTGGACGAGTTCGCCCGAGACGCGCGGCCCCACGACTTCGACGCGGCGGAACTCATAGTCATTGCCCAGCGCGCCGCGCACCTTGTCGACCGCCGCCTGCTGCGCGGAATCGCCGCCCGGCTGCAAGCGAACACGCAGGGTCGCATCCGTATTGCCACCGAAAGCTTGCACTTCCACTTCGCCGAGGCCGAGGCGATCGCCGAGTGTGCGCAACGACGTGAGATCGGCTGTGCCCGATTTCGCGCGCACCTCGACAAGTGTGCCACCGGCGAAATCGATGCCGAAATTCAGGCCCCATGTCAGGAACATGACCACGGAGACGATCGAGAGCAGCGCCGAAAACGGATAGCTCATGCGGCGCAGCCGCATGAAGCCGAAGGTCATGTTGTCGGGGGCGAGACGGAAGGTTCTCATGGACGTAGCTTTCGTTCAGATCGGCAGGCGGCTGGGCCGCGCGAAGCGATACCAGAGCGCGATCATCATCCGGGTCATGGTCACGGCCGTGACGACTGAGGTCAAAATGCCGAGGCCGAGTGAAACGGCGAAGCCCTTCACGGGACCGGAGCCGAGGAAGTAGAGGATGACTGCGGCCACCATCATGGTCGAGTTCGAATCGATGATGGTCGCGAAGGCGCGGTTGAAGCCCGCATCCAGTGCCGAAACGACCGAGCGACCGTTGTGGGCCTCTTCACGAATTCGCTCGTAGATCAGCACGTTGGCATCCACCGCCATGCCGATGGTGAGCACGATACCCGCGATGCCGGGCAAGGTGAGCGTCGCCTGCAGCAGCACGAGGCCTGCGAAAATCATCGCCACGTGAACAGCCAGTGCGATATCGGCGAAGATGCCAAAGACGCCGTAGGTGAGCAGCATGTAGCAGACGACCAGCACCGCCGCGACATAGGCAGCGCGCTTGCCCGCGTCGATCGAGTCCTGGCCAAGGCCGGGGCCGACCGTGCGCTCTTCGACGATGGTCAGCTTGGCAGGCAGCGCGCCCGCGCGCAGCAGGATGGAGAGGTTATTCGCCTGCTCGACCGTGAATCGCCCCGAGATCTGGCCGGAACCACCCGTGATCGGCCCGAGAATACGCGGAGCCGAGATCACCTTGTTGTCGAGCACGATGGCGAAGGGCTTGCCGATATTGGCGCTGGTCACTTCACCGAAACGCTGGCCGCCGCGAATGTTGAAACGGAAGTTGACGACCGCTTCGCCGGTGCGCTGGTCGAAGCCGGGCTGCGCATCCGTGAGGTCCTCACCCTCGACCATCACCCGTTTCTCGACCGGAATCTTGCCGGGCTGGTCGGTCTGGTCGAGCTGATCGACATCCCCAGGATTGGCGCCCGGATCGGCGACGAGGCGGAATTCGAGTTTTGCGGTCGTGCCAAGGATTTCCTTCAGGCGATTTGTGTCCTGAAGGCCCGGCACCTGCACGAGCACGCGGTCTGCGCCCTGACGCTGGATGTTCGGCTCCGTCGTGCCGAGCGCATCGACGCGGCGACGAAGCACTTCGATGGTCTGGTCGACGGCGCGCCGCACACGGTCGTTCACGGCGGCATCCGTCACGACCATCTGGATCAGGCCGTCGGGATTCTCCGTGATGTCATAGGTCGGCGCTCCACTGACGCCGAGTGCCGAGACGCCACTCGGAACGGCGAGCTGACGCAGCTTAGGCAGCGCGCGGGCGCGGTCGGCGGGTTCAGCCACGCGGAACTGTACGGTGCGGCCCTGCGCACCGATGCCGCCGGTAATCCGGACGTTTTCTTCACGCAGGACACGGCGCACGTCGTCACGCAGATTGTTGACCTGGCTGCGAACGACATCAGAACTGTCGACTTCGAGCAGCAGATGCGCGCCGCCTTGCAAGTCGAGCCCCAGCACGATGGCGCGTGCCGGAATCCAGTGCGGGAGCGACTTCTGCAGCGACTCGCGCGTCGTGGGAGACAGCAGGCTCGGCACGATCAGCAGAAGACTGATCAGCGTCATGGCCAGGATCGAAGCGACCTTCCAGCGGGCGAAGCGGAGCATTGCGTTTGCGTCTCTCGGTCGGCCCCGGCAGCAGGAACTGGCCTATCGGGGCTGATGTATCGAAGGGCTTGGCCGGTCCGTCAGTCCTTGACGGGCTCGCCCTTGCTGCGAACGTCTGAAATCATCGTGCGAACAAGCCGCACGCGCACATTCTGTGCGATCTCGACCTCGATCTCCGGATCGTCGGTCGCCTTGGTCACCTTGCCGACGATGCCGCCGGAGGTCACGATCGTGTCTCCCCGCCGCACGTTCTTGATCATTTCCTGCTGGGCCTTCACGCGCTTCTGCTGCGGGCGCAGGATCAGGAAATACATGATCACGAGGATAATGCCGAAAGGCGCCATCTGCATGATCAGATCGGTCGCTGCGGGAGACCCGGCGGCTTGTGCATAGGCGGGCGTAATGAAGTTCATTATCGAGGTCTCTCCAGGCAGGACGCCGGAACGGAAGAAAACCGCCCCGAAGCCGCGCGGACTATACCGTTCGACGACACGAAAGCAATGGTCGCACAGGGGCTCAAACACCCTATCCGGAGCAGAAAAAGCCCGCACATGCTTCCGATGAGCCACTCATTGCGTTAAAGCCGCACTTCCGCGGCCCACGCGCCGCTCCGCCGACGCTCGCGAGACGCCATGACCGACCAGCCCACGCACCTGCCGAGCCCCGCCATGGAAGCGCTTCTGACGCGGATCGCCACAGCGCTCGAACGTCTCGCGCCCCCTGCCCCGGCCGCCAGCAATCTGGACGTCGCAGACGCTTTCGTCTGGCATTCCGCAAGGTCGGCTTTGCAGCCGGTCCGTCAGGTCAACAGGGTGGATATGGGGCTTCTTCGCGGCATCGACAGGATGCGCGACACGCTGGCAGACAATACGGAACGGTTCGCGAGGGGCCTGCCCGCCAACAATGCGCTTCTGTGGGGCGCGCGCGGCATGGGCAAGTCCTCCCTCGTCAAGGCCGTGCATGCCGAGATCAACGAGCGCGTGACCGCGGAGGGCAGGCCCTCCGCCCTGAAGCTCGTCGAGATCCATCGCGAGGACATCGAGAGCCTGCCGACCCTCATGGGCCAGTTGCGCGATTCGCCCGGGCATTTCATCGTCTTCTGCGACGATCTTTCCTTCGACGGCGAGGACACGAGCTACAAATCCCTCAAGGCGGCGCTCGAAGGCGGCATCGAGGGACGCCCGCCCAACGTGATCTTCTACGCAACGTCGAACCGCCGCCACCTCATGCCTCGCGACATGATGGAAAACGAACAATCGACCGCGATCAATCCGGGCGAGGCGGTGGAGGAAAAGGTCTCGCTGTCGGACAGATTCGGCCTGTGGCTCGGTTTCCACAAATGCAGCCAGGACGAGTATCTGGAGATGGTCTACGCCTACGCCACCCATTACGGCCTTGAGCTTCCGCGAGAGCAGATGCGCGCGGAAGCGCTTGAATGGTCGACGACGCGCGGCGCTCGCTCGGGCCGCACGGCCTGGCAGTACATCCAGGATCTCGCAGGCCGCACCGGGAAGATGCTGACAGGCACGGCCAGCTGAAAGAGTTCGGCCGGTCGTCAAAAACGCGAAATGGCGGGCCTTTCCTGGGACCCGCCATTCGATGACGTCGACTTACGTGTCTCGCGGAAGACGACGGTTCTCTTGAACGCCGGACCTCAGAGGCCGGCGAGATATTGGGTCGGATCGACCGGGGTCGAGCCCTTGCGCAGTTCGAAATGCAGCTGGGGCGAGGACACATTGCCCGACTGGCCGGATTTGGCGACGATCTGGCCGCGCTTGACCGTTTCGCCGCGCTTCACGGAAATCTCGCCATTGTGGGCATAGGCCGAGACGAAGCCGTTGGGGTGGCGGATCAGGACGAGATTGCCATAGCCCTTGAGCTCGCTGCCCGCATAAGCGACCACGCCCCCTTCCGCTGCCTTGACGGACGTACCTTCCGGCACGGCGATGTTGATGCCGTCGCTCGACCCGGACTTGAAGCCCTGGATGATGCGGCCACGGGCCGGCCAACGAAACTCGGGCGACGCTGCGTCCGATGCTGCGACCGGCGTGGCTGCTGCCGACGGCAGGCTCGCGGTGGGCGTAGCATCCGTGCGTGTCGGACGGGTCACTTCGGAAAGCGCCGGCGTTTCGAGCGCGGCGGTACGAACCGGCTTTGTTTTCGCGAGAACGGCGTCGGCCTTGGCGAGAGTCTGGGCCTTTTCGGCGCGGGCTACCGTCTCGACCTTCATGGGCTTGGTCGCCTGCTGCAGGCGAGCGACCTTGGCCGCCGCAGGCTTCACGGCTTCGGCGGCAGGTGCCGGCCCCTTGGCCAGCTGCATGCGAGCATTATGCTCGATGGGCCGCGCAACTGCCTCCTCCGCTCCAGCACCCGCCGCGACGACGCGTGAGGGATAGGCCTTGGCGGCAGCAACGTGAGGTGCGGCGATGGCACGACCGGCCCGAACAGGGGCGCCGCCGGCCGCAACTGCCTGCGAAGCGCCATTGGCATTGTAGATCGGAACGACCAGACGCGCGCCCGGCTGCACCTGCGCGGCGCTGCTCAGTCCGTTGGCCTTCAGGAGCGCATCGGCGGGGACGCCGTAGCGGCCCGACAGCATGGACAGGCTCTCACCCTGGGCGACCACGATGGGCGTGCCGCCTTCAGACGACCACCCGGCAGAGCCACCCCGGATCGGAGCGGCGGACGCCTGCGGGCTTGGACGAGCGGGTATGGCGTAGCGCGGCGCGCTCAGCGGAGCGGACTGCACCGGAGCGGACAAGGGGGCCGACTGGACCTGCCCGATCGGCGCGGCACTCGCCATGCGCGGACCGGCGGTCGCCGTCGGCGTCTGGTCGTAGCCATCCATCCGGGACGAATTCTGGAAAGGATTGGACGAGGGATCAGTCATCCGCGTGAAATCGGACGAACAGCCGGCCAGCAAAGCCGACGTCAGCCCCGCGAGGACGAGCCGTGCCGCACAACGGGTATTCAAAACGCGATCAATGAGACTCATAACGCAACCCACACTTATGCGGTATCCATGGACTGCATTGAACACGCTGCGGGTTAAGGAAGGTTTTATGATGAATCGATCTGACCGAAATACGTGGCTATACCGGCACATGACGCTTTGGGCAGGCGGGTTCGCAATTCTATGACCCCGCCGAAATCCCGCCGATCAGATCTTGCAGGCGGCACGCGCAGACCCGCTCTTCCGTGAAGCCCGCGGCCCCATGGACGAGGCGCAAGAGCCGGGTCGCACGCCCCGGACGGTCGCGGCGGCCGAACACGATGATGCCGCCCTCGGCCAGCAATTCGAGGATCCGTTGCGGCACCTCATCGAGAACGCCCTGCACCAGAATGCGATCGAACAACCCGATATCGGCGGTCAGTGCCAGCCCGTCGCCCCACACGACCGCCGCATTGTCGATCCCGAGCCGCGACAGACGCGCGGCAGCCGCCACCGAGAGCGACTGGAAACGCTCGACCGAAAGCACTTCGCGCGCAAGACGGGCGAGAATGGCAGCCGAAAATCCGTTGCCCGTGCCGATTTCCAGCACGCGATGTGTCGGAGCCAAGGCGAGCGCTTCCATCATCCGCGCAACGACATATGGCTGCGGCATGGTCTGGCCGCACGGAATCGGGAGCGCAATGTCTCGCCACGCGAGATCGGCATGACGATGCGGCACGAAGTTCTCGCGCGGCAGGGTTTCCATCGCGCGCAGCACGGCGACATTGGCGATGCCGCGTTCGCGCAGGCGCAGGAGAAAGCGCATGGTCGCCTGCGCCGCGGCGTCGGAGCGGGGCCTGTCGAGGCTGGATAAATCCGGATCCATGCCCCTCCCTGCCCCCTTAAGAGAAACTGGCGGCGAGCCGCGTCAGCGATGGTTCGTCGGTAAGATCGAGCCGCAGCGGCGTGATCGAAATATGCTGTTTGGCGATGGCCGCGAGATCGGTGCCTCGCGAGGGCTCGCTGCGCTGGCGCGAGAAGGCGATCCAGAAGTAAGGATTGCCGCGCCCGTCGAAACGCTCGTCGAGTTCGAGGAAGGTCGCGTCGCGGCGGCCCTGCACGGCAACGGATGTGCCCTGCACTTCTTCTGGCCGGCAGCTCGGGAAATTGAGATTGAGCAGGATGCCTGGTTCCAGCTCTTCCTTCAGCAACCGGCGAATCAACCCGGGCGCATGCGCCTCGGCGCAATCGAACGGCGTGCCGAGGCGGTCACCCGGCGGATAACCTTGCGACAGCGCCATGGAGCGGACGCCGAGCAGCGTGCCCTCCATCGCGCCCGCTATCGTTCCGGAATAGGTGACGTCTTCCGCAAGGTTGTGCCCGCGATTGACGCCCGACAGCACGAGATCGGGCGGAGAATCCCGCATGATCTTGCGAACGCCCATGATGACGCAGTCAGTCGGCGTGCCCTTCACTGCGAAACGGCGCGGGCCGATTTCGCGCAGGCGCAGCGGGTCGTTCAGGGACAGCGAATGAGCGACGCCCGATTGGTCGGTCTCGGGAGCGACGATGGTCACGTCGTCGGAAAGCTCGAGCGCAATGCGCTCGAGAACATCGAGTCCTTCTGCGTTGATGCCGTCGTCATTGGTAATGAGGATGCGCATGCTTTGCCCTGTCTCGCTTCCCTGGCCTCAATCCATCGGCCCTGTCATTGCCGGGAGTGTAGCAACCCGGCAATTCAGGCTCTCAGGAACGTCCTGGATTGCTTCGCTTTGCTCGCAGTGACGGCAACAGTCGCCTGTTTCTTTTAGAAACGCAAAAGCTCACGCTTTCTCGATGCGTTCCAGCCCCCGCATATAGGGCAGCAGGACATCGGGCACCGTCACGGACCCGTCGGCGTTCTGATAATTTTCCAGAACTGCGACAAGGGCGCGACCGACCGCGACACCCGAGCCGTTCAGCGTGTGAACGAAGCGCGTGCCCTTGCCTTCCGCCGGGCGATACCGCGCATTCATGCGCCGCGCCTGGAAATCGCCGCAGACGGAGCAGGATGAAATTTCACGGAACCGGCCCTGCGTCTCGCCATCCTTCTGGCCGGGCAGCCAGACCTCGATGTCGTAGGTTTTTTGGGAGGCGAACCCCATGTCGCCCGTGCACAAGGTCACGACACGATAATGCAGGCCGAGGCGCTTGAGCACCTCCTCCGCGCAGGCCGTCATGCGCTCGTGTTCCTGCGATGACTCCTCAGGCACCGTGACGGAAACGAGTTCCACCTTGGTGAACTGATGCTGGCGGATCATGCCGCGCGTGTCGCGGCCCGCAGCACCCGCTTCCGCACGGAAACAGGGCGTGCCCGCCGTCACGCGCAGCGGCAGGCTCTTCTCGTCGAGGATCTGCTCACGCACGAGATTGGTGAGCGGCACTTCGGCGGTGGGAATCAGCCAGAAGTCGTCGCCCGCGCGAAACTGGTCGTCGCGGAACTTCGGTAATTGCGCCGTGCCATACATCGCATCGTCGCGCACCAGCAGCGGCGGGTTCACTTCCGTGTAGCCGTGCTGCTCGGTGTGCAAATCGAGCATGAATTGCTGGAGCGCGCGCTCCAGACGCGCGAGTTGGCCTTTCAGCACCACGAAGCGTGCGCCCGACATCCGTGACGCCGCATCGAAATCCATGAGGCCCAGTGCCTCCCCAATTTCGAAATGCTCCTTGGGCACGAAGCCTTCGGCGAAGACCGGCGGTGTGCCGATGCGGCGAATCTCTATATTGTCGTGTTCGTCGCGGCCCTCCGGCACTTCGGCCAGCGGCGTATTGGGAATTTCGAGGAGGACGCTATCGAGCGCGGCGATGGCAGCCTTCTCCTGCGCTTCGAACTCGCCCATCCGGGTCTTGAGCTCGGCGACTTCCGCCTTCAGCGCATCGGCACGGGCGGCGTCCTTGGCGGCCATGGCCTGGCCGATTTCCTTGGACGCGGCGTTGCGCCGTTCCTGCGCGGCCTGCATCTGTGCGATCGCGGCTTTCCGCTGATCGTCGAGCGCGGCGAGCCTGTCCGACAGCGGCTCGAGCCCACGGCGGCGGCGGCCATCGTCGAAGACAGCCGCATTCTCGCGAATCCACTTGATATCGTACATGGAGAGCCCTTCGTGTCGCACCCGCGCGCGCCCCGAATGGCATCGGTGGCGCCCAGATGCAAGGGGGCAACCCCTCGAACCAGCCGGGACTGCCCGGGACTAGGGTGCGTTTTCCCGCGCCAGCCGCTCCGCTTCACGCCTGCGCTCGACCACGCCGACCGAGATGATCGACAATTCGTAGAGCAGCAAGGCCGGCACTGCCAGGGCGAACTGGCTGAAAATATCCGGCGGTGTCAGCACTGCCGCGACGATGAACACAATCACGACCGCGAAGCGGCGCTTGGCCTTGAGGAAGGCGGCGTCGATGATGCCGATACGTCCGAGCAGCGTCAGTACGACGGGCAGTTGGAACGTCACGCCGAAGGCGAAGATCAATGTCATGATGAGCGACAGATATTCGCTGACGCGCGGCAGCAGCTCGATCTGCGCCCGGCCCGGCTCCTTCGACTGCTGCATGGCGAGGAAGAAGTGCAGCAGGTTAGGTGTCACGACGAAATAAACGAGCATCGCGCCCAGCGCGAAGAAGATCGGAGTCGCCACCAGATAAGGTGCGAAAGCCATGCGCTCCTGCTTGTAGAGCCCCGGCGCGACGAAGGCGTAGATCTGCCCGAAAATCACGGGACAGGCGGCAAAGGCCGCCGTGAACATCGAGACCTTGATCTGCGTAAAGAAAAACTCCTGCGGCGCCGTGTAGATCAGCTTCGCATCCGGTCCCGCCGCATGCTCGAAAGGCACCACGAGCAGATTGTAGATGTCCTTCGCAAAATAGAAGGAGATCACAAACATCACGAGAAAAGCCAGCAGCGCTTTCACCAGGCGCGAGCGCAGTTCGATCAGATGCTCGATCAGCGGGGCACGTGTCGATTCGATATCGGCTTCGGTCATGTCAGGGATTCGACCAGGATTGAAGGCATGGGATCAGGCCTCGCCGGTACGAGCGGCAGCATGGGGAGGTGCAGGCGCGACGGGAGCCGTGGGCATGGCCGCCTCGACGGCTTCCGGCGTGACGGGGCCGATGCCCCCTGCCGCCGAAGCGTTGTCCGGGTCGATGGGAGACGGCACCCCGGACATGTCGAAGGAGTTCATGGAGTGGCCGGGCTCGCCGTGCGTGGGCAGCGCCGCGGTCTGGCCGCTTGTGCCCTCGATGGCACCGCCGATCTCGTTGCGGATCGTCTGCACCGGATCGAAGTTCATGTCGACCTTCGCCGAGTCGGCCATCTTGGCGACATCCTTGCGGATATCCTCCAGGTCGGCCTCGCGCATGGCGTCCATGAACTGTCCCTGGAAGTCGGAAGCCATGCGGCGCATCTTGCCCACAGCCTGACCGACCTGACGCAGCACACGCGGTAATTCCTTCGGCCCGATCACAATCAGCGCGACGATGCCGATAACGATGAGTTTGCCCGCGTCGAAATCGAACATGGAGTTCGTCGTCCTGAACTGAAAGCAACCGTCAACGCGCGCCTGCGGCACGCGTGACAGCGCTTGACCTTCTTGATCGCGCGAGCGGCTGGCGCTCAGCCGGCCTTCCGCGTATCCGACGGAACCTTGTCGCCGACGACAGGAGCCACGCCCGTCACAGCCGGATTGTCGATGGTGCGCACCGGCTCGACGGGACGGGCGGCGACCTCGTCATCCTCGGCCATGCCCTTCTTGAAAGACTTGATGCCTTTGGCGACGTCGCCCATGAGATCGGAAATCTTGCCCTTGCCGCCAAACAGCAGCAGCGCGATTGCTCCGACGACGATCCAGTGCCAGATCGAGAAACTACCCATAAGCGAACCTCCGAATGCCAGGACCGCGCAGGACGCAGCCGGTATTGCTCCAGAAACTATGCATCACCTGCGGCAAAAACAAGGATTCTCCGCGGAGCATATGCGTTCACGCACACTCCATTGCCAAGCCTGATTGTTTCAGCACGCTTTTTATTTCAGAATTTCCTGCGCCGCGTCGATGACCGCGCGCGGCGCCTCGGCGGTGTCGGCTATGAGCTTTTGCATGAACTCACCGGAGGCCGGCTGAAATTCCACCTGCGTCTTCTCGACCTCGGTCAGGAATTCCGGATCCTTGAGCATGGCATCGAAGCCGGCGCGCATCTGCTTTACCCGCTCCGGCGGCACCCCCGGAGGAGCAATGAGCGAACGCCCGACCTCCGCGCCGCTGGCGTAGAAACTCAGGATCTTCTTCGCTTCCGGCGTCTGGCCGAGTTCGACGATGGTCGGCACGTTCGGCAGATCGGGGTGCCGTTGAAGGGCATATTGGACCAGCAGGCTGAACTCGCCATTGGCGAGCGAGGCCGCCCGCGTGCGCTTCAGCGTGTTCCACGACGTCAGGCCCCCGTCGACCTCGCCAGCCTCAGCGGCCATGATGCCTTGCGTCGAACCCGGATAGCCCGAAATGATCTTGAATTTCGTGCCTGCCAGCGCATTCAGGAGCTTCGGATAACCTTCCGAAGGAGAGCCGGAGCCTGTCCCCGCCACGGGCACTTCCATCTTGCGCGCGTCCTCGATGGTCCGGGCGTGGGCCTTGGGGCCCGTGAGCGAAACTTCCAGAATCGCCGTCATGCGGCCGATCCAGTTGAATTGCGCCGAGCGGTATTGCACGCCCTTGGTTTTCAGGGCCTCCTCCAGCGCGATCGTCTGGGTCACGACACCGAGCGCCGTGCCGTCCCTCGGGGCGGCATTGTAGAGGAAATTGGCCGCCAGAAACGATCCCGCGCCGGGCATGTTCTGCGTCACGATTGTGGGGTTGCCGGGAAGGTGGCGCCCGAGGAATCGTGCGACGAGGCGACCGTAGTAATCGTAGCTGCCGCCCGGGGCGAAGCCGATGTAAATACTGATCGTGCGGCCCTTGAAGAAGTCGTCAGTCTTCTGTGCCGTTGCGGGGCCGGACATGACAATGAGGCCGGCGAACGCCATGAGCCCGGCCTTCAAGGTACAAGGAGTTCGCACCCGAGGACCCGTGACGTCGATCATGCGCGTTTCTCACTTCTATGCGACCTACGGCTTGGCCGTCGATTTGAAAACGATGATTACGGCCTGTGACAGCGGTGTCAAATCGCGTCCGCGCGCAACCCGCCTCAGTCGGCGGTCTTCTCCGAGGATGGCGGCCGCCCCTCCTCGGCCTCAGGCTCGGCAGCGGCCTCTTCCTCTTCGATGAGTTCGCTGAACAGATCGTCGTCGAGCGGCTCTTCGGTTTCCGTCAGTTCGGGATCGTCGCTCGGGCTCGGCACGCCGAAGCCCGGCGGCAGCCGTCCGTCGAAGAGGCCGGCGCCCTTCAGCTCTTCGAGCCCCGGCAGGTCGGAGATGTTCTCCAACCCGAAATGCAGCAGGAAGCTCTCGGTGGTCCCGTAGGTCACGGGCCGCCCCGGCGCCTTGCGGCGTCCGCGCAGACGCACCCAGTTGGTCTCGATCAGCAGATCCATCGTGCCCTTGGAGATCGCGACGCCGCGAATATCCTCGATTTCAGCGCGCGTGACCGGCTGGTGATAGGCCACGATGGCCAGCGTTTCGAGCGCTGCGCGCGAGAGTTTCTTCTGCTCGGATGTCTCGCGCGAGAGAAGATAGCCGAGGTCCGCCGCCGTGCGGAAAATCCACTTCTTGGCGACGCGCACGAGATTGATGCCACGGCTGAGATAGTCGGCGCGCAGGGACTCCAGCACAGCCGATACATCGGTACCCTCAGGCAGGCGGCGCTTGATCTCGCTCTCGTCGAGCGGATCGGGGGCTGCGAACAGCAGCGCCTCGGCGATTCGCTTGGCCTCGTTCAACGCCTGAAGCTGGGCGGCCTCCGCCTCGGTCATCGGCGGTTGCTGGGGGTAGAGCACGGATATTTCGGCCAAGGGCTTCTCGTCTTCAGCTCTGCCGGACATGGCGCGTTTGCGCGGGCGGCATCAAGCCGCCTGCTCCTGTGGTTGCTTGCCCCGCACCCAGAGCGGCGCGAACGGGCGATCCTGACGGATGTCGATTCTACCCTCCCGCACCATCTCGAGCGAGGCGGAGAAGGACGATGCCCGCACGGTGCGGCGCAACTCCGGCGTCACGCAATACTCGATCAGGAATTCGTCCATGACCGTCCATTCCGAAATCACGCCGCTCAGCCGCTCCAGCGCTGAACGGGCTTCTGCGAGGGACCAGACGATCCGGCGTTTCAGCGTCACGCGCGAAAGCGCCTGGATCTGGCGCTGCTGCGCATAGGCGGACAGCAGATCGTAGAGGCTGGCCTGAAACTCCGAATGGCGAACCACCGAAACGCCTTCGGGCCGTCCGCGCAGGAACATGTCTCGTCCGAGACGTGGCCGGTTGACCAATTGCTCGGCGGCTTTGCGGATCGCCTCCAGCCGCCGCAGGCGGAGCGCCAGAGCGGCCGCGAGGTCGGCGGCTGCGGGCTCGTCGCCTTTCGGCGGCTCGGGCAGAAGAAGCCGGGATTTCAGGTAGGCGAGCCATGCGGCCATGACCAGATAGTCGGCGGCCAGCTCAAGCCGCACGCGGCGTGCTTCCTCCACGAAGGCGAGGTACTGCTCGGCGAGCGCCAGAACCGAGATCTTGTGGAGATCAACCTTCTGGCGGCGTGCGAGTTCGAGCAGCAGATCGAGCGGCCCTTCGAAGCCGTCCACATCGACGAGGAAGGACGGCTCCGCATCCGCCTTGTCGATCTCGACGACCTGATCGAACAGCAGTTCGCGTGCCACGAATCATTACTCCACGCTGCCCGAACCTACGGGAATGGCGCGGAGACTAATCCTTCAACCTGTCATCGCAAGCGCTGATTCGAGCTCTGCGCGGGCGTCCACAGGAACCGTCAAGCCCGACGGAGCGGCAATTCGCGCCAGTGCAGCTTCCGCTCGATCCCGCGCCTTCCCGGCCAGGACAGGCGCTGCGGCGGCGACCTGCCGCGCCTCGGAAAGGGTGCCGTTGCAGTGGAGCGCCATGTCGACCCCGGCTGAAAACAGCGCATCGCAGCGCTCGGTGAACGAGCCGGACAGCGCCTTCATGGAGAGATCGTCGCTCATCAAGAGGCCGTCGAAGCCGATGGCCCCGCGAATGATCTCCTGCACGACCTTGCGCGACGTCGTGGCCGGACGGTCGGGATCGAGCGCGGCGTAGACGACGTGCGCCGTCATCGCCATGGGCAGATGAGCCAGCGCCCGGAAGGGCACGAAATCGGCGCGTTCCAGTTCCGCGAGCGAGGCTTCGACGCGCGGCAACTCGTGATGTGAATCGGCCCCTGCCCGGCCGTGGCCCGGAACGTGTTTCATGACCGGCAGCACGCCGGCCAGCATCAGCCCCTCTGCGGCCGCGCCTCCCAACCGTGCCACCATCTCGGGATCGGCGGCGTAAGCACGATCGCCGATGACGGAATGTCCACCCGGCGCGGGCACATCCAGCACCGGCAGGCAATCGACGTCGATACCGCATGCGCGCAGATCCTGGCCCATCAATTGCGCGGAAAGGCGGACAAGTTCTGTCTTGCGCTCGGGCGAGGCGTTCATCCGCTCGAAGCGGGCCGCGGCCGCATAAGCAGGCCAATGCGGTGCCGCGAGCCGCTGGACGCGCCCGCCTTCCTGATCAACGAGAACGGGCGCATTCGCACGCCCGACGATCTCACGGAAATCGCCCGTCAACGCAGCGACCTGCGCGGGATGATCGATATTGCGCTTGAACAGGATGAGGCCCCAGGGCCGCGACTCCGCCAGAAACCGGCGCTCGTCATCGGAGAATTCCAGCCCCGTACAGCCGCAGATGAAGGCACGCATATTCATCGATCGGCCAACTCACGAAACGGCGGCGAGGACTTTCATCCTCGCCGGCTGGAAAAAATCAGTTGTGGGCGACAAAACACGTTCCGCCACTGGCCTTCAGGCGGGCGCAGAGCGAATTGGCGTCCTCGCTGGACAAGCCGCTCACGCGCACTCGAAAGACGGACTTGCTGCCCAGATCGAATTTCTTGACCGCCGGCTTGAGGCCGCCGAGTTCGGAAGAAAATTTCTTGCCGAGCCGGTTGGCCGCGTCGCGCGCCTCTTCCACGGACGTCGTGCCAGCGAGCTGGACCGCGAACGCACCGCCCTTGCCGGCGATGGCGGCGGGAGAAGCAGGCGCGACGGCGGCGACCTGCTGGCGTGGCGCGACCGGCGCCCTCGGCGTCGGCGGAATCGTCTGCGGGGGCATTGTCATCCCGCCTGCATCGACCATGCCCTGAGGCGCGGCGCTCGCAACCCTCGTCACCTGCTTGGGCGCAGGATTCGAGCCCGTGACCTGCGGACTCCCCTTGGTGGAAGAAGGTGTTTGCGATCCGCCGGGCGAAGCGCCGGAAGACGCGACGAGCGAAGCCATGTCGTTGGGCCGCGCCGACGGCGTCGGGGCCGGCGCGTTCTGAACGATCGTTCCATCCGGACGAACAGCGATGCTGCGCACGCGCTTGGGCTCCGCGAAGATCGACGGCGCGGGCGGCGGCGGTGCAAGCGTCACAGGCGCGCCGTTTTCGGACTTGGCCGGACGGCTGGCAGGAGCACCGGCTCTGGCAGTGCGTGCAGCCTGGGAGAGATCGATGGGCTGCTCTTCGCTTTCGACGACCTTGCTGTCGGCGATGTTCGATGAACCGCGCTCGAGAATCGACACGGCGAGCTTCGGCGCATCCGCCGCCGTTTGTGCGGGCTGAACCTTGACGGGACCATTGGACGCCATGATCGTCGGCATTTCGCCGCTGACATTGGCTTTCGAACGAAGCGCCAGCGTCCCGCCGACGCCCGCGGCTACTATGAGCAGAGCCGCGCTCATCAGGAGCGTAGCGCGACGTGAACGGCGCGGCCGAAATTCTTCCGACAGGTCATGCTCGGGCGGCGCCATCATCGCGGGATCGAGCCACGGGGCATCTGGATCATTGCGGTCGGGCGCACCATAGGCCTGATACTCCTGCCCATAGGGCCGGTGCTCGGCCTGGGGAGGGGTCGCGTAGGCGGCTTCCGGCTGGTCGTAGGGCTGCTGGTAGGATTGGGGCTGCTGATAGGCCTGCTGATCCTGGTAATAATTCTGCGGGTCCTGCTGCGGCTGCTGGTTTGCCGAAGCATGCTCCCCCGACAGGCGCCCGCCGAAGCGCGCGTCGAAATGTGGATCGAACGCCGGAGCGTAAGGATCGACCGCTACAGGCTGCACGGGACGAAGATGTCCTCCGCGCCCGGCAGCGGGAGCCGGCTCCGCAAACATGTTCTTGAAAGGATCGTTTTCGCCGCCGACGAGGCGGGCGAGTTCGGCGAGTGGGTCTGGGTTCGGCTCTGATCCGACCGACTGGTCGCGCAACCGTCGCTCGAAATCATCCAGATCGATCGCCTGACGAGGATCGGCGGAATGACGGGGCTTGGCGGCTGGCTCACTCATCTCTCACCTCGTTACGCGTTCCGCTCGCGAAAATGGAGCGGACCGTGGCGACACCCGATGCAGTCAGACAATACCGGAAGTTGCGCGGAGAAATTGTGGCTGAATTCCACCACCGCACGAACAACAGTCCCGTCAACGCATCTCCTCTGGCGCGCTCACACCCAGAATACTCAGGCCCGACGCGAGAACACCCGTTAACGATAGAACGAGAGCCAGCCGAGCACTGGTCAAATCTCTGCGTTCTTCATTAACAAAGCGTAATTGTGGAGTATCTTTCCCTCGATTCCAATGAGAATGGAACGAACTTGCCAGATCATGAAGATAAAATGCGATCCTGTGGGGCTCGTGAACCGCCGCCGCCGCCTCGACCTGACGCGGATATTGGGCGATCAATTTGAGCAGAGCGCGCTCGCCCTCGTCCTCCAGAAGATCGAGGGAAGCGCCCGCAAGTGCCTGAGCCGACACATCAAGATCGGGGAGGACGGCCTTGGCCTGACGGAGCACCGAGCGTCCGCGCGCATGGGCATACTGGACGTAGAAGACCGGATTGTCCTTCGATTGCTCGATGACCTTCGCCAGATCGAACTCCAGCGGCGCGTCGTTCTTCCGGAACAGCATCATGAAGCGCGTCGCATCGACGCCGACTTCATCCACCACCTCACGTAGAGTAACGAAGTCGCCGGAGCGCTTCGACATTTTGACGGGCTCGCCATGGCGCATCAGCTTGACGAGCTGGCAGAGCTTCACATCCAGCGTGGCGTGGCCGCCCGATATGGCCTTCACCGCCGCCTGCATGCGCTTGACGTAGCCCCCGTGGTCGGCTCCCCAGACGTCGATCATCGTTGTGAACCCACGGTCGAATTTCGACTTGTGATAGGCGATGTCGGAGGCGAAGTAGGTGTAGCCACCATCCGACTTGACGAGCGGACGATCGATGTCGTCGCCGAATTCGGTGGTGCGGAACAGCGTCTGCTCGCGATCTTCCCAATCTTCCGCAGGCGCACCCTTGGGGCGTGGCAACCGGCCCTCGTAAACGATTCCCCGCGCACGCAGGTCCGCGATCACGGCGCCGACGCAATCGCCATCCGGCCCCGTCGTCAGCGAACGTTCCGAGAAAAACACCTCATGGACGATGTTGAGAGCCGCGAGATCGGAGCGGATCATGTCCATCATGGCCGAAATCGCGATCGCCCGGACCTTGGGGAGCCATTCGGCTTCAGGCTGGTCGCGCAGCGTCACGCCATATTCATGAGCGAGCGTCTCGCCGACCGGCTTCAGATAGCCGCCCGGATAGAGCCCCTCCGGGATCTCGCCGATATCCTCGCCCAGCGCCTCCCGATAGCGCAGATGGGCGGAACGGGCGAGCACGTCGACCTGGGCTCCGGCGTCGTTGATGTAATATTCGCGCGCCACCTCATGGCCGGCGAACGACAGCAGATTGGCCAGGGCATCGCCGAAGACCGCGCCGCGTCCGTGCCCGACATGCATCGGGCCGGTCGGGTTTGCGGACACATATTCGACATTCACCGGTCCGGCGGAGCCCTTGGGAGCGCGACCGAATTCCGCGCCTTCGGTGACGGACTGATGCAGCACGCGGGCAAAAACCTGCGGCTTCAGGCGGATGTTGATGAAGCCCGGCCCCGCGACCTCCGCTTCCGCGACGTCGGCATCCTCGGCGAGCGCATAGGCGATTTCGGTCGCGAGCGCGCGCGGATTGGGAAAGCTGGCCTTGGCCTCCTTTGCAAAGACCATGGCGGCGTTGGTCGCGAGATCGCCGTGCGCAGCGTCTTTAGTCGGCTCCACAACGAACCGCGCGAGATCCAGGTCCGACGGCAGGCGGCCGGAGGCGACGATGCCCTGAAGGATCGCGGCGACACGGGTCTGGAACTCGGCGAAAACATTCATTGCGGATCGTCTCTGTTGGTTCGGGCGGCCTGCCCTGTGCCGCGCGGCCTAACCCAATTCGCCGATTGCGTCAAAAATCCAGCCTGGCGCCGCTTTTCGGATTCAACGCAACTCCGGCGCGGTCCCGAAGAGGCGCTTATGCTCGGACAGGGCGAATCGGTCCGTCATGCCTGCGATATAGTCGCAGATCATACGCTTTTGCCGCGCGTCCTGCGACGGCCCAGCCGGGACAGCGGCCGCGCAAGCCCATTCCCCCGGCATCCGCGCGGGATCGGCAGCGAAGGCCTCGAACAATCTCCGTACCACCTCGGCCGCATCGCGCCGCACGCGCATCACGCGCGGATGACGATACATATGCGGATAGAGGAATGCCTTCATCGCATTGTCTGCCGCCACCATGCTGTGGGAAAAAGCGATGACGGGTCGGCCACAGGCGCGGACATCCGCAGCGCTGGCGACCTTTTCTGCCGCGAGCCGCGCCCGGCTCTCGGCGATGACATCCTCGACGAAGCGGGTAATGACGCGGCGGCCGAGTTCGTGAATAACCCGCGTCGTTTCGAGGCCCGGATAGGCTGCTTCGATTTCCCGGACCAGATCGCCTACGAAGGGCACGTCGAGCAGGTCCGCAAGGCTAAACAGCCCTGCCCTCAGCCCGTCGTCGAGATCGTGCGCGTTATAGGCGATGTCGTCGGCAATGGCCGCGCATTGGGCCTCCGCGCTGGCGAAGGTCGAAAGATCGAGCTTCTGACGGGCGTCATATTCCACGATGGCCGCAGGCACGCCACCCTTGGCGTAGCGGCCGACAGGCTGGCCGGAGACATCCGTCAGCGGCCCGTTGTGCTTGACCAGTCCCTCCAGCGTTTCCCACGCGAGGTTCAGCCCGTCATGCGTTGCATAGCGACGTTCCAGCTTGGTCACGATCCGGAGCGCCTGCGCATTGTGGTCGAAGCCGCCGTATCCGGCCATGCACACTTCGAGCACGTCCTCTCCAGTATGGCCGAACGGCGTGTGGCCGAGGTCGTGCGCGAGCGCCAGCGCCTCGGCGAGGTCGTCGTCCAGCGCGAAGGCACGGGAGAGCGCACGCGCGATCTGTGCCACCTCGATCGTATGGGTGAGGCGCGTGCGGTAGTGATCGCCCTCGTGCGGCACAAAGACCTGCGTCTTGTGGGCCAGGCGGCGGAAGGCTGTCGAATGAATGATCCTGTCGCGATCCCGCTGGAATTCGGTCCTGGTCGGCGAGACCGGCTCCGGGCACAGGCGGCCACGGCTGGCCCAGGGGTCGGTGGCGTAGGGAGCCCGCCGCGCGGGATCGGTCGAGGAAGAAATCGGGTCCACAACGTCGCCTTCTGCGCGGGAAGCGCCCGGTGCGGCTCCGTCGCATTGAAGCGGCGGGCCATCGGACTTATATCTGGCACTCGAGTCGAGGCAAGAGGCGCCGCCGCGGAGCCTTCGCCGCGACGCCGGGCGCCAGACCCCGAGGAGTCCGGAACAGATGACCCACGCGACGAACGAATCCTCTCAGGCCCAGCCGCGGCCTATCGTGACGGAACGGGCTGCCAAGCGCGTGGCCGCAATCCTGAAGCGCGAAGCCGAGGGCGCGATGCTGCGCGTCGCGGTGAACGGCGGCGGCTGCTCGGGCTTCCAATATGCCTTCGACATCGAGACGAATCGTGCCCCGGACGACCTGGCGATCGAAAGCGAGGGCGCAACCGTGCTCATCGACCCCGTTTCGCTCGATTTCCTCAGGGGCGCCCGCATTGACTTCGTGGACGACCTGATCGGTCAATCCTTCAAGATCGACAATCCGAACGCGACCTCGTCCTGCGGCTGCGGAACCAGCTTCTCGGTCTGATACTTCCCGACCAGGAGCTACACCGAACGCGGGGGAACATGGACGCGCTCTTCATCGGCCAGACCTATATCGACGTCACGCTGCTCGCCGGCCACATCCCCGAAGGTGACGACAAGGCGGTCGCGGACGATTACGCCGTCTCCTTCGGCGGCAACGCGGTTACGGCTGCCTTCGCCTGCGCCAGGCTCGGCGTGGTCCCCGATCTTCTCACCTCCGTCGCTGACGACTGGCTCGGGCGCATGTTCCTGGACATGGCCGCGAAATACCAGATCCCCGTCCATGGGCGGAAGGTGCGGCGCTCCTCGCTCTCTTTCATTTTACCGCGCAACGGCAAACGCTCGATCCTGCGCGCCCGCGACGACGATTATCTCCACCCCTTCCCCAACCTCAACACGCGCGGCATCAGGGCGCTGCATCTGGATGGGCACCAGGCGGACGCCGCCCTGCACTATGCGCGCACCTGCCGAGAGGCGGGCGTCCTGACCTCGCTCGACGGCGGCGGCCTTCGCTCGAACACGCATGAACTTCTCAATCACGTCGACATCGCCATGGTGGCCGAGCGCCTTTGCGAGCAGATGCACCTGTCCCCCAACGAAATGCTCGAATATCTGCGCAGCCGTGGTTGCCGCATCGGGGGCGTGACCGAGGGTGAGCGCGGATTGCTCTGGTACGACGAAGAAGGCCGCGTCTCCCGCCTGCCCGCCCTGCCCGTGCCTGCCGACCGGATTATTGACACTTCCGGCGCGGGAGACGTCTTCCACGGTGCCTATATGGCCTCGTATCTGATGCGGCCAGATGGACGATGGCTCGACCACCTCACCTTCGCGAGGGCCGCGTCCGCCTTCAAGATCCAGCATCTGGGCAACGAAGCCGGCTTGCCCTCGCTGGCAGATGTTCGCAGAATGATCGAACTCTATGATCCTGCGCCCACTTCGTGACCTTGTCCGCGCTTGACGCGCCGGGTCGCCATGGCAAAGGTGACCCCGACGATTCCGCAAAGCGCGCCCCGAGATGAGCACGGCATGACGAACGCATACGACCTGAGCGGCCAACGGATCTTCGTGGCCGGACATCGCGGCATGGTGGGCGGGGCCCTCGTGCGCCGCCTTGCCCGCGAGGATTGCGAGGTGCTGACGGCAGGCAGGGACCGCGTCGACCTGACAAGGCAAGCCGAGACCGAGGCCTTCGTCGCGGAGCTGAAGCCAGATGCGATCATCCTCGCGGCGGCGCGCGTCGGCGGAATTCTCGCCAACGCGACGCAACCGGCCGACTTCCTCTACCAGAACCTCGCCATCGAGATGAACGTTGTCGAGGCAGCCCGCAAAAGCGGCGTCTCCCGTCTCCTGATGCTCGGTTCGAGCTGCATTTATCCGAAGCTTGCTCCGCAGCCTATTCCGGAAGAGGCCCTGCTGACGGGGCCGCTGGAGCCGACCAACGAGTGGTACGCGATTGCCAAGATTGCCGGGCTCAAACTGGCGCAGGCGTATCGGCGGCAATACGGATTGCACTACATCTCGGCCATGCCGACGAACCTCTATGGTCCAGGCGATAATTTCGACCTCGCGTCGAGCCACGTCATGCCTGCGCTCATCCGCAAGGCGCATGAGGCGAAGCTCGCCAATGCACCCGAGATCAGCGTGTGGGGCAGCGGCGCGCCGCGGCGCGAATTCCTGCACGTCGACGATTGCGCCGATGCGCTCGTTCACCTCCTCGTGCATTACGACGGAGACGAGCACGTCAACGTCGGCTCGGGCGAGGATCTTCCGATCATCGATCTCGTCCATATGATCTGCGAGGTCGTCGGCTATTCCGGAGCCGTAACATTCGACACCACCAAGCCCGACGGCACGCCGCGCAAATGATGAGCGGAGATAAATTACGTGCAATGGGATGGAAACCTTATATCGACCTGAGGCACGGAATCGATGCAACCTACGCGTGGTTCCTGGCGCAGTCGGACAACCAAACCGCGCAAGTTCGGCCGTG
>JAQGKD010000060.1 GCA_028290285.1 Hyphomicrobiales bacterium
CACGGCCGAACTTGCGCGGTTTGGTTGTCCGACTGCGCCAGGAACCACGCGTAGGTTGCATCGATTCCGTGCCTCAGGTCGATATAAGGTTTCCATCCCATTGCACGTAATTTATCTCCGCTCATCAATTTGCGCGGCGTGCCGTCGGGCTTGGTGGTGTCGAATGTTACGGCTCCGGAATAGCCGACGACGTCGCAGATCATATGAACGAGATCGATGATCGGTAGATCCTCGCCCGAGCCGACGTTGACGTGCTCGTCTCCGTCGTAATGCACGAGGAGGTGAACGAGGGCATCGGCGCAATCGTCGACGTGCAGGAATTCGCGGCGCGGCGCGCCGCTGCCCCATACGCTGATCTCGGGTGCATTGGCGAGCTTCGCCTCATGCGCCTTGCGGATGAGCGCAGGCATGACGTGGCTCGACGCGAGGTCGAAATTATCGCCCGGACCGTAGAGGTTCGTCGGCATGGCCGAGATGTAGTGCAATCCGTATTGCCGCCGATACGCCTGCGCCAGTTTGAGCCCGGCAATCTTGGCGATCGCATACCATTCGTTGGTCGGCTCCAGCGGTCCGGTCAACAGAGCCTCTTCCGGGATCGGCTGGGGCGCGAATTTGGGATAGATGCAGCTCGATCCGAGCATCAGGAGGCGGGAGACCCCGCTTTTGCGTGCGGCCTCGACCACGTTCAGCTCGATGGCGAGGTTCTGGTAAAGGAAGTCGGCCGGTTGCGTCGCATTGGCGAGAATTCCGCCGACGCGCGCCGCCGCGAGGATGATCGCATCGGGCTTCAGATCCGCGATGAAGGCCTCGGTCTCGGCCTGGCGGGTCAGGTCGACACGGTCCCGGCCTGCCGTCAGGACCTCGCAATCCTCGCGTGCGAGGCGGCGCACGAGAGCACCCCCCACCATGCCGCGATGTCCGGCCACGAAGATTCGGTGGCGGTGAAGAGTAAAGACCGACGACATCTAGGCTCCAGCTGCAGGCGTTCGCTTGCGGGGGGCATGGACGAACAGCGCCGCGAGGTCAAGGCGGCTGGTCAAGCTGGGCTGAAAAAAATCGCCAATCCCAGCGAGACTTGAGGAAAAGGCGGCGGCGTCCACGGGGCCGCGTTTGTTTGGGTTGGCTGGATTTTCGAACGCCGCCCGTATGAGGCCCCGATTTGAAAGGAGCGCCGACGCCCTTCAGAAAATCGGCGCTCCTCACGGATCAACCACTCTGCGGACTTAGGCGCTGCCAAAAGCCAAGCGGGCGGGCGCCGTCGATGGGAAGGAACCACACCTGGGTCGCGTCGGCGCGTCGGTCCAGCCGTTCCCCGTGCGTGGCCATTGCCTCAGCTACGGACTGCCGCCGCTGGCGCGCATGCCGGTGGGGCCACGGCGTCGTCGCGGTCGCCGCAGCCGTGAGGGGGCCAGGCTCACGTGAGAGCCCATTTTGCTGGCGTCCTGGCGGGGCGTCAATTGGGCGCGGCCCGAGCCCTCTGCAGATCGCCTCGGCTCCATCCTCCCTTGGTGATTGTTGTTGACGGGCGGTAAATCCCACCAGCATTGCGTGGCGAATCCGCTCATGACATAACTAGTTTATTGCTCAACAAGGGAGTTTCCACACGATGCCCAACAACCGCGTCACCCGTTTACGCCGAGCGTTTTTGCCGGCGTACGGAGCAAACCAGAATGGCAACGAATGAACAACAGAGCATCTGGGCTGACCATCGCCTGACGTTTGCCTGCATCTGCGCGCAGCGCGATGACTACGAAGACCGCGGCCTCCACGTGGTCGGACGCGGCCCTGAAGTTCGGATCCTTGGACTGCCGCATGGCGAGGGCGGCATCTCATGGGACATCACCCCTGGAGGCGGCATTGACGACGAGCTGCGGCCGGGCACGCGACAAGGCCGCGGTGCCTACAACGTCGAGCATGTTGGATGGGTGCGCGGATGAGCGTTTGCAAAGCACACGGCGTGCGTTGCTCGAGCTGCCACAGCGACCACAATTTGGAAATTGAGGCGGTTGTCACGGTCACTCTCTACCCGGACGGAGCCGTTCATGAAGGCGGGGATGTGTACTGGAACGAGAACAGCAGCATCTATTGCTCTGACTGCCACCATGGGGGGACTGTGCACGAATTTCAGCTTGCGGCCGAAACCTTTCGGCCAAGGCGTAAGATGAGAATTATCGGGAGCAGCGTGCGCGGCACCTGATGGACGGAAGGGCCGCGGACCGCGGCGCCCGCGGCCCTTCCCGCCGACTTAATGCATAGTTTTCTGCGACATCAGCAGCATCTTTACGGCTTGCCGCTGCGGGCTATCTGCCTGCAGGAAGCTGGTACCGACCACCGCGAAGGAGCCGCTTCCGAGTGCCTTTACGTGGGATCGTTCACCTTGTGGTCGATCCTCACGCAGTTACGCGGACGGCTTTCACGGGGCGAACGGCGGCATTGAGCATCAGCAAAGACCTGCACCAATAAGGGTTGAGACCGAACACGGCTGACGGCACCACGGCGCACCCGTGCGCTTCAGGAGTGTCGGCCGGAGGCTCCACCCCGTACAGCCGCAGCCCGACAGTATCGAAGCGGATAGGGCGCTCCTTTCCTTCGACTTCGTAACTGCGTCACATGTCTGAAAACTAATGGGGGAGTTCCACTTAGCAGGCCTGAGCCACCGGGCCTGACCATCAGGTGTTGCGTGCGCTTTTTTTATCAAAATAAATATTGTCGCGTCGTTGGCGCCTAGGTATGTTGGCTTATCACTTTCTGAGGAATCCTTTTTATGACGGCTATTGGAATTAGGTTTAACGAGAAAAAAATGAGGAAGCCGGTCTGCGGCGCCGCTGACTTCAGCGTGAGTCGGTGGAGGTTCAATGAGCCCCTTTTGCAGCCGGCTTTGATGGAAGTCCGTTGACTTATCGTGTCCAGCTCTTCTCGAAGCAGATGAAATTTCCTCGTCGGAACTTGGCGAAGCTACCCCTCGAGGTCGTCGCCGACACGGCTGCGAAACCGAAGGCCTGACGCCATCATGGTGATGAAAACCAAAATGGTCACGGACACGCTGCGCATCGATCCGGCCGGGAAACAGCACCGCGAGTTGCGGCTGAACCGCGAGCTCGTCAACCCGCTGTGGTTCAGCACATGGACCGGAAATCCGTTGAGCCCGTCGTGCTCGCTGATCAAGCTCCGCTACCGCGTACATCGGGCGAGGCGGTCCGGCAACACCCCTGCCCCTGCCCCGGCGCCGAACCCGTTTGGCCTGTCGCTGGTCGGGCTGCCGTGTATGGGGGACCTCGTCTACGCGCTGACGCAGGGGCATCCGAGGCATTGTATTCGCGTGGACATCGTCAACGGCGAGCAGGAGGCGCGGGATTATCTCGACTTCCACGAGCTCAACCCATTTTTCCAGGTGCTGATGGATCAGCAGGTCTGGATCGTGCAGACGGCCCGCGATTGCGAGCGTCGCCGCAATGAACGGATGATGATGCACATGGCTTTTCGCGGCTGAATTATTTTTTGAAAAATTGGAATTTCATGAAGATGACCGAGTTTTTGAACCCCTGGGCGGACCAGGGCCTCACCGTGTTCGACTGCCATGCCAAAGACGATTGCATGCAGGATCGCAGCCTGATTGTTGTGGCGCGTGATCCCGATCACGCCATCGAAATGTGGCTGCAAAACTACGACTGGATCGATGATCCCGAGGCATGGAATCTCGCCGATCTCGACCATGTCGAAGTGCGCACCCTCGGACTGCCGCCCGGCGCTGGCCCGGTAAGTTGGGATATCAACCCGGTCGCCGTGTTTTACGTGCTCGATGACGTCGCGCAGACCTGGGTCCGCCGCGGCGAATAAGCCACCTGCCCCCACCGATTTCCCAGATACGGATTTCAAAGCAAATGAAGATTGAGTTTTTCTGCACCGATTGCGGTTCGACCCATACCCATGCCGTCGCCTGGATGTGCTGGGATACCGACGCCCAGACTTGGAACGATTACGGCTGGCGCGACGGCCCAAATTGCGCTGACTGCGGCGGTAAACTCGAGGAGCGCGAGATGCACCCGGCGCCGAAGCAGGCGCCGGATACCGAAGCAATCCTCGCCCTCGGCTCGGAAGCCCTCGCTGGTGAGAATGTCCAGGCGAGAGAACCGGTCATCACCCATTTCACCGCTCATACCCCGGACGTTCCCACCTCACATGTCGCGCTCGCCCGCGCAGTGAAACGAGGCTCGATGGTGGGCCCTCCGATCATGAAGACCTGCCCGCATTGTGGCAGCCATGACGTGATCTTCGAGGCGGGCGCCACTTGGTCGACGCAGAAACAGGATTGGCAGACCTTCGACCATGATCACGGAATCTGCCAGGACTGCGAACACGAGAATATGCGTGTCGGGGATCTGATCGAGGTCCTGCTCAGCCCTCAGGCAGCCGCCGGATGAGCAGCACAGTCGTGCGCTGGCTGCCGCCGGTGCGCTTTGGCTATGGTGATCCGCTGTCGTCTTGGCGCGGAGCCCGTTCGGCGCGAGATCCTCGCGCGAACCGCCCCGGCATCCACGTGAGACGCCACTGGTCTCCGGGCGTCGCCGACGCCCTTGCGGCAATCATCCCATCTCGGTCGGCGCTGACCCAGCCCGGACCGCGTGCGGGAGCCAGGGGCACCCGATGCGGGTCCGCAAGCCCTCCGACGAGATGCTCCTGGTGCTGTGGTCCATCTGAGGGAAACAATATGGCACGCCCCCTCTTTCCAGAACCGCTTAAAGAGGCGCCGCGCGAAGGCGTTGATCGGGACAATCAAGGCCGCGCCTCGCTGGACTCATCGGATGTCCATCGGCACGCTCCCGTCCGTCCGCCGTCGGAAGACGTTCCTGACCGTGAAAGTAGCAAGCAGCTTCTACGGCGTGACACTTGACGCATTCGATCAGGGCGGATTGTTCTATCCCGACCTGGCGCAGGCCGCCGACCTTGTCGCGATGTTCCCCTTGGACGTTGTCGAGGGTCCGGTCCAGGCGACCGGCTCCTCGACCGGGGACCTTTTTTCCATACCTCGTCCGACGAGGTGGTCCTCAAGCTTTTCTGGGTCCGATGAGCACAGTCCGGAAAACCTGTCCCGAATGCGAAAGCACGGAGATCGCCTTCGCCGCGATTTCCCGCTGGAGCGTTGAGCGTCAGCAATGGGTGGTCACAGATCTTTGTGGCGCGGGCTGGTGCAATGCTTGCCAGGCCGAGTTCGACGAGCCCAAGGAGCGCGAGACACGATGAGTGAAGACGCCCAGAACCTCGCTGACGTCTCAGGTGGCGTTTGGTCGGAAAATCCGGAGTGGCCGGTGGCGGAATGGCAGGCGGAGGTAGCAGCAGACGCCACGCGCCGTGGGTATTGGGATTGGGTGCTTTCCAATATCAGTTCCGGGGCCGAAGAGTGAGGATGTAAAGCAGTGCAGCGCAACAACCGGCCTCTTGGTCAGGGCGCTCAAGGTGAAACCGCGCTTGGTGATGGGGGCCCTCCCACGTGGGCACTTTCAATGCCGCCCGATGTGTTTCACGCGGACACGGTTGGATCGCTCACTGCGATGGCCGGACGCCAAGCAAATAAACGGGCGAGCGCGCTACGACCCTCTTTTGAGCTTCCGGCCGGCAGGTACGTTTCGCTCGAACGCGCGTCGCGGGATTGCGTTTATAAAGCGACCGGGCCACAGGGGCTTTTTTTCGGTATACGAATAATCGAAATCTCGTTTGTCGAAAAAACGACTTGTCCTTGGCGGGCCACTCGAGAGCGGCCGACGAAAATAACTCCCAGTCGCACTTACAGGGCCAAGAAAAGAGCTGTTGAAAACCGGGCCTGTTCATTTTCAGCTGAATTTGCGCCATCCAGCCATCTTCTGGCTTCCCTGCAGTGGCGGCGATGCCGGACATTTCGGCCTCTGGACGGCGCACAGCGTGAGGTGACGCCATTGGTTGAACGGAGCGCAAAGCCGCGGCCGATCGTCTCGGACGATGGCACCGCGTTCACATCGAACGCCATGCTTGCCGGGCACGCGAGCGCGAGATCTGCTGACACTTCATTGCGCGCGGCAAGCCGATGCAGAACGGCTTTTGTGAAAGCTTCAACGGCCGGCGGGAGAGGAGCTCCGCAACGAGAGTCTCTTCCTCAGCCCCGGGGGTGTTGCGCTCGGGCCGAGCCTGTCGGGCAGAGCGCGCAGTGGCGGCCTGAGCCGAACGCGCACGAACGCTGATCCACGCAGGCCGTCCGAAGGAAGTGAAGGCCCTGTGATTAGCGCCTGGGCGGATGCATTACGCACCGTCGCATTGCGCCTTCTGCCCGAAGGACTGCAGCACCGCATCACCAGGCGGATCCATCAGCGCACCAGATCGTGCGCCAATGGTGCCCAGAAGACCCCTGCGAAAGGCGGGCCGCCCCTTCAGGCTCAACCGAGCCAGCGACGCTGTCGGCCTGGGTGCCCGTGCGATCAATGGGACCAAAGGCAACCCCGGCGGTCCACAGGATGGTCGCTATCTGGCGCCTGAGGTCAGTTCCTCATGCCTGAAATCGTAACCACGGCTGGAAAACTCTCAGGTGGACGCGGCGTCGGCGTGGTCGGTGCAAAACGGCAAGGGTCTTTGGTTCAATCCTCACGCGCTCGCGAGGCATAAAAACGAGGTGTGCAGTGCTGGTGACGGTCAGGAAGCCGCCTCGTCGGCGCTGAAGCCGGCGATGAGGGCGTCATTGAAACGCAGCATTGGTTCGCAGGACTCGTTGCCATGCCACGCGCCGTCGTGCCAGAGGTATGTGTAAGCCACGTCATGTTCATCATCCGCCCACGCCTGATCGAGCGTGACCCGGGTCAGAATTTCCAGCTTGCGCCCGAGATCGCGGTTAAAGAACTCGGATGAGGCGAGTGTCTGGGCCAGGGAAGACAAGCCACCCATGGCAACGAGCGCCTCGGCGGCGCGCTGCGTGCTGTAATGGTGATGGAGCTTGGCGCCGGCGGCGCACAGATGACCGTCGAAGTGCAGGTAGATGTTGCGCCATTTTGCGTCCGAGCAATGGACGATGATGCGTGCGGGAGTAGCCATTTGCAAATGAGCTTTCCAAAGAATTTGGTGTGAACGGAGAAGATGACGGAGCTCGAAAAAACCTTGGCCCGACATGACAACTTTATCGAGGTGCGGGCGAGCCGCGCAAGGGGAATCGACGAGCCACCGTCTTCTTCGTTTCGCTCAGCTCTGAAATTGCCCGTCCAGCATCCAAGGGGTGCTGCACGGGCGTCTCGCCCGCGCATGCCGCGCATCGCCAGCACCAGCCGGCTGCGCTCAGTGATGATTGCGGGGACGCTGAGCCCTGCCCCAATGCGATGACCCCGATCCGCGTTGTCAGATGGGGCGGTGGAAAGCGCAAAACCTCGGCCAGTCCTTTGCCAACCCATCTCAGGTCCAAGGGAAAACGGCGACCGGCCCCGAACGCCAGTCGATGACGAGTGATGCGAGTCTGTAGACCCCCGAGCCCAGTAGGAACGCAGGCCGCCCGTGGAGATGGATCAGCCCTCGGAATACGTCAGCGCAGGCGCCTTGGCGACCGGCTGGTAAACCGCAGCAACGATCAGCGTCCCAGGACAGGCAACCATGGACGTGGCTATCCCCTCGGAGAACGGGCAAGCACGGTTACAAAATACGTACCGTGCCGCGGGGAAACACGCGTGTGGCGAGTAGGAGGGCGACACGACGCTGGACACGGGTCCCCTGAATCGTCCATTCACGTTGGCTGAGCATCCTCCTGATACAATATAATGAACAAGGGCCATCGCATGGCTCTGCGCGGCGGACTTCGTGCAAATGAGACGTATGACACAAGGGGTGCGCTGCTGCCGCCATCCAGGACCGCTCACCTGGCCTTCAGCCCGCGATCCGCCAAAATTTGTCCGAGAACGGACATCGCCTCCACGAACCGTTCCTGCGCCGCTGCCTTGCGGGAGTCCGGGTGGCGGTCGGGATGAAGCGTCATCACCACGGCGCGCTTGATGTGTGGCAGAAACGCTGTGGGGATGCCGGGACAAAGTCCCAATCGTCCATACAGCTTCTCCTGTTCACTCCGGTATGTTGCGGAGGGGCTCTTGCGTGCGTGTGCCAGTTCTTCGGAAAGCTTCCTGGCGTTCGCCTGGGCGGCGGCCAACTCGGACTCCAGATTGGTGACCCGCTCTCGTGCTCGGGCGAGGTCGGGCACGATCCAGTCATTCTGACTTTTCGCAATTGCGAGCTCGTTGCGGAGAGCAACGATGCCGCCCTGAGCGTAAAAGAGACGCTGGTACGGCGACCGAGGGTCGGTGTCGGGCGCGCTGGTGCAACGCGTGGCCACCCACGCAAGCAACACGGCCAGCAGCCCACCGCTGGGTGAGCGAAACGCCACCAGAAATCCAATCGCTGCACCGAGCACGGTATAAACCATGAGTTAGGCGGCCATGTCGAAGGTAGGCTCCAGGTCGAGCCCCGGGCCGCCGTTGTACTCGTAAAGGTGCAGCAAATCCGCGACCGTGTTGAGATCCGCGCTGTGCGTGTACCGAGCCACGACGAGCACGCCAGCCTTTTCCAATGTGAACCGGATGGACCGCACCGCCTCAGGCGCAGGCCGGCAATTATTGACGCCATAGATGCCGTCCAGAACCCAATGTCCGTTGCTCAAGGCAGCGACCTCCGCCACCGCCCCTCCGCTTCCGGCGTATTCGTAGAAGCACGCCCGCCCCAGCGCCACGACGGCAATTTTGCCGCGCAGACAATTCTGGTACTTGAGTGCGGTGCGTTTCATGTCTTCCCCACTCACCAGCGGGCGAAGCGTCTCGTCTCCCGCATAGGGGAGCGCGGTCGGGAGGCAGGCAGCTTTCTCGATCCACCGCCGGGCCCAGATCGCGAGATTGGTGCCGGGAGCCAAGTTGGCAAGCGAGGTGAGGAGATCGTCGTCCGTGACCTGCGGATGGAGTCGACGGATCACCTTCAAGACCGACGAATAGCGGCGGATATCTTCCGGCTGGCGGATATGACGAAGCACTTCGACCCGCAGGAGCGCGGCGGGAAGGCCCCACACCACCTCCACCAGGGCATCATTAATCTCGGCGACGTCGCGCAGCAGGGACGCTCGCGCCCGGTTGGCGGGATCGACATGCATGGCGACAAGGAGCTGATAGCTGAATTCATCGAGCGGATCCTCTCCGCATCGCGCCAGCGCGCCCACCAGACCTTGCGAAGTCGGACCAAAGATGGCGTGAACGAGATCACGCACGCGCAGCCGCAGGAGGTGATCGGCAATCAGGGCCAACGGAGGGCTGCCGTTGACATCGGACCTGTCGCCTGTCCGAGTGATCGACGACGCCAGCACGTCAGGACGGTCCCAGTCGATCTGCGTGAGGGCGAGGAAAACGCCCTGGCGACGGAGGCTGCTGGCATGGTGCAGGCGGCGCAAAAACGAGCCGTGCTCGGCATCACATCGGAGGATTGCATCGAGTGCCCAACCCGCAGGGATCGGCCTGGCGATGCGTTGGCTCGCGCGGTCAACCAGCATGCGCGTCTCCCTGAACGTTTCGATCTATTAAGATTCTCACGGATTGATGTTACGTCAATACATTTTTGCACCGGCGTCGCGATGATGACGGTCGGGGCAGCCATGATGCGCAACCGAGCCCTCGCTGCGGCCAATATTCTCGCGCAGGAAATTTGAAAGTTGTGAGACGACCGCCGCGCGGATTTATCCATCCACGTCAGTGCAAAGGTCTAAAATTGGAACGGCTCTCGATCTGCGAACCATCCGTCCGCGACGATATCTTTTCCCGCGGACTCACCCGGCTCTCGCCGCACTCAATTTCACTCAACACGTCCGAGGACACTGCCACGCGCGCAAACGCCGACTCGCCACATCGGCTCTTCGACAACTTAAAGCAGGGCGCGCTTCGACAGACGCGGTGACATCAGCCTAAACCTCGATCGCATGCGCTTTGGCGAGTATCGTGCGAACGAAGCACGACAGACCGCTGCGGCGATGCTGGCCAATCGATCAGCAGGAACGCTGCAGCCCGCGCTGTGCTGCCATCAAGCATGCGCATGGCGACCCGTCGCGGCGGCGGCCGGCCATCCGCCAGGAATGAACCCGCGCCTCCGCGGGCGTCGCGTGCTCCCGGCGACCCGGCTCGTTTTACCAGCGCGACTTCGGCCTTGCCGTCGCTGTCTTCGTTGCGGCGTCCCGGACGACGGAGGCAGCACGCCGTCCGGCGTCCATCAATCCGGCCGCACCACCACGATGGTGTCGCCGAGGTCGAAGCCAGGCGCGGACGCAGGCCCGTGCTCGTCTTCTTATCTGGCGGGGGCTGCGATGAAATCGGCGACCGTGCCGGT
>JAQGKD010000075.1 GCA_028290285.1 Hyphomicrobiales bacterium
GTGGGAGTGAAGGAGCATCGGAAGGCTCCCAATCATGCGTGGAGGCATCGCTTCACGACGCTCGCCCGCCGCTACCAGATGGACCCTGAAAAACGCGAAGCCATCCTCGGGCATCAGCTTCCTGGGCAACAGGGCGTGTATGGTGACATGGAAGGCCTACACGCGGAGATCGTGAAAATCCCCGACCCGCTCGCCTGACGATCACCAAGGAGACGAGCATGGCAGACGACGGGCCAAACTGGTCGGAACTGTCCGACCTCCTCGACCAGCTCGCGTTCATCGCGGCCGCTCATGCGGAGATCGCACGGTCTACACTCGGCTTGAGCGAACATCCCGAGGCTCGCGAGCAGTTGCGACAGGCGCTCGAAACGCTGTCGAAAGGACAGGATCAGCTCGCCCTCGCCTTGCGACAGGCTGCGTCCCTGTCCGGCACCATGGCTCATGGCGGGGACGAGCGGGCGAATTGACCCGCGTCGAGATGCGAACTCCCCTCCTTTACCTAGTTCAGAGGATCGGTTGCGTTCTAAGCAGAGCAGCTCCGGTCTCACCTCAATTGGTTGCCCTATAGGCAGAGCGCCGCAACCGTGAAGACGACAAGTCGCCCGTCACAGGCTCGACATCGTAGCGTGTCCACTCAGGCGTAGCGCCAAGTTGGCCTCGTCGTGCCAGAGCTGCCGCGGCAGCGGCTTACGCCGTCCTTTCCAGACACCTCACCATAAGGAACAACTGATGACCGAATGTCGTCGGACTGCATCGGCACATCACCGCATTGACCTCTCCCCCGCGTACCGGATCGACGAAAGGGGACGATCTTCTTCACACGGCAAGGCCGTCATGACCTACGGATGCGAGACCATCGGCGAGACGGATGAACCGCTCTTGGCGGCTGCTCGCTACTTGCTGGCCAAGCGGCTGGCGCAACCGGGAGACATGCTCTCCACGTATCGAAAGGGTGTCCGTTCGATGTCCGCGAACGTGGGTTGGGCGGCTGGTCGGACCGTGATTGAGGGGCCAAGCAGCGGCCCAAGGATCGGCCCGCATCGGCTCTACGTGCAATCGGGACCTTCGTCTGATGATGTTGAGAAGGTCGTGTCTGATCACGAGCTTGCTCTTGCGTAGAAGCATCAGGGTCCCGCGAAGCGGACTTGTGTCGTAATTACATTACCCATGTCCGTACCTGATCAAAAAACATCATCAACAGCACGCAAGGTAAAAAACGCTGCAATACTCGCAAGAGGTCCTCTGTCGGAAGACGGGGACCATAGAGACAATCAGCAGCGGTGACTGGATCACCGTCACAGAGCTGGGCGAGAAGTACGGCGTAGGCCGTAAAGCCGTCCGCAACATCCTTCACCACATTGGCATCCTCGGCCCCGAGGGTCGACACGGGCGCTACCGGCTGCCGCACGAGTTCGTGAAGCTGGGCTACGGGCACCGCATCGAAGGCAAAGGGCGCAAGCATCCGTTCGATGTTCTCAGCCCGATGGCACAGAGCCTAATTGGAGAACAATGGGAGCAGGCCTGTCGCGAGTTGGAACTGGAACGATCAGCCTCCCCGGCGATAGCGAACGCTGGGCACGCGCTCGCAGAGTTCATCAAGACCAGACGCCAACCACTTGAGACGCAGCAACAGGTCTCTTGGCTGCTCGATCACTTTCCGTGCCTGACGCTCAGTCAAATCGCCGTCGTCATCGGAGTGAGCCGTCCACAGGTCAGCCGGTACGTCGCCCAGAGAGCGAAGGACCGGGGCGAAAAAGCTGCTGTGTGGGAGCAAACCCGCTCCACGTACCCTTCCCATCCCGGCGATCTGGGGCTCTTTTTACAACCCACCAAGTTCAAGGGCTAATGACCGACACCTCACCAACACCCCACGTGCCCCGAGACATCACCGGCCGTCGCTACTGCCGACATGGCAAGCGCATGATCGGAGACCCCAGACCCCAGTCGATGCTCGATGTAGTGCAACAGAAGAACGCGCTGCACCGCTCTCTCCGCGCCGTCACGGGTGGCCTGCGCGAACTGGAGTACGCGGCCGAAGTCTGTGCTGAATTGAACATCCGCTACCCGGAAGATGCAGTCCGGTTCATCCGTCGTCGCGAGTTGGGAGATCGCTTCGACGGCCTGCCCCTCTGCGAACTGGAGAAGCTCATTGCGAAGCGGGCGAACTCGTTCGTCATCTTGTGCGCCTACGGCATGGTTGCACCGGCCATCGAAAGGCAGCTCCGTGTCCTGCTCGTAGTCAGAGACGCCCAGCAGCCGCATGGGTCTCTGGAACAGACAGCCGAAACAGGGTCTGCCTGAACCTTCCCCCCTCCCGGCCGTTCGCGGCGGCCCACTCCACAAACCACACGATGATCGGGTGACTGACCCGTCACCACCGAAGTATGCTGCCGCCAGGAGTACCCCCATGGTCTTGACCCGCTCGCTTTGCGCCTGCTGCGCTTTGGCAATCACCGCCGCGCTGCCTCGACCGGCCGCTGCCCACGCGACCCTTGAGCAGCAGCGAGCTGCCGTGGGCAGCTTCTACAAAGCCGTCGTTCGCGTTCCCCATGGCTGCGAAGGACAGCCTACCCTCCGCGTACGGGTGCAGGTGCCCGAAGGTGTGTTGGCCGTGAAGCCGATGCTGAAACCCGGCTGGGAGTTGGCTGTCGTGAAGAAGCCGTATGGGCAACCCTACCAGTACCACGGCGCAACGCTGACCGAGGGGATCAGGGAGGTCGCGTGGACCGGCAAGCTCCCAGACGAGAACTACGACGAGTTCGTGTTTCAGGCCTTCTTGTCCGACACCTTGAAGCCTGACACCGTCCTGTACTTCCCTGTGGTGCAGGAGTGCGAAAAGGGCGCTGAACGCTGGATTGAAGTCCCCACAGAGGGCAAATCGTCGAGGGACTATCGCTTTCCAGCGCCCGGGGTAAGGCTCGTTCGCCCTTCTTCCGACTGACCCGACCCAAGACTTGGGTGCCACCGCTCGGGACTGCCGATGTCCAAGCACCTTCAGATCGCGTTCCTGTTGCTCTCGCTCTTCGGCGGGGGTTGCGGGCACGCGCTCGCTCATGCCTCTCTCATCTCCACTGTGCCGACGGACGGGGCAATCGTCGCGTCCTCGCCAAGTACGCTGGTGCTTCAGTTCAACGAAACCGTCGCGGTCACGAGCGTCCGTCTCACCTCCTCAGATGGCTTTCAACATGAACTCAGCGCAGACGTACGAAACGACCAAGTTGCGATCCCGCTGACATCTGCTCTAAAGGCAGGAAGCCATGTTGTCAGCTACCGGGTGGTGTCAGCCGATGGACATCCCGTCTCGGGCTCCATCGTGTTCTCAATAGGAGCGCCGACGCGCACCGCTGACGAAGGGTCGTTGGCCGAGCCCGGCGTCGCCATCGCGATCTGGTTCACGCGGCTGGCGGTGTACATCGGGCTGCTTGGATCAGCGGGCGGCGCATTCTTCGCGAATTGGATCGCGCCCCACGAGACGCCCGCTCGGACCATCTCAGGCCTCCGCGCGGCCGCTGTGCTGAGTTTGTTCGGATTGACGCTGTCCGTCGGCCTGCAAGGGCTCGACATGCTCGGCGAGGGCTTCGAGGCACTCATCGAATGGCGTACGTGGTCATCGGGCTTCCAGTCCTCGTTGGGCCTCTCGGTACTCGTTGGGGCCGCCGCATGTCTGAGTGCGTTCGCTTCGCTCACAAGCAAGTCCACAAACGCCGAACGAGCGTTGTCTGCTATGGCGCTACTTGGATCCGGTCTTGCTCTCTCGCTCACGGGACACGCGAGTTCCGCACCCCCGCAATGGCTGATGAAGCTCGCCGTGTTCCTGCACGGAGTAGCCGCAGCGTATTGGATTGGCAGTCTCATGCCGTTGGCCACTATCGTCCACGCGAGAGGCGTCAGCTCACTGCCGACGGTCCGCCGCTTTTCGGCTGCAGCGATGATTGCTGTTGGGACACTCGTAGCAGCGGGCATGTTGATGAGCATCGTTCAGATCGGGAGTTGGTCGGCACTGACGCAAACCAATTACGGACGGCTCTGGATCGCGAAACTCGCCGCCGTCGTCGTGATGCTCGGACTCGCTGGACTGAACCGGCTTTGGCTGACACCGGGCTTGGCTCGCTCCGACACTGGCGGCAAGCACCTCGTCCTCTCCATCGGCGTCGAATTGACCGTATCTCTTCTCGTTCTCGGCATCGTCTCGGGGTGGAGGTTCACGCCGCCGCCGCGAGCGTCCGCGCCAGTTGCTGTGTCAGCGATCCACGTTCATCTGCACGGCCTCAAGGCAATGGCAGATGTTGAACTCCGCCCGGGACGGGCTGGCCCGATGGATGTCTCCGCGACGGTCCTGTCCGGCGACTTCGAGCCGCTCGTACCGCAGGAGGTGACCTTCTACTTCAAGAACGCCGGTGCGGGAATTGAACCCATTCAGAAGCCAGCCACACGGACTGCGGAAGGCAACTGGGTCGTGAAGGGCCTTGTCCTTCCCGTGCCCGGGCTATGGACCGTCCGTGCGGAGGTTCTGATCAGCGACTTCGAGAAGGAGATCGTGGAAGGCGACGTCGGCGTCCCGTGATGTCAGACATTACCAGCAGCAGATGACAGCACTGGAAGGCACGGCAGAACCCGGCCCACCTGAACGTGCCCCTCCCGGCCCCTTCACTATGCTCCTATCCAGTCACCGCACCTGCTCCTCGCAACGCGCCCGACCCGGAAGGTTTCGGCTCACAAATCTGAGAGCCCGGCTCGAAGTAGCGCGGCCCGCTATGTCCCCCGCTGCCGGGGTCAAAAGGACCTCTACACAGGGCCAGGAACACGCGACATGGGGCTCGCCCCTTCATGCCGATCGGATCGACGACGGAGCCCTTCCTGTCACGAAGCGGCGGCCCATGTAAGGACCACGCCTGCTGATCCCGGCGAACTGCCTTGAGGAGGACGACATGACTGAAGTTGTTGTGCTGATCGGAGCAGGGTCAATCGGCCAAGCGATTGCAAGGCCGTTGGTGCCGGGCGGCATGTTTTTGCTGGCGGACCTGTCCGAAGGACAGGCAAACGCAGCTGCAAGAACTCTTCATGACGCGGGTTTCAGTGTGAGTACCGCCAAGGTCGATGTGTCAGCCCGCGACTCCGTTGAGAGCCTTGTTCAATCCGCAGCTCGGCAGGGAGATGTCTTTGGGCTGGTCCACGCAGCAGGCGTCTCTCCGACGCAAGCTGCCCCCGAGGTGATCCTCAAGGTGGACCTCTACGGCACTGCGCTCGTGCTGGAGCAGTTTGGGCAGGTCATCAGCGCCGGGGGAGCTGGCGTGGTGATCGCGTCGCAGTCAGGACACCGATTGCCGGGGCTCTCGGCTGAGGAGAACAAGGCCCTCGCGACGACCCCCGTTGAAGAGTTGTTGAGCTTGCCAATGCTTCAGCCAGAGAATGTGTCCGACCCTCTTCGCGCGTACCAGCTATCGAAAAGGGGCAACTCACTGCGGGTGATGTCCGAGGCAGTGCGATGGGGCCGCCGAGGCGCTCGCATCAACGCGATCAGTCCGGGGATCATCATCACCCCGCTTGCCAATGATGAACTGAGCGGGCCTCGTGGCGCAGGCTACCGCCGCATGATCGAGCTGTCGGCTGCAGGACGAGCCGGGACGCCCGACGAGGTGGCTACTGTCGCAGCTCTCCTGATGGGACGAGACGGTGCCTTCATCACGGGCTCAGACATTCTGATGGACGGCGGTGTGACTGCCGCCTACTGGTTCGGTGAACTGGCACCCACCTGAACGTGCCTCACGAACAGCTTGAACCTCGAACCTGATCTTGTATCGTTTGCAGCAACGACGGTAGTTGCCGTTGATACGGGAGTTGCTGACCATGGCCGAGGGTTCCTTCGTTGCGTACTACCGTGTCTCGACAGAGCGCCAAGGTCGTTCGGGTCTTGGTCTGGAAGCCCAGCAAGAGGCCGTGCGGTCGTACCTCAACGGCGGATCGTGGAAGCTGGTGGCCGAGGTGGTCGAGGTAGAGAGCGGCATACGATCAGATCGGCCGAAGCTCGCCGAGGCTCTCCGTCTCTCCCGCCTTCACGGGGCAACCCTCATCATCGCCAAACTGGATCGCCTCGCCCGCAACGTGGCGTTCGTGTCCAACCTGATGGAGAGCGGGGTCGAGTTCACGGCCGTGGACTTCCCCCAAGCAAACCGCCTCACCGTCCACATCCTCGCGGCCGTCGCGGAGCATGAGGCCAAGGCCATCTCGGACCGCACCAAGGCCGCTCTGGCGGCTGCGAAGGCGCGTGGCGTCCGGCTAGGGGGCGATAGAGGAAACCTCGCAGCTGTGCGGTCGCAGGGGACGGCTGCCAGTGCTGCTGCGAGGGGTGAGAAGTCCTCTTCGCGGGCGCGGGATGTCGTGCCCGTCATCCGCGAGCTACAGTCCGAGGGCGCATCGCTCCGACAGGTAGCTGCCGAACTGACTTCCCGCGGCATCCCGACGCCGCGCGGCGCGGGCCCTTGGAACGCGATGCAGGTGAAGAGGGCGATCCACAAAGGGAGCGCAGCATGACCACTAATGTGAGGACGCGCGTCAGGCGATCAGTGTTTTTGCGTTTGGGCCGGTGGGCTCAGCGGCACGCGGCCGAAAAGACGGAAATGGTTAGTGAGACGGCCGATGCGCAGCCGCTCTGGCCCCTCGATGCAGGGCCGGTCCCCGGCGATCCTCCCGGCACTGTGCGGGAAAAGGATGGCACCGTCACGCAGTTCTGATCCGTGCATGGGGTCTTCATCGGACACCCAAACCCTTCACCCTGACGGGATCAGTGAATGAGCGTACTCGACCATCTGATCAGCACTTGGCGGTGCTTCGAGTTGGCGCATCAGGTGGCTGAGTTCTTCCATTGCAATGATCGCGATGCCGAAGCTTCGCGCGGTGCTCCAGTGGGACATCGTTTCCACTCTCGGGGCGCTCGTGCAAATGACAGGTTGAACGGTCGTGGGTCGTGATGGCGAAGACGCGAGTCGCTCTCGTATCAGCTTGGTCCGTTCGTGAAGCCTATGCAGCTTGCCCTTTGCGTTGATGTCTCCCGTTGTGCACTCGACGACATAGAGCTGACCCGCTGCCGTCGAGACCAGCAAATCCGGCGCGTCGGTCAGTCGCGGGATCTTCCCATAGCTCAACACTGTCGCGCCGAGCAACGTGAATAGCAAAGCCACTCTCTCTTCGAAGTCGTCTTTGTGCTTGTCAAAGAAAGAACTACGGAACACGTCCGTGGCGTCGATGGCGCGATGGATGTCGAGCGTTGAGTTGAACGTGCGCTCGTCATCCCGAAGCCACCACCTGTGTAGAAACTCACCGCCCAGGCTCAGGGTCACCAGCGCAATCGGGACATCAGTCGCACGGACGTCCGCCGTCCCAAGTACATGCTCGCCAGCGCTCGTCCATTCGCAAGTCTCGCCATCGACAGAGAAGCGGGTCACGCCCGACTTCTTGAACCCTTTCACGCCGACACGCAGGCCCTTCGTCGGCGCTTTGCTTGTTGCTTCGATCTCCAAATGCATCACGCCGTCCTTCAAGCTGGACCGCTTCGTGATGTGAGCAACTGGAAGCAGCGTCAGGTCCAAAACCGACGGCTTCGTGTCCGCAAAACCGTCCGGGGGCAGCCCAAGCTCGGAGTAGAGGTCAGTGATGCCGTCGTAAGGCGTGGTGCAAGCGAGTAGCTCTATGTCGAGTTGCGGCGTGTCGACACAGTCCCGCAAACGCGGCACCTCACGACGCAAGGTAGCCATGCGATACGCGCCGGGCGTCTCTGGGGGGTAGAAGGTGTGGAACACGGGTGCAACGCCCTGAGCCACTTCGATCAACTCCCCGAGTTCGCGTCGCGGCAAAAGCATCGGATCAGCAAGTATTTCGTTCATGAACCCAACAGGGTCTTCAATCTCTTGAAATGTGCGGCTCGCTCGCAAGAAAGCTGTTGTGACATGGACTTCTTCGGGGGGCGGACTTGGTGTCATCCCATAGAAAAGCACCCTGCAGTACCGCACTTCCCAAGCTACGCCATGACGGACAGCTACCCACGAGCACGAGAAACAGGTGTAAGCGGGTGCAAGTGTCATGGCGAGCTTGGTAAAGACTGGGCTACTCATTGAGCGCTACTCCGGCCGCAATTGCCGAGTAGTACCATGGCTGAAACGCATTGCGGTCTGTACACTTTTGTTGTACACAGACGGCTCAACTGCGGGAGAGAAAGGCCAACAAAAACAGCGAGGAGTGACGATGCAATGTCAGTCCTCTCCTGGGCACCAATCACGCATAAAATGCGGGTCCCGCCAGATAGTTGCTGTTTTTGTTGAGGCTTCTGACTTCCCGCTTGTACACAAGGCGGGTACACATTACCTTGCGAATGGCCAATCCTTGGAAACACCCCTCCGGAATTTTCTACTTTCGTGAGCGTCCCCCCGCCAATGTTGCGTCGCGGGTGCGAGGGCAGCGATTTGCCATCACGGTGGGTGGTCAAACCACGCGCGTCGTTGTTGGCGAGCATGTCCGCGTGTCGCTACGGACGAAGGACGACCGCCTTGCACGCGACCGCTACCGTGACGTGGCCCTGCAGGTGCCACGGCAGCATGTGGCCTATCGTGAGCAAGGGCTCGACATCAACGGACTTCAGGTCCAGCAACTAGCCGGTGAGTACTATCGCTCGCTGGTGGCCGAGTTTGAAGGCAACCCGGGTGATCCTGAGGGGTGGGAAGCGTCCCTAGACGCCGTCGCTGATGCGCTCGCACTATTCGTCCCTGATGACGACCCAGACATTCCACCCGGTCAGAAGGAACGTTACAGCCCTGAGCAAGGGGCGGGGCTTCTGCGCGACCGGTTAGACGCTGTGCTGCGGGCAGGGCGCATATCGACGCCTGTTTGCGGCTACAGCGCAATGCCGTTGGCGACTACTCACCCGACCGAGCCGCCCAACGCTACCCCGACGCGGTGCCCGTGCTTCCTGATGGTAAGGCGGACGGGGTTCTCGTGCCGGTTTGACGGGTCAGTTCTACCGGCAGTTCGCGCTCACCATTGCGATCTCGACTGTCATCTCGGCGATCAATTCGCTCACCCTGTCGCCCGCGCTCGCGGCGCTGCTGCTGCGCGGCCACGGCGAGAAGAAGGATCGCCTGACGCGCTTGATAGACGGGGCCTTTGGCTGGTTCTTCCGCGGCTTCAACAAAGCTTTTTCGCGCGGCTCCTCCGTCTATGGCGGTGGCGTGCGCAGCATCGCCTCGCACAAGGCGCTGGCCATGGGCGTCTATGTCGTGCTGCTCGGCGCAGCCGGCTTCCTGTTCCAGGCCGTGCCGGGCGGCTTCGTGCCGGGGCAGGACAAGCAATATCTCGTCGGCTTCGCGCAGCTGCCCGACGGCGCGACGCTAGACCGTACCGAAGAGGTGATCCGCCGCATGAGCGACATCACGCTGAAGCAGCCCGGCGTCGACAATGCCATTGCCTTTCCAGGTCTTTCGATCAACGGCTTCACCAACAGTTCCAATGCCGGCATCGTGTTCGTCGGTTTGAAGAGCTTCGACCAGCGCACGACGCCTGAGCTCAGCGGCAGAGCCATCGCCATGCAGTTGAACCAGAAGTTCGGCAGCATCCAGGATGCCTTTATCGCCATGTTCCCGCCGCCGCCCGTGCAGGGCCTTGGCACGATCGGCGGCTTCAAGCTGCAGATCGAGGACAGGGCGGGGCGTGGCTACGAGCCGTTGGACGACGCCACCAAGGCATTTCTCGCCAAGGCGCGGCAGGCGCCGGAACTCGCGGGACTCTTCTCTGGCTTCCAGATCAACGTGCCGCAGCTCTTTGCCGATATCGATCGCGTGAAGGCGCGCCAGCTCGGCGTCGCGGTGACGGATGTGTTCGAGACGATGCAGATCTATCTCGGCTCACTCTACGTGAACGATTTCAACAAATTCGGCCGGACCTATTCGGTGCGCGTGCAGGCCGATGCGCCTTACCGTGCGCGGGCCGAGGATGTCGGGCGCCTACAGGTGCGCGCGAAGGGCGGCGAAATGATCCCGCTGTCAGCCCTGCTGAGGGTCGAGGCCACCGCGGGCCCCGAGCGTGCTATGCGCTACAACGGCTTCCTCGCCGCCGATGTAAACGGCGGTGCGGCGCCGGGCTATTCCACCGATCAGGCGCAGGCGGCGGTGACGCGGATCGCGGCCGAAACCCTGCCGAAGGGCTTCAGCTTCGAATGGACCGAGCTGACGTATCAGCAGATCATCGCGGGCAATTCGTCGCTCGTCGTGTTCCCGCTGGCGCTGCTCCTCGTCTTCCTCGTGCTCGCCGCGCAATATGAAAGCCTGACGCTGCCGATTGCCATCATCCTGATCGTGCCGATGGGATTGCTCGCGGCGCTCGGCGGTGTGTGGCTGACGGGTGGCGACAACAACATCTTCACGAAGATCGGCCTCATCGTTCTGGTCGGCCTGTCAGCCAAGAATGCAATCCTGATCGTGGAATTCGCGCGCGAGCTCGAACTCGGGGGGCGGAGCCCCATCGCGGCCGCGATCGAGGCGAGCCGCCTGCGCCTGCGCCCGATTTTAATGACGTCGCTCGCCTTCGTGATGGGCGTGCTGCCGCTCGTGACTTCGACGGGCGCGGGTGCGGAAATGCGGCGCGCCATAGGAGTCGCGGTGTTCTCGGGCATGATCGGCGTGACGGCCTTCGGCCTGTTCCTCACGCCGGTTTTTTACGTCTTGCTGCGCCGGCTCGCCGGCAACCGCCCGCTGAAGCGTCACGACGAGGCGTCACCGCATGGACGACTGGCTCACGCTCCGCGACCGTCCACCGCCCCCGCAGAATAGAAGGCTCATCCCCATGAGTGCTGTCATGAATCTTACGATGTATAGCGCCTCGGTTCCGGTCTTCCTGCGGGCCCTGCAAATACTCGATACGCTGCTCGACGAGGCCGAGGCGCACGAACGCGCGGCGGGGCTTGCGCCCGACTCGCTGGTCGAGGCGCGCCTCGCCGATGACATGCTGCCGCTTTCGGGCCAGGTGCAGCGCGCAAGCGACGCCTCCAAGCTCGCTGCCGTGCGGCTGACCGGGATCGAAGCTCCGCGCTTTGAGGATGTCGAGACGACCTTTGCGCAATTGCATGAGCGGATCGCAAAGACCATCGCGTTTCTGCAATCGATCGATGCGCATGCGATGGATGAAGCGGATGAGCACGAGGTCGTCGTGCGGGCTGGTAAGACCGAGAAGACGTTTCGCGGCCATGACTATCTCTTGGCCTTCGCGATTCCGAATTTCTTCTTCCACGTGACGACCGCCTACGCGATCCTGCGCCACGAGGGCGTGAAGATCGGCAAGCTCGATTATCTCGGGGGATGAAAGCCGAGGCTCGGCGGGCTTGTTACTACGCCGGGGCGGAAGCGACGACACACGCTGGAGGATCGCCCGTAAGGCCGTCGACTCCTCGGATCCGAAGGCGCTTTCGAATTCGCTCTGGGCGTCCTTCCACTTGCCTTCCGCGACCTTGAGGCGCGACCTGCCGGCCGCCGTCAGCGCAAGATTTCACGCGGCCGAGCGTCGTGCGACCAATCACGATGGCTTTGGCGACTGCGTTGATTGATTGCGGGCCCAGACGCTTCAGGTTCATCAGGATGAAAAATTACGCCGCTTTTCATTGCGCAGGCCGCAGCGCTCGTCGTCTACGGCCTCGCGAATGTGTGGCGGTAGCACGCAGTGCGTGGTTCAGGCAGCAGCGGTCGATGGCGAAGGCGCGCGTGGTTGCGCGGTAGTTTGATGCGACTGATAGCTGGGATGCCAAAGCTGCGCGCAGAGTGACTTTTTACGTCGTCGGCTACGAAAAAAAAATCCCAGATGTTCGCGACTGTGCAGGCGACGGGCCAGGACGGCGACCGGGGGAAATCCTCCGTCAATCGTTTGGTGCCAAAAGCATTGTCTTGCACGACGGGTCTCTGCCGCAAATCCGAGGGAAAAGGCGCCGGCAATTCAGGGACTTGGAAACGCCAGCGTATCGAGAGTTCTATCCCCTTCACCCTGCGCCATTTACCCACTTACGTGACTGATTTTACGTTGATTTTTGGCGGGAGATTGGGTTTACCCCACACGCCGCCCCACATGCGACTTCGGCCTTTATCGGACTAATCTGGACGAAGTCAGCCCAGTCGCGCCCCCCATCCTTGTGCTCGGGCTTATGGGAATCCATTTGGGCTAGGTGAGCGGCAGCTTCCTAGACCGTAGGTCAGGGTTCGAATCCCTTCCGGCAGTGAAATGTCGCTGCGCCCCTAACGGAGGCCGCCGCGAGCCGACGTGCATCCCCGAGCCCCCAAGCTTACGCGCAGTTCGGTTGGTCGATGATAAGCGAACTTGCAGCCTCCGCAGGCCAGTTATTTGGCCTCTCGATGACTTTAACAGAGGAGATCCCTAGGATAAGACGGCCCACTCAACGAAACTTCGGCGGTATCGTCGAAGTGTGAGGCCGCTAGCGGGGCGCGCCGGGCTGTGAGCTCCCACGCGGTCCGGACCACGGCAAGAGCTTTCCCGGCACGCGGGTACCTAGGAGTCACCGGGCCTGGCAAAAGCATGTTCAACGCTGAGTGCGGCTTTCGCTGCGCGTTGAACATGCAATACGGCTGCGGCTTTGGCTCGGGTGTGATCTCGTTTCTGGAGGGCCCGTGTGATAGATTTGATTTCTCGAAGGCTCTCGACGCCACGTGCGGGATTGGAGCGAGAAATGCTACGCAGCCGATTGATGCGGGAATTGAGCCTTTTTAATAAGTCGAGAACAACGAGATTTTTCGCGCCAAGGCACAGGACCTCATAGAAATGATCCTTTTCGGAAATGATGGCCGGGAAATCATTCTGGAGATAGGCCTGCGAAAGCCGCTCCACGACGTCGTGAAGCGCAGTGAGATCCAGGTCCTCAGCACGGTGAGCAAATTGCTCGGCAACCAGGCCTTCAAGTGCTTCGCGAACCCCATAAATGTTACGGGCCTCTTCCTCGGTGATCTGGGTGACGACCAATCCGCGGGGTCTGCTTTCAACGAGGCCCTCCGCCTCCAGTTCCCGCAAGGACTCGCGCAGCGATGTCCTGCTTACGTTGAGTTCTTGGCATAGATCCTTCTCGACCAGCCGCGCACCCGGGAGCAGCGCGCCAGTCTGGATGGCGTGGCGGAGACTCGCAGTAATCTTGCGCCTGAGCGGCGCTGCCTCCTGCACGACCGGGGCGAGCCCCGATTTCGAAAGTGACGGCATTTCAGGTCCTTCAAACATAGCAGCCGCACGGTGCCCGCGTGCTGGCCTAGTAGTCCGGTCCGAGCGTCCCCCGAACCCGCTGGGCGTCTTGACGATCTGGTTGTCTAATTGTACGACAGTCTTACGAAATTGCAAAACTTGCAGTGTGCCGGTCACTCGGTTTTTGGAGCGGATTAGTGGTGGGAGAGAAGTCTCGTCCGAATGCGATCGGTGCGCATCTACGCCGCAAGGAGGATGATGCGCTGCTTCGTGGTGCGGGCAGCTTCCTCGACGACATCGCCTTGCCTGACGCGCTCGAGGCTACGTTTCTCCGTAGCCCTATCGCGCACGGCCGCATTGCACGCCTCGATGTCAGCGCCGCACGCGGGCTCCCCGGCGTCCACGCAGTGCTGACCTATCACGACCTTCGTCCGCTCCTGACGTCCGACCGCATGCCGCTCGCACTGCCCGCCGGAGGGATCCGCTTCGTTGTCGACCCTTATGTGCTCGCCGTTGATGAAGTGTGTTACGTCGGCGAGCCGGTGGCGCTCGTCGTCGCGTCATCGCGGCGCATAGCTGAAGACGCTGCAGCTTTGATCGAACTCGATCTCGAACCGCTCGAAGCAGTCGTAGATCCCGTCGAGGGCCTCGCTGCGGACGCACCCAGGGCGCGCCTCGAGTTTCCCGATAATCTGGTGGCCAAAACCCGTATCGACTACGGCGATGCCGACCGTGTATTCGCGGATGCGCCGCATGTGATCGCGCAGGAATTTCGCCTCAGCAAGGGCGGTGGCCATTCGATGGAGCCGCGCGGCATCATCGCGCGTTACGATGAGGTCGACGATCTGCTGACAGTCTGGGATTCAACCCAGATGCCGCACCGGGCCAAGGCAATCCTCGTGGAGTCCCTGGGTCTTGCCGAACAGCAGGTGCGGGTCGTCGCGCCCGACGTCGGTGGTGGTTTTGGCCCCAAGGCCGTCTTTCATCCCGAGGAGCTGGCGATCCCGGCCGCGGCCCTGCTGCTGCGGCGGCCCGTGAAATGGGTCGAGGATCGCTTCGAGAGCTTCACGGCCACTTCCGGCGAGCGTGATCAGGTCTGGACGATGCAGGTCGCCTTCACGCAGGAGGGGCGGCTGCTCGGCATGCGTGGAACTCTCCGTTACGACCATGGGGCGTCGACGCCCTATGGCATCGCCCTGCCCTTCAATGCTGCGACCAATCTGATCGGCCCTTACGTACTGCCGGCCTATCGGATCGAGATCGATCTCTGCATGACGAACAAGACGCCTTCGGCTCCGACGCGCGGTGCAGGGCGACCGCAGGGCACGTTCGTGATGGAGCGGCTGCTCGATGCGATCGCGCTGCAACTGGGCCTTGCGCGCGACGAAGTCCGTCGCCGCAACCTCATTGCACCTACCCAGATGCCCTATCCGATCCCCGTGCGCCAGCGCGACGGCAGCACGATGGAATATGACACCGGCGATTACCCGGAATGTCAGGCCCGCGCGCTCGCCGCCGCCGGATGGGCGGATTTCCCCGCCCGACAGGCAGCGGCCCTGCGCGAGGGGCGCTATATCGGGCTGGGTCTCGCCAATTACGTCGAGGCGACAGGGCGCGGTCCCTTTGAAAGCGCGTCGATCCGCATTGGACCCTCAGGCCAGATCGTCGTGGCGACCGGCGCCACCGCGCAGGGACAGGGCGTCAAGACGATGATGGCGCAGATCGTCGCCGACGTCCTCGGCGTCTCGCCGGAAACCATTCACGTCATCGCGGGCGATACAGCTGCCACGCCGGCCGGACTCGGAGCTTACGCGAGCCGTCAGGCAGTGACCGCAGGCAATGCCGCCCATCAGGCTGCACTGCTCGTCGCGGAAAAGGCGAAGACCGCAGCCGCCGCGATCCTCGAGGTCTCCGTCGAAGACCTCGAACTCTCCGGCGGCACCGTCCTGGTCAAAGGCATTCCCGGACACGGCAAGAGCCTGACTGAGCTGGCGCGTGCGCTCGCCGGCACGCCGGGCTTCGCGCTGCCCGCCAACCTGCCGCCGGGCCTCGCGGCGGCCACAGATTATATGACGACCGGGCTCACCTATACGAATGGCACGCACCTCGCGGAAGTCGAGGTCGATCCCCGCACGGGCGCGGTGAAGATCCTGCGCTATGTCGTCGTCCACGATTGCGGCCGCATGATCAATCCGATGATGGTCGAGGGACAGGTCATCGGCGGCGTCGTGCATGGCATCGGCGCAACGCTTTACGAATGGATGCGCTACGACGCGCAGGGACAGCCGCTCAGCGTCACATATGCGGATTATCTTCTGCCGACATCGGACGTCGTGCCGCGCATCGAGATTCACCACATGGAATCGCCGACGCATCTCAATCCGCTCGGCGTCAAGGGCGCGGCGGAAAGCGGCACCATTGGCGCACCTTCCGCCATCGTCTCGGCCATCGACGACGCGCTGACGCCCTTCAACGTCGTCGTGCGCAATCTGCCGGTGACACCGGCGCATCTGCGCGCAGCGATCCGCGCATCTTCAAGCGAACGGAGCGCCGCATGAAGGCCCCGCCGTTCACCTACCACGCACCGCAGAGCATTGCGGATGCGGTCGCGCTTCTGGGCCATCTCGAAAATGCACGCGTGCTGGCCGGCGGGCAGTCGCTGATGGCGATGCTGAACCTGCGCGTGGCGGGGCCCGATCATCTGGTCGATCTCGGCCGCATCCCGGAACTTGCCGGGATAACGGAGAACGAGACCACGATCGGCGTGGGTGCCATGACGACGCAGCGCGCTGTCGAGCGCTCTGAACTTGTCGCGCGTTTCTGCCCGCTACTGGCCGAAGCGGTCGCACATGTCGGGCATCAGCAGACGCGCAATCGCGGCACCATCGGCGGCAGCATCTGCCATCTCGATCCGGGCGCGGAATTGCCCGTCGTCGCCTGCGCTCTCGATGCGGAGCTGATCGTCGAGGGCGTCGCGGGCACGCGGCAGATTGCGTTCCGCGATTTCCCCGAGGGCTATCTGACCTCGCAGCTCCAGCCCGATGAAATTCTCACGCGCGTGGATTTCCCGAAAGTGACGGGACGCACGGGCAGCGCCTTTCTCGAATTCAATCGCAGGCCCGCGGATTTCGCCATCGTCTCTGTCGCGGTGCAAATTGCGCTCGATGACGTTGGCCGCATCGCGCGCGCGGCCATCGCCTTCGGCGGCATTCAGTCAGCCCCCGTCCGGCTCGCGGAGGCCGAGGCGCTGCTGACCGGACGCGTGCCGGATGCGCAGGCGTGGGACCTCGCCGCGCAATGCGCGGCCACGCTCGACTGCGATGGCGACGAGCTTTATCCGGCGGATTACCGGCGCGACCTCTGCGCGGTGCTGCTGACGCGCGCGCTTCGCAAAGCGGTGCAACGCGCTGGAGAATGCAACCATGTTTGATCCGCGCGACGTCAACATCACCGTCAACGGGCAACTCTACGAGCGTCAGGTGGACTCGCGTGTCCATCTCGCGGACTTCCTGCGCAAGGACCTTTTGCTCACCGGCACGCATCTGGGTTGCGAGCATGGCGTCTGCGGCGCCTGCACGGTGCTCGTCGATGGTGCCAGCGTGCGCGCCTGCCTGATGCTCGCAGTGCAGGCCGACGGGCGGCATGTGCAGACCATCGAAGGTCTCGCGGGGAAAGATGCTTCGCTTCATCCGATCCAGGACGCGCTGTCGCGACATCACGGATTGCAATGCGGCTATTGCACGCCGGGCGTCGTCCTGACGTTGCTCGAACTCGACCGGGACCGCGCGGGACGTGCGCTCGGCGAGGATGAAATCCGCGCGGCGCTGGCGGGCAATCTCTGCCGCTGCACGGGATATCAGGGCATCGTCGACGCGGCCCTCGAACTTTTTGGCGCCGACGCGGCGTCCCAGACCAACACGAAAACCAGGAGCCAAGCGTGACCGACCCTCGCATCACACATGCCCGCCACTTCATCTCGCGGTTCACCGTCAACGGCGTCGCTGCCAGCGATTTCGAAGATGTTCTGGGCTCCATCTCGCATTGGGACGAATGGTGCGCGGCCTGGTCGAAGCGCGCTGCCGTGCATGAAGAGCTTGGGCGCGAAGCCCTGCAGGCCGGGCATTTCATCAGCGCCGCCGAGCATCTGAGCCGCGCCGCAGCCACCTATCATTTCGCCAAATATCTCTTCGTGCAGGACATGGAGCAGATGCGCGCGGCCCATGCCAAAGCCGTCGAATGCCTCGATCTCGCCCTGCCGCATCTCGATCCGCCGGGCGAGCGCGTGCTCATTCCCTATGAGGGCAAGCATCTGGTCGGCACGTTGCGCCGCCCCAAGGGCGTCGCGCGTCCGCCCATCGTGCTCATGACCATGGGGCTCGACTCGACCAAGGAAGAATTGCTCACCTTCGAGACGGGCTTTCTGGATCGCGGCATGGCCATCCTCGCCTTCGACGGGCCGGGGCAGGGCGAGGCCGAATATGATTTCCCCATCCGCTACGATTACGAAAACGTCGTCGGCCCGGTCATCGACTGGCTGATGAAGCGCGACGATATCGACACGGATCGGATCGGTATCTGGGGCATCAGCCTCGGCGGTTACTACGCACCGCGCACAGTCGCGTTCGAGAAGCGCATCAAGGCCTGCATCGCCAATTGCGGTCCCTATAATTGGGGTGCGCTCTGGGACAAGCTGCCTGCCCTGACGCGCGACGCCTATATCCGCCGCAGCCACAGCGCGACGCCCGAAGAGGCGCATCAGAAGGCCTTCACACTGTCGCTCGAAGGGGTGGCCTCGAAGATCGAATGCCCGCTCTTCGTCATCGCCGCCGGGCTCGACAAATTGTGCCCGCCCGAAGATGCTCAAAAACTGGCGTCGGAGGCCAAGGGGCCCACAACCTTGCTCGTCATTCCCGACGGCAATCATGTCGCGCATAATCGCTTCTACAAATATCGCAACCAGTCCGCGGACTGGATGGCCGAGCAGCTTTCCGTCAAGGCCTGACGGGACCGCCTCAACAGCCGCCCGCAGAGGTGGCAGCCATCGGAGGATGATGTGACGTCGAACGAGAAGCCCGCCATCGGGTATAACGATCTTCGCGAATGGATAGCCGAGGCCGAAAGGCTCGGCGAGGTCCGCACCGTGCAGGGGGCGAGCTGGGAAGAGGATATCGGGCTCGCCGCCGAGGCGGTGCTGCGCGCCGAAAACGGCCCCTGCGTCGTGTTCGAGGATATTCCGGGATGCCCGAAGGGCTTCCGGCTTCTCCTCAACATGTTCGCGGGGCAGCGCCGCAACATGACGCTGGGCTTTCCCACGGGGCTGACCAAGTGGGAACTCAGTGACGGCTACCGGCAGGCCTTCCTGACCGAGCAGAAGAACATTCCGCATGAGATCGTCGAGGACGGGCCGATCTTCGAGAATGTGCTGATGGGCGACGATGTCGACGTCACCAAATTCCCGTCGCCGCTCTGGCACGAGAAGGACGGCGGCCGCTACATCGGCACGGGCACCTATTCGATCACGCAGGACCCGGAAGAAGGCTGGCTCAACGCGGGCGCCTATCGCGGGCAGGTGTTCGACAAAACCACGGTCGGCATCCTGATGGCTGCGGGGCATCACGGCGCCATTCATTGCGACAAATACCACAAGAAGGGCGAGCCGATGCCCGTCGTCATGGTGGTCGGCGGCGATCCGCTGGCCTTCCTGTTCGGCGGTCTCGAGGCGCCGTACGGCACGTTCGAGTTCGACATTGTCGGCGGGATGCGCGGGCGGCCTGAGAAGATGGTGCGCGGCAAGGTCACCGGCCTGCCGATCCCCGCCAATGCGGAAATCGTGCTCGAAGGCTATGTATACCCGGATCGCAAGATCATCGAAGGTCCCTTCGGCGAATGGACGGGGCATTATGCGGGCGGGGCCAAGCCGTGCCCGGTCATCGACGTGAAAGCGATCTATCATCGCAACGACCCGATCCTGCTCGGCGTGCCGCCGATGGGCGCGGGGCCTGACGAGATGGCGCGTTATCGCGCGGTCATGCGCTCGGCCACGATCAAGCAAAACATGACCAATGCGGGCGTGCCGGAGGTGCAGCAGGTCTGGTGCCACGAGGTCGGCGGCGCGCGCATGTTCCACGGCGTCTCGATCAAGCAGCGCTATCCGGGACACGCGACACAGGCGGGCGTGATCGCCGCGCAATGCGGCGGCTCGGCCTATGCCTCCAAATATATCGTCGTCACCGACGAGGATATCGACGTGACCTCGCTCGACTCGCTCATCTGGGCGATGCTGACCCGCACCGATCCGCGCGAGTCGATCCAGATCATCGACAATGCCTGGGACTCGCCCGCCGATCCGCGCATTCCGCCTGAGCGGCGCAAGGTGGGCGACATGACGCATTCGGTAGCGGTCATCAACGCCTGCCGTCCCTTCCATTGGCGCGATCAGTTCCCGCAGGCGAACATTCCGAGCGCCGAGGTCACGCGCAAGGCGCGCGAAAAATTCGGCTGGCTTCTGGGGTAATGGAGCGCGCGCTGCAACGGCGCGCGCCCGCAAGAGATGTGCAAACCGGCGCAAAGATGCTGGCGCGATGGGAGGATGAAATGGCATTCCGCAAAACTCAATGTAACATAGACGTCAACGCCACTGTTCGCGGCGGCGCGGCTGCGGTTCTCACCGCGGCGCTGATCCTCGGCGGCGCGCAGCAGGCGCAGGCGCAGGACGCGGACAATTTCTACAAGGGCAAGACGGTGACCATGGTCGTCGGCGCCTCGGTCGGCGGCGGCGTCGATCTGTTCGCGCGCCTCGTGGCGCGGCATCTCGGCAAGTTCATCCCGGGCTCGCCGACCATCGTCGTGCAGAACATGCCGGGCGCTGGCAGTCTGGTGGCGGCCAAGCATCTCTACACGCTGGCGCCCAAGGACGGGACGCAGATGGCGAGCGTGCTTCCGGGCGCCTTCTTCGATCCGCTGTTCAATCCGCAGCCCGGCGATTCCAAAGACAAATACGATCCGACGAAGTTCAACTTCATCGGCAACGGCAATGCGGAATCGCTGGTGTGCCTGGCCCGCGACGATGCGCCGATCAAGAAGAACGCGGATATGTACGAGAAGGAATTCATCGTCGGCACGCCCGGCGGCGGCAGCCTCGTGCATGTCTATACGACTGTGCTGAAGAACCTGCTGGGCGCGAAACTCAAGATCGTCACGGGCTATCCGGGAACGAAGGAAATCGTTCTCGCCGTGCAGAATGGCGAGGTTCAGGGCGTCTGCGGCTTCTCCTATTCATCCGCCAAGCTGAACTTCCCCGGCGCGGCCGAGGGCAAGGGCGGGTTCCGCATCGTCGCGCAGGTCGGCTCGGTCGGATATCCCGAGCTGGACAAGCTGGGCATTCCGCTGACCATCGATTCTGCAAAGGACAAGGCGACGCGCGACGCTCTCGAGATCTTCTATTCGCAGGGCATGTATGTGCGTGCCTTCATGATGCCGCCGGGCGTGCCGAAAGATCGCGTGGAAATTGTCCGCAAGGCGTTCATTCAGGCCATCAAGAGTGACGCACTTCAGGAAGAGGCCGTCAAGATGATGACCGATGCTGATCCGAACACCGGGGCGGACATGCAGGCCATGGTCGAGAAAGTCTATGCCGCGAGCCCCGATGTGATCGAGACGATCAAGAAGGCCATGGCCCAATAGGATTGGATGAACGACAAAACGACAGCAGCCGCGTTGACGCGATAGCGATGGAGCATCGTCGGCGCTGCTCTGTCGTTCAGCGCGTGGTGCAGAGCCTGCGCCATGCCGCTGGAAGGGACGACGCGATTCGTCGAGAGTCAGGTCTTCCGATGGGTCGGCCTGAGCGGAGCCCCTAGGGAAAGCAGTCCGACACAATTGAGCAAAGGGTTTGACATGGCATCCGAAGACAGGTTCGAAGATCACTGCTGGAAAGATTTGATCTCCGCTGAGGACGTGAAGCTATATTCCACTTACGTGCGTAACACTTTCGTTGGGCCAAGTCCGGCAGTCCTGGCTATTGATCTTTACAATGTGGTCTACAGGGGCGGGCCCCGTTCCCCATATGAACTCGAGGAGCGGTATCCCAACAGCTGCGGATTCTATGCGCATCAGGCCGTGGAGCCGACCAAGGCATTGCTAAAGGCGGCGCGGGCGGCCCAGGTGCCGATCTTCTTCTGCACCAAGGACGTTAGTGCGAATAATCGACCTGAGAACGCGACTTCGACTAAGCGCAAGCAATCCACCCCGGGCATCGATGACTATGAGATCTACCGCGAGTTCGAGGTCGAGCCGCAGGACGTCGTGATCCGCAAGCAGCGCGCAAGCATCTTCGAGGGCACGCCGCTTCTGTCTCATCTCAACCTGCTTGGCATCCGCAGTTTGATCGTCCTCGGCGAGGCGACTTCAGGCTGTGTCCGCGCGAGCGTGGTCGAGGGGTTCTCCGCAGGTTTCCATGTGAGCGTCGTGGAAGAATGCACTTTTGACCGCGCGCAGCTCACGCACAAAGTGAACCTCTTCGACATGCATCACAAATACGCGGATGTGCTGCATATCGACGAGGTCCTGGAGCATTTGCGACGGACCTGAGGTCCGTTTCCGATGCGACTCCCGTTGTTCAAAAGTCATTCTGTATGACAAGCAGATGTTATGCTTGACAGATAGTATGGTCTCCGAGATGGTTGAGGTCAGGGCGCAGTGAGACCGAAAAGAAAAACGCGCTGATGTGCGCGAGGGAAGGAGACCAAGGTGGTCGGACATGGCATCGTCTTTCACGAGGTGAGCCATACTTATCGTCCAGCTAAAGGGCGAGAAGTCTTGGCGCTTGATCAAATCAGCCTTGAAATCAAGAGGGGAGAGTTTTTTGCTCTGCTCGGCCCATCGGGCTGCGGGAAGAGCACCCTTCTCTATGCGCTTGGCGGGTTTCAGCCCCTTGAAAAGGGATCTATTACGGTAGCGGGAAAGTCCGTGACTGGCCCCGGCCCAGACAGAGGTATCGTATTTCAGAACTTCGCATTGTTTCCGTGGAAAACCGTCCTTCAGAATGTCCTTTACGGTCTCGAGCGGCAAGGCAGGGGTAAAAAGGAACGCCTGCTTCAGGCACAGCAATACATTGACCTTGTTCATCTTACCGGCTTCGAAAAGAGTTACCCCTCGCAGCTGTCGGGCGGTATGAAGCAAAGGGTGGCGATCGCCAGAATGCTGGCCTATGAGCCGGAAATCCTTCTCATGGACGAGCCCTTCGGCGCGCTGGATGCTCAGACGAAAACCATCCTACACGAAGAACTTATCGCGATCGTCGAGCGGAAGCCAAAGACGGTCGTCTTCGTCACTCACGATGTTCGCGAGGCTGTACTCCTTTCAGACCGTGTCGCCGTGATGTCAGCCCGACCCGGGAGGATAAAAGAGATCGTCGACACCTCTCACCTGAACAGTCGCCAGCCCGGTCTCACGCAGACGATCGAGTTCAACGCGGCCGTCGACCACCTTTGGGGGTTGATACGGGACGACGCAAAGACGGCCCGTGCGCAATGATGACCTGGCTGGCCGGCGTGGGCAGGTATGTACCCCTTCTAGTGCTTGGTATCGCGTGGGAGTTCGCGTCGCGCTCAGGTCTCGTCAATGCCAAGGCGCTCCCCCCATTGAGCGAGGTGAGTCGGGCCTGGCTCGATCTGCTCGCATCGGGTGACCTGATTTACCACGGGCGGTCGTCGCTAATGAATTTGGTTGCCGGCCTGAGCCTCTCGGTTCTAGTGGGGGTGACTCTGGGGGTAGTCATGGCGCGCATTCGATGGATCGACGATCTCGTCAGTCCGCTCGTCAAAAGCATCTACCCGCTACCGAAATCAGCACTCATCCCGGTGCTGATCATGTGGTTCGGGCTCGGCGCCGCATCCAAGATCGCAGCGATTTTCATCGGCTCGCTCTTGCCGTTGGTCACCAGCGCCTATAACGGCGCGCGTGGCGTCGAGCGTGTTCTGATCTGGTCCGCGATGTCGGCAGGGGCCAGCCGAACGCGCGTGCTCTGGGATATCGTTCTGCCGGCCGCGCGACCCGATATCCTTGTCGGATTGAGGAACGCCCTCGCACTGGCTTTCATCCTGCTGGTCAGTTCGGAGTTCCTGATCGGCCAGCAAGGGCTTGGCTACCTCATTTCGTTTTTGGGGGAGGGAGGACTATACGCGAGCATGTTCGCAGGGGTCCTCACTGTCTCAGCGGCTGGATTTCTATGCGACCGAATTTACCTGCGGGTCATGGAGAGGGCTCTGGCATGGCAACGCTGACCAGCTGGCGGCGCCACGCCCTGCGATCGTCGGCGATCATCGCGCTCATGACCATTTGGGAGGGGACCGCGCGGAGCGGCCACGTCTCGACGTTCCTGCTGCCGCCGCTTACGTCGGTTCTGAGTCGTTTGGCGCAAGATGTGTTCGCTGGGGATTTCGCCACATCGGCGGGGCTGACGCTGTTTCGCACCGCTGTCGGCTTCGGCATCGCAGCCGTCTTCGGCATCCTGCTCGGGGTCCTCATCGCCCGCGTGAGCATCTTCCGCTGGTTCTTTGATCCACTGGTCTCCGTCGGCCTGCCGACACCAAAGATCGCGTTTCTGCCTATATTTGTTCTCTGGTTCGGAGTGTTCGACGCATCGAAGATTTGGATGGCTGCATTCAACGCCATCTTCCCTGTCATCGTCGCAACATGGGCCGGGACTCAGGCTGTCGATAAATTCGTGCTCTGGTCCGCGTCCGGTATGGGTGCGAGCCGAACGAGGGTTTCATGGGATGTTGCCCTGCCCGCCGCGCTTCCGTCCATTCTCACGGGTCTCCAGATCGCGCTTCCCATCGCCTTGATCGTTACGGTCGTAAGTGAGATGGCCTCCGGGAGCGAAGGTCTCGGGGGCGCTATGATCCTCTCGATGCGCATGGCTGATTCACTAGGAGTTTTCTCCGGTCTGATCGGAACCGCCATAGTCGGTCAGGCTCTTCTCAGTGCTATGCAACTGGGGCGACAGCGTCTGCTGTCGTGGCACGAGGAAACCCAATCTTAGCCTGCTGGAACCAAATGTGGAGCAACTGATGAAACAAACATTCACGCGGCGCGGAATGGCCGCAACCGTAGCCCTGGCGTTCGGGATCTGGAGCAGCCCCATGGCCGCCAACGTGGTTGCAGCAGAGCCGCTGAGTGTGCGCATCGCGTGGAGCACGACGCCAACCGAGATGATGCCCATTCTGTTCGAGAAGAAAGAAATTCTGAAGCACTTCGGGAAATCCTACGTTGCCGAGATGGTGCGCGTGCGCGGAAGCGGCCCACAGATCACAGCGATGGCCGCAGGCGCACTAGAAGTGGGTACCCTCGCGCCGAATACTTTCGTGCTTGCGATCCAGAACGCGCAGCTGGACGATCTCAAGGTCGTGGCTGATTCAGGCCGAGACGGCCATGAAGATTATTTTTCCAGTGAATATGTGGTCCTGCCGGATAGCCCCATCAAAACCGTCAAAGATCTCAAGGGCAAGGTGCTGGCGACGAACGGCATCGGCGGCGCGACCGACATGGGCCTGCGCAAGCTGCTGCGCGACGCCGGTCTCGATGACAAGAAGGATGTGAAAATCGTCGAGGTCGAATTCCCCAATATGGAGGCGGCATTGGCCGAGAAGCGGATCGATATGGCCTCGATGGCTCTGCCCTTCGCATATACAGCCAAAAAGAACGGACACGTGCGTGTGCTCGCGCGTATGAAAGATTCGATGGGTCCCAACGAAAAGAACTTCCTCGTCATTCGGGGGGGCTTCATCGCGGCTCACCGTGCGGCACTGGTTGACCTCTTCGAAGACATGCTGATCGCAACGAAGTGGTTCCTCGATCCAAAGAACCGGACTGAGGCGTTGGAGATCATCGCCCGCTACAACAAAGCACCGGTAGCGGGCTTTTCTGAATGGACTTTCACTAAGGAGGACACCTACCATCCGACGGATATGAAGCCTGATCTTGAGATGCTTCAGCGTAATATCGTGACCCTCCTGAATCTTGGCTATCTGAAGGCCAATATCGACGTGCAGGCCCACTCCGACATGACGCTGTTACAGGATGCAGAGGCTCGTCTGAACTGACGCGGGGCAATGTCCTCTCGGGCGGACAGCCATCGACAGCAGAACCTGGTTCGCCTGTCTCTACGGGACGATCAATGGGAACGGATGTCTCTGCACTTACCGGGTAACGCCGGAGATCCGGGTCGGAGCGGAACTGACAACCGTCTCTTCGTCGAAGCGGTTCTCTGGCTGGCGCGAACCGGATCACTGTGGCGCGATCGGCCGGGCGTTTTTGGCAAGGCGAACAGCGTGTTCGTGCGCTTCTCGCGATGATCCAAAAGCGGCGTGTGGGACCGGTTGTTCGCCGCCATGAGCGACGCTCCGGACTCTGAATACATCATGATCGACTCGACTATTGTCCGGGCGTACCAACATGCGGCGGGCAAAAAGGGGGCCTGAAGTTCGTGCGATTGGCCGGTCACGCGGCGGGCTGACCACCAAGATACACGCGGTGGTCGACGCGGTGGGCAATCCTCTGCGCTTCATTCTCTCGCCGGGGCAAGCGAGCGACTACAGCGAGGCCGAGGCTCTCATCGCCGATCTCATCGAGCGCTTCACCCGAGGCCGGGAAAGCCGCAGCATTTTGAGATCTGTCTTGTCCCACAGTCCAGTAGGTTGACCTGTCTTATTATTGCGCAAAAGGCAGCGCTTGTATTAGCTTCCTGCGACCTAATTGCGATTCGTGACCTATGCGGGAACGCAGCATCGGAGGAGGTTCTATGGCGCTCTTTCACTTCCACATCATCGCCGACGACGGCCGGATGGAGGATCTCGAGGGAAAGCACTTGCATGATTTGGAGGAAGTCCGAGAAGAGGCGGTTGCAGGTGCCCGGGAGATCATGAGTATTAGAATTTTGGGAGGGACCAGGTCCGCTCACTGGATCTTCGAAATTGAAAACGAAGCCGGTCAACCGGTTCTAACAATGCCGTTCGCGGAGGCGGTCGACTAGCACCGGCAGAGGTTGACTAGCGCGATGTACGGGTGCCGTTTCAAGAAACCCTTTAAACCGCTCGGGCTCCACAGTAGGGACGGGAAGGGGCCGCTTAAGGCTGTTTGGCGTGAAAAAAATCCAAAGTACATGTGCGTAATCGCATCAGACCGGGCCTTTAGCAGCTGGATATTTCTCTGCCAGCTTACATTAGCTGCTCGTTTACTTGGTCGAGACCGGCTAGGACGCAGCCCGCGTCAACTCCTTGGGATCCAGACAATCCAGCGCCGCCAATGACCTCCTCCCCGATCTTTACCGGCAACCCGCCAGGAATGGGATCACATTCGGCAAGGTGAGATGCTGCGCTATCAACCGGTCATGATCGGCAAAACGTTTGGCGGTCTCACTCGTGGTACGCCTAAAGGTCATCGCTGCGTAAGCCTCGCGCCGGGCATTTTCCACCGTGTGCGGCGACGAGTTATCGCCACGCAGAGCCACTAGCGTCTGACCAGCGCGGTCGACGACCACGACCGAGACCGCATATCCATGCGCGACGCAGCTATCGCCCCTTCGGCGATCGCCTTTGCAAGACGGCAGGTCAGGTCTCGGTGCACAGAAGTTTGAGCGGCAGCCGCGTCGACAAAGAGACAAGCTACAGCCATCAAAACAGTAAGACCATTTTGCGTAGCGCATCACGATTGCCCGAAGTTTGGTTCCACGAACTTTGGATCCGGACCAACTATATTGCGGCGCTAACGTTGGAAGGCATCCAATTGATCCAGCCCGACGCCTCCGCGCTTGGCCGCGCACAGTATCAGCAAATTGTCGCGCGGGGCACTGTTAGCGCGCCGACATTGAGTATCATTAGAAGGTCGCCGTTCTCGTTTTTCACGGTGACGCTCTCTACGTCGTCAGCCGGCAACTCGGCGATCGTATCTATACACTCATGGAGTGCGGTTGCGGCGTCGACGACAAACAAACCGACGGTGTCATGCTCCACCGCACCGGCCTTTGTCCTTGCGTCGAAGTAGAACGGGGCACGATCGAGCTCCTCATGAGCTCGAAAATAACAGAGAGCCAGGAATTGAGCACTACATCGTGCGAGCTACTTTTAAAGGTCTAGAAAACCAACGCTCTGCGGAGTGGGGGCCGACGCGCCGTTCGTATTGTACGTGCGCGATCTCAGGGGGGCGAGTTCTTGCCGCAAGCGCAAATTTTCGGCCCGAAGGCTCCTGATCAGCTGATCCCTCTGACACCGATCAGCTAGAGATTGGTTATTGGCGTCGTGGGTGCGCCTGATAAGGTCGCTCTCTGCGGTGGACATGATGTTAGCTCCGCCTTATTCGGGAGTATGGCCGAAAGGTGGAAGATGTCGACCAGCTACAGAGCTCCAGTGCGATCTAGTACGAACGTACGCGACGCGCCCACTAACTCGATCATGGAGCCCTTTGCGGCGTGATTTCTTTCAGGTGCTGCGCATTGCTGTCGGCGTCGAGGGCGGCGGCCAAGAAGACTTCCTCGGCAGTCGCGCCTGTCCGAGCAGCGAGAGCAGGCACACGCGCCAGTACGGAGGAGCATGACCAGCATTCTACGGGCACGGTTCTCGGCTCCCTGCAGTTGTCCGCGCATAGGAGCAGGGCATGAACCTCCGCGCCGCATTGGCATGTAAAACACATCGTAGCCGAGTAAGACATAATGCACCCCCAAGCGCCGCTGTCGCATCGGGAAGGATTAGCCCCAACTATTCAAGCAAGGGTTTGAAACCGAACGGTTCTCAAGGTTATCTTCGACTTCGCCGGGCAGCCTCGACGCGCCGGGAACAACTAAATGACAACCCCTCATCGTATCGCTAAACGGGGCGGAGCTTCTCGTGCGGTCCTGTCGGCAGTTGCACACGTATGGCATCGCCGGTGCGGACAGCCTGGGCAAACCTTCCTTTGCACGACCCGGGCCTGGCGCGGCGGAATGCGACTGCGGCCGCCAATTCGGCGCCACGTCTGGCAGATCACTCGCGTCGCTGGTCAGGGAACGACTCCTATAGCTGACGAATCCGCGGACAGTTCAAATCGAGCCCGTATGCGTGGATCAGGAACTGGGACATGCTGTCGACCTGATCGTCGTGCCGGCCGTTGGGAAAAGCTGCGAGTTCCAGCTGGAAATCGCCGAGCCAAGGTGCCTCCTGCGGAAGGAAGACGCGTCCGGACTCGATCTGGGCCGACTGGCTTGAGGCGCGGACGAGCTTGTCCCCCTCCGGCATGATGGCAATCGGATATATATCCCCGCTGTTGCGCAGTTCCTGAATCAGCTGAATGCCCGAACCCTTGTCCTCAATGAGAACGGCCGCGGGACGGTATCGTCGTGCGAGCTCGATGACTTGCCTTCGCAGCGCCGGAAAATCGACCCGGGCGCGATAAACATCGAGAAGGTAATAGGCGTTGTTGCGGATCATCCACGTCGTGCAGGCCGAATAATCATTGAGTTCGCCGCCCTTGGACGCGGTGTCCCAGCTCTGCACGATCATGTCGTTCTCGCCGGGCGTGAGGACACCCGAATAGCGCTGGAACCACGACCAGCGGATCATGTTGCCGTCGGTCGGAACTGGCTGCTGCTGGTATTGGGCGGCGAAGCCCGAGGACCCAAGGCTCAACTTCATCTCGGCAAGTTCTGCGAGGCCCTCGCGCTCGGGGTGCAGAAGGTCGCCAATGCGACGCAGGTGCCATCGGTCCTTGCCGATCTGGATGCGTTCGTCGGCCTCGGCGATTGCCGGCAGGTTCAGGTGGACCCAGCCCTCGCGCTCGAGAACATGGCCAGCGAGGTCATCGACGTGCAGACGCTGCATGACGAGGATGATGGCGCCGCTGCTCTTGTCATTCAGGCGCGACATCACGGTTTCGTCCAGCCAGCGTCGACACCTGTCGCGAACCGCCTTCGACATGGCGTCGGCCGGCTTCAACGGATCATCGATGATGATGATTTCGGCGCCACGCCCGGTCAGGACGCCATCGACCGACGTCGCCAGCCGGCCTCCGCCTTTCGTCGTCTTGAACTCCGTGTCGGTGTTCTTCTCGCCGCTGAGAGAGAACCCGGGGAAGATGCTGCGGTACAAGTCCGACTGGACTAACCTGCGGGACTGGTTGTGCAGCTCCACGGCGAGGCTCTCCGCATAGCTGGCGCAGACAACCTGCCGCGATGGGTAATGGCCCAGGAACCAGGCGGGGAGCGCCACTGAGGCGCAGATCGACTTCAGGCTGCGTGGCGGCACCGTAATGACGAGACGGCGAATGCGGCCCTCCGCTACCTCCTGCAGATGCCAGGTGAGGGCCTGGATGTGCCAGTTCCAGGCGAGCTTGTCGCCGGGGCGGATAATGCCGTAGGCCTCGTGTGTGAACATCCCCAGGTCCTCGCGGAGGAGCGCCTTGAAAAATTGCTGCTTGGTTTTGGCGTCCATGGTCAGGCCTCGTCTGAAGGGGTGGGATTGCGTGTGCGCCAGAACAGTTCCAGCAGGGCATCGATGCCAGGGTTGTCCTCGGCCGCTTCCGGGGTCCAGTCGGGGCCGCTCAGTCCCACGCGGCTCAGGACCTGAAATAGATTCGCGACGTCGCGCGGGTTGCCCTTCGCAGCCCGGTTGACGAGCCCGACAATGATCGCCTCGCTCTTGCGGATTTTTCTGCGCTTGCCGTTTTCGGTGACGACAACCTTTTGGGCCAGCGCCAGCTTCAATTCGTTGGCGATATTGGGCTGACCCTTCGGCCGCCCGCGCGGGTTGCCGCACTGGCCGGGCTGGAAGCGCGAGTGGAGGGGCGGACGGCCATAGCCGACCTCGTAGGGTCCTTTGGGCTCACGCGACATTTTTGGCCTCCTGCTGTTCACGCTCGGAGCGGGTCTGAGCGAAGGTAAATCCGGTCGCTGCCAGGGTGGCAGGGCGTCCCGAAAGCTCCTCCCAACGTCGGATCGCGACATCGACATAGGCGGGCTCGAGCTCGATCGCGCGGGCGCAACGGCCGGTGATTTCCGCAGCGAGAATCGTCGTGCCCGAGCCGACGAACGGATCGAGCACCAGGTCTCCTCGGCGCGTCACATCGCGGATCGCGTCGGCGACGAGCGCCGTCGGCTTGATCGTCGGATGGTCGGCGAGATC
>JAQGKD010000121.1 GCA_028290285.1 Hyphomicrobiales bacterium
CAATGGATAAGACGGACACCACGGCTCCAAAGAAGCAGATGGGGAGACCCCGCCGACACACGGGAGAGAAGCTGAGCACGACATTGAATTTCCGGGTGAGAGGCGGCCTTCATGAACGTCTTATCAAAGCGTCAGCGATGTCCGGCAGATCGATCAGCGAGGAAGTAGAAAGGCGCGTTGAGCGTTCGTTCGAAAAAGAAGACCGCGTTGGAGGCCCTGCTGGCGTGCGGTTTCTTGAATTTGTTGAGTCGGCGGTGTCTCAGGTACAGGACGCTATTCATTCAACACTCGAGAAGGACTGGAACCAGAGTGTTTATGCGCGCATCATGCTTGAGGGAGCGCTCATTGCCGCGCTGGACTACTTCAATCCAACAGATGATCTCCCGCAAAGGCCCGGCCTCCTCGCAGAACGCAACGAGGTGCTTGAGCAAGAATATGAGTTTCGTCAGAAGGCGGCGGAAGCCGGGCGCTCGATAGCCCGACAGCTGACGGACCAAGACACTCGCGCAAGCCTGCTTTCGGCGCTCGCCAAACTCGAAGGACTGGACCTCAACGCCGAGAAGAAGGCTATGGTCCAGAAGGCGATTGCTGGCCTTCGGGAGACGGGCGAGCGGCAAACGAGCGAGTTTTCTGAAGTATCAAAAAAATAGTTTCGAGTAACATGAACACGAACGCACGGGGACGGACGGAGGGCAACAAAACTACACTCCAGCGGATCTGGTGATATACTTGCTTCTCTTGATTTTTGTGGGCTGATGGGGCACAATTACTTTCGACTGATTTGGTCGAGAGGCCCCCATGTCCAGAAACACTGTAAACAAATCTGACCGTATTCACGTTCGTTGCTCCGCTGACCTTCGCCGCGAGCTTGACGACATCGCCGCCCGCATGGGCGAAGGGGTGGCGGTTGTCGCCCGTATGGCGGTGCGTGAATTCATCGAGCGCCATGGGCATGCCAGCGAGGGCCGCCCGTGACCCCGGACGAATCTGGCGAGAACGCCAGCCCCGAGACATTCGCCGCCGCTGAGCCCATACCCGCGAGCCCATTAGAGGCCGCGCAATCGATCGCTCAGGCCCGCGCCCATTTCCACGAGGCTATCGCGATGCTCGCTTGCGCCGCCCAAGCGACAGATCAGCAGCCGGAATCCGCGCCCAACCTCGCCCACACCGCTCTCCGCTTCATTCTCGACGGCATCGACGCTCTTGAGCACGCAGCGGCGCACAACCTCCCTTGCGCAGGAAGCGCCTGAAAGGATCTACCTTCGTGAGCATCTACAGCTGGCAGTTAGCCGCCTCCAATAACGCTACCGCAGACGCTGGAATCAACTGGTCTGAGGGCCAGGCACCATCCACCATCAACGACTCCGCCCGCGCCATGATGGCGGCTCTCAAAGCCGGGTTCAACGATGTGGCGGGCGTCTCGGCCCTCGGCGGCTCGGGGGACATATTTGCCCTCACCCTGTCGCAGACGATGCCTAGCCTGACCAACGCAGTCGTTGGTTTCTTCGCCACCCGCACCAACACGGGTGCCGTGACCCTCAATGTGGACGGCCTCGGCGCAAAGCCCCTGCGTCTGGTTTCCGGCGCGGCGTTGACCGCCGGGCAGATTGTTTCCGGCTCCTTCATCCAATGCGCGTACAACCCCGCGACCTTGGAATGGCTTATCGTCGGCAAATACGCGCTGTCGAATGCCGACCTCCCGGCGATGGCTGCAAATACGATCAAGGCGAACCTCACCGGATCGAGCGCGACGCCGACAGATGTCACAGTCGCAGCACTTGGGGATGCGCTGCTGCCTGACGGTTCGCTTGCCACGGTCAAAATCGCTGCGGGCGCAGTTACCCCGGCGAAACTTTCCACAGGCGGGCCGTCTTGGGACACCTCGGGCAACCTTACGGCCTCGGGCAATGTCACCGCCTATTCAGACGCTCGCCTGAAGACGAACATCAGCACCATTGAATGCGCTCTGGCCTTGGTCGAGCAAATGCGCGGCGTTGCTTACGAGCGCATTGATACGGGCGAGAAACAGGTGGGCGTCATCGCGCAGGAAATGCGCACGGTCCTCCCGGAAGTCGTCATTGAAAACGAGGACGGCCATCTGTCGGTCGCTTATGGCAACCTCTGCGGCGTTCTCATAGAAGCCGTCAAAGAGCTTTCCGCTCGCGTGAAAGCCTCGGAGGCGAAATGACCCTTCCGACCTCTGGAACAATCACGCTTGCGCAGATCAATACAGAATTCGGGCGCGGCTCCAATCTCGACGCCTATCGCGGTACGTCATGGTTCAAACCGGACAACAGCACTGGCGCATTTCCTACTGGCGCAATCGCGCTCACAGACTTCTACGGCAAGCAGAGCAACAGCCCTGTGACACCGGGAACGCAGACGTTTTCCACAGCAGGCGCAAGCTCGTTCACGGTCCCGATGTACAACGCGCTCGTTATCGAGATGTGGGGCGGCGGCGGCGGTGGCGGCGCGGGTGAAGGTTCTGGCGGCGGGATAACCGTTGCCCCGAATGGGGCTGCGTCGACTGTCTCGTCGCTCAGTCTGAGCGCAGGCGGCGGCAGTGGCGGCGTGAGCGGATATTATCGCGGCGGGTCTGGTTCTGGCGGGGCAGGCGGCGCGGCGTCAGGCGGCGACACGAACACCGCTGGCAATGCAGGTACTGTCACGGCTGGCGGGGTTTCTCCCAACGCCTCCGGCTCGGTCGGACGGGGCGGCAACGGCGGATTCCTGAACGGCGGCGATTACCTTGAATATGGCGGCGGCGGCGGCTCTGGCGCGTACGTCAACAAGACATTCAGTCCCGGCTCTGGCCCGGCTGTCGGCGCATCTTTGTCGCTGGTGGTTGGCGCTCATGGCCCGGCTGGTGGCGGCAACTTCGGCGGCGGCGGCAACACTGCCGGTGCGGTCGGCAGCATCAAAATCACTTGGAGCTGATCATTGATCCTCTCGCGCCAAGCAGCGGCGGTGATGCAGGCCCTGATGGCTGTCCCGCATGACCTCGAACGGACGAACGCTCACTATCAGACCGTGTAAGCCCTAAAGGATTTCCAAAATGCGCTTTCCCATGGGCTTGCTCGCCCCTTACACCGACGATTCCGAATGGCCACACAATCCGACCGGCCTGTTGTCGCCTTACGCGCAGATGGTGCTGAGCGCCAATCCTGGTACAGGGCCGCTCGCCACGCCTGCGAATGCGACGGACGGCGCGCGTTCGGTGCCGCCGGCTGGCTACTCTGATGGTGGCCTGCTCTCGCAAGGACAGCCGGACTACACGCTCGGCTCGCGTGGCCTGAATGACAACAACAATGGCGCAGGCATGACGGAGACTCCCACCGGGAGCTTCGGTCCAATGTCGGCGCGAACCGCTCGCATGGCCGGCGGCAACACGGACACGGCGCAGTCGCCCTCGATGATGTCGCAAGGCCAGCCCGCGCAGGCGCAGAGCCCCTATGGCGACCTTTCCGGCTCTCCCTATGGCCAGCCGATGACGATGGCCGCCCAAGCGCCTTCTCAGGGCGTGCAAATGCCCCCGCAACAGCGTGGTTCGCAGCAGCCGTTCGGCTCGCTCGATCGCAACGCGTTCCCGAGTCCTTATGGCGCGGTCGATCGCACGGCGTCTTTCACGCCACCCGCTCAACTCGGCGGCTACAACGAAACGACCGCGCTTGAGGGTGGCCCCGAACAGTTGGCCTATTTGTATAAACAGAAGAACAGCCCCGATCTTCCTTCGCAGAACGCAACGCCCGCCGGCGGCGCTCCCTTCAATGCGCCTCAGCAGCCGAAGGCAGACGATCCCGGCTTTCTCGAAAAGCTTACAGGCGCGCTTGGCGGCATTTACGGGCAGGGCGGCCCCGGCGACGGTCTAATCAATCTTGGCCTGGCTCTCATGTCGCCGGGCAACAAGGCTGAGAACGTCATGAAAGCTGGGCAGATGGCCCAGCTGAACGACTACAAAAAAAGCCAGTTGCTCGCTGCGCAGCAGAAGCAGCAGCGCGAAACGCTTGCCTTGCAGGGCAATATGCAGACGCTCAAAAAAGCCTATCCGGACTGGACCCCGGAGCAGCTTGCAGCCGCTGCGCAGAATCCTTCGCTGGTTCAGGAAGCGGTGAAGACCATCAACCCGAGCGAGGTTTCACGGACGCTGACCGACCCTGCGGAGCGCGCGAAGTTTGGCATTCGGCCCGATGACACGACGCTCTATCAAGTTGACCGCACCGGAAAGCTGACCTCCCCCGGCAAACCCGCCGTCAGCGTCGATATGCGCGGCGAGAACTCGTTCTCGACAGAAGCCGGACAGCTTCAGGCGAAGCGCTTCAATGGCTATATCGCCGGGGCTGATAAAGCGCAGGGCGCCATAGGCGACATCAACAACCTGCGCGAAATGTCGCGCAGACTTGGTTCGCAGGGCGCAACCGCTGACTTTAAGCGGATGATCGGGCCCTATGCTGAAGCGGCTGGCGTCAATATCGAAGGGCTCCCCGACATCCAGGCCTTTAACTCGGTCATCCAAAAGCTTGCGCCGCAGATGCACGTTGCGGGCTCGGGTGCGACTTCGGATATCGAGTTTAAGGGGATGCTGTCGGCGCTCCCGCAACTGTCGGCGAATCCGGCGGCGCGCGAAGCTATCCTCAACACGATGGAAGCCCAACAGCGTCGCGCAATGGCGCAGGGCGATATCGCCGCCAAGGTCTTCAACGGCGACATGACAAAGGCAGAAGGCGAAAAGGCGTTGCGCGAGATGCCTGATCCCATGACAGCCTTCCGTACGTTCCGGGCGCAGAACCCGGATGCGTTCGCTAATGCGCCGCAAGCGGGCACGCCTGCCTCGCAGGCTCAACCTCAATACACGCCAGACCAGATCCAAGCTGAAATTGCACGCAGGGGGCTTCGTAAGTGAAGAACATCAGCTCACTTTCCGATGCCGAATTGCTGGCAATGGCTGGCGGGGGTGGAGCCCCTGCGTCGCCACTTGCGCATCTCTCCGATGATGAATTGCTCGGCCTGTCCAAGCAGCAGAGCGGCGGCTGGCTCAACACGGGCATGGATATTGCGAAATCTGCGGGTACAGGCCTTGCACAGGGGGCGCTCGGCGTTGCTGGCTTTATCCCGCAAGTTTCATCTCTCGCGAGAGAGGGGGCAAACCGCTATCTATTCGACCCCATCCTTGGGGCTCGCCCTGCGCAAACGAATGCCGGCCCCATGCCTCCGGACATAACTGCTGCAGCGACTCCGCAGGCGCTACAGAAATCTGTCGAGGGTATTACTGGCGAGTTCTACAAGCCGCAGACGACCGTAGGGAAATATGCGCACACGGTGGGCGAGTTCGTCCCCGGCGCAGTCATGGGACCAGGTGGCGTTCTTGGCAATGCGATCAAATATGGCGTCATCCCCGGCGTCGCCTCAGAGGCCGCTGGACAGGTCACCGAAGGCTCCCGATATGAACCATTGGCGCGAGGGATTGCGGCTGTAGCAGCCGGCGGAACTGCCGCTTTGGCGACCCGCCCCGGCATCGAGACGCGCATGACTGCGCAGGCTACTCGCGGCGCAACGGATGCGGACATTGGCGCGGCAACGCAGTTGATGCGCGACGCTCAGGGGCGCGGCGTGCAACTGACTTGGCCCGAGGCACTACAGCAGGTGACTGGCGGGGCCACGCAGGCCGGGCGGCTTCAGCGGGTGATTGAGAGCACCAAAGAGGGCGGCGCTGTCATGGCGCCCGCGATGGCGCAGCGTCCTGACCAGATGCGCGGCGCGGTGAATTCCTCGCTTGATCGCATCGCCCCGGCTTCCGAGCCGACGCAGACCGCTATGCGGAGCCAGGAAGCAGCGCAGCGCGGCATCGCGAACGTAAACGGCCAAATCAATGCGCTCGAAACCCCGTACTATGACGCGGCCAGAACACGCACCGTTCCTCCCCGGGATTTGCAATTCATCTCGCAAGACCCTGCTTTTCAGCAGGCTTTGCAAAATGTGCGAGCGGATCCAATCCGCAATAAGGATATCGTAAAATTCGGAGCGAACGAAGTTCCGACGCTGATCGCCGTCCGGAAGGAATTGGGGCGAATGGAAGCCAACGCCATGAAGCCGGGCGTAGGTATGGACCCCGACCGCGAGCTGGCGCGTGGTATCACGCCAATTCAAAACCGCCTTGACCAGATCATCACGACGCACGCCCCGGAATATGGGCAGGCGTTGGGCGTTGGTGCTGGCCTTCGCGAGCAAGTGCTTAATCCGATGCAGCGCGGCCCCGTGGGCCAGATCGCGCAGGCCGAGCGCCTTCCGCAGCAGGTTGAGGCGCTGTTTCCGGCTCGCCCTATGGAAGGCACGGGCCGGGAGACTTCGCGAGCTATTGGCGTTCTCAATGGGCAGGATGCAGCGGCGGCCCCGGCCCTCGCTCGTCAGCATCTTGCTTCGACCTTCGCTGAGGCCTCGCAAAACTACATCCCCGGCGCGAACCAATGGGGCGGTGCCAAATGGGCGGCGCAAGTCGCAGGGAATCCGCTTCAGCGCGAAGTCCTGCAGGGCAACCTTGCTGCGCTCCCGAACGGGCAGCGGATCTCGGCGGACATCCAGAACCTGCTGCAGGTTATGGAAGCCACGGGCAAACGTCAGCAGCCGGGCACGATGACCGCGTTCAACGCATCGGACCTCAAGGACATGGCCGGCGGCGGCTTGCTCAGTGCAGCAGCCGACGCGGTGAGAACGGTCAACCCCGTCTCGTTCATGAAACAGGTCAAAGAAAACATGGATCGCGCTCGCCTTGGTTCACGGGCGGAGAGCGTCGCTCGTGGCCTTCTAGCGGGTCCGGATGACGCTGCGGCGCTCCTTCGCACGGCCCGCCAGAATTCGCCCGAAGGCGCTGGAGCACGCGCCGCGATCGGGCTTTTGATGGGCACCAGCCCGACGACTTTGTCATCGACCCGCGACCTCAAGAAGCGCTGACCAGTGCGCA
>JAQGKD010000011.1 GCA_028290285.1 Hyphomicrobiales bacterium
CTCCGGCTTGTCCCCGAATATCTGCGACACGAGCTTGGCGACGTCCGTTCCCGGAGTCATTTCGCCCGATCCGGGCACGCCGCCGGGTACATTCCAATCGTAAGCATAGTCAAGCGCATCGCCCACGTAGTCGCGAACGGAGGGATCCAGCGCCCAGGCCCGGCGCAGCGCGGCGTTGCGGAGACTGGCGGGGATGCCCTTTTGCAGGAAGGCTGTGATGTCGCTTTGACCCGTGAGATCTTCGAGCTTCGGCAGGCTTTCGAGATCGAGCGGCGCCTCTTCTTCCACCGGCGCCGGCTCGGTGTCGGGCTCCGCCGGCGCCTGGCGCAGGGCTTCGCGCTTTCGCTGCGACCAGCGGGCCAGAAATGATTCGTCGTCGCTCACGTCCCGCCCTCCCTGCGCCGTCCACGGCGTGCGCCGTCGCCATCTCGCTGGCGCTTGTGGAAAACACGCTCGACATGGAACGCCTCAACGAAGGCTGCGATCCATGCGTTGATGTCGACGGGCATGGCGACGGTGCCCACGATATCCGCCCCGCCCTCGAAAAACGCCTCGCCTTCGGTCGGATCGGCCGTTGCGCGGAGGAATTCCGGCGGAGCTCCGCCCTCGCGGCTGCGGCACGCGATCCAGAGCCGGGGATCGCCCGAGGCGAGATTGTCGCGGTAATTCGCGGTCTCGGACGCGAAGAGTTCGACGGTTGCTTCGCCCGCGTAATGCAGGGAGAGGTCGCCCTCCTCCGAAATCAGCGTCCAGGCCGCGACGTCGGGCGCCTGGTCCAGCACGGCATGGGGCACCCAGATGTGGTCGATCCAGGGGTTATCGACCCGACGCCGGCCCATGACCACGCCGATGTTTCGCGAGTCCTGCGTCATGTCGCGCGTCCACCGGCGAGCGGCAATCCGGCGAGCAGATTTTGCGGCTTCATGCGCCAGACCTGTTCGGCGTCCGTCGCGCCGATGAGGTACACCGGCTTGCCGCGCACCGCGGAGTCGACCATGCGCTCATCCTCGAATGTGAGGCGGAGCAGGGTAACCACGCGCTCGGTCATGGCGGGGCCCAGCGCCGCGCCGTTCCACAGTGCATTGCCGATTTTTGTGCCCTCGCTGTCGAGGCCGACGAACCAGCGCCAGTCGCGATCCTCGATGGTCGCCTGCGGCTCGACTTTCACCTGGACGCCAAGCAGATGCGCCACCCAGAGTTCGATTGCCGTGCAGAGCCCGGCCCTCGCCTTTGCATTGCCGCCAAGGTTCATGATCATCGTGTTGGCATCCGACCGCGACCAATAGGTCCAAGCGTTGTCATCGTCCATCACGTCGAGGTCGCCGAATTCCGGAACGGGATCGAGCAGGGCTGCGAGCGGCGTGAGATGGGACTGTTTCGCACTCGCCTGCTGGATCTCGACCACCTCGGCATCGGCGAGCAGCAGCGCGCCTTCATGCAGGGTCGCCTTTTGCGGGCGGTAAAACAATTCGGCTGCGCGCAGCACATAAGGGTCTTCGCAGCCATCGAGTGCATTGCGCAACACCAGCTGGCAGAGCTGCGTCAAGAAGAGCGGCGGGATGCCAGCAGCGCCGTTTTGCGCCAAGGAGAGATAGGCGGCCTCCAGCGAGGAGGCGGCGGAAAGCCTGTCGCGAAAGGCGAGCATGAAGCCCCAGTTTTCACGCGCGTCCTCGTCGGCGATATCTGCGATTTCAGCCGGTGCGACGGACCGGAGGGGATCGGTCATGAGCGAGGCATGAAGCGCGCGCTCCGCATCGCAGGCCTCTTCGGGCGGCAGCAGTTCAGGCCGCGCCAGATAGGCCATGATCAGTTCCGGCGTGATCTCCAGCCCGCCGTGATCGGCGCGGCGCGTCAGATGATGGCCGGAAGCGACCCAGAACTCTCTCATGTGCGGTCCGTCTTCATCAGTCCGAGGAGATCGATCTCCTCAATGGGTTGGCTATCGTCCTCCACCTCGTGAAAGGTGAAGGCGCGCGAATGGGCGTGCAGGGCGTCGCCCCCCAGCGCGGGCTCGCGCGCATGCAGGGTGCGGAATCGCTCGCGGATCTGACCATCCTCGACCTGGCGTTGCACGGCAAGGATGGTCTGCGCGGGGTGATCGCAGAGCGCCTGCGCGAAGGCCACCTCTTCTTCAGCAGCGGCCCGCGCGGTCTCCAGCGAGGGCGCGCCGAAGTGGGCGAGCAGATGGACGGCGAGGCTTTCGACTGCCTGTTCGCGCTCCGCCGCGCTGGCCTCGACCACGACGCAGAGGGTCGACCAGCCGAAGCTCGTCACGCCCAGAAATCCAGCGCGCAACGCCGTGCGCTGCTTGGGGCCGAGCGTCTCGGGCTCGACATCCCAGAAGGCGAAGGCGCCCGACACTGCCCATTCACCGGGCTCCGCCGCGCGCTCGAAGACGAAGGTGTCGGAGGGGTCGAGGCGCAGTGTGCGGGGCAGCTTAGGCATCGCCTCACCCGAGCTTTGGCGCGCGATGGGCACGGTCGTACCAATCGGCCTTCGCCAGCGCCGCGACCAGCGGGGTGCGCTCGGGCGGGCCCTTGTCGAGTGGCGCATGGACGAGCAGGTCGCCATTGGTGTCGATGCCGCGCCGCTCGCCGGCCTTGCCCTTTGGCAGGCGCTGAAAAAACGTCTCGGCCACGGCCTTGAAGCCGTGCTCTTTCCAGCGGTCGAAGCCGGTCATCAGGTGGCGGGCGAAACTGCCGATGAGCGCCTCTGTGTCCACCAGCTCAAAACCTTCGCCCATCAGCGAGGTGCCGTCGGGCGAGAGCCCCGTATCGACATGCATCATGTCGGCGGAGCGCAGCATGACTCCGCAGACGAGCCAGGCGGGCACCTCGGTTTCCGCGCAGTCTTGCGGCCAGCCGAGTTGTGCGCCGCCGAGCAGGCCCTCATCGAACAGCGCCTTGTCGGGCCAGCGGAAACTGACCTGCCGCTCGGGCGGACAATGGGCCGAGATGGCATCGCCGATGGCGTTCATGGCGGCGAAATGCGCGCGGCGCGCCGAGGCCAGCGGCTCCTCGGGCTCCAGCACCACGGCGAATTCGACCAGATCGTATCGCCGCACCCAGACCAGCGTCCCCGCCCCCGCCTCCTGCGCGACGGCGCAGGCATGCGCAAAGGCATCCCCATGCTCGCGCAGCGTGACCAGCTCGAAGCCGGGCGGAAGGTCGAGGGGGCAGTCTGGATCGGACAGGCGGTGCATGGGCGGCTCGGGCTGGCGGAGGACGAAGCTCAGCCGCTTATATGGGAGATTGGGGTGCGGTTGGTAGGGCGCGGTGCGGGGGTCTGTGGAGGCGCATGAGCCCGTCGCCGTCATCGCGAGCGAAGCGAAGCGATCCAGTGCGGTCCCGGCAGCGCCTGGATTGCCGCGTCGCTCGCTCCTCGCAAGGACGGCGGGGAGGTTTGTGCCCTGTCTTTAGGCCATCGGCCCAAAGCTATTTCGGCACCCAGATTCCTCTGTCCAAATTGATCAGTGCCATCCCAGCGTAGAAACACGCAAGTTGAATCTTGGAAGCTTCCAAATCCTCGAGAACCTTCCTTGCCGTTTCTGGTGCCATTGCGAATACTTTTTTCGCTGCAATAAGGCGCACCCAAGCATCCGGATGCTGGAGAAGGCTCAACAGCATGCCCTTATCGCCACGGGACGCCAGTTCGTTTTCTATGATTGCCAACTGATCGAACAGCCAATTGGCTCGGCGTGTATCCGTATTTGATACCATGACGCCTTGTTCGATTGCGAACGCGACGAATTGATCGACGAGTGCTTGGGACCGCGCCCGTATCGGAACCACGTTCGTCATTTCCGACTCCTCAAGTCGCACACGCCGAAGCCAGTTGCCGTCATCGCGAGGAAGCGAAGCGATCCAGTGCGGTCCCGGCAGCGCCTGGATTGCCGCGTCGCTCGCTCCTCGCAAGGACGGCGGGGAGGTTTGTGCCCTGTCTTTAGGCGATGGGCACAAGCTATTTCGACACCCAAATTCCTTTGTCCAAATACATCAGTGCCATCCCGGCTTCGAAGCACGCCGGCGCCGTCTTGGAAGCTTCAAGATCCTCTAGAACCTTCCTCGACATCTCTGGTGCTTCGCCAACCATTTTCTGCGCGGCAACAAGGCGCACCCAAGCATCTGGATGTTGGAGCAGTCCCAACAGCATGCCCTTATCGCCACGGGCTGTCAGTTCGTTTTCTATGATTGCCAACTGATCGAACAACCAATTGGCGCGGCGCGTATCGTTGTTTGCTACCATGGCACCTTGTTCAATGGCGAACGTTACAAACTGGTCGACGAGAGCTTGGGACAGCGCCCGTATCGGGACCACGTTCGTCATTTCCGACTCCTCAAGTTGCACACGCGGAAGCCAGTTGCCGTCATCGCGAGCGAAGCGAAGCGATCCAGAGCAGTCTCGCGACTCCGGGATTGCCGCGTCGCTGCACTCCTCGCAAGGACGGCGGGGACGTTTGTGCCATGCCTTCAGGCAATGCGCCCCAAAGCTATTTGGGCACCCAAATTCCTTTGTCCAAATACATCAGTGCCATCCCGGCGTCGAAGCACGCCGGCGCCGTCTTGGAAGCTTCAAGATCCTCTAGAACCTTCCTCGACATCTCTGGTGCTAGAGCAAATACCTTCTTAGCTGCGATGAGGCGCACCCAATCATCGGGATGTTGAAGAAGCCTCAGCAGCATGCCTTTATCGCCACGCGCCGCAAGTTCGTTTTCTATGATTGCCAACTGATCGAACAACCAATTGGCGCGGCGCGTATCGTTGTTTGCCACCATGGCGCCTTGTTCGGTTGCGAAAGTAACGAACTGGTCGACGAGGGCTTGGGAAGACCTCTGAGTTGCTATATTTCTTTTCATTTTAAAACCCCGAATTTCCGCAGCGTATCTAAACCGAATTCCCGACGTACGTACCAGGCTTTGCCGTTGAGATACTCGCGTGGCGACCTGTCCCCTAATTCTCCCTGCTTTCTCGCGTAATACGCAGTTACGTCATAATGCGTCAGCGTCGGCACCCTCACCAGATTAGTAGGGGTTTCAATCTCCGCACGTGTATAGCCTTCCTTACTTGCCGGGCCTTGCTCCACGATATGGTGAATCTGATAACCCGATGCAGGGCTGTCCACCAAACTGTTTAATTCCTCGAGCGACTTCGGATTATCCAAAACCGCATAAATTTCGTTGATTTTCGCCACAGTCCAAGTGGCGTTCTCGGTCAGCGTGCTGATGAATTGTGCCGCGCTGCCATCCTGAATCGCCCGCGCCAAACCACCTGCAGCAACCCTCGCAACAACGGTCCATTTCGGGCCCTTCGGCGGCGGCCCATCGTTCATGGGCGCCGGCAAGTTCGATTGGGCGTATTGGTCTTCAATCCCTTCAGGAACAAAGTCCGCGAAAGGATCCGTGGACGAACCATCGCCGCCGCCGCTGGTCCATTGCCCCCCGTCCGGATTTCCAGCAGGCACGCGAGGCTGATCAGGGCTGTAGGCCTTGAACAGATACGCGAGGCGCATCAATTTTAGGTCCAGCGAAATGCCGGCGAGCACACCGCGCAGCGCGTGTAGCTCAGGTTGAAATTCAGCGAATGGCAACGGGCACCATAATCCATTATAATCAATCGTGCCTATTTATAGGAATATAATCTCTTTGTCAAGATTTGGCTTCCGTCCGCGCCCATGGGATCCACCCTCGCCATCTCACCCCCTCATGCCTATCTACCGCTTGGTCGGCGCCGGTTTGGGCCTTATGGAAATGGAAGGCGGCCACTCGCCGCCGGCCTGGAGAGATTTCAATGAGCGGTGCTGCGCCTCGTCTGCTGGTTTGCACCTGCGAGAAGACCATGCCGCTCGATCCCGATGCGCTGGCCAAGGGCTGCGGCGGGCGGATCGACCGGGCCGATCAGCTCTGCGGCGCGCAGATCGAGATGTTCAAGGCCGCGCTTGCCGAGGGTGGCCCCGTCACCGTCGCCTGCACACAGGAGGCTCCCCTCTTCAGCGAGGTGGCCGACGACATGGGTGCGAGCGCCGCGCTGACCTTCGTCAATATTCGCGAGACGGGCGGCTGGTCGAACGAGGCCGCGCGCAGCGGGCCCAAGGCTGCCGCGCTGATCGCTGCGGCGCGCGAAGAAATGCCCCCGATCTCGCTCGTCACGCTGGAAAGCTGCGGCGTGGTGCTCGTCTACGGCCGCGACGATGTCGCCATCCAGGCCGGGCGGCGGCTGGCCGACAAGCTCGACGTGACCGTCATGCTGTCGCGCCCCGGCGATGTGACGCCGCCGCGCCTGCGCGATTTTCCTGTCCTCAAGGGCCATGTGCGAAATGCGCGCGGCCATCTCGGCGCGTTCGAACTCACCGTCGACGAGACCGCCCTGCCCGCGCCTTCTTCTCGCGACCGGCTCGTCTTCGGCCCTGCGCGCAACGGCGCGACGTCCACCTGCGACATCATCCTCGATCTCACCGGCGACATGCCGCTGTTTCCCGCCGTCGAGTTGCGGCCGGGCTATCTGCGCGCCGATCCGCGCGACCGCGCCGGTGTTGAGAAAGCCATTGCGGAGGCGGGACAACTCGTCGGCACCTTCGACAAGCCGCGCTACATCCAGTTCACGGATTCGCTCTGCGCGCATTCGCGCTCGAAAATCACCGGCTGCGTGCGTTGCCTCGATCTCTGCCCCACGGGCGCGATCACGCCCAACGGCAATCATGTGTCCATCGACACGAATGTCTGCGCTGGCTGCGGCGCCTGCGCATCCGTTTGTCCTACGGGCGCAGCCGCCTATGCGCTGCCCAGCGCCGACGCGCTGATGCGGCGCCTGCGCACCCTGCTGCGCACCTACACACAGGCGGGCGGCAAGCAGGCCATCGTGCTCATTCATGACGGCGATCACGGAGAGCCGCTGATCGATGCGCTCGCGCGCTTCGGCGCTGGCCTGCCCGCCCATGTGCTGCCGCTGCGTGTGAACGAGACGACACAAGTCGGCCCCGAGACTCTGGCGGGCGCCTTCGCCTTTGGTGCTGCGGGCGTGGTGCTTCTGGCGCGCGGCAAGCCCAAGCACGACATGTCGGGCCTGCAAGGCGTGGTTGAAACGACGAACAGGATCGTCGCCGCGCTCGGCTTCGGCGCGGATCTCGTGCGCATCGTCGGGACAGACGATCCCGACCTCCTGCGCGGGGCGCTCGACGCGTTTCCTGCGGGCGTTGTGACGCAGCGTCCCGCGAGCTTCATTCCGCGCGGCGCCAAGCGTGGCGTGCTCGAAACGACCTTCCGCGAATTGCATCTGGCCGCGCCCGCGCCTGTCGATGTCGTGACGCTGGAACGGGGTGCGCCGTTCGGTGGCATCGAGGTCGATTTCGCGGGCTGCACGCTGTGTCATGCGTGCGTGACGGCCTGCCCGACCGGCGCGGTCTCGGACAATCCCGAAAAGCCCATGCTGCGCTTCACCGAAAGCCTTTGTGTGCAATGCGGCCTGTGCGAAGCGACCTGCCCCGAGCACGTCATCAGCTTGCAGCCGCGACTCGACTTCCAGGCCTGGAGCGCACCGCAGCGCGTGTTGAAGGAAGAAGAGCCCTTCCATTGCATCGGCTGCGGCACCCCCTTCGGCACGAAGAGCACCATCGAAAAGGTGGCTGCGACGCTGGCTGAGAAGCACTGGATGTTTTCGGGCGTCCATGCGCGCCGCATCGATGTCGTGCGCATGTGCGAGAATTGCCGCGTCGAGGCAGTCATGAATGAGAGCTTCGATCCGCATGCCGCGCCGCAGCGGCCACCGATCATGACATCCGAAGATTATCTGCGTGCGCGCGAAACCAACAAGGACGATCCTGCCGGATCGTAAGCGGAGAAGTGTTTTGTCCCTCAGCCAAACCGACATTCTGAACGCGCTAGAAAAGGTGAAGCTGCCAAGTGGCGGTTCGCTCGCCGCATCTGGACGCATGACCGGCATCGTCGTCAACGACGGCAAGGTGATCTGCGCCATCACCATCGAGGCCGCTGAGGCGGGAGCGATGGAGCCGGTGCGCGCGGCAGCCGAGGCCGCTATCCGCGCGCTTCCGGGCGTGCGTCAGGCGCTGGTCGGGTTGACCGCCGACAAGGCTCCATCACCGCGCGCAGCTGCTCCGGCGGGGGCTCCGCAGGCGCGCGCGACGTCGAAAGCCGCCGCGCTTCCGGGTGTGAAACACATCATCGCCGTCGCATCCGGCAAGGGCGGCGTCGGCAAGTCGACGACCACAAGCAATCTGGCGCTCGGTCTCGCAGCTCTGGGATTGAAGGTCGGCATCCTCGACGCCGACATCTACGGCCCGTCGCAGCCGCGCCTTCTCGGCCTGCGCGGAAAACCCCGCCTCGTCGGCCCGCGCATGCTGGAGCCGATGGAGCGTTACGGCGTCAAGGTCATGTCCATCGGCTTCCTCGTCGAGGAAGACGCGGCGATGATCTGGCGCGGCCCCATGGTGATCTCCGCGATCACGCAGATGCTGCGCGAAGTCGCCTGGGGCGAGCTCGACGTGCTCGTCGTCGACATGCCGCCCGGCACGGGCGACGCGCAACTCACCATGGCGCAGCAGACGCCGCTGGCGGGCGCAGTCATCGTCTCGACGCCGCAGGATCTAGCCCTGATCGACGCGCGTCGTGGCATCGCGATGTTCCAGAAAGTCGACGTACCGATCCTCGGCGTGATCGAAAACATGTCGAGCTTCTGCTGCCCGAATTGCGGGCACGTCTCGCCGATCTTCGGTCACGGTGGTGCCCGCGCCGAGGCCACGAAAATGAACGTGCCCTTTCTTGGCGAGATCCCGCTGGACATGCGGATCCGCGAGACCTCCGACGAGGGTCGCCCGATTGTTGCGACCGAACCCGACAGTCCCCATGCGCAGATATACAAGATGATCGCTTCCACGGTGTGGGCTTCGCTGTCGGGCGGTGGCGCAACGCGCGCGGCTCCTCGCATCGTAATCGAGTGAGCGCATGACTGGAGAGTTCCCTGCACCTCTCATGCCCTCGCCCGACGATCCGCGCCTCACCGAAAAGGTGAGCGGAATCGACCAGAACGGTGCGCCCATCGAAATCCGTGTGCCGGTGGAGCGCGCGCTGACGCTTTACCTGAATGCGCAGGAGATCGTCACGATGATGACGATCAACGATTACCCGGAATATCTGGCGCTCGGCTACCTGCTCAACCAGAACATGCTGAAGCCTGACGATGTCGTGACCGGTGTCGATTACGACGACGATCTCGAAGTGGTCGTCGTGCGTACAGAACGCGGCACGAATTTCGAGCAGAAGCTGAAGAAGAAGACGCTGACATCGGGCTGCGCACAGGGCACCGCTTTCGGCGACCTGATGGAGGCTGTTGAAGATGCCGTTCTGCCGCAGGCGGAACTGCGCACATCCTGGCTCTACCGGATGACGCACGTTATCAATACGACGCCATCCCTCTACCTCGCCGCAGGCGCCATCCACGGCTGCGTGCTCTGCAGGGAGGGCGTGCCGATCTGCTACATGGAAGATGTCGGGCGCCACAATGCCGTCGACAAGATCGCAGGCTGGATGTACCGCAACGCGATCGACCCCGCCGACAAGATCTTCTACACCACGGGGCGGCTCACGTCGGAGATGGTCATCAAGACAGTGCGCATGGGAATCCCGATCCTTGTCTCGCGATCCGGCTTCACGGCCTGGGGCGTGGAGCTTGCGCGGCAGGTGGGGCTGACACTTGTGGGTCGCGCGCGCGGCAAACGTTTCGTGGCGCTGGCCGGACAGGAGCGCATCGTCTTCGATCAGGATCTCGCATCAGTTGAGGAGGAATCTTCGCGCTCGAAACGCAAGGGTGGCGGCGATGACTTATGATCATACGGCGACGCTGGGGGTCATTCTCGCTGGCGGCCTTTCGCGACGAATGGGCGGCGGCGACAAGCCGATGCGCACCATTGCGGGGCGGCCCATTCTGGCGCATGTGATCGAGCGCATGGCTTCGCAGTGCGATGGGCTGATCCTCAATGCCAATGGCGATCCTGCGCGTTTCGCCGCGTTCGGCCTGCCCGTTGTCGCCGACGATGTGCCCGATTTTGCGGGGCCGCTCGCGGGCATTCTGGCAGCGCTCGACTGGACCGCATTGCATCACCCGGATGTGGCATGGGTCGTCAGCGCCGCAGCCGACTGCCCCTTCCTGCCGCGCGATCTCGTGGCACGGTTTCAGTCGGCGTGCCGCGAGCAACACGCGGTTCTCGCAGTCGCGCGATCGGGCGACCAGACGCATCCCGTGATCGGGCTCTGGAGCGTCGCCCTGCGTCACGATCTGCGCCATGCGCTTGTCGTCGAAGATTGCCGCAAGATCGACCGCTGGACGGCACGATATTCTCTCGCGACCGTGGAATGGCCGATCGTGCCGCTCGATCCGTTCTTCAACGCGAACACGCCGGATGATCTCAGCGCGGCCGAAGAGCTTGCCAGGATCGGCGACCAGGCCTGATCTCAGGCCGGGCGAAAACCGGCAGCATGGAGCGCAGCGCGACTCTCAGCGGCGTGCAGAGACTTCAAAAATGCCTGCACCGCAGGCTTGTCCTTGCGTTTCATGACAAGCGCGAAATCGTAATGCTCCTCCATCAGCGGCAGGAAAGCCAGCCCGTAGGCCGCCGCGACGGGCGCTATGGTCATGCCCCAGTCGGCGCGGTTCTGCGCGACCGCTGCCGCCACCGCATTATGCGAGCGTGGCTGGTTCCAGTAGCCATCCGGCCTCGCACCATTGAGCAGGCGGTCGAGCAGGATTCGCGTGCCCGCGCCCTGGTTCCGGTTGACCATGAGGCAGGCTGAATCTCGCAGGGCCACTGCTACGGCCTCTTTCGCATCGAGCCCCGCGAAGCGCGGATCGCCGATGCGATGGACGATACCCTGCATGCGACGCCAGCCTTCGACGAGGTCAAGGCCCTCTGCCAGAAAGGCCTTGTTGTAAACGCCGCTCGCCTCGTCCAGCAGATGGATCGGTGCGAGATCGCATTCTCCGCGCCGCGCCGCCGCCAGCCCCCCGAGACTTCCGACCGCGATGGAGCGAACGAGAAGACCATCGCGCGCGAGCGGCCCCGTCACCAGATCCAGCCCGACGCAATGGCTGCCGATGACCACGAGGTCTGGGACGCGAATGTGCGGCGTAAACAAGGTGACCTCCACCTCGCTGCCTGCCGGGACCTGATCGGCGAGGGCCTCGACGCGCACAAAACCATCCGCCTGCGCGAAGGATGTGATTGCACCCGAGCCCTTTCCTGTCGGGTAGGCGAGGAGCCCCTCGTCTCCCGCGACGAGCGAGACCATCACGAATTCCGTGCGGCCGAGCTCGGAGGAAACGCGGACAGGCAGCCGGGCGTGCAGCCGGGAATCGGCGCGCAGGGGCAGGCCCGCCATGCGGCGCAGCACGGGCACGATCATGTCGTGGAAGGTGAACATCGCGGAGGTCGGAAACCCCGGGAGGATGACGACCGGTTTGCCGTCGCAGACGGCGAGGCAAAGCGGCTTGCCCGGTTTTAGCGCGACGCCATGCGCGACAATTCCGGGGGAGCCGAGACGACTGACGATGCGATGCGAGACATCGCCTGCGCCCTTTGACGTGCCGCCCGAAAGGATGAGCATGTCGCAGTCGTCGAGTGCCGCGCGCATGGCCCCTTCCAGCTTTTCCTCGTCGTCGGGGATAGCACCGAGAAACACCGCTTCGCCGCCGTTTTCCGTCACTGCCGCTGCCACGATGGCGCCGTTGCTGTCGTAGATCTGCGCCGGGGCAAGAGGCGTACCTGGCTGCACGAGTTCATCACCCGTGGAGAGGATCGCAACGCGCGGGCGGCGTGCGACGGTGACGTGCGAAAGGCCGCAGGCTGCGAGCATGCCAATCTCACGTGAGCCGACGAGTGTGCCTGCACGCAACAGGATTTCGCCGCGCGCCAAGTCCGAACCCGCGTAGGAAATGAACTGTCCCGGTGTCGCCGCGCGACGGAGGTCGATGGCCTCGCCGGCCGGTTCCGTCTGCTCGATCATCACCATCGCATCCGCGCCGCGCGGCACGGGACCGCCTGTTGCGATGGGCGTGGCTTTGAGTGATGCGACAATGATGCTCGGTGCGATGCCGCAGGCGATCTGCTCTGCGTTCAACGAGAGACGGACAGGGCTCGATTCCGCCGCGCTCGCGGTGTCGGCCGCGCGCACGGCGAAGCCGTCCACGTTCGATCGATCGAAGGGCGGCACGTCGATGGGCGTCACTACATCGCCAGCCAGCGCCGCGCCGAGAGCCTGCGCAAGCGGCCGTGTTTCCTGCGTGACCGCGCGTGGGAACAGCACTGCATCGAAGCGCGAGATCGCCTCTTCACGCGAAAGGATGGTGAGGAACTGATCCTGCGCGATGGCGTCGCGCGTGCCGGAAGTCTTCTCGTTCATGAAAGGCTCATGCGAAAGGGCGAATGGAACGCACCGTGACGGATTCGCCGGGCGCGTGGCCTTCGCTGCCCGCTGGCACGATGCAGAAGTGCGTGGCCTGTACGAGACGGTGCAAAGGGAGATCGCCCGTTGCGATGGGCACCAATGTATCGCCACACCGTTCGAGCAGAACGACCTCCGCCATGCCAACCTGCGATGCGATCTTACGCCCGAGCGCAAGCGTGATCTCCCGGCGCCGCGCGCGAGCGGTGAGCCTGTCGATCCCGGGCTCGACGAGCGCCCACCATGCGGCGAGCGCGTGATCGGGGCTTGCAGGCAAGGCAATAACGGGCACGCCCTGGATCGTCGCCAGCGCGGTTGAGCGGCCCGGGTGCATCGCGAGGCCGTGGGCGAGTGTGGTGCCGTCGGAGGCGAGAGCCTGAACGGCGGCGTCATGCCGACCGTTTCCCGTACCGCCGATGGTCAGCACGAGTTCTGCTTGACCTGTGTCGAGCGCCGCGAGAAGGGCAGGTTGCGTTCGATCTTTCGCCCGCGCGAGTGTCACCTGCGCTCCGGCGGCGCGTGCGAGCTGCGCTATAAGATCCGCGCTGGCCCGCGTGCCGTCAACGGCGGGAATATCGAGAACGAGAACCCGTGGGCGACGGACTGCGACCTCGGCCGCACCCGCGCTGCGCAGGGCGAGGATGTCGAGCGCGTCGAGTTCGTGGCCTTCGCGCACAAGGTTCGTGCCTGCGGAGAGATCTTCGCCAGCACGGCGGATGTTCTCGCCGGGGAAGGCCTCGACGAGCACCTGAAACATCGCGCCCGCCGATTCCACGCCTTGCGCGTCGATCACGCAGTCGCATCCCTCCGGAAGGGGCTCGCCCAGATCGACCCAGACAGGCGGCTTGCGCAGCAACACGGGCGAGTAGGAAGACGCGCCCGCGAGATCGTTGGCGCGCATGGCCCAGCCGTCGCGGGCGGCGCGGGCGCTCGCGGGCACGCCGGCTGCGAGCGGCGGCGAGCCTGCCCCCACGAGGCCCGCAGCGGCCTCCAGCGGCACGGAACGCGGCGCTACGGGGGACAGAAGCTGGAAGAACATTGCCCGCGCCGGGTCGAGCGCCGTCAGAACCGCCGGCAGGTCCTGCCTGCCTGCGGTTGAGGGCTCGGTGTCATGGCGGTCTTGCGCTGATGGTGACATGGCCGCGATGGTGTACAGGCCATCGCCGCCATTGCAACCGGTGATCTCACTCTCGAGGCTCGGCATTTGGGAAGAACAGCTGGAGCCCGCCGATCTTGTAGCCGGCGATCACAGCCTGTCCCTCGGGCGAGAGCACGTAGTCGACGAAGGCCTGACCGAGCGCGACCTTCACATCGGGGTGCTTTGCCGGGTTCACGAGGATGACGCCGTATTGGTTGAAGAGGCGCTTGTCGCCTTCGACCACGATGTCGAGATCGTCCTTGCCCTTGAAGGAGATCCACGTGCCGCGATCGGAGAGCACATAAGCCCCCATCGCCTTGGCCGTGTTAAGGGCAGCGCCCATGCCCTGCCCGATGTCGCGATACCACGGGCCTTTCCGCGCGGCTATATCGACCCCCGCCTGCTGCCAGAGGGCGAGTTCGGCCGCATGCGTGCCGGACTTGTCGCCGCGCGAGACAAAGGGCGCGGTTTTTGTCTGGATGGTTTTCAGCGCCGCGAGGATATCCTTGGAGCCCTTGATGCCCGCCGGGTCGCTCTTGGGGCCAATGAGGACGAAGTCGTTGTACATGACGTCGAAGCGCTTCACGCCCTGCCCTTCCGCCACGAACTTTTCTTCCTGTGGTTTGGCGTGAACGAAGACCACATCGACATCGCCACGTCGTGCGGTGTCGAGCGCCTGCCCCGTTCCTTGTGCGATCACCTTCACGTCGAGGCCCGTCTTCGCCTTGAAGCGCGGCAGGAGGTAGTCGAACAGGCCTGAATCCTGCGTCGACGTGGTCGAGGCGATGGTGATGAACTCCTGCGCCTTTGCGCCCGATGGTGCGATAGCGCTGAGGCAGAAAGCCAGCACGAATGTAAGCCGTCCGATCATGGTGCCGTTCTCTTTTATGGGTCGTTGACGATGTCGCCGCGCAGGAACGCCTGCGCCTGGGGGCTGGATGGCCTGTCGAAGAACTCCCCAACCGGCGCGCTTTCGCGCAAGGTGCCGGCCACGAGAAAATGCACGTCGCCTGCGAGACGGCGGACCTGCCCGAGATCATGCGAGGCCATGAGGATCTTGATGCCGCCGGATGCGGCGGCGGCGATGATCTCTTCCACCGCGCGGGTCGCGGCAGGATCGAGATTGGCTGTGGGCTCGTCGAGCAGGAGCAATTCCGGATCGCGCGCCAGCGCCCGCGCCAGTGCGAGTCTTTGCTGTTCGCCGCCCGACAGACGCCTCGCGGGGCGCGCCGCCAGCGCAGTCAGGCCCGCCTGCTCGAGCAGCGCCTCGATACGAGCAACTCGCCGGGCGCGGGGCACTCCCGCCTGCTTCAGGGCATAGGCAATGTTGCCCGCGACGGAGCGGCGCAGCATGACGGGCCGCTGGAACAGCATGGCGCGGCGGCGTGGCGCAGGGTCCGTGCGTCCACCCCAGGTCACCCGGCCTGTGCCGGGCGCAAGTAGGCCCATGGCGAGGCGCAGGAGCGTGCTCTTGCCCGCTCCATTTGGGCCGACGATCAAGGTCGGCGCCCCGGGCAGGATCGTGAGATCGATGTCGCGCAGCAGCGTGGTCGCGCCGATGGCGAGGCCGACGTTCTCGAGGCGGAGGGGCAGATCGCTCATGATTCCGCGCATATCAACCGGCCTGCCGTTCGGCCCAGGCGCGCAGGCCCCAGGCGCTGGCGTTGATGGCGAGAACCAGCGTGACCAGAACGAAGCCGAGGCCCAGTGCCACCGGCAGGTCGCCCTTGGATGTCTCGAGCGCGATGGCCGTCGTCATCGTGCGCGTGAAGCCGTTGATGTTGCCGCCCACGATCATCACCGCGCCGACCTCTGCGGCAGCGCGGCCGAACCCCGCGAGCAAAGCGGTAAAAAGACTGATACGGGCATCGAAAAGCAGGGTTGCGAGCCTCGCCAGCGGGCGCACGCCCATGGCGTTCATCTCGTCGCGATATTCGAGCCAGAGATCCTCGACTGTCTGGCGGGTTAGCGCGGCGATGATCGGCGTGATGAGAATGGCCTGGGCGACGATCATCGCACCCGGCGTGAACAGCAGGCCGAGGGAGCCAAGCGGGCCGGATCGCGACAGCAGCAGATAGACCGCGAGCCCCACGACCACCGGGGGCAGGCCCATGAAGGCGTTGACGATGACGATGATGACGCCGCGTCCGGGGAAGCGCGTCAGGGCCAGCACGCCCCCGAGAGGCAAGCCGACAAGCGCCGCCAGGGCGACTGCGGCGAGGCTCACGGTAAGCGAGAGCCGCACGATTGCAAACAGGGCTGGATCACCCGAAACCACGAGTTGCCAGGCTCCCACGCCGTCCATCATACGCGTCCTCCACCCGCTGATGTCTGCACTTGTTTCGAAGTTGTCAAATACTTGAATTGGCGCAGGCCGGCGCGTAAGAACGCAGGATGGAATATCTGACCACTTCCGAAGCAGCCGACTATCTTCGGCTCAAGGAGCGGAAGCTCTACGAGCTCGTTTCCGAAAGCGCGATCCCTTGTACGAAGGTGACTGGCAAATGGCTTTTTCCGCGCCATGAGCTGGACCGCTGGGTGATGTCCGGCCTCGCCACGCCCACGGGCATGCGCGGGCGCGAAGCGCCGCCCATTGTCGGTGGAAGCCAGGACGCACTGCTCGAATGGGCATTGCGGGAGTCGGGCTCAGGCCTCGCCACCCTGCCCGAAGGGACAGAGGCCGGCGTCGAGCGATTGCTCCGGGGCGAGGTCGTCGCGGCCGGACTCCACTATCATCTGGCCGACACGGACGACGCCAATCCGCTGGTCGTGCAGCGTCTGGCCGGCCTGCATGACGGTGTGCTCGTGGGCTTCGCGCGGCGCGAACAGGGTCTGCTGGTGGCGCGTGGAAACCCGAAGGACATCGCGACTTTCGGCGACGTGCTGACGAGCCGGGCGCGCGTGGCCGTCCGGCAGAAGGGCGCGGGCGCGCAGATGCTGCTCGATATCCTCCTCGGCAAGGCTGGTGTGAAGGAGGCGGATCTGAACCGGCTCGATCCGCCCTGCCTCACCGGGCCCGATCTCGCCGCCGCCATCGCCTCGGGGAGGGGCGATTGCGGCATCGCCACGCGCAGCGCGGCGCGGGCGGCAGGGCTCGATTTCGTGCCCTTGTTGTGGGAGCACTTCGATCTGCTGATCCGGCAGAGCGATTATTTTCGCGCGCCCCTGCAAGCGCTTTTGCATTTGCTTCGAAGCGCGCGGATGGGCGGCCGTGCTGCGGATCTCACCGGCTACGACGTGACGCCCGCCGGCCAGATCCGCTTTGCACCCTGATCGCCTCACGCAGTCACCAATGCGTCAGGCGAATTCTTCGAGTCGCCCCATCTTCCCGCGACGAAAATCGTCGATGGCTTCGCGGATCTCCGCCTCGCTGTTCATGACGAAGGGGCCATAATGCGCAATCGGTTCAGCGAGCGGCCGGCCAGACAGAACGAGCAGCTTTGTGTCTGCCTCCGCCCGAAGCGCAATGCTGTCTCCCGCCGTGCTGAACGTCAGCAAGCCGGTTCCCGACGCCTTGTCCGCCCCCACTGCGACCTTGCCCGAGAGGAGCGCCACGAGGACGTTGTCGCCGGGCGTGATCGCAAGATCGAGCGCTGCGCCGGCTTGCAGTGTCACGTCCCAGACGTTCAGCGACGTGAACGTCTTCGCCGGTCCCTTCGCCTCGCCATAAGTACCCGCGACGACACGTAAAGCGCCTTTGCCATCGGCGATTTCGAGGGTCGGAATCGTGCCTGCGAGAACCGTCTGGTAGCGCGGCGCGACCTTCTTGTCGCTGGCGGGCAGATTGACCCAGAGTTGCGCCATCGAGACGCTGCCGCCGCGCGCGGCATGATCGCGCGAGTGGAATTCTTCGTGCAGGACGCCGGAGCCCGCCGTCATCCATTGCACGTCGCCGGGACCGATCTTGCCGGCATTTCCGGCGGAATCGCGGTGCTCGACTTCACCCTCGTAGACGATGGTGACCGTCTCGAAACCGCGATGGGGATGGGCACCGACGCCCGGCGGCTTGGCCGAGGGCTTGAACTGATGCGGGGCTGCATAGTCCAGCATCAGGAACGGGCTCACCTCCTGCCCGAAGGCGAGGGAGGCGAACAGCGGTTGGACGAGAAAGCCGTCACCGACCCAATGTGCCGGCGGGCTTGCATGAATGGCGGTCAGAGCTTTCTGGCTCATGGTCAGATCCTTTCGTCGAGCGGCCCCGCAGGGAGCTCAGTCGCGCGACCCATCGACACTGAAGGGGCCGGGGCCTACGGATGCGAGATAGAGGAAGACGAAGCAGAACAGAATGGCGGCATCGCCCCCGTTGAGCGCGGGGAAAAAGCCCTTCGAGCCGTGCGCCATGAAATAGGCCACCGCCATCATGCCAGACAGCACGAAGGCGACCGGCCGCGTAAACAGGCCGATCAGGATCAAAAACCCGCCGACCATCTCGAGCACGCCAGCAAGGCCCATGAGGGAAACGAACTGCAGGCCGTCGTAATGGACGTCATGCGGGAAGCCGAGCAGCTTGGACGTACCATGCTCAAGATAAAGCAGGCCCGCCACGATGCGCAGCGCCGCATGGAGATAGGGTGCGAGCGAGGGCGGCAGAATGGTGATTTTTGTCATCGGAGGTGCCTGCTATTTCAGTTTCAGGAATCAGACGAAACGCGCAATTTCGTCAAAGGACAGGCGCGGCGAACGGGGAAAAAGCTTGGTCGCGTCGCCGTAGCCGATGTTGACGAGAATATTGGAGCGGATCTTCCCGCCGGGGAAGAATTCTGCATCGGCCTTGTCGGCATCGAAGCCGGTCATCGGGCCTGTGTCGAGCCCAAGCGCACGCAGGGCCATGATGAAATAGGCGACCTGCAGCGTGCCGTTCTTGTAGGCGCTGTCGTTCGCGAAAGCTTCGTTGCCGACGAACCAGGCCCGCGCATCTGCATGCGGAAAGAGGCGCGGCAATTGCTCGTAGAATTCGCGGTCGTAGCCGAGCAAGGCCGTGACCGGAGCCGCCATCGTCTTTTCCACGTTGCCGGGTGACAAGGTGACCTTCAGCCGCTCCTTGGCCTCCGGGGAGCGAATGAAGACCAGACGCATCGGCGAGTTGTTGGCGCTGGTCGGGGCCATTTTCGTGAGCTCGACCGCCTCGCGGAGCAGGTTTTCGGGCACGGGCCGGTCCAGCCACGCATTATGGGTGCGCGCCTCGAGGAAGAGCAGGTCGAGGGCAGCGTCATCGAGGCGGGCGAGCTGTGCGGGGGCATGGGTCATGGCGAATGTCCTTTCGGTGAATCTCGTTCGTGATGGACAGATGGACCGGATGATGCATCATAACAATTGGCAAAAAAGCGATGGTTTCCATCTTGGACGGTGATGGATGATTGAAAATCTGACACTTGACCAGCTCCGCATCTTTCTCGCCGTTGCCGATACCGGCAGCTTTTCAGCGGCAGCGCGGCGGCTGGGGCGCGTGCAATCGGCTATCAGCCAGTCGATGCAGGGCCTTGAGTCCACGCTGGGAACGCCCGTTTTCGACAGATCCGGCAAAACGCCCCGACTGAACGAGGCGGGACACGCCATTTTTGGAGACGCGCAGCGACTCGTCGAGGGCGCGCGCGTCCTGAAGGCGCGGGCGGCAGGAATGGCGGCGGGCCTCGAGCCGGAGCTCACACTGGCCGTGGATGCAATCTTTCCGAATTCCGTTCTGATGGCGAGCCTCAAGGCGCTAAGCCAGACGTTCGAAAACCTCCCTGTATCGGTCTTCACGGAAGGGCTGGGAGGGCCCGAGCAGAGGCTTCGCGACGGCGTGGCGCGGCTGGCGCTGAACTCCTTCCTGAGCGAGGCCGGCGCGCGCGACCTCGAATCGGAATTCCTGACGCGCATTCCCATGATCCCGGTGGTCGCCAGCCACCATCCGCTGGCAGCGATCGAGGGAGCCCTCACACGCGAGATGCTGGAAGCCGAAGTGCAACTCGTGCTGACCGACCGCACGCCGCTCAGCCAAAACAGCTTCGGCGGCATCGTCAGCCAGAAGATCTGGCGCTTCGCAGATCTGGGCACGCGGCTCGACTATCTGATCGAGGGGTTCGGCTGGTGCAACATGCCGACGCACATGGTGGACGGACCCATTGCCGATGGCAGGCTCAAACGGCTTAACATCGCGGGCGCGGCACCGGTCGCACTCACGATCCAGGTAGTGCACGAGCGCGGGCGCGCGCCGGGCCGCGCGGGCCGGTGGCTCATTGAAGACATCCGACGCAGGCTCGTCGCCTGCCCCGAAAATTTTCTTGCGGAATAGGGTCAGCCGTTCTTCGGCGGCTCCAGGCGCAGCGTGTCGCTGCCGGTCCTCTTCAGGAAGGCGGCGACCTTGTCCGACATTGCCGCCAGCACCCACGGAAGCCGCACGGCGACGTTAACCTGATCGTCGGTGACATCGAGCGTTCCGTCGATCAATTGACCGAGCGCGCCGACCCTGAGATCGGCGTGGCTGGCGGTCCAGGCGATGTCGGCGGCCGCCAGGCGCGAGCCATAGTCTACGCGCATGCGTTCGAGGCCCTCGCGCAGGCGGCGCGTGGCCTCTTCCGCACCAAGCTGGTGCGGAATGCTGATGTTCATCTCGCGCGCCATCGCCGCCTCCCTATGCCGGGCCGCTCAGGCCGAGACGCGCCGCTCGCGGGTGGCATCGGTCTTCGCGGGTGCCTGTTTGTCCGAGGCGCCCGATGTGGCGTCCCGCAGGCCGTCGGCGATGCCGCTGGCGCGCTCGGTCACCTCCCGAACACCCTCCCGGAACGCATCTCCAGCTCCTTCCTTCAGGGCCTTCGCCGCTTCGGAAAAGGTGCGGTTTTCCATCGCTGATTGGCGGATTGCGCCACCCAGCACGGCGCCAACGGCGAGGCCGATAGCCGAGAGCAGCAGCGGGTGATCGGCGCTCGTATCGCGCGCCTTGCGGGTGAAGACCTCGCCCCGGTCCCGCAATGCCGCTGCCCGTGCACCGGCGCTGTCGCGCATATGCGACGTCGTCTCAGCTAGGCGAGAGCCCGTCTGACGCGCCGTGTCCGCGACTTGCGCACCCCACTCGTCGGGATGGATGTCTGCGGCGCGTTCCCGCAATTGATCCCAGCCATCCTGCAGATTGTCGCGTGCCTGCTCCGTCCAGCGACGGCCTGTCTCGGTCGAGCGCAGCAGGCCACCTGCAAAGGCGCCCGCGCCCGCCAGCACCAGGAGCATGCCGAGTTGACCGCGATGGCTTTCATCGAGGAATGGCTTCACCCGATCCATGGCCGGGCGGAGACGGTCGACGGCAGGCTGCACCCGATCCAACGCAGGCTGGACGCGATCTACTGCGGTCTTCGCGAGATCCTGCACCTTTTCGGAGGCCGCGGCATAGGTCTCGCTGATCTGGCCGACGAGATTTCCACCGGCCTCGCGGAGAGAGTCCTTCATGGACCCAGCCGCGCCGCTGGCACCGTCCCGCGCCTCGCCCACGGCGTCGCGCACGTCGGACACTGCGTTTTCAGCTTGATAGGATGCCCGCGTGGCTGCGGACTTGACGCGGTCCGCTGCGCCGGCGACGTCTGTTACCTCGTCATAGCCGTAACCCGCAACGCCGCCGGGCACGTAGCCGCGCGGCGCGTTGCTGGAATAAGGGTCGCGCCAGGCGCGCTCGTCGGCGGCGCCGTTCCAGTTTCGGGCGAGACCGTAGACGCCGGCGGCCAGCAGGGCCGTGGTGATAGGCGGCTTGCGATAAAGATGCCAGCCGAGACCTGCGCCGATGAGGAGGACGGGAATCGGGTTCTCGATCGCCGTGCGCTGGAGCTTGCGCGAAAACTCACTGGTCTGGCGCGTGCTCGTGTCCCGCATCTGGCCAAGCGCATTGTCCTTGGCGTCCTTGATATAGCCGACAACCTGATCCTTCAGCCGCTCGGCCTGGTCCATAGCCTCGCGCTTGGCGTTCTCTACAGTTTGCGGATCCTTGATGTCGGCGATCGTCCGCTGCAGACGCGCACGGGCCACCTCCGCTTCGTGCTCGAGATGACGCAGGTCATTTTCTCCGCTCAGATCTGCCATACCATCCTCCTGATATGCGCTGCCAAGCGCACGGGCGCGCAGACAGGCAAAAGCCGCATTGTCTCGTGTCGAACGCGTGATCCGCACTTGCGTTCCGGCAGAGGTGACGATTCAGCACCATAGGTACAGTCAAGGCTCCACGCCTTGGCCATGTTCCACCGCGAGAATCGCAAATGAAAACTGATTCGCGCGACGCGCCGGAGGCCGCCATGAGCAATTCATTCCTGTACTGTTTCGACTGTGACGAGCCCCTTTCCGACGAAGCGCTACAATTCCACCCGGCCCGCTGCGCAGCCTGCGCGCTCGCCGATTACGCGCGTGAAGAAGAAGAGCAAGTACGCGAGCAGAACGGCGCGGGCGGCTGACACCGCCCCCGGCAAGCATCACGCAAGTTTGCCACCTTAGGCCTGAGCTTAGCGGTTCCGACCTCGTGTCCTGATTGGGATGAGGGCCGCACCTGTGTCGCGAGGCTCTCAGCTCATGCGTCTTGTCTGTCGCCCGGTTTGCCTCGCGTCGTCGCACGGTTGGTGCGGGCGTTCGCGCATGGTCGGCCGTCGTTCCCGCCAGGCAGCGACGCACGCTTCATGACCTTCAAACCGGTCTTCACCCTCCCGCCCCATCACACCGCGCTGCGCTGTCTCTTCGTGCTGGCGCTTCACCGCGGCATTGTCCTGAAGCCGGAAAATTTCAGCGGCTTTTCGGATACCGACACGGTGGGATCGGTATTGCGCGTCATGACCGAAGTCGGCCTCGAAGGCCGGCTTTTGCGTGGCTGTCGCTGGAACCGCTTGAACAATCTGAGCGAAGCGTTTCCGCTCATGGTCATGATACAGGGCGGGCACTGGATCGTGCTGCTTGACGTGGTTGAGAATGCAGACGGGCCACAGGTGACGGTGCTCGATCCGCAATCCGAGCAGGACGGCACAAAATTCATCTCGCGGGCGGACTTCCTTGCGGCCTGGTCGGGTACGCTTATCGCCTGCCGACGCGCGCGCAAGCACAACATCGAAACACGGCCTTTCGGGTTGCGCTGGTTCCTGCCCGAAATTATGCGCCATCGTGGTTACCTGCGCGACGTCGGCGTCGCAGCCTTGATGTCGACCGCGATCGCCTTTGCGACTCCCTTGATGTTCCAGATCCTCATCGACAAGGTGATCACGCATCGCAGCACGCAGACGCTGGTCACCATGGTGCTGATCTTCGCGGTGCTGACCGCCTTCGATGGCGTTTTCAGCTATACGCGCCAGTATTTGATGACCTTTCTGACAAGCAAGATTGACGCGCGGCTCGCCTCGCGTGTCTTCCGGCACCTGCTGAGCCTGCCGATGTTTTTTTTCGAAAGCACGACGGCCGGCATCATCACACGCCACCTTCAGCAGACGGAAACGATCCGGCATTTCCTCACCGGCCGCCTCTTCCAGACCCTGCTGGACGCGGTCGCGCTACCGCTGATCCTCGTGCTGCTTTTGCTCTACAGCGTCAAACTGAACTTGGTGGTGCTCGGTTTCTCGGCCGTCATCGCAATGATCATCGCGGGCATGGTCCCGACATTTCGACGGCACCTCGAAAACCTCTATCAGGCCGAGGGCGCACGCCAGGGGCAGCTCGTCGAAACCATCCACGGAATGCGCACGATCAAATCCCTCGCAATGGAGCCTGTGCGCATCCAGGCATGGAACGATGCCGTTGCACTCGGTGTGCGGCGTCGCGCGAGCGTCGCGCGCATGGCGGCGCTCGCCAATGTCAGCACGCAGGGCATCGAGAAGATCATGCAGATCTCGATCCTCGGACTCGGCACGCTCGACGTGTTCGACGGCAGTCTGACGATCGGCTCGCTGATTGCCTTCAACATGGTTTGCGGACGCGTCACCGGTCCGCTCGTGCAGATCGTCGGTCTCATCAACGAATATCAGGAAACGTCGCTCGCAGTGAAGATGCTGGGCATCGTCATGACACACGCACCCGAGCGCGATCCAAATCAGCTTGGTCTCGCTCCTGAAATCACCGGCACCATTTCCTTCGACAAGGTGACGTTCCGCTATCCTGGTGCTTCGGTGGCGGCCCTCGACGCTGTTACCTTCGCTGTCGAACAGGGTCAGGTCATCGGCATCGTCGGGCGATCGGGTTCGGGCAAGACAACAGTGACGCGTCTCGTGCAGGGGATCCAGACCGCGCAGGAGGGATCGATCCGTCTCGACGGACTCGACATTCGTCATGTCGATCTCGCCCATCTCCGGCGCAGCATCGGTGTGGTCCTGCAGGAAAACTTTCTTTTTCGAGGCTCCATCCGCGATAACATAGCTGCGGCGCGGCCAGATGCGACCTTGGCAGAAATCATGGAAGCTGCGCGCATGGCCGGAGCGGAGGAGTTCATAGAACGGCTGCCGCAAGCCTACGAAACCTTGGTCGAAGAGAACGGAAGCAACTTCTCCGGCGGCCAAAGACAACGCGTCGCCATTGCACGCGCACTGCTCATGCGACCGCGCCTGCTCATCTTCGACGAAGCGACGAGCGCCCTCGACCCAGAAAGCGAAGCGATCGTCCAGGACCATCTTAACGAGATCGCACGGGGGCGTACGATGATCATCGTCTCGCATCGGCTCAGCTCGCTCTCTCACGCCGATTCCATCCTGGTGCTCGAGCAGGGCTGCGTCATCGACTTCGCACCACATGCCGTGCTTCTGCAACGCTGCGAGCCCTATCGCAGGCTCTGGAAGCAGCAGACGGGCATTCGTGCATGAGTACTTCCACGCTTGATGTCCTCTTCAGCGACTTGACGCTCGGCCTACAGCGGCGCCGCGCACGGCGCATGGAGCGCGAAGTACATAGAGACGCACCTGCGAACGCTGCGGAACCGGACCTTCAGGATATTCTGCTGGACGAGCCGCCCCGGCTCGTGCGCAACACGAACTTTGTCATCATCAGCATCGTCCTCGTCATGGCGACCCTCACCAGCATCGTCGAAGTCGATGTCGTCGTCACAGCACCCGGACGCTTGATGGCAGATGCGCCGCCCATGGCAATGCAGGCGATGCAGATCTCGATCATCCGGGAGTTGCGGGTAAAACCGGGCGATGTCGTACGCAAGGGCGAGGTTCTGGCGACGCTCGACCCCACCTTCACTGAAGCAGATCGCGCCACTTTGCTGACGCAGCAGGATTCACTAAAATCGCAGATCCTGCGTATCGAAGCGGAGCTCGGCGACGAACCCCTGCGGCTCACGCGCGACAGCCCCGACCGCACCCTTCAGGTCACGCTCTATATTCAGCGGAGGTCGCAGTTCGACACGCGCCTCAAGGCCTTCGACGAGGATGTCTCTCGGTACAAAGCCAACATCTCCGCTACAGTGGCCATGCGGGATTCGCTGGATCAGCAGCTCGCCATCGCCCGCGAGGTCGAGGACATGCGCGACCAGCTCTATCGTCGGCAGGTCGGCACCAAACTCAATTATCTGGATGCATCCGTCGTGCGACTGCGGACCGAACGCGAGAAGTCCGATGCCATCAACCGTCTCGTCGAATTGCAGCATATGTTGGCCACACGTGTCGTCGAGCGCCAGATCTTCGTCGACGAGTGGCGTCACCAGTTGCTTGACGAGCTTGTTCGCACTCGGAAGGATGCGAATGCCATTGCCGAGAGTCTGGTGAAGGCCGAGAAGCTCAGCGAGCTCGTGGTGCTGAAGGCGCCCGAAGATGGTGTCGTGCTCGACGTTGGAAAAAAGTCCATCGGCTCTGTTCTGCAGGGCGCGGAGTCCTTCGTGACCCTCGTGCCTTCTAACGCCCCTCTGATAGCCGACGTCATGATCAATTCAGCCGACATTGGATATACGTCGAACGGCGACGAAGTCGCGATCAAGGTTGATGCCTTTCCCTATCAAAAACATGGTGTGCTGAAGGGACATTTGCGCGCGGTCGGCGAGGACTCGTCCCAGGCCGGTGCTCAGGGAGCAGCCGGTCAGTCGAACTCGGGGCTTTTCCACCGCAGCCAGATATCACTCGACGAAACATCGCTGCGTCATCTGCCCGAACGCACGCGCCTCATTCCGGGCATGGCCTTGACCGCGGAAATCAAGGTGGGCTCGCGAACCCTGATGTCCTATTTCCTGTACCCGCTTAAGCGCGGGTTCAGCGAAAGTCTACGTGAGCCTTGATGCGTAACATTTTTTAAAGAAAAAGGATTTCATAGTAATGACCTCAGCACGCAACGACATGATCGATCGTATCTGGCATGGCAAAGACCCGCTGCAGAATTATCCCAAGGACCTTTATCGCACGGACTACCAGGGCTGGACATCGAACCACGCCTATCTAACCAGGGCCATTGATGAGCTACACCCCAGAACAGTCGTGGAAATCGGCGTGTGGAAGGGCGGATCGGTCATCACCATGTCCAACCGCATGCGTGAACTCGGCCTTGATGGCGTCGTGATCGGCGTCGATACCTTTCTCGGTTCGTCGGAACACTGGCTCCGTCGCGAGTGGTTTGACGGCATCCAGTTTCTCAACGGCTACCCGGCCTTGTTTCACACGTTTGCCTCGAATATTTTCGGTCGTCACCTGCAGGATTACGTCCTCCCGCTGCCGATAGATTCGATCAATGCCGCAGTGATTTTTGCGATGCGGGGGATTGAGGTCGACTTGCTGCATATCGATGCGGCCCATGACTTTGCATCCGTCACTGCCGACCTTCAACATTGGTGGCCACGGTTGCGCCCGGGCGGCGTCCTGATCGGCGACGATTACTACACCAACGGCACCACCTGGCCGGAAGTCCGTGCGGCATTCCGGCAGTTCTTCCAGTCAGAAGAACTCGAAAATATCGACGGTAAATGCTGGATCAAGAAGGAGGGCTGATCTCCAGCCCTCCCATCTCAGCCCTGCCCTGCTCCCCAGAGCAGGGCATCGGGACCTACAGGGTATACACGGTTGCGGCGGTCGAGCGTCCGGCGATACAAAGCTTCGTATTCATCGTCCGGCATTGCTTCCATGGCTGACAAGTCCTGCTGAACGCCGGCCTCATGATAGATGTCCAGATTTCGCAGGTCCGGCTGCGGCAGGCGCCCTTCCACGAAATCGGCCCACATTTGTTCGTAGAGGGATTCGAGCTTAGAAACGAGATTCGGCGTGTCGAAGAGGGTGCAAGTCGCGCGCTTTTCGGCAAGCCTGTTCTTCAGGCGATAGATCGCGTTACGATCCCTTCCGAGGGCAATGGCTCGCGCAACATAGTCCGCAGGAGATGTGCAAATCATCTCCTCGATCCCCGCAGCGCGCACGAGACTCGAACAGACACGGGACGCAAAGCTGCGTCCCGGGAGCGTGAGGATCGGCACGCCCATCCACATGGCATCAGCCGCCGTTGTGTGTGCGCCATAGGGCATGTTGTCCAAAAAGAGATCTGCCAGCGCATAGCGCGCAAGGTGCTGCGGATTGGCCTTCTTGCCGGCAAAGATCAGCCGCTCGGGCGCTATGCCGCTGTCTTTCGCACATTGACGGAGACGTTCATTGGTCTCCGCTGTTGCCGTGAGAATCCAGAGAACACTGCCGGGAACGCCGTGCAGGATCTGCATCCAGCGAGCGAAGGTCGGCGGCGTTATTTTCTGTGAGCCGTTCAAGCAGCAGAAGATAAAAGCATCTTCGGGGAGGCCTTCATCCGCACGCGACACGGCTTCTGAAGCCACAACCCGGTGACGGTCGTTGGGCTGATAGCATGGCAGGCGAAGGACTGTTTCGGAATAGTAGCGCGCGTGCGTGGCTGGAATCACCATGTCGTCGGCTATGATGTAATGGTGGTACGGGCTGCCCATCGTACCGGGAAAGCCAAACCAGTTGACGTTGATCGGCGCGGGACGCAGCGCGAAAAGCTTTGTACGTGCATCCTTCGTATAACCGTTGAGATCGACGAGAATGTCGATATCGTCGTCCTTGATCTTCCGGAACGCCGCGATGTCGTCGAGGTCGCTGATATCGCGCCAATGATCAACAGAGCTCCGGATACGACCTTGCGTCGCGTCGATGCTGCGAATGCCGCAATAATAAGCAAAGATCTCGACGCGCGCGCGATCATGCAAGGCAACGACATCCGTCATGGAAAAGCCGACCGCATGTTCACGGAGATCGGATGAAACGTAGCCGATGCGAAGGGGACCGGCACGCCGGGTTGACGGAGCGTAGCTCGACCAGTCCACGGGGGGCTCATCAGGCAGGCCTATGGCCTTGCGGTTATAGGTGTGAGCGTTTGCAAGCTGAAAAATGGGGTCGTCCGCGTGGCAGGCGAGCGAGAGCGGAGAGATTGAGCCCAGCAGCCGGCTGACCTTTGCTTGGGGCAAATCGCTGAGAACCGGCCACTTGCATTGGCGCTGACGCAGCGCAATCCAGTGCTGGACGACATCGGCCTGGTCCGGATTGATCTCGAGCGACTGGCGCAACGCGTCCTCGGCAGCGGTGTCCTCCGAAACACCTTCCAATACGCGGCCGATTTGCTTCAGGGCCAGCGTCTTGTAGGTTACCGCATCGCCGGTCACGCCGGGAACAAGGTCGAGCATGACGCGCCATTGACCGACGGCGGCGTCCCGCTGCCCGAGCTTTTCGAACAAGGTGCCAAGATTGATGTGCGGCGGATAAAAGTCCGGCTTTGCGCGGATGGCATCGCGCATGGCCAAGACGGCACCGGCATTATCGCCGGCTTCGCCAAGCAAAATTCCATAATTGAAGGCTGCCGCATAGTAGAGCGGATGATCGGGATTGAAGGCCACCCACTGCTTGTAGATCAGCACGGCGCGATCCGCGTGACCTGCGGCCTTCAGGCTCTCCGCCCCGGCAATCAGGTCCGTGAGCGACAAAAGATGAGCCGTCGCTTCAATGGGCGCCATCATGGCACGATCGTCTGGCATGCATCGCTCCGCAAGTTCGTTGGTCCTTTGGCCTGACGCAGCCCACACGACGCAGATTCAATCAACGCATCAAGCCGGCGGCTACAGTTGTCAAGACTGCGCCGCCGGCTTTGTTCTTTGTCGGTGCGTCAGCCGATCAGGATGACCAGCGAGTTGGCCTGCGTCGTGGTCATGCCGCCGATCTGGGTCGCTGTGAAGGCATGCCCCTGCGTCGTGGTGAGCGTCCCGATGTCCGTCGTAGAGAAGGCGCTGATCTGGTTCGCACTCAGGGCGGCGACACCCGTCGTGCTCAGGCCGGACACCTGGGTGGTCGTGAGGCTCGCGATGTCGCTCGACGTCAGTCCGCCGATCTGGGTGGCGGTCATAAGACCGATCTGCGTCTTTGTGAAAGCCACGACCTGGGTCGTCGTGAGCGCTCCAATCTCCGTCGCTGTCAGGCCGCCGAGCTGTAGTGTCGTCAGCAGCGGAAGTTGGGTCGTGGTGATCGCCGCGACCTGCGTTGTCGTGAGCGCGGCGACCTGTGTAGCCTTCAGTCCGCCGAACTGCGTCGTCGTGATATTGCCGATCTCAGTGGTCGTGAGACTGCCCGCTTGCGATGTGCTCAACTCTCCGAGTTGCGTCGTCGTCAGGGCTGAGAACTGGCCGTTGGTGAGGGCGGCGAGTTGCGTCGTCTTTAGACCATCGACCTGGCCGAGGGTCAGGGCCGCGATATTGGTCGTGCTCAACGAGCCCAACTGGGTTGTGGTGAGCGCACCTATTTCAGTCGAGGTCAGTCCGCCGAGCTGCGTCGTCGTCAGCGCCGCCACGTTGGTGGTGTTGATGCCGTTGAGCTGCGTCGACGTCAGCACCGCGAGCTGGGTGGACTTCAGCGCGCCGAACTGCGTCGTCGTCAGCGTGCCCAGGCTGGTCGAGTTGAGACCCAGCATCTGCGTGGTCGTCAGCGCGCCCAGTTCGGTCGTCGTGATGCCCGCCACCTGCGTCGTGCTCAGCGCGTTCAGCTGGCTGGTGTTGATGCCCGCGAGCTGCGCCGTCGTGAGGTAGCCGAGATCGGCCGAGGTCATCGCCGCGACCTGGGTGGAGCTCAGCGCCGCCAGCTGCGTCGCCGTCAGGCCGCCGACCTGGGTGGTGGTGAGAGCCGCCATCTCGGTCGTCGTCAGCCCGGCCATCTGCGAGGTGGCCAGGGCCGCCAGCTGGGTCGACTTGAGGACGGCGAACTGCCCGGCGCTCAGCGCCGCGATCTCGGTCGTCTTCAGGCCGAGCACCTGCGTGTTGGTCAGGGCCGCCACGTTGGTCGTGCTGAGCGAGCCGAGCGAGGTCGTGCTGAGCGCACCGACCTGCGTGGCCGTGAACCCGCCGAGCTGCGTCGTCGTCAGTGCCGCCACGTTGGTCGTGTTGATGCCGTTGAGCTGCGTCGACGTCAGCACCGCGAGCTGGGTGGACTTCAGCGCGCCGAACTGCGTCGTCGTCAGCGTGCCGAGATTGGTCGAGTTGAGACCCAGCATCTGCGTGGTCGTCAGCGCGCCCAGTTCCGTCGTCGTGATGCCAGCCACCTGCGTCGTGCTCAGCGCATTCAGCTGGCTGGTGTTGATGCCCGCGAGCTGCGCCGTCGTGAGATAGCCGAGATCGGCCGAGGTCATCGCCGCGACCTGGGTGGAGCTCAGCGCCGCCAGCTGCGTCGCCGTGAGGCCGCCGACCTGGGTGGTGGTGAGTGCCGCCATCTCGGTCGTCGTCAGCCCGGCCATCTGCGAGGTGGCCAGGGCCGCCAGCTGGGTCGACTTGAGGACTGCGAACTGCCCGGCGCTCAGCGCCGCGATCTCGGTCGTCTTCAGGCCGAGCACCTGCGTGTTGGTCAGAGCCGCCACGTTGGTCGTGCTGAGCGAGCCGAGCGAGGTCGTGCTGAGGGCACCGACCTGCGTGGCCGTGAACCCGCCGAGCTGCGTCGTCGTCAGCGCCGCCACGTTGGTCGTGTTGATGCCGTTGAGCTGCGTCGAGGTCAGCACCGCCAGCTGGGTGGACTTCAGCGCGCCGAACTGCGTCGTCGTCAGCGTGCCGAGATTGGTCGAGTTGAGACCCAGCATCTGCGTGGTCGTCCGCGCGCCCAGTTCCGTCGTCGTGATGCCAGCCACCTGCGTCGTGCTCAGCGCATTCAGCTGGCTGGTGTTGATGCCCGCGAGCTGCGCCGTCGTAAGATAGCCGAGATCGGTCGAGGTCATCGCCGCGACCTGCGTCGTGGTCATCGCGGCGAGCCGCGTCGCAGTCATTCCGCCAATATGCGTCGTTGTCAAAGCGGCGACTTCAGTGGTCGAAAGGCCGACAATCTGCGCCGTGGTGAGCGCGCCGATCTGCGTGGACTTCAGCGCCGCTATCTGGGTCGTCGTGAGACTGGGAAGATTGGAGGCTTTGAACCCCGTCATTTGTGTCGTCGTCAGGACGTTCAGATCCGTCGTGGAAATGAATGGGATCTGCGCGGAGGTGAATGCGCCCAACTGCGTGGCTGTGAGGGCTGCAATGTCGGTCGTTGTCAACGCCGTCAGCGCTGTCGTCGAGAGGCCAGCAATTTGCGTAGTCGTGAGGGACGTGGTGATCGACGACATAGACTAACTCCGATTTATAAAATGGCTTGGCTGAAATTCAAAAATCGTACGGGCCGCCAAAAACGGCGTTCGCCTAATGAAGAATCGACGTCGACGCGCGGATATTGTGCGCGGCGGAACTTGCTTCAGACTGACGACGTGAAGGGGGTGCGCCCGGGAGCGGTGGCTCCGGCGGACAGGGCGCGAAACTGCGGGCGCCATAAATGGGCGCGGAGATGCCTTGAAACATGAGATGCCTTGTCCCGGCAAAATAGATCGGGGACATTCCGGCTCGAGCCCGGAATAGCAGGGGCGGCATCATGCCTGTCGTGCGATCCGAAAAAGGGTCGAGCACGAACCTGCCATACTGCCAAGATGGAGGCTCCGATATTATGGAAGTCTTACGGGACGCGGCGCTTCAGCGGTTGACGCTTCGTCAATCTGGCGTTCTCATTCGCGAATTCATGGGCGAGTGGCAGATACAAAGATGATCATGGGAAGTTTTCACACAGCCGTCGCGAGACGGAACCGCCGGTGAGTGGCACGCCGAGCAACTGGTGGCGACGCATTGGCTGGTTCGCAGGTCTGTGGCTTGCGAGCGTCCTGACACTCGGCCTGGTGGCGGGCATTATTCGCCTGGCGCTGAAGCCCTGACGTGCGTTTTCCCAGCAATCGAGCCTGCGTGAAATCGACTGGGCCGCTCGAAAGCGGCCCAGTTTTTGTACGCGCATCTTCGCCGTATCGCGGCTTACTTGGAGTTGGCGCCGCCGGCCTTCATCTCGTCGGATGTCATGGTTCCCGAGCGGGTGGTGCCCATCGTGCTCGCCGCACCGTCATTGTGGACATTGCCGCCAGCCGGCGAACTGGTGCCACCGATGGGGCCGCTGGCCGATGGCTTGGCGCCGGTCATTTCCGCTGCGCCGCCGCCACTCTGATCGGCGCGTCCGGGAGGGGCCGATTGTGCCGAAGCAATGCCGGCGCCAAGGATGAGTGTCATCGCGGCCATACCGCCGAGGATCATGGATTTCTTCAAGGCAAATCTCCTGTTCGAGTTGTGCCGCGACAACAGGCGCAGGCCAACAGCGTTCCCCGAAAGCCTTGACCTCACGTCACGTTTTGCTGATCGGGAAGTCTGGAACCGATAAGCAGGTCCCGCCAGACTCGTTGACAGGCCCGTGCCAGCCAGCCTCTATGCTCAGCCGGAACAGGACAGGCGAGGCCCCAGGGATGCAAATGCAAAGCACGGCGGAAGAAGCCGGCCACGGGGTCTCGTTTCGCGAGGCCTTCTTCGTCTGGCTTCGCGTGGCCGCGCTGAGCTTTGGTGGTCCTGCGGGCCAGATCGCGGTCATGCATCGCATTCTTGTTGAAGAAAAGCGCTGGATATCCGAAACGCGTTTTCTGCACGCCCTCAATTATTGCATGCTCCTGCCGGGCCCCGAGGCGCAGCAGCTTGCGACCTACATCGGCTGGCTGATGCACCGCACGTGGGGCGGCGTGATGGCGGGGGGCCTGTTCATCCTGCCAGGCGTCGTCTCGATCATGGCCTTGAGCATTGTCTACGCGCTGTTCGGCCAGACCGGGTTGGTCACGGCCCTGTTCTTCGGCCTCAAGGCAGCCGTGCTCGCCGTCGTCGTGCAGGCGGTGGTCCGCGTCGGCAAGCGCGCCCTGAAGACGCGGATCATGCAGGCCATCGCCGCGGCGGCTTTCATCGGCATCTTTGTGTTCGGCATCCCGTTCCCGGCGATCATTCTTGCGGCAGGGCTGATCGGGTTTGCCGGCGCACGGGCGGGGCTGAGCGCCTTCAAGGTGGGCGAGGGCCATACAGGGACGGCTGTCGGTCCGGACGGCGACAGCCTGATCGGCGATACCCTGCCCCGGCACGCGCGGCCCACGCTCGCCAGCACATTGGGGATCTCCTGCGTATGGCTGGCGCTCTGGCTCGTTCCGGTGGCCGCGCTCTACGTCACGCTGGGAGAAGCGAATGTCTTCACGCAGATCGCGCTCTTCTTCAGCAAGATGGCCGTCGTCACCTTCGGCGGCGCCTATGCCGTGCTGAGTTATGTGGCGCAACAGGCCGTCGAGGGCTTCCATTGGCTGAAGCCGGGTGAAATGCTCGATGGCCTCGGGATGGCGGAGACCACGCCGGGGCCGCTCGTCATGGTGCTCCAGTTCGTCGGCTTCATGGGCGCATATCGGTCGCCGGGCGACCTGCCGCCGCTGCTCGCAGGTGCGCTCGGCGGATTGCTGGCGACCTGGGTCACCTTCACGCCGTGCTTTCTCTGGATCTTTCTCGGCGCGCCCTTCATCGAGAGGTTGCGCGAGAACGAGGCGCTCGCCGGCGCCCTCTCGGCCATCACGGCTGCCGTGGTGGGCGTCATCCTCAATCTCGCGGTCTGGTTTGCGATCCACACGGTTTTTTCTGAGGTTACAACTATCACCGCCTATGGCCTTTCCCTCTCCTGGCCGAGACTTGCGAGCGTCGATCGCTGGGCACTGACCTTGTCGTTCGCCGCGGCTTTGGCAATCTTCCGGTTTCGCGCGGGCATGCTGCAGACGCTGGCCGGATGCTCGCTGGCTGGGATCCTGCTTTACAGCCTCGGTATAATCGTTGTCCGGGGACCGGTATTCTGAGATGAACCGGAAACGATTTACTTGTATATGGCTTGGCCAACGCAGTGAATCGGCATGTCCGACTCGGGCGAGACACGTCAGGAAAATCACAACATGAGAGCTTTCAGCACCCGTTCCTGTTTGAGCCTCGCCCTTCTGGCGGGAACCTGCGGGATGATTTCGCCCGCATCCGCCCTCGACACTGTTCTCGAGAACGTCACCGTCAAGGACAGCTCCACCGCCGTCCTGCTGCTGGGCCGCGTGGAAGTCACCGGGGCGAACCTGACGCAGGAGGAGCTCACCAAGCTCTTCGCAGAGGGAACGCCTGGCGATGAGCGCCGCGCGCTGGCCGCGAAACTCAAGGCTGACAAACTGGCGATCCCCTCGGCGGTGCTGACCAACAAGGGCTCGAAGATCACGATCTCCAAGATTTTCGCCACGAATATCGCCAACGGAAAGGTCGAGCACGCCGGGCTCTCCGGCATTGACGGCGCGAACACCGACGACACGGGCGGCGTGGGCACCATCAAGTCCGGCCCGATCGTGCTGGACGGATCAAACCTCTCTTCCCTGCTCGGCGCGCCCTCGGGAACGCTTTCGTTCACGCATCTCGGCCTCGAGGATCTGGCCATCACGTCGCCGGACAAGGACACGCCCGCCACCGCGGTCGGCGGCAACATGTTCAACGTCAAGGTCGGCACGCTGAGTGTCGATTCGCAATTCGATGGCAATGTGCTTCTGAAAAGCGCCATCGGCCTGAAGAAGCTTTCGATCCAGGCGCCTCCGTCCTCGCAGACCGGGCAGCAGTTCGCCGCCGCCGGTTACGACAAGCTCGATCTCGGCCTCGATTATGCGAGCACCTACGATCCTGCCACCAGGGTCTTGTCGCTCGAGGGCCTGACCATCAGCGGTGCCGGCGCCGGTTCTCTCCAGCTGAAAGCCCGCCTCGGGGGAATCGACAAGAGCCTGATGAGCGGGGCTGCCATGGACAATCTGGCCTCCCTGATGACCGGCAATGTCGTGAGCGCCGACGTCGGCTATGTCGACTCTGGTCTTGTCGAGAAGTCGGTCGGCTATTTCGCCACCCAGCAGCAGAAATCGCCCGCCGCGCTGCGCGCGGAAACAGCGGCCATGGCCCGGCAGCTCATCCCGATGCTGCTTGGGGGGGCGCCCAACGCGCTCTCGATTGCCGAAACGGTTGCGGCTTTCGTGACGGCACCCACGACACTGACCGTCGCTATGAAGCCCAAGACTGGCTCCGTGGGTTTCCTCGAGCTGATGCAGATCGACAGCCCCTCGTCGTTCCTTGAAAAGATCGATGTGGACGTGCGCGCCGCAGGCGTCGCGGCTGCTCCGGCCGCACTGGCTGCTCCCGCGGCCGCACCGGCTGGCAAGGCCGCACCGGCCGCGCGGACCTTGAAGGGTCTCGAAGCCTGGGCCGCGCTCACCGGCAATACGATCGGCGGCAAGGACACCGACGGGCAGCCGCTGTTCGAATACTACACCAAGGATGGCAAGGTGATGCAGCTCGACGACGACGAGACGGCGACAGGCACCTGGACGATCGAAGCTGGGAAGGTCTGCTTCGAATTCCCCGACGACGACGAGGCCACCTGCTACGGCGTCACGGTCGATGGAAACACCGCGACCTTCATCGACGACGACGGCAAGGGCAAGCGTTACGAGATCCTGCCGGGCAACCCCAAGAAGCTCTGATAGTATCCAGCCGCCCGCGTCACGGCGTGGGCGGCTACCCCCATAGACCTAGCGATATTGCGCGAGCTGATGCTTGCCGTATTCCGCCGACGCACTGTCCCATGAGAGGGAGTGATGCGCGGACGCCGCGAAACAATCGCGGAATTGGCGCTGCATGACATTGTCATTGAAGAGCGCGCGTCCACCTGCCGAATTGAAGATGCGATGCGCGGCGGCCATAGCCAGTTGCGCGGCGTAACAACAATTGCGCTTGCCCTGGACCTGCTGATCGCGCGTGACCTTTTCGCCGCGCTCGAGCACCTGCATGGTTTCGCGCAGCGCGCCCATATACATGCGCTCGGCGGCTTCCAGTTCGGATGACGCAAGACCGACTGTCATTTGCGTGCCGACATCGTCTGCCACCACCTTGCCGCGTGACTTTCGCGAGCCCGTGTATTCGCAGAAGGTCTGCAGCATCGCCTGCGCCGCCCCCAGCGCAACAGCCGCGTAGCTCGCCGCCGAGACGCCGCCGCGCGGCATGCGGAAGACGGGTGAATTGTAGAGCGCGGCGCCTGGCGTCGTGCCGGCGTCATAGTCCTTCTTGTCGATGATGCGGTGCGCGGGCACGAAGGCGTCCTTCACCACGAAGCTCTTGCTCCCGGTCCCTGCGAGGCCAACGACGTTCCAATCCTCGATGACAGTCACATCGCTCCTGGGGATCAAGGCCATGCAGCCGCGCCTTTCGCCGTCGTGCTCGATAAAGCCGCCGCAGATCAGCCAGTGCACATGGTCGATGCCGCTCGAGAACCCGTGCGTGCCAGACCAGAGAATGCCGCCGTCGACCGGCTTGCCCTTGCCCACGGCCGCGACTGCCACGCCGATGCGCTTCGTAGTGTCGAGGCCCCAGACATCGTCCTGCGCCTGTTTTGAAAAGGTCGCGAGCTTCAGGGGATTGTCGGCGAGCACCATGTAGACCCAGGCCTGCGACGCGCAGCCATGGGCGAGGCGCTGGATGACGTCGCAGAGAACGTCATACCCCATTTCATAGCCGCCATAGGCAATCGGCTGGCAGACCCGCAGAAGGCCCGTCTCGACATAATCCGCCACCGTCGCATCGGGGCAGCGCCCCAGGGCTTCCGCTTCGGCCGCGCGGGCGCGCAGCACGGGCACGAGCGCATCGGCGCGGGCCAGCATCGAGTCGATCGCCGGGTCCATCTTGTTCGTGTCGAGCATGATCGTCAGCCTTGTTCCACTTGTTTGAGAGTCGGCGCGGTCGTTGCGAGGAGCGCAAGCGACGCGGCAATCCAGGAGCTGCGGGATTATACTGGATTGCTTCGCTCCGCTCGCAATGACGGCATCGAGTTTCGTGCTTACGCTTATTGGGTGAGGAGCTTTTTCAGCCTCGCGATGACCGCCGGGGGCGATTTATAGGATTGCACGATGATGTCCTGAATCTGCTCGCCCGTGCGGGGCGTATCGGCGCCCAGATTGGCCCTCTCCTGCTCGGCGAGGAATTCGGGATCATTGATGCTTTCCCAGAAGGCCTTGCGCAGCGCATCAATCCGCTCCTGGGGGACTCCCGGCGGGAGCAGATACGGACGGCCGGTCGCGATGGGGCCCACGGCCGCGCGCCAGAGCAGGCGATCTTCCTCGGTCTTCAACAGGTCGAAGACGAAGGGCACGTTGGGCAGGTGCTTCTCCTTCTCCGCCCCGTATTGCAGGAGCAGCTTGACCTTCTTGTCGGCTATCCATGTCGGACGCGTCGCCATGAGGCTGTTGTAGAAAGCGCTCGGATAGCCGTCGATCTCCCCGCGCTCCATCGCCAGCAGCGCGTCGTTCTGGCCGGGATAGCCGACGATGAGCTTGAGTTTCAACCCGAGCGTTTCATTGAGGATGCGGGCATAGAAGCTCGGCGTCGAATTGGCGCCAGACGAGCCCATCTTGAGCTCCGTGACCTTTGCGTCCTCGATCGTGTTCGCCGGCGACGTGTGCCAGATGGTGACGATGCTCGTCTCGACGCTTGGAGAGCCCAGCCAATTGAACTTTGTCGGATCGTAAGTCGCTTCCTTCGTGCCGAAAAGCGGCTCGAAGGGCGTGTTGTTCTGAACCGCGCCGATCACCGTTCCGTCCTTCGCGGCGATCGAATAAAGATGGTTGGTGGCAACAATGCCGCCCGCCCCCGGCATGTTGCGGATGACAATCGTCGGCTGGCCGGGGATATGGCGCGTCAGATACTTCGAGAGCATGCGGGCCAGCGTGTCATAGCCGCCTCCCGTGCTCGAACTCACGATGAGGCTCACGGTCTTGCCGCGATAGAAATCATCGACCGACCCGGCGGCGCGCGCTGCGGTCGCGGAAAGCAGCATCGTCAGGCATGCAACTGCGGATCGACCCCATCGTCTCATCTAAAAACCTCCCAGCGGCTGCTTTGCGAGCCTTTGTTCGCGGAGGGTAGCAGAGGAAGGGCTGATTGCAAGGCTCGCGCCTTGCCGGCGGCGGCGCAATTGCCAACCTTGGCTCAAGCTCCTAACCTGAACCAAAGCGAACCACGAAGCCGTGCCGGCATCAAAAATGGGGGGGCTCATGAAAGCCGAGGCAGTTCTGCATTTCACGATTCCGGTGACGGATCTCGACAGGTCGGAAGCCTTCTACACGGGCATCCTGGGTCTGACGCGCGTGCGCCGGAATGCGCATATGGTGTTCATGCGCTGCGCCCAGAGCTATTTCGTGCTGACGCTTTCGGAGAATCCGATCAATCCTAACGTCGGCGACAAGCACGACATCCACACGGCCTTCGTTGTTCGCGGCACCAATTACGACAACATGAAAAATATTCTGGCGGAGAGGGGTATTCGCGTCTTCAAGGAAGAAGACCGCGAGCATGGCACATTCCGTGGCCGCAGCGCGTATTTCCATGATCCCGACCGCAACGTCATCGAGATCATGGACCTGCAGGGCGAACCCGTTCCCGAGTAGAGCGCTCAGGTCGTCCTGCGAAACAGGGTGTGGATGGCGGAGGGAGGTCCGGCAATCCGCGCCTGACGCGACACGTCGAGGCTCGTAGACAGAAACCTTTCGAGCACTGTGTTGAACGGGGCGCCCCCAAGCGGGGCGTCCGCCTCGCGATCGTCGGCCATGCTTCTCCAGGCGTCCTCCGCCGCCGCTAGCATGAACATCTCCACTGCGCGCAGAATTGTCTCCGCGAAAGACATGCCGCGCGAGGCACCGAAGGCGCTCAGGCGATCGACGAGATCAGGATCGATTTCGGAACGCATGTGAATTCGGAATGCGTCGGGATCTTCGAGTCCCGTGCGCAGCTCGACAAGGATATCGCTGAAGTCAGGCATTGCCCTGCCCCCTTTGCGCGAACTCTTCGAGAAGCTCGACGACGGTATCGTCCGTGACCTGAACAAAATTCCGGTAGAAGGATCCGACACCGGGGAAATAATCCGCGACTTCGAGGCACAGGACCCAGTCCACCTCCCGTTCGAGGAGGCGCAAAGTCTCCGGTGTCGCCACGGGAATTGCGAGGCCTATCGATGCGGGACGCATCAATCGCAGAGCCTTGACAGCCGCGCGTGCCGTCGCTCCCGTGGCCAGCCCGTCGTCGATCAGCAGTGCTGTCTTCCCGGTCGCGGGAATCGGCGGCGCATGGGCGAAGTAAAGCTTCCTGCGCCGCTCGATTTCAGCCCATTGCAGCTGCGCGATCTTGTCGAACTCGGCATCGGTGATTCCGCATTCGTGGATGATGTCCTCGTTGCGAATGATCGCCTGTTCGGGACCATCGACAATCGCGCCCATCGCCAGTTCCGGCTGGTAGGGGACGCCGATCTTGCGCACGAGGATGACCGAGAGAGGGCACTTGAATCTGCGGGCGATCTCCGCGCCGACGGGCACGCCGCCACGTGGAAGCGCGTAGACGACGGGGTCCTGCAAATGCCGGGATGCGAGTGCGTCTGCGAGCCTGCGCCCTGCGTCGATCCGGTCCTTGAACACGGCAACCTCCTGGCTTTCGCTGCGGCGAGGTAGTGGGCTCCGGCTTCTCCTGTCGTTCGGGAAATCTAGGGCAGATCGCACGCCCCTCCATTGCGCTGGGTCAATCGAAGGGGCGCTGGGCGCGTATCAGAATTGCCTAAGCTCGTGGCTCAATGCGTATCGAAAATCGTCTGGTAGGCCTGTATCGCCTTCGTCGTCGCCGCTTTCTCATCCGGAGTTGGATTTGCGGGATCGCTTGCCGTTGGCAGGCTGCCGAATTTCATCAGGCAGGCCATGAGCAGGAGCCGCGCCTTGGTGGCGGTCAGGTTCGAACCGGCAATGAGGCAGGGATGCAAATCCGCGAATCCCTCCGGGGCGCCGCGTCCGACCCTGGCCACCGGCAAGCCTGCGAACACTGCCTGGATCATCAGCTTGAGCCGCGCCTGCGAGGTCATGTTGCCATATGGCACGAGGCCTTCGATGATGAAGCCAGTGAGGCGGCCCATGGACAGCTTGTGGTCGATGGACGCCTTCAGATCGGCCTCGAGGGCGGGGTCCTCGCCCCAGTCGAGCCCGCAGTAACCGCCATCCTTGACGATGGAGACGACGGGAATCGCCGTCTCGAGCAATTGGCCCGAGGCATCCTTGATGGGCACGCTCACGCGCTCGAGACCCTGCGCACCGGCGCGTACCGCCTGCGCCTCGCGCGGCAGGACGGTGACCCGCAGTTCCGAAAGATGCGTGTGTTTGTAGGCAGGCAGATAGGTGACTGCGACGCGCCCAGCGTGGCTGATCTGGCCCAGGATGCCACCGTGGCCGCCCGTCGCGACATAGCCGCCGGGACGCGCGTCGGCCTTGGCCACCTCGCGCGCGGCAAAAAACTGCTGCTCCTGCACGAGCAGCGTGCCGAGGCGATTGCAACCCTGCGCGTCCGCCCAGACCCGCGAGCCTATGTAGCGCAGGGAGTCCACGATGTTTTGCGGGCCGTCATTGCTCAATTGCCCCTGCGGGCGCTGCGCGGCATTGCATGCGATGGGCAGGGTCGTGTCGATGAGGAGGTTGAACCAATAGCTCGTCTCCTCGATGTTGGGGCTCCCCTGTGTCCAGATGGCCCCATCATAGTCACCGCTCTGCATGATGGCCTGCACGTCGTTCGTGACCTTGGCGAGCGCAGGACGCGGCGGCGGCGATCCCAGATGGTAGGGCTTGTAGGGGAAAAAGTTCCTGCCCGATGTTTCCGGCTCGATGGCTCCCGAGCCCTGGTCCGTGCGCTTGGCGGCAGCCAGTCCGTTCATGTAGCCGGAGGGTGGCAGGACGCGGTAGAAATCGACGTCGGCCATGCCCGAGATCATGCCGGCGAGACCATCGGCCCCGATGCCAAGGCGGTCGATTTCCTCGAAGCTGCGCGAACCATCGGGAAAAAACCCCTGACGCGCCTTGGGGCGAGCGGCGCCCGGCGTGGCGCATTCGTCTTCCCACGCCTGCCCGTCGGCCTGACGGGCCATATAGGGTAAGGGATAGAGCCCGTCCTCGGGGCGGATCTCGATCTCGAAGACGGGCCTGTCGTTCTCGGCCCGGCGGGAAGGTGAAAACACACCATCTTCGCCCATGTAGCCATCGGGTGGGCCGTAGAGTTCGGCGGCGTCGCTCTCCAGCGGATGCGCGGAGAATTGCTCGACATAGACCTTCGCGGGCGCGGCGAGTCGCTGGGCCCTCAGTGCGTCGAACTTCGCCGGTTCGCCGTGCACACCGGCGCGCGGCGGCAGGCCATGCAACGCGCGCGCCTTGTTGGAGGTGACGAGGGGCGGCGTGTTCTGGATGGTCGCCGTCGGGCCGGCGAGATGGGCTATCCGCAATCTGGTGGACACTTGCGTCTCCTTGACAAGGCGCTTGGGAAAGTCAGGCAGCGGCCCTGCTCTGGCCGCGTGCGAGCGATGCTAGGGTCTCGTCCACCGTCTGCACGTCGCCAAAGATGGCATAGAACGCAGCCAGCGCCGCATTGTGCTCGGCGTCCGTGTATGTGGCGAGTGCGTCCGCGACCATGACCACCTTGTAGTTCAGCATCATGGCGTCGCGTGCCGAACTTTCGCAGCAGACGTTGGTGGCCGTGCCGGCGATGAGCACGGTGTCGATGCCGCGCGCCTTCAGGTGCTCGTCGATCGCAGAAGAGCCCTGCACGAAGGCGCTGAAGCGCTTCTTGACGATCTGGGCGTCTTCCGCGCGCACATCGAGTTCGGGCCAGAGTTCGTGGCCCTCGTGGCCCTCGGCCAGCGTTTCGTAGCGCTGCTGCATCTTCGCGGGCGTGAAGAGGTGCTCGTGGAAGGTCGACCAGGATTCGCGGGTGTCGTTGGTGCTGTTCTTGATCCAGACGACATGACCGCCCGCCGCACGCACGCCTGCGGCCAGCGCGTTGACGGCCGGGACGATGGAGCGGGCCATGGGCACTTCACCGAGGAAGCCCGGCTTCATGAAGTAATTCTGCATGTCCACGACGACGAGCGCGGTCCGCTCCGGCACGATCACGTCGAAGGGGTGGGCGCGGCCAGCGCGCTGGGTCACCCGCGCAACAATCTCGTCGGATAGCTGAAAGGCGTGCATTTCGTGCTCCCTAGATGGAATGGCTCGGCATGCACGTACAATTCTCATGCCGAGCGACGCCCGCTGGCTAACTCAACTTTCGTTTAGGAGCCGACTGGCCACGGCCTGTGCAGATTGATGCAATCCTGCGCTGGACCTGGAAGCGCACGAACCCGTGAGGGCACGTCTGCCTGCCGCGTCCCTCATGGCACGCCGGTTGCTTGGCACTCATGGAAATGCAGACGGAGTGTGATGTGATGAAGAACTGGATCGGCGCGCTTGCTCTTGCCGCCTTCGCTGTCTCGGCACCCTTCGGCGCGAAGGCGGAGGACAAGATCAAGCTGAAGATGGCCGAGGTCGTCCGCTCGCAATTCTACATCCCCATGTATGTAGCGCTGGCCAAGGGCTTCGTCGCCGACGAGGGCCTCGAGGTCGAGATGGTCACGACCAATGCCGGGGATCGCACCGGAGCCCTGGTCCTCTCCGGACAGGCGGACTTCGGGCTCGCGGGTCCGGAAGTGCCGATCTATATCTACAATGGCGAATCCGACGACAAGCCGGTCATTTTCTGTGCACTGACCGCGACGGACGGATTGTTTTTCGTGTCGCGCAAGAAGATCCACAAATTCGACTGGTCGATGGTCAACGGCAAGAAAGTGCTGGGCTGGCGTCCCGGCAGCACGCCTGAACTCTATCTCGAATATGTACTGAAGAAGCACGGCGTGGACGAAGCGACCGTCAAGAGCATCGTCACCAACGTCGCTCCCCCGGCGCGCGACGGCGCGTGGCTTTCGGGCATGGGCGACTTCGGCATCTTCAACGAGCCCAACCTCACCAAGCTCGAAAAGGAAGGGGTCGCGAATTTCGTCGCCTCGGTCGGCAAGGAAGTCGGCCGCGCCGATTACACGGTGTTCTTCGCCAAGAAGAGCTGGCTTGCGAAGAACGGCGCCGCTGCGCAGAAATGGACCAACGCCATCGCCCGCGCGCAGGCCTGGGTGAAGACCGCCGACACGAAAGACATTGCCGAGGCCATCTCGCCCTACTTTCCGGCCCTGCCGATGGACGACAACATCGCCGTCGTGAACCGCTATCGCAATATCGGCGTCGGCATCTGGGCCGAGAGTACGGTCATGGACAAGGCTGGCCTCGCGAAGGCGCAGGAAATCATGGTCGTTGGCGGCGTTCTGCCGGCGGACAAGATCGTGGCCTACGAAAAGCTCGTCACGACCGACTATGCGCTGAAGGCGCAGGCCAAGCTCACGCAGTGAGGAGAAACGCATGGCACCCGCCTTGTCCCAGCCCGCCGTTTCCATCGAGAATGTCTCGCTGAACTACTACACGCCGCAGCGCGAGACGCTCGCCCTGTCGAATGTGTCGTTCAAGATCGAGGAAGGCGAATTCGTCGCCATCGTCGGCTCGTCGGGTTGCGGCAAGAGTACACTTTTGTCTCTGGTTTCCGGCCTGATCCGCCCCTCGCAGGGCTGCATCAGCGTCGGCGGCAAGGCGGTCACCGCCCCCTCGCCTCGCGTCGGTTACATGTTCCAGAAGGACACGCTGCTCGAATGGCGCACGGTGCTGGAAAACGCTCTGATCGGCGCAGAGCTTCTGGACCTCGACATGAAGAAAGCCCGCGTTCGAGCGCAGGATCTGCTGACTCGCTACGGGCTGGGTGAATTCCTGCACGCCTATCCCGGCCAGCTTTCGGGCGGCATGCGCCAGCGCGCGGCGCTTGCACGTACGCTCTGCCCCAACCCCGACCTGCTGCTGCTCGACGAACCCTTTTCGGCGCTCGACTATCAGATCCGCCTCGCGCTGTCGGAGGAGATCGCCGCGATCCTGTCCCACGAGGGCAAGACCGTCATTCTCGTTACGCACGATATCGGCGAGGCCATCAGCATGGCCAGCCGCGTCGTCGTCATGAGCCGCCGTCCCGGCCGCATAAAGTCGGAGCATCGCATCGCCTTCCCGAGCTATGGCGAAACACGCCCGACGCCGCTGGAAGCGCGGAAATGCCCGGAATTCGCCAGCTATTTTCAAGCCATCTGGGACGAACTCGACATGCACCAGGTGCAATGAGGAGCTTACCATGACGATGGATGCCGTCGGATCAGAAACCCATGTTTCGCAGCGCTCCACAGCCCCCGTTCGTAGCAGCGGCTACATGGCCTATCGCCGCAAGCTGCGGAACGACACGCTTTTCGTGAAGCTGACGCAGGCGGGCCTCGTCGGCCTGTTGCTGCTGGTGTGGGAAGTCGCGCCGCGCCTGGGCTGGATCAACCCCATGCTCACGAGCTATCCCTCCGCAATCTTCCGTACGCTCGTGTCCATGAGCGCGGATGGCACGCTCGTCATGCATACCTGGACCACCGTGCGCGAGATCTTCGTCGGCTTCATCGGCGGCATGGTGCTGGGGACGCTTATTGCCATCGCGCTCTGGGCCTCGCCCATGCTCTACCGCGTCGCCGATCCTTTCATCGTCGTGCTCAACGCATTGCCGAAGATTGCGCTCGTGCCGATCTTCTACATCTGGCTCGGCGACATGGCGTCCATCTATGCGATGGCCATCGCCGTCAGCATCTTCGTCACCGTGCTCATGCTCTATTCCGGCTTCCAGGCGGTCGATCCCGACAAGATCCGGCTCGTACGCCTGTTCGGCGCGTCAAAGTTTCGCGTGCTGACGAAGATCGTGCTGCCGGGCAGCGTGCCGACGATGATCTCCACGCTGAAGGTCAATGTCGGTCTCGCACTGGTTGGCGTCATCGTCGGCGAATTCATGGCCGCCAAGGCGGGGCTTGGATATCTCATCACTTACGGCAGCCAGATCTTCCAGATCAATCTGGTGATGACCGCCGTGCTCGTGCTCGCGCTGATTTCCTCCATCCTCTTCATGGGGATCCAGGCTCTCCTGACGACCGTGCTCAAGCGCTACGACACCACGGCGGTGGGCAACTGAGGTGGCGGCTCAAGGGCTCGCGGCGGGAGCTGCCGCGGGCGTTTCAGGTGGAGCAGTCCAAGCCTTGTAATCGGCTTCCGAGACGCCCGGAAGCTTCTTCAGGAAAGCCACGATATCCCACAGGGGCTGATCCTGCGCCCCGGCCAGCGCGAAGCTCGGCATGCCCGTCATGTTGATGCCGTTCTTGACGACCCAGAAAATCTGAGCCGGCGTGAGATCGTTCACGACGTCCTTGAGGTCCGGCGGATCGGGGCGCAGGCCCTCCGAGAACTTGCCCCAGGGAACGCCGGGTCCGCCATGGCAATTGGTGCAGCCGCGCGACGCAAACTCACGCGCACCCGCCTGCACACGGGCTGGTTCGTCGAATTTGTCGGGCGGCGACATCGTGGCGTGACGCGCGATGGAGGCGGTGCGAACCTGAACCATCGCCCATTTCACGATGCCGGGGTCCTCCGACGTGCCGGCCACGCTGTAGAAGCCAGTGAAAAAGTAAATCGCGGCTCCCACCGCGACGACCAGTGCAAGCGCACCGATGGCTGCAAGAAATCGCATTGATGACTCCCGTCTTCTTCCCAGCCCGGCTTGCCACACCAGCCTAACGCGGCGCATGGAGGCTCTCTCCAGGCGCCGTGTGCACCCTACCCCCTGGCGCGCTCGGCATCGTAGGTCTGCAACAGCTCATCCAGCTCGGCAATATGCAGTTTAAGTTTCGCGATCGACTCTGGTGTGTGGTCGGTCCATCCGTGACCGCGATCCTCCGCGACTTTCAGCCGGCCCGCTTCCAGCGCCGCGAGCTGCTTGGTCATGCGCTGGCGTTCCTGATGGCACCAGTCCGTGAGGTCTCCCAATGCGCTCATCGTCAAGGTCCTCCTGTTCACGCCCCAACGGGGATGTGCGATAGCGCCCTCAGGGCGCCGAAGACATAGCGCGCGCGGCTTTCTCGACCGCCGCTTTTGGCGTTGCGTAGAGTTCGGCCAGCATGGCCTGCACCTCGGCCCCGGTCATCGGGGACACATCGAGGCTGGTTCGCTCCGCCTCCGCGATGAACTCGGGGTCGGCCATCGTCAGGTCGAAGGCGCGGCGCAGTGCGGCGGCGCGGTCGGCTGGAATTCCGGGCGGTGCAAAAAACGGGCGCGCCATGCTCTGTGTCGCAACGATCAGGCGGATGATCTGCAGTTGTTCAGGGGTTTTCGCCATCTCGGTAATCAGCGGCACATCGGGCAGATCCGGGTGCTTTTCAATTGCGTTCTGCACGATGATATTGATTGATTTTTCAGCGAGCCACTTGGCATAGCGCGTCTTGACCGTGCTGTAGGAGATGCCGCAATAGCCCTCCGTCTCGCCGCGTTCCATCGACAAGGCCTGTTCGTTGGTGCCGGGATATCCGGTCACGAGCCTGATCGGCGCGCCGAACAGATTGTGGATCATGTTTGCGAAGGCATCGGGATCGGCGCCCGTGCCCTGCCCCGACGCGATGAACTCCTTTGTCATCAAATCGTCCCAGGTCTTCACCTTGGACGTCTTCCAGGAAATGCAGGTGCTGATGTCCTTGGAGATACTGCCCAGCGCAGTGAACTTTGGGCTGTCGAACTTCTGCGGAGTGAAGAGCGGTTCCATGAGCGCGATGCGCGCCAGAGTGCCGATGACGGAGCCATCCTTCGGCGCCACGGAGTAGAGATAGCCTGCGGCTATGACGCTGCCAGAGCCCGGCATGTTCTGAACGACAACCGGCGGGTTGCCGGGAATGTGCCGGCCGATGTAGCGCGCCAGCAGCCGCGCGTTCAGGTCGTAGCCGCCGCCGGCGCTGACGCCGACAATCAGGACGAGCTTGTTGTTGCGGTAGAAGTCCTCGACGCTTTGCTCGGCGGCGGCCGACGGGCCAATCGAAGCCATGGCCAAGCTCGCGAGAACGCAGGCGGCGATCGTAATGCGGTATGCCGCCTTGAGCATGAGTTTCTCCCCGTTTGATTATTGCCCCGTCTCGCGAGGTACCTGATTTTCCACCAGAACGCTTATCTGAGCAGCGATCGTGCGACCGCGCAAGGTCTCGGGATCTTGCAGCCGTTGCGGATCACGCCATTTGAACCGAAAATGGTTTTTCATAGGGGTAGATACCGCCATGCCGGACAAAGCCTTGCTTGAAAAGAACGCGGAGCTTGAATCCGCGCTGACCAAGTTGCGGGCAGAAGTCGTTCTCGCACAGGCAACGCTCGAGGGCGCTAAACTCTGCTCGATCTCCGCTGCCGAGCGGATACGCAGGATGAGGTCGGCGCTTGAAGACATCCAGCGACGGACCGGCCCCGAGAGCGTGCTGGTGCAAGCCCTGGTCGACGCAGGCGCGAGCGACGAGGTGGCGGAGCTGCATCAGATCGCGACGACCGCACTGGCCGCGGTAAAGGTGCGTGTCGCTCCCGACGACCTTTAAGGCAAGGGCGGAACTGGCGTCGACGCCCGTTGTGCCCTAGTGTGATGGCCTCCGTTTTCGGGAGGCGACCATGCATGTTGTCATTCGAAAATTCAGCAACCTGCGCTCGGTTCGTGCGGCCGCGCAGCGCGCCGAGACAGGGCTCGCAGCGATGCTGACGCGCATGCCCGGCTTCCTCGGGTATTACATTTTCGATGCGGGCGACGGCGTCGGTGGCTCCGTCACTTTCTTCGAGGATCTGCCCTCCGCGACGCTCGCCAACGAGCGCGCGATGGCCTGGGTGCGCGCGAGCATCATGGACCTTTGCGACGGAGAGCCCGAGATCATCACCGGCGACGTCCTTTACTGGAGCAAGGCCTGCGCGAACGGATCGAAGCAATCGACAACAACGGCCTTCCCCGACGAGCTCGGGGAGCGCACCTGAATGCTGCACTGGCTGCACGAGCTTCCGCTCCTGGCCGGAATCAGCCTCGTCTGCGCAGCCTTCGTCATTCCGACCATTGTGGGCTCGCTCCTTGTTCAGCGCCAGGTCGCGCGCCTGTTCCTGGGCGAAAAGGAGATCACGACTGTCCTCGGATATATGATCAACGCTTTCGCCGTCTATTTCGGTGTCCTTCTCGCGCTTCTCTCCATTACCGTTTTCGAAAATCGCAATCGTGCGCAGGACTCCATGGACCGCGAAGCCGCTTCGCTCATTCGGCTCGTGCGCGATCTGCGGGCCTATCCGGAACCCATTCGCGGCCAGTTGCTCGGCGGACTGCATGAATATGTAGAGGAGGAAATCGGGCCCGGCTGGCAGGCACAACAACGCGGGAGTTTTTCGTTGAAAGAAGTCCGGCTCATGAACGAACTGCATCACACCTTGACTGCGTTCGAGCCGTCGAAACAAAGCGAGATCCTCAACCATTCGGAAACGCTGCGTTCGTTTTCCAATTTCATTGAAAATCGCCGCCTGCGTATCGCTCAAGGCGAAGCGAGCGTGCCGCCCATCATGTGGTATGTGATCTTGTGCGGCGCCGTGATGAACGTCATTCTGATCTGGAGCTTCGATCTACGTCGCGGCACCCATGCGATCGTAGCCGGCACCCTCGCGTTTTTCATCGGCCTCGTCATCTACATGGTCGCGCTTCTCGATCAGCCGTTCCTAGGCCCTAACGGGCTGAAGCCCGACGAGATGATTGCAATTCACCGGGCGGACGATCTTCAGTAAGTGCCCCTCGTCATCCCGCCTTGGCATCTTCCATTGTACGGATTGGAACCGAGCCGGCACGGCATAGTTATGACCTCAGGGACAGGAGTCGCGGCGCCTTACCGCGACACGCCCGAGGGAGATCTGACCATGAAATTCATCGCCTCTGCCGCTGGAGCGGTCCTTCTTGCCTGCGCGTTCGCCGCTCCGGCCAATGCGACGCCCGTGGCTCCCGCAAGCACGATCGTCAGCGCGGACGCGGCAGCGCCCGAAGTCGTTCAGGTGCGCTGGCGTTCACATCGCGGTCATCATGGCTATCGCGGCCCCCACTCGAACCGCGGACATCATTACGGCTGGACGCGGGGTCGCGGTCACCACGGTCGTCGCTGACGGTGCCAGCGTAAGCTGACACGCAGCAGGTTCAGCGCCGCTGTCCGGCGCTGAACCAAAGCCACGTTCGACAGTTACAAATGCTCATCGCAGGTCAACGGAGGTCCGCTCATGGCCAACGGCGATCCCAGGAGCTGGATGTGGTCTGAAGCGGTCGAGATGCTCTCGCGCGCCGAGCGCATGCATCGTCAGGTGTTTGCGCCGCGTTCGACCCGCGCCCAGCCTGTGTGGGAGCCTCCCGTCGATGTCCTCGAGACCGAAGACGAAATCCTGATTTTCATCGCGTTGCCCGGCATTGCGCCCGAACACGTCGAGGCCGTGATCGAAGGCGCAACCATCCTCGTGAGCGGTCGCCGCATCCTCCCCCACCAGTTGCGCACGGCGATCATCCATCGTCTGGAACTTCCGCAGGGGCGCTTCGAGCGACGTATAGCGCTGCCTCCTGGCCGCTACGATTCCATCATCCGAACCGCCAGTGACGGATGTCTGCTGATCAGTCTCCACAAGGTCCGTTGAAGGAGGCTCGTTCATGATGTCTCGCCACGAGCCCGCCATGGCCGCTGCCGACGAAGCCGGATCAGGCCCCGCTGCATCCATACCGCCCGATGGGCTGATCATCCTGCCTGTCCGCGACACGGTGCTCCTTCCTGGCACGGTGTTCCCCATTTCCATCGGCCGGGAGAGGTCGATCGCGGCGGCACAGCAGGCAGTGCGTGAGGAGTTGCAGATCGGGGTGCTGATGCAGCGCGACGCAACGATCGCGGAGCCGACCGGTCTCGACCTTCATCGGATGGGCACGATCGCCAATATCCTGCGCTATGTAAATTCACCAGACGGGCAGCATCACCTCGTGGTGCAAGGCGAGCAGCGATTCCGTGTCGTCGAATTCCTGCGCGAGCGTCCCTACATCGTCGCCCGCGTGGAGCGCATCGAGGAGCCGGACACGTCGACGCCCGACATCGAGGCGCGCTTCCGGCATCTGAAGCAACAGGCTCTCGAAGCCTTGCAGCTTCTACCCCAGGCGCCGCGCGAATTGATCGGCACCGTGCAGGCCATCGCCGCGCCCGGAGCGCTAGCCGATCTCGTCGCGGCCTATATCGAGATCTCCGCGGATGCGAAGCAGGAATTGCTGGAAACGGTCGATCTTGCTGCGCGTCTCGACAAGGTTGCGAAGCTGCTGGCAGGACGGCTGGAGGTCTTGCGGCTGACACACGAGATCGGGGAGCAAACCCGCGCCGCCTTCGACCAGCGCCAGCGCGAGGCCGTGCTGCGCGAGCAGATGGCCGCCATCCAGCGGCAGTTGGGCGAAGGCGATGGACGCTCGGCAGAGGTGCAGGAGCTGAGTGAAAAGCTCGTGAACGCAGGCATGCCCGCCGATGTGGAAGAGCAGGCCCGCCGGGAGCTGCGCCGCTACGAGAAAATGCCCGAAGGCGCCACCGAAGCGGGGATGGTTCGCACTTATCTCGACTGGCTTCTCGATCTGCCGTGGACCATCAAAGACGAAAAACCGATCGACATCGCGGAAGCGCGTAAAATTCTCGATGCAGATCATTTCGGCCTGGACAAGATCAAGCAGCGCATCGTGGAATATCTCGCCGTGCGAAAGCTGGCTCCCCATGGCAAGGCACCCATCCTCTGCTTCGCCGGGCCTCCGGGCGTCGGGAAGACGTCGCTCGGCCAATCGATCGCGCGTGCCATGGCGCGCACCTTTGTGCGCGTCAGTCTCGGCGGCGTGCACGACGAGGCTGAAATTCGCGGACATCGGCGCACCTACGTCGGGGCGCTGCCCGGCACAATCATCCAGGGCATCCGCAAGGCGGGCGCACGCGACTGCGTGATGATGCTCGACGAAATCGACAAGATGGGACAGGGAATACAGGGCGATCCGTCGGCCGCGATGCTGGAAGTCCTCGACCCCGAACAGAATGGAACGTTTCGCGACAATTATCTCGGTGTTCCCTTCGATCTGTCGCGCGTGGTCTTCATCGCCACAGCGAACATGCTCGACACCATTCGCGGCCCGCTGCGCGACCGCATGGAGATCATCAGCCTCGCGGGATACACGGAAAACGAAAAACTGCAGATTGCACGGCGCTATCTGGTCAAGCGACAGCTCGAAGCCAATGGGCTGAGACCGGACCAGACCGAGATCGAGGATGATGCGCTGCGCCACATCATCCACGATTACACGCGCGAAGCCGGAGTCCGAAGCCTCGAACGCGAGATCGGTCGCGCGCTACGCTCGGCCGCCGTGCGCATCGCGGAGGGCAGCACGGAGCATGTCAGCATTCGCAGCGACGACCTAACACGGATCCTGGGCCCCGCGCGTTTTGAAAGCGAAGTCGCCATGCGCACGAGCGTCCCGGGCGTCGCAACGGGCCTCGCATGGACGCCTGTGGGCGGCGACATTCTTTTCATTGAAGCAGCGCGCTCCCCAGGCCGCGGCACGCTGATCCTGACGGGCCAGCTCGGCGACGTCATGCGCGAGAGCGCACAAGCTGCGATGACGCTCGTGAAAAGCCGCGCATCATCCTTCGGGATCGCGCCGGACATGCTCGAAAGGAACGACATTCACATTCACGTCCCAGCGGGGGCAACGCCAAAAGACGGGCCTAGCGCGGGCGTCGCCATGTTCACCGCACTTGTTTCACTTCTGACGGGGCGGACTGTGCGCAGCGACACCGCCATGACCGGCGAGATCTCGCTGCGCGGCCTCGTGCTGCCCGTGGGCGGCATCAAGGAAAAAGTGATCGCAGCGGCACGCGCGGGGCTCACCCGCGTGATGCTGCCCGCGCGTAACAAACGGGATTACGACGACATTCCGGAGGACGCACGCAAGCGCCTCGAATTCGTATGGCTGGAAAGCGTGGACGACGCCGTGAACGCAGCGCTCGAGGATGCGCCCGCATTGGCGAATGACTGAGAGTCGCCTGCGCGCGCAGCCCGCGAGGCGATGCGGCCCGGCGGGCAAGCCCGCTTGGCTTATTTTTTCCTGTGCTTTGCGAGATATTCCTTCACCTGCGGGGTGGAGGTGCCGACTTCGCCGACCGCGGTGCGCAATTCAGTCTGACTGCAGGCGAGCGCCTTGGTCCAGTAGCGAACTTCGTGCGTTTCATTGACGTTGACGCGGGCGGGATCGGCCGGCTGATTATGGGCCTTGTCGGTCATTGGTTTCCTCCTCCATCTTTTCTTGAAGAGGAGTGTTGGACCACGAGCTCACTTTGGCAAGCCTGCTTTTCGATCCATGCGCCCAAGACAAGCGTCCGACGCCGCAGAGGGGTCGCAGCTGTCAGGCTGCAACCCCACCGATCTTACTTCACGCCCATGCCCATGATGAGGGGAATGGACTTGGCCGGCTGATAATCCGGGCGGCTCTTCACGTAGGCGTAGAGGTCCGCGACGATCTTGTCTGGAACGATTGCCACCTCATAGGGAGGCATGTCGGAGCTGGGATGACGAAGCTGGGTGGCGAAAGCATCGTAGGGAAGTTCTGTCCTGGCGAGGCGCGGCCCCGTCAGCGCGGCGCCGTTGGCGCCCATGCCGTGACATTGGTAACAGCCGTCCGAGATGTAGTGCTTCTCACCGTTCTTGATATCGCCCGACGGCGCTTGCGCGTCCTGCGCGAGAGCCGGGCCGGAGAGGAGAGCGGCAAGGATTGCGAATGAAGAAATGCGCATCGGTGTGTTCTCCCTAGCCTCGGGGCTGCATGACGACATCGATCAGGACGGGCTGGCCTGCCTTGACGGCAGCGACACCCTTCCTCAGCGCATCGCCTAGGTCCTTCGGATCGGTGATCGGACCGATGCCGACCGCGCCGTAGCCCTGTGCGACCTTGGCGTAGTCGATGTTCGGGTCCGTGATCGTCGTGCCGATGACGGCGCTTTCCACGCCGCGATTGTGCCGGTTGGCCATGCGCTGGATGTGCATGACTTCCTGGTGATAGGCGCGGTTGTTCTGGATGATCGCCAGATAGGGGATCTTGTGATGAGCCGCCGTCCACAGCGTGGTCGGTGCCATGTTGAAGTTACCGTCGCCGATGACCGCGATCGGCAGACGACCGCCCGCATCGCGATGAGCCAACGCCGCACCGAGAGCCGCCACCGGTTCGTAACCGACACCCGAGCCGCCGGAGTTGCCGATATACTGGTAGTGTTTCTCCATCGGCCAGAGGCGATGCTGCCAGTTACCGACATAGGCGTTCGGCGTCAGGAATGCCCAATCGTCGTTCTTGACGATTTCCCATAGTTCCGCGAACAGCCTTGCGCCGCTGATCGGGTTCGAGTCGAAGGTGATGGCAGCATCCGCGCGCGACCTGTCCGCCATCCCTTTCCAAGCTTCACGCAGCTTGTCGCCGCGTGCCGCGAAGCCGGATTCGCGGGCGCCTATTTCCTTCAGGACAGCTTCAGTCAGGAACGGAAGCGTCGCTTCGGCATCGGCAGTGATCGAAAGGTCGGCCGAGTTGTAGCGCTGGAAATCCTGATAATTCGCACGCACCATGAGATCATGCGTCGAGATGCTGATGACCTTGGCGCTGGCCTTGGCCTTGCGCCTCGTGGTCCGCTCCATCTGGTCGGTCATGCGATTGAGCTGGCCGTAGAGATCGACGGGTTCGAGCGTCAGGATGCAATCCGCCTGACCGACGAGAGCGGCGCTGCGCGGCGACTGGCAGAGATAATGCGTCGTCGGCATGTTCATGCGGTTCTGGAGGTCGATCACGGGCGCCTGCAAGGCTTCCGCGAGCTTCACCAGGTTGTCCATGCCTGCTTGCGAGCGCGCATAACGATCCGCAATGATGACCGGGTTTTGAGCCGCGACCAGCATGCGCGCGGCTTCGCGCAGCGCGTTGGGGTCGCCCACCATCGGCGTGCCGATGTTCAGCTTCGGGATGGTGAGCTTTGCGCTTTCCTTCTTTTCAAGCGGCATTTCCTGGAGCTTGCCGTCGGCGGTAATCAGCACCGGCGCCATGGGCTGCGCGCAGGCCAGAGAGTAAGCGCGCGCCGTGGATTCCGAGAAGCTCTGAAGGGACCAGGGATAATCATCCCACTTGATGAAATCGCGAATGGTCGCCGCGCCGTCCTGCACGGAATGCGCCCATTCCACGCCGGGCCTGCGATCTTCCACCGGCCCTGCGCTGGCGGTGAACATGATGACCGGCACGCGGTCGCACCAGGCATTGTAGATCGCCATGGCCGCGTGCTGCGTGCCCACCGTGCCGTGCATCATGACGGCCATCGGCTTGCCGGCTACCTTCGCATAGCCATGGGCCATGCCGACTGAGACTTCCTCGTGCAGGCACGTGAGCCATTCGGGCTTCTTGTTCTGCCCGTAGTTGATGAAGCTTTCCTGCAGGCCCCGGAACGTCGAACCGGGACAGGACGCCATGTAATCGAGGTTCAATGTCTTGCAGACATCGACCATGAAGTCGGAGCCTGTCTTTTCCGTCGTGAGACGTTCGACCTCCCCCGGGACATCGTGTTCGGCTGCCTGCTGCGCCGCTGAAGGCTGCGGCGCCTTCGGCCTGGCCTGCGGTGCGACAGGTGCTGCCCCCTGGGCATGAGCTTCGGCAGCCATGGTCGCACCACCGGCAACGACTGCGCCCTTCAAAAAGCCGCGTCTATCGAGCTTTCCAATCCCGGACATTTTATCCTCCCTGCTTACCTTGGTTTTTATTTTTTTAGAGCTTGGCTTATTGGCGCCTGAGGATGCGGCTCTGTTCAACGACTGTCAATCGCGGGCCGCTTTTCATCATGTGGGACAAACAACTACAACAGATTTGGGCCACGCTGCCGACGGCGCGGCCCTGCAGTCCCTAGCCTTCCAGGAAGGATTTCATCACACGCCAGAAGGTGAAACGCTGCTTGCTGCTCACCAGCGTATGCGCCGCGCCCGGGATGATGGTCAGTTGCTTGTCGCCCGTCGGCAGCTTCTTGAAGAAGTCGCAGATGTCGTCCATGGACGCGATGCCGTCATACTGCCCGCTGACGAGCAGGACGGGCGCTGTCACGCGGTCGGGATGCACGAGCGGCAAATTGACCGTCATGTCCATGTAAGTGCCGGCCGGCACGCTGTCGCCAAATGGAAGTTCGGCTTTGATAAACGCGTCAATCACGTCCTGGTCGGTCGTGTCGGGCTTGTCGCGGGTGAAAATGCTGTTCAGCATTCCGGCATCGCGCGGCCGCCGATTGTGCGTGCGATAAAATTCCGCTTGCTCCGCGCGCTTGCTCAACGTTCCCGATCCCGCGCCCGTGTAGGTGAAAGCCTGAAGCACGAGGCGCCCCACGCGATCTGGATATTGCATGGCGAAGGCGCCGACGCGCAGTGCACCGGAGCTCTCGCCCATCATGTGCATGCGGGTTTCGCCGGTTTCGCGCTGGATGATGTCCGACGCGGCCTTGAGGTCTTCGACGCCGCTGGCGATGTTGGAATTGCCCGACGTGCGCGAGGATTTTCCGTAGCCCTCGTGGTCCATCGTCCAGACGTCGTAGCCCCAGCGCGCTGCGACATTCATCATGGACACGTCGTCACGGCCGGGAATCGTGAGATCGTAGGTCGGGCGTCCCGACGCCGACGACCCATGCACGAAGAACAGGATGGGGCGTGGCTTTCCGTCCGGAGCACCGACACGCTTGCGGTAGATGGCGAGATTGACGCCGGGAGCCTTGTTGGCGGTGTATTCCGCGCTCCAGATGGCCTCTTCGGCTGCATGGGTCGCGGACCCGCCTACGCTGGCGGCGGCAGCCGCGAAGGCGGTGCCCGTGAGCAATGTCCGGCGCTGAAGCATTTTTCCCCCTCGTGAATCCATTTGCCTGGATTTCGAGGCGCAGTATGCCCGCTCCCGCCTCTCGCGCAAGGAGGCTTCGTCGCATCCTGTGGATTGGGAACCGGCCGGCGGTCATTTCGCGCAGGCCGATGCGCCCGACCTGTCGAGCGCCGCTCCACCGGAGGCGGAAAAGCTTGCCCCCGCCGAGATCGCCACGCAGTTCCCCTTGGATTCGGGCGCCGGTAGCTGGACTTTCTCCCGCGCGACGACGGCCGCCATGGATGGGATGTACACCTTGTCGATCGTCAGGTTGGCCGAGACATAGGTCAGGTCGTAATTGGCCGAGGCTGCGAGCGATCCGCGCAGAATGCCATAGCTGCCGACCGGTGAAGCCGATGTCGCGGCGGTGGCGAGCGCGCCCGTCAGCCGGTCGCCGTTGACAAGACCCGACCCGCCGATTGCATAGGTCAGCGCCGGGTTCTCGACGCCGTAGTTCCGCTCCTTCGCATCCGCGATTACGGCGATTGGACGCGCATCGACTGTCAGCCGGGCGCCTCCGGCATAGGTGATGGTGTAGTTAGACAGGCCCGTGCCCGTCGCGGACGACGCGTGGATCGCGTAGCCTGCGCCGCCGTTTACCGACGCGGCCGCAACGCTGCCATCGCTCGCCAGGGTCACGCCGCTCACCGTGTCGCCGTTGACGAGCCCGGTTTGCGTAAACGCGCTCGTGCCAAGCGAGACCGTCGTTCCGTAGGTTTTCGACCGGTTGCTGGCCGTAATCGTCAGCGCCGCCCGGTCGACGGTCAGGGCGCCTCCGGCATAGGTGATGGTGTAGTTGGACAGGCCCGTGCCCGTCGCGGACGACGCGTTGATCGCGTAGCCTGCGCCGCCGTTTACCGACGCGCTCGCAACGCTGCCAGCACTGGCCAGGCTCACGCCGGAAATCGTGTCTGCGTTGAGCAGACCGGTGTGCGTGAAAGCGGTCGTGCCGAGCGAGGCGGTCGTTCCGTAAGTCTTCGACCGGTTGCTCGCTGTGATCGTCAGCGCCGCCTGATTGATCGTCAGCAACGCGCCCGTATAGGAGATCGCATACCCGCCGCCGACCGCCAGCGAGCCCTGCATGATGGCGGATGTGCCGACCCCGGTGCTTGTCGCGGCTGGATTGAACAGGCTGCCCGATAGCAACGCGCTCGTGTCGCCGTCCACGAAGCCGCTGAACGTGTAGGTCAGCGCCGGATTGGCGGCACCGTAGAGCCTGCTTTTCGCATCGGCGGCGACGCTCAGCACCGGCGTGTTGCGGTAGAGCCGGAAATTGCCGGTCGCGTCGATGCCGGTCGTTCCCGCCAGATAACTCGCGGTCGACACGCCGAACCGGTGGGTCGCGGCAGGCAGGGTGGCGAGGCCCACCTTGCTGGCATCGTCGGCGAAGACGATGTAGCGCGATCCCGCGACCAGCGAGAACGTGCCGCTGTTGGCGATGGTGCCCGTCCCCGTCGTCGCCAGCGCGATCTCACCGGTGCCCGCGCCGGCGAGGACGCCGCCCGAGGCGATCAGGATGTCGCCGGAGCTGGCGGGGGCGAGCGTCAGCTTGCCGGAGGCCTCGTTTAGCGTACCGGCGATGCGGATCGCCGTGGTTGCGAGCGAGCCTGCCGCGTCCGTCAACGTCACGGCGCCGGAGGTCGTCACGCTTTGGCCCGCCTCGATCCGCACGCCAGTGGAGCCCGCCGAGGCGGACGAACCCGAGAGCGTCAAGCGACCAGGCCCGGTCACGGCGAGCACGTTGCCGCCTATCGCCTGAACGCCGTCGCCGGACGTGCTCGCTCCTGCAATCGTTCCGACGCCGGTTCCCACGTCGGTGGAGGCCCCGTCGAGCGACACAGCGATGCCGCTGCCCGCGTTCGCCGAGGTCACGTTGAGCGCGCCGCCCGCCGTGCTGAGCGCCGAAGACAGGGTGATCGTTCCTGCCGCCGCAGTGACGGTGGTGGCGAGCGCACCGCCCGTGGAGGCGATGGCCCGCCCGAGCGTCACATTGCCTGGCCCGGCTATGGTCAGCGTATTTGCGGCTGCATTGGAATAATTGATGGCATCCGCCGTGATCGCACCGGTGCCGGTCGCACGCAGCGTGACGGCGCCTGTTCCCGCCTGAGTAATGGTGCCCGATCCATCGGAGATCGCGCCGGTGCCTGTCGTGGTCAGTGTGATCGCGCCCGCCGTGGAGCCGCCCGAGATCGTGCTGGAATTGGTCAGCGCGCCATTCGCCGTTGTCAGCACGATGGAGCCGCTGCCGCCTTGCGAGATCGTACCGGCATTGGTGATCGTACCGGACCCGGTGGCGATCAGGATGACGTCGCCGGTTGCGGCGAGCGTTGCGGCCGAGGACACCGCTATGTTGCTGCCTGAGGCACCCGCATTGTTGGCGACGGTCACCGAAGCGGCAACGATATTGCGCAGCGTGATCGCGCCGCCCGTCGCATTGGTCTTGTCGGCGCCTGCCATCAGGTTCATCGACACGCTGCCGGAGCCCGCATCGATGGATGTGCCCGAGGCCATGGTGATGACGGCAGCGCCCGTGTCGCGCTGCGCGTTGACGACACCGTCGGCGAGCGTGTCGTTCGCGATCAGGTTCAGGTTTCCGTTGGCCGTCGTGATGCTCGCATTGAGCAGCAGGCTGCGTCCCGCCGACAGGGTCAGCGCGCCGCCGCCCGCGCCGGGAACGGTCAGCGCGCTGTTGAGCGTGATGTCGTTGGAGGCCTGCAGGGTCAGCGCCGTGCCCGTGGCCAGGATGCCGGTAATTCCGGCGGTGCCGATGGTCACCGTCTGCGATTGCGCCCTCGAATAAGTGAGCGCGGAGAGATCGCTGATGCCGACAAAGACGCGGCCGCCGCCGTTGGTGCCGTCGGTCGGGGATCTGGCGATGAACGTGCTCGAATCGGCGCTGTTCGTCACGTATGACAGTGTCGCGCTCGCGACTGTTCCGACGAGGCTGTTGAGGGACGAAACCGCGCCGGTGACGCCGGTTGCGCCGCTGCCCCATGTGACCGCACCGGCCAAGGTCGCGCCGCCATTCGCCCAAATGGGACTCACCACCACGTAGTTGCCATTGGCAAGGGCTTGGACGCCGCTGGAACCGACCCGATCGCCCGTATGTGACCCGACGAGGCTGTTGTTGGCCGAGATCACGCCGGCGACGCCGGTCCCGCCACTGCCCCAGGTGACCGCGCCCGCCAGCGTGACCGCGCCATTCGCCCAACTGGTGCTTCTGACGACGTAGTTGCCGTTGCTCAGCAGCGTGATTCCGAGGCTGCCGACCTGATCGTTCGCCTGCGATCCGACAAGGCTGTTGCCCGCCGAGACCGCGCCGGTGACGCCAGTCGAGCCGTTGCCCCAGGTGACGGCCCCCGCCAGCGTCGCCGCGCCGTTACCCCAGCTGGCGCTTCTGACGACATAATTGCCGTTGGTCAGCGCTGTGATGCCGCCGCTTCCGACGAGGTCGTTCGTCTGCGCCCCAACGAGGCTGTTGCTGGCTGAAACCACGCCGGTGACGCCTCCGGTGCCGCTCGCCCAAGTGACGGCCCCGGCCTTCGTCGCCGCGCCGCTGGCCCAGACGTTACTGTACACGACGTAGTTGCCGTTGGGCAGAATCGTGATGCCGCCTGCCGCGACATGATCGTTCGCCTTCGACCCGACGAGGCTGTTGCTGGCCGAGACCACACCGGTGACGCCCGTGGCGCCATTGCCCCAGGTCGACGCGCCCATTGCCAACGCTGTTCCATCGCCCCACCAGTCGCTTCGCACGACATAATTGCCGTTGGGCAGCGCATATAATCCGTTTCCGACGATGGCTCCGAACCCCGTTCCGATCAGGCTGTTGCTCGCGGACACATTGCCGGTAACTCCCGTCGTGCCATTTCCCCAGGTGGCTGCTCCTGCGCCCCAGACGGCGGCAGCTGAAAGATCGTTCCAGACGTAACTGCTGACGACATAATTGCCGTTGGTCAGGGCCAGGACCCCGCCGTTCGCGATCTGGTCGGTGGACGTGGTTCCGACCAGGCTGTTCGAGGCGGAGATCGTGCCTGAAACGCCCGTTGTCCCATTGCCCCAGGTTGCTGCTCCGACCTGCGTCGCCGCGCCATTGGCCCAGTTGGAACTGCTCACGACGTAATTGCCATTGCGGAGCGCCGTTACCGGGGAACTACTGCCCGCAGACGCCGCCGCGCCGGAGAAGAAACCGACTTTGTCGTTAGCCTGCGATCCGACAAGGCTGTTGCCTGCCGAGACCGCGCCCTTCACTCCGATCGTGCCACTGCCCCAGGTGACCGCCCCCGCCAGCGTGGCCGCGCCATTCGCCCAATTGACGCTTCTGACGACGTAGTTGCCGTTGCTCAGCAGCAGCGTGATTCCGTTGCTGCCGACCTGATCGTTCGCCTGCGATCCGACAAGGCTGTTGCCCGCCGAGACCGCGCCGGTGACGCCAGTCGAGCCGTTGCCCCAGGTGACAGCCCCCGCCGCGGTCGCCGCGCCGTTCGCCCAACTGCTACTGTTGACAACGTAGTTGCCGCTGCCCAAGGACGTGACACCGTCGGCGCCGACCTTGTCGTTCGCCTGAGATCCGACGAGGCTGTTACTGGCTGACACCGCGCCGGTGACGCCAGTCGAGCCGTCGCCCCACGTGGCGGCCCCCGCCAGCGTCGCCGCGCCGTTCGCCCAGCTGGCGCTGTCGACAACGTAATTGCCGTTGGTCAAGGCCGTGACACCGCTGGCGCCAACTTTGTCGTTCGCCTGAGATCCGACGAGGCTGTTACCAGCCGACACGGCGCCGGTGACGCCAGTCGAGCCGTTACCCCATGTGACCGCGCCCGCCGCAGTCGCCGCACCGTTCGCCCAGTTGGTGCTTCTGACGACGTAATTGCCGTTGGTCAACGCCGTGACAAGGCTGGTGCCGACCTTGTCGTTCACCTGCGATCCGACGAGGCTATTGCCTGCCGAGACCGCGCCGGTGACGCCGGTCGAGCCATTGCCCCAGGTGACCGCCCCTGCGGCGGTCGCCGCGCCGTTCGCCCAGCTGCTACTGTTGACAACGTAGTTGCCGTTGGTCAGCGCCGAGACTCCGGTGGTGCCGACCTTGTCGCTCGCCTGCGTCCCGACGAGGCTGTTGCCAGCCGAGACCGTGCCGGTGACGCCGGTCGTGCTGTTGCCCCACGTGACCGCCCCGGCCAGTGTCGCCGCGCCGTTTGCCCAGGCGGCGCTCGTCACGACGTAGTTGCCGTTGGCCAGCAGAGAGACCCCGGTCAGGCCGACCTTGTCGTTGGCTTGCGAGCCCGTCAGGGTCGAGATCAGCGCGCCGGTGCTCTTGTTGTAAAGGTAGACCGCGCCCGCACCGGTGCCGCCGAAGGAATCGCCACTCGCCGTCACCACCACATTGCCCGAGGCCGTGAACACGCCTCCGGCCGTGGTGCCGAGCACGGTGACTGACGCGCCGAACAGGTTGCCGGCGGAAGAGTTGGGATCGATCAGCTGGTATTGCGGATAGAGCGCCTGGGTGTCGTCGATGACGATGTTCTTGGGGTCGAGAAGTAGCGTGCCCGCGTTACCTCCGCCCGCGCCCGCGTCGCCGGTGCCGCCCATGGTCAGTGTGCCCGCCGAGGAAATCTCGATCGCGCCGCCGTTGCCGCCCGCGCCGCGCGCGCTGGCATGGCCGTAGAACTGCGTCGCCGCATCCGACCAGACCACGATTGTGCCGCCCTCCCCAACTTGCGTCGCATCGGCGCTGAGCCGCGTGCCGGCACTCACCAGCACCTCGTCGGCATGGGCGAGCGTGCCCAGCCCACGGAAACCGCCGCCGACGCGGATCGCGCCGCCGCCCGTCGCGCCCGAGGCGTCGTAGCTGGCCTCGACGAGGCTCATCGTCTGCGCGGTCAGCGTGATCGCGCCGCCGGTACCGTCCGCAGAGCTCGCATCCGTCGCGCCCGAGGAGAACAGGCTCGCGGCCTTTACGTCCACCGTGCCGCCACCCTGCGGGCCCGACGCTTTCACCTGCGAGGCTGCGGTCTCGATGTAGCCGCCGCTTGCCTCGACCCCGTAGAGGCCGCCGCGCAGCGTGCTGCCGCTGACATCGACGCTGCCGTATTGGCCGACGCTGCGCGCCGCCACCGAGACCGAGCCACCCGAGGCACCCTTCGCCTCCAGCGCGCCCGTGTTGACCACCTGGTCCGCCCGGATCGCGATGCTGCCGCCCTGGCCGGTGTGGCTGTTGGCCTTAACCTTCGCGCTCGCGGCGCTGATGTTGACCAGCCGCCCGCCGATCGCGACCTGCCCGGCGCTACCGCGACCCGAGGCAGAGACGGTGCCGGAGATGGCGACATCGCCGCCCTCGCCGCCGCCGAGCACGATGGCGCCGTCGCGGCCGGAGACCGAATGCGCGCTGAGGCTGCCCGAAATGTTTACCGCGTTGCGTACGGCGGCGGCCGCCGTCGCCGCCTTGAGCTCGATGCGGCCACCCGCCGCGCGGATGCGTCCGGCATTGTCGACCAGCGCCTTGCCGTCCGGCGCGGTCGCAGTGGTGGGCAGGGCTACTTGCAGGAAGCCGGTGCCAGTCGGGTCGATCGTCGCCTGTTCTCCCGAGCCCAGCCCGACCCTGCCGAGCGGCACGTCGATGGTGCCCGTGTTCGACACGGTGGCTCCGAGCAGGCCGACGAACCCGCCGCTGCCGGTCGTGATCGCGCCCTGGTTAGTGACGCTGGCGGAGGCGCCGCCGCCCCGGAAATTCAGATTGCCCGCGTTGAAGTCGCGGTCGGCTATGTCGAGCGTGGAGCCGGCAAAGCCGCCGCCCGCATTGACGCTGCCGGTCGCCGTTATGGCGATGCCGTTCGGGTTTACGAGAAACACCTGCCCGTTGGCGTTGATCGAACCGGCGATGGTCGAAGACGTAGCCCCCGTGACACGGTTCAGTGTGGCCGAGCTGGCATCGGGCTGGGCGAAGGTGACGCTGTTGCCCTGCCCGACCGAAAAGCCCTGCCAGTTGATCACCGCGCGGGCGGAGGTCTGGTTGATGGTCAGCGCACCCGCGCTCGTGCCCATGGAGGCCGCGCCGGAGGCGACGACGCCGCTGGTCGGCAGGGCGTTCTGCGCAGCCGCCGGGACGGGCACGGCGACGAAGACCAGCAGGCCGGAGAGCACGCCGCCGGTCAGCGCGGTGGTGGTGGCGATCCTGCCACGGTGGGGCGCCGGGAAGCGGGGAAGGAAGAACATCTTAGTCATTTCCATTGTTTTCAGAACCGTATCGACAGGCTGGTGTTGAACCTCTGTCCTGTCCGCTGGCCGCTCAGGTTGGAAAATCGGCGGCCGTATTCGAGGCCGAGCGTCGCGCCCAGCGCCTCGTTACCCAGCAGCCGACCGAATGGGTCGAGCCCCATGCGCAGGCCGAGCCCGAGCGAGGAACCCGTGACGGAGGCCTGCTCGACGACGGTGGGCTGGTCGATGCGGCCCCGGCCGACGGCGGCGAAGGTGTAGGGCGACAGGACGATGCTGGTGCCGGCGACCGCCAGCTGGAAGGGGCGCGACAGTTCCGTCCGCGCGCTGGCGCCCTCATCGACCGCCAGCGTGCCGCCGGTGAAGGCGGACAGACCCTCGGCTCCATCGAGCGAGAATTGCTCACCCCGGAACACGGCCCGACCGAAGGTCGTCTGGGCACGACCGATCAGCGCGAGCTGAATGTCGGCCACGAGCGGCATCGAGAGGCGCAGATTGCCTGCCCATTTGCGGAAGTCGGCGCGACTGCCCTGCCGCGAATAGGGAATTCCGGACGCCAGCACATCCGCCCCGGTGCGCGCCACGGCATCGCCAAGGCCCTGCGAGACCTGGGTCGTGGCGAGAATGCCGAGGCCCGTCGGGAGGACTGCCGAATAGGTGACGCCAAGCCGGGCGGCCATGAAGCGGTCGTGGCTCAATGCAGTACTGAAATCGCGCGCCACGCTGATTTCGTCGACGGATTCGAGCGTCCCGTTGACGACCAGCGTCTGGGCCCGGGTCTTCGTCAGCGTGTAGGCGCTGCGCAAGGTCAGCCGCGTGAGATCCCCGCGCGTGGCGGGAGATCCGATGACGCGGGCCGGCTGCGTGCGGGCGATCGTGGCTTCAGGGTTGATCGTCCAGCGGCCGTCGGCGCTCAGCGGGAACTGCAGGCCACCGCCCGCCACTCTCACCGGCCCGTTCCGGCTGAAATCGCGTCCCACATCGACTCCGCCCGAGACGGTGCCGTAGATCTGTTCGCCCAGGCCGAAGACGGAGTTGAGGGCCACCTGTCCATTGAGCCCGCCGACGCCCAGCGTATTGGGGAGAGTATTGTCCACCCCGACGCTGCCGGAGACGAGACGCCGGGTTCCCTCGATGGTGACTTTCGTTGCGCCAGGCCGCGCGTCGCCCGAAAGGGTCGAGCGCAGCTTGAGACCCGGGATCTCGTCGGCCAGGAGCAGCGGCTGCTCGATATCAGCAAGACGCACATGCCCGCGGCCCGACAGTCCCGCGAGCCGCCCGGCCACGACCCGACGCATGCGTTCGGGCACGCCTGTCACGTCGATCGACTCGACGGTGCCGTCGACGACGATGATCCTGAGGGCGCCGCCATCGCTCAGCTTCTGCGGCGGCACGGTAACGCGCACGAGCACGAACCCGGCTGCCGCGTAGAGCGCCTCGATCGCGGCCGCGGCTTCATAGATCGCGCCCACCGTCACAACGCGGTCGTGCAGCGCGCCAGTGATAGCGGACGTAGCCACGTCGAGTTCCGGGAAGCCGTTTTCGACGGCAACCTTGCGCAGGCGAACGGACAACGCTTTTGATCGGGCCGGCGCGATCGGACCGCTTCCCGGGGGAATGATCAGACCTGCCCCGGCATGATGCGCCTCGGGGCGAAGCGTCGCGGGCGCGATCTGGCTGGGAGCAAGCGTCTGCGACGAGGCGGGCAATGCGAACACGCAACTCGCCACGAGTGCGAAGAGCAGCCCGAACGGCCGGGGGGATTGGGGGCGTCCAGATGCAGCCGGATGGCGAGCGTCAATCACATCGTGTCCAAATCGTTTTGCAGCGCCGAGGCAACTGCGAAATTGAAAACGTGAAAACCGCATCGCATCGCACCGCCTCAAATGGCGGAGACGCAGAAAGATGGCCTGAAACGGGCGACGCGACCTGAGCAAAACGCTCAAGGGCAAACGTCTCCCAAAATGGTGAATAAACCCTCTACCCAGACCTCAGACGTTCTGAGACTGTTAGCTATAACCGGTACTTGACGTAACGTTAGGTTCTAGAAGCGGCCGCTGCGTCAATGCAGCGGCCGTCGGTTCGCTACCCCCTATGGCCAGCAGCAACGCCGTCGTCACGTAGCCAGATGTAGATGGCCGGGATCACGAGCAACGTCAGTGCCGTCGATGACGCCAGACCGAAGACCATGGAGATGGCAAGACCCTGGAAGATGGGATCCGTCAGGATGAACCCTGCACCGATGATGGCTGCTGCAGCCGTGAGAAAGATCGGCTTGAAACGGATCGCCCCGGCTTCGATGAGGGCATCGCGCAGCGGCATTCCCTTCGCTTGCAGATGGCGGATGAAATCGACGAGCAGGATCGAGTTTCGAACGATAATACCGGCAAGTGCGATGAAGCCGATCATGGACGTTGCCGTGAATGCAGCGCCGAGCAGCCAGTGGCCGAACACGATCCCGATGAGCGTGAGAGGCACCGGCACGAGGATGACCAGTGGCAGCTTGAACGATCCGAACTGCGCCACGACCAGAAGATAGATTCCCAGAAGCGCCACGATGAAAGCAGCGCCCATGTCGCGGAACGTCACATAGGTGACTTCCCATTCGCCGTCCCACAATAGCGTCGGCTTCGAATCGTCTGTCGGTTGCCTGTGATATTTGATCTGCGGCGCGCCGCCTTGTCCCCAGTCGATCGTCTTCATGGCGTCTTCGACGGCAAGCATGCCGTAGAGGGGCGCTTCGAAGCGACCGGCGACTTCCGCGCTGACCATTTCAGCGAAACGCCCGTTGTGCCGGAAGATCGGCCAACTGCTCGTCTCGTGGACGATGCGAACAACGTCGCCCAACTCGACATTCTGTCCCTGTCGCGCAGTGCCACCCGCGGGCAACGGAGTCGAGAGGATCTTCTCGCCTGAGGTCAACGCAGAGCGCGGAAGTGCGACGCTGATGTCGACGGGCTTCAGGCCATTGCCACGCTGGGAATAGCCAATCTTCACTCCCCCGACGAGCGCGGCGATCGTGTCGTAGACGGCCTGTTCCTGAACCCCGTGAAACTCCAGCGCGTCCTGGTCGATCGCGAAGCGAATGCGTTCCCCCCGCGTTCCAAGGCTGTCGTCGACGTCCACGACGAAATCGACTGAAGAGAAAGCTTGCCGAACCTTCGCCGCGAGATCGCGGCGGGCCTGCGGGTCGGGTCCGTAGATCTCGGCCAGCAACGTCGAGAGGACTGGGGGACCCGGGGGAACTTCGACCACCTTGATCGATGCGCCGGAAGGCAATCGCAGCTCTCGAAGACGCTCACGAATGTCGAGGGCGATGGTGTGGCTCGCACGTTTCCGCTCGCTCTTGGGGGAAAGGTTGATCGAAAGATCCCCAAGGTTCGGAGCCTGACGGACGAAATAGTGCCGCACGAGTCCATTGAAATTGAACGGCGCCGATGTGCCCGCATAGGCTTGGATCGACACGAGTTCAGGAAGGTCGCGCAGGCGACGGGCCGCTTCGGTCAAAGTGCGATCCGTATCCTCAAGCGATGTTCCATTCGGCATGTCCAGCATTACCTGCACTTCCGACTTGTTGTCGAAAGGCAGCAGTTTCACACGCACATCCTTCGTCACGAACAGCAGGCAGGAGGCGAGCGTGGCGGCGCCGACGACGAGCAGGAATATTTTGGACCG
>JAQGKD010000046.1 GCA_028290285.1 Hyphomicrobiales bacterium
TCCGTCAGCAAGGCAGTCACCACCGAGATGCCGACGGCCGACCCAATGTTGCGCGACAGGTTGTAGAGGCCCGTTCCCTCGCCCCGCTTCTCGGTCGGCAAGGTTGCGAAGGTGACCGTGGTCAGCGGCACAAACAGGAAGCCGAGGCCAGCGCCCTGCACGAAGCCGATCGAGACGATCGTCCATTGTGACACGTCGGGTGTCCACATCGTCATCTCGTAGAGAGCCCAGGCTGTAAGACACAAGCCGGTCGCGAGCAGAAGCCGGATATCAACGCGTCCGATAAGGCGGCCGACAAGAAACATGCACACCATCGTGCCTAAGCCACGCGGGCCCATGACGATGCCCGCGGTCACCACGGGATAACCCATCAGGGTTTGCAAATAGGGTGTCATCAGCGCCAGCGATGCAAGATAGGTAACGCCCACCACGAAGATGAAGAGCATGCCGACCGAGAAGTTACGATCCTTGAAAATGCGTGGATCGACGAAGGACGCCTTCGCAGTAAAGGTATGCACGAGAAAGATGTAGAAGGCGGACACGCAGACCACAGCTTCAATCAGCACTTCCGTCGAGCCGAACCAGTCAAGTTGTTCGCCCCGATCCAGAAAGAGTTGCAGGGCTGCGATGGATAGGCTGAGCGTGCTGAATCCGAGCCAGTCGAGCTTGGTCGCACGATCGAGCTTTGTCTCCGATACGAAGGCGGACACGCCGGCGAAGGCGAGCAGGCCGAGTGGCAGGTTGATGTAAAAAACCCAGCGCCAGCTCAGATTGTCCGTCAGCCAGCCGCCGATCACGGGGCCGAGCACGGGGCCGACCATGACCGAGACGCCGAACAGCGCCATGGCCGAGCCGCGTTCCTCGGGCGTGTAGATGTCCAGCAGGATCGATTGCGAGAGAGGCACGAGCGCTGCACCGAAGAGCCCTTGCGCCAGTCGGAAAACCACGATCTGGGGTAACGACTGCGCCACGCCGCAGAGAATGGACGCGATCACGAATCCGGCGATGGACACCAGCAGCACGCGCTTGCGGCCGAAGCGGTTGGCCATCCATCCGGACGGCGGCGTCATGATCGCAGCCGCCACGATGTAGGACGTCAGAACCCAGTTGATCTGGTCGGCGCTTGCCGAGACGCTGCCCTGGATATAGGGCAACGCAACGTTTGCGATGGTCGTGTCGAGGGCCTGCATTACCACGGCCAGGATCACGCAGGCCGTGATCGCGCCGCGATTCGCGACCTTGACGAAGGGCGCCGCCGCGCTCGCACTAGACATCGTGATGAGCGCCCGCGCCGAAGAGGCCCGTGAGGAATGTCGGCAATCCCCGCTTGTGGCCAGTGTTCACGTCTATCACGACGCTCATGCCCGCGCGCAGGGGCGGCTTGCCTTCCGGTGTGTCGAGGCGCACGCGCATGGGAATGCGTTGGACGACCTTGACCCAATTGCCACTCGTGTTCTGCGCTGGCAGAAGCGCGAAGCTCGAGGATGATGCCGGACTGACGCTGTCGACCGTGCCGTGCCACTCCTGATCGGGATACGTATCGACGGTCACCGCGACGTCCTGTCCGGGCTTGATATAAGTGAGTTCGGTTTCCTTGGGGTTCGCCTCGATCCACATGTGGTCCGTTGCAACGACACTCATGGCCGAGGTCGACGCTGCCAGAAATTGGCCTGGCTGGAGCGAGGGAACGTTCGTCACCGTGCCGCTCATCGGCGCGCGAACGGTCGTGTGTGCAAGCTGACGCGCTGCCTCGTCGCGCGCTGCGACGGCATCGATATAGCGCGGATGCTTCTCGATATCGATATTGGGATCGCCCGCGAGGTTGGCGGCGATTCCGGCGAGTTGCTGGTTGAGCGAGGCGACCTTCTGCTGTGCAGATTGCGCGTTCCGCTGGGCCTGTTCCAGCGAGGCCTCAGTTGCCACGCTGCGTTTCAGCAGTTCATTCTGCCGCGCGAGTTCACGTCCGTAGAATTCGACGTCCACCTGTGCCTGCTGGACCTGCGCCTGCATGTCGCGGTAACTCGTCTTCAACGCGTTGAGCTGTGCCGCGACGATTCCGATCTGCGCATTGGCGCGCGTCAGTGCGAGGCGGAACGGCAGATCGTCGAGCCTGAAAAGGATGTCGCCCGTGGCGACCTTCTGGTTCTCCTTGACCTCGACTTCCCTCACGATGCCCGAGATATCGGTCGACACGCCGACGAGATCGGCGCGCACATAGGCATTCTCCGTCGACATGATCTGGCCGCCCTCGACGTAATAATAACCGCCGGTTGCAAGCGCTATCGGGAGCAGGACGAAGAGCAGCGGACGCACCCAGCGGCGGCCCGGCTTTTCCTCAGGCTCGCCCTCCAGCGCGGCGGCCTGTTCAGGAGCTTCCTGTGTTTCCTGCAGGGCCTGCGCAGACTTTGTCGGCAGACGATGAACCTTGGCCGCATCCACGCCGTGTTCGGCACCCGGATCGCGTGTCGAGATGTCAGGCATGATCGCTCTCCAAAACTTCGACTGGCTGTTCGCAGGCTGTGAGAAGGTTTTTTCGCATGATGGTCAGCATCCGTGTGAGGTGTTCCCGGTCGGCCTCGGTGAGACCCGCCAGCGCTTCCGCGCGGGTCGCATCGCCCAAGCCCCGCATCTGTTCGATCAGCGGGTGAGCGGCCTCCGTCAGGTGGAGGAGCCACACGCGGCGATCGCTCGGGTGCTTGCTGCGCTTGACGAGGCCCTTTGACTCCAGCTTGTCGATGATGCGTGTCAGGGTGATCCCCTCGATTTCGAGGATCTCGGCCAGGCCGCCCTGATGAATGCCCTCGTTGGCGCCCAGAAACGCGAGCACCTGCCATTGCGAACGGGTCAGGGCGAGGCACTTCGCGCGCTGCTCGAAACGCTTCCGGAGAAATCGCGCCACGTCGTGGAGAATGAACCCGAGAGTCGGTTGCGAGTGAGGCATTCAAACACCAAAGCTTCCAGCGTGCTTGTTGTAAGCATGCTTGTGATCGAGATAGTGCGCAGGGCACCGCATGACAAGGGGCTCGTGAGTATGAGTGACCCTGCAAAAGGGCTCTTGCCCGCGTCCCCACGAGCGCCATGCCACAGGCGTCCATGAGCATGATCCGCAAGTGCCAGACGATAGGGCAAAGACCCCGGTGAATCGCGTCGACGCCCAAGTAACGGCCTTATATGTACGCATTCGTACGAAATCTAAGCTCTAAAACCAGTAGGAACTACTTAAATGTACGGTTGCGGACAAATAACGGTTTATCAACCTACTGTAATCATGTACGTATCTGTGGCCTTCTTGTTACATACGCAACAGCAACTTGAGATTATCATCCTCTGATTCTCATAATGAGGAGGGGAACCATGAAGCGTTTACTTGTTGCCGGCGCCTTGCTTGCCGGACTTTCTGCAACGGCCGGCGCGGCCGACCTGCCCGCGCGTGCGCCCGTTTACGTTGCGCCCGTCTTTTCATGGACTGGGTTCTATGTCGGCGTGAACGCCGGTGGGGCCTGGGCCAACAACAATTGCGGCAGCTTCAACCCGATCGTCGGCGGCGTCGCCGTTGTAGGTTTTCCGGACAATTGCTTCGGCGGCAACGGCAACGGCTCCTTCACGGGTGGCGTGCAGGCTGGCTATAACATCCAGTACAACAACCTCGTGATGGGCGTCGAAGCCGACTTCAACGGGGTTTCGCGCAACGGTAACAACAACGGGGTCGTCGAGAACCCCTACAACGGCGCCAATCATCCCTATGACGGCACCTATCTCGTCAACGGTGGCCGCAGCGCCAATTATTTCGGAACCGTGCGCGCCCGCCTGGGCTACGCCATTGATCGCGCCCTGATCTACGCAACAGGCGGTCTCGCCTGGAGCGGCGGTAATTCAGGAACGAACGTCGCCTTCTATCACAATCAGGTTCCGCCCCTCGTCGGCGGGGCGAGCGCGCTGTTCGCGAGCAACTCGGACACCACGCACTTCGGCTGGACGCTGGGTGCCGGTCTTGAATATGCGATCAGCAACAACTGGACTGTGAAGGGCGAATACCTCTACATCCATAGCAATCACGGCGGAAACGGATCGTTCGTCTGCGCCGACGTCGTGGCGGGAACCTGCGCTTCCTTCACGACCGCCGCCGCGACTTTCCTCAACAATCGCAGCAACAACTCGCTCAACATCGCTCGCGTCGGCGTGAACTACAAGTTCTAGTCGACACGTGCGCGGGTTTCGCCGCGCCCAACATTGAAGCAGCCCCGGTCCGCGCCGGGGCTGCTTTTTTATCATGGGGAGCGGAGTATGGCCTCTGTCGCGGCGTCGGGCACCCCGCCGAAGAAGATAGCCAGCGCGCGATCGAAGACGGCGATGTTACCCTTGCATCTGGCAAAGAGCGTCATGCAGCTATGAAACTTCATATCGTCCGGCGTGCCGAAAATGGCATGCGCCGTACGCTCTCCATGTGAGCTGGCCAGTTCCGTACATTCGCGCAGTCGCGGGCCGAGGATTGGATGATCCAGATAGGCCTGAGCTTCCGCCATGGATGAGATCGCATATTGCACTGCCGTCGCACTGCGACCAAGTCCGTGAATCTGCGGGAAGACGAACCACATCCAATGGCTCGTCTTGCGCCCTGCCCGCAATTGCGAACAGACCTGGCGATAGACCTGGTCCTGTGCGTCCATGAAACGCTGCAAGTCGAAATGCTCCTGCGCGGGCGCAGCCATTTCAATGGCTCGGCTTCTGCCTGCGCAGCTGTTCCGGGTGCCCGTTCACCTGTGCAACTTCGATGCGGTCGGCGTGATCCCGCCAATGTCCCACACCTTCATGCGCGCAGAACATGCGGCATGCCTCGGAGCCCGCCAGATCGGAGGAGGCCGCCTCGAGCTGGATGGTGCGTTGGAGAATGCAACGCGCATGCCCCGTGTCGTTGCAGACATCCTTGAGGAACTTAACCTGGAACATGGCCATGGCGGCAACCTCCGCGGTCCCGCCATAGCTGATGGCGGGCTTATTGCGCGCAGCGGGGCTCCAGCGAGCCGAGTGCATGCGCGGTCAGCAGCGTCAGGCGGCGTTCACCATGCGCTGTTTCATTCAGGATATAACAAGCGAGACGCTCGCGCGTTGCACGCGCATCGGATTCATCGTTCCAGCGTGCGAAGGCGAGGGCAGCCCAGGATTTGTCGAGAGCGATGCGCATCAGGCGGATTTCTTCCGGTCCGTAGACGCTGGGAAGGCACAAGCTGACATGAGAGGAGATTTCGCTGGGCTTACGATCGCGCTGCGGCACCAGATGCATATTCCCCTCCCCGTCCAATGTGTCTTTCTCGCTGACGCCCAAACGTGACGTCGCGGAGCCCCGCGTGCTTCAGGGGCTGTCTATTCATAGACTTGATTTGGCATAGGGAGACGATCAATTTATGACGTCGGTGAATTTTTTTGGGTTAGGCTCACGCATGACGGCGCAATGATCACGAAGTTGACCTCAGCGGCTCGCGCGTGTCGCGCAGCGTGCGTTGCAGCGTGCTTTCTTTGCACGACTTTATCGCCCCTGCGCGGAGAAACGGAGCCTGATGGGGCAACCACAGGCGCGGGCGAAACCGTGCGTCAGGCCCTATGCCGAATGATCGAGACATCGGCTGAAAAGCATAAGATTCCGGTCGCTTTTTTCACGCGGCTGATCTTCCGCGAGAGTGCCTTCCGGCCGCACGTGGTCAGCCCCGCGGGTGCGCAGGGCATTGCCCAATTCATGCCGGGCACGGCCGCGGAGCGCGGGCTTGCAGATCCATTCGATCCTGAGCAAGCCATCCCGGAGTCGGCGCGCTTCCTGGCCGATCTCCGCACGCGTTTCGGCAATCTCGGTCTCGCAGCCGCAGCATATAATGGCGGGCCCAATCGCGTCGCAGCATGGCAGGAAAAGCGCGGCGGATTGCCTACCGAAACGCGTGACTATGTCGCCGCCATCACCGGGTCTCCCGTCGAGGACTGGGCGGAGGGACGGCGCAGCGACAAGGACGTTTCAGAGGAACACGCCGAGCCCTGCCTCATCCTCGTGGCGCGGCTGGCCCGTCCGGGCGCGTTGAACCCGGCCCTGGCGTCGGCGCCGTTCGCACCATGGGGGGTGCAGCTGGCGGGAAACTTCTCCCGCTCGCTGGCACTCTCCTCTTATCAACGGGCGCAGCGGAACCTGGCTTCCCTGATCGCGGACCAGCAACCCATGATCATCGGCACGCGCCTTCGCAGCCGTGGCACGCGCGCCTTTTATCGCGTGCGCGTGCCAGCCCAGACGCGCGAGGCGGCCAATCACCTGTGCAACCAGATCCACAACAAGGGCGGCAGCTGCGTCGTGCTGCGCAGCTGACCTAAAGCGGGCCGCCGCCGAATGGGAAGCGCCCGGCAGCCTCCCACGGGCCGCCGCGATAGTGCCAGAGTTCAAGGCCTTCGATCAGGAAGTCCCACGGCTCGAAAATCGCCTGCAAGGCATCGAACGTCCTTTGCGCGTGCGCAGGCGTGACCTTGTTCTGCACGGTCACATGCGGGCGAAAGCGTTGCCTGTCCTGGGGTGTCAGCATGATGCTCCAGGATTGCGCGCAACCGATGCGCAGCGCCACGAGCGCCGGCGCGTCGATCTCGATGGCGACGCCGTGCCCGGTGAACTGCAGCGACTGCGCACGTGCGGCAATGGGCTCGGCCTGCCAGCAACGTTCCGCGAGTTCGTCGTCGATCTCATCCCGCGCACCGCCGGGCAGCGCGTGGAAGAGGCTGAGATGGGCCGGAACCTGATTGCGCTCTGCGGGAAAATAGGCGCGACGCATCGACTCGAGCCGCGCCGTCGCTGTGTCATCCATCCAGGCTGTGAGGACGAGCGGCGCGCTCCTTGTGTCGGGCTGGAAGTAGAATTCCGACATGTGGGGGCCCTCCTGATTCGACCACACTCTAGCAAGTAGTGCGCCTAGTTCCGCAGTTCACCGCTCGCCGATCACGTTTTAGCGTGACCGTGGATGAGGCGTGCCGCCCCACTGGACGAAAGTTCTAAACCTGACAGAATGCGCGCCAACCGGGATGCATGATCCTGGACTGAAACCGGAGGAGGACGACGTGGCCAAACGCATCGAGCTCAATGTCGATGGGAAGGCGCATACCATAGACGCAGATCCGGATATGCCGCTGCTCTATGCCCTGCGCGATGACCTCGGCCTGAAGAATCCGAAATTCGGCTGCGGCCTCGCCCAATGCGGCGCCTGTACGGTGCTGGTCGACGGCCACCCGGTGCGCTCCTGCGTAACTCCCGTCGATACGCTGGGCACCAGCAAGATCACGACCATGGGCGGATTGGTCCAGGACGGCAAGCCGCACAAGGTGCTCGCTGCATTCATCGAAGAGCAGGTTCCGCAGTGCGGCTACTGCATGAACGGCTGGGTCATGACCACCGTCTCGCTGCTCGAAACCACCCCGAAGCCGACCGATGCGCAGATCGAGGATGCCCTCACCGGCCTCAAATGCCGCTGCGCGACGCATGCTTCGATCATGCGCGCCGTTCGGCGCGCGGCTGTGGCGTAGGGAGGTCATCACAATGAACACTCAGATCAATCGTCGTACCTTCCTTGGCGGCACGGGTGCGCTCACCGTGTCCGTCCTGATGCCGGGCTATGCCTCGGCCGCTCCGACACAGGGCCTCGACAAGCGCCCGCCGCTCGATCCGCGCAAGCTCGCCTCCTACATCTCGATTCAGGCCGATGGCTCCGCCGTCGCCTACTTCGGCAAGATGGACATGGGCCAGGGCACCGATGTGGGCGTCGCCCAGATGGTCGCCGAAGAACTGGATCTCCCGGCCGAGCGCGTGCATGTACTCGCAGGCGATGCCGGCACCAGCCTCAACCAGGGCGGTGCGTCGGGATCGACCGGTGTCTCGCATGGCGGCGCGACGCTGCGCAACGCTGCGGCTGAAGCCCGTTACGTCATGGTCGAAATGGCCTCCAAGCAGCTGGACGTCCCGGTCGAGGATCTCGTCACCGCTGACGGCGTCATCTCCTCGAAGACCAACCCGGCCAAGAAGGTGACCTACGGAGAACTCATCGGCGGCCGCTGGTTCGACACGCAGGTCGAATGGAACGGCAAGATCGGCAACGATCTTTCGATGAAGACACGCGCCAAGCTGAAGGACCCGAAGGACTACAAGGTCTATGGCACGTCCGCCCCGCGCCGCGACGTCGCCTGGAAGATGCTCGGCACCGGCGATTTCGTCACCGACATCAAGGTGCCCGGCATGCTCCATGCCCGCACCATCATGCCGCCCGTCGCAGGCTCCGTGCCTACAGCAGTCGACGAAGCCTCGATCAAGGACATCCCGGGCGCAAAAGTGATCTGGGAGAAGGCCCTTCTCGGCGTTGTCGCGCCGAAGGAATGGGATGCCATCAAGGCCATGCGCCAGCTCAAGGTGACATGGTCGGACGTGAAGGCCCCCTTCCCCGATCAGAAGGAAATCTACAACCACATCCGCAACACCAAATCGGTGAAGCAGGGCGGTTCGGCCAAGAACATCAAGCAGGCGGATGTCGATGAGGCCTTCAAGAAGGCTGAGCGCGTCATCGAGGCGACCTACGAGTGGCCCTTCCAGTCGCATGCCAGCATGGGACCGGCCTGCGCCGTCGTGGACTACCAGCCCAACGGCATCACCACGCTGTGGACTGGCTCGCAGAAGCCGCATTTCGCCGGTGACGGCGTGGCGGCAGTGCTCGGCCTGAAACCTGAGCAGGTGCGTGGTATCTGGGCTGCGGGGCCCGGCTCCTACGGTCGCAACGATGCTGGCGATGCCGCTACTTTCGCGGCCCTGTTCTCGAAGGCGACCGGCAAGCCGGTGCGCTATCAGGGCATGCGCAACGAGGGGTCCGGCTGGGATCCGAAGTCGCCTGCTTCCGTGCATACCGTGCGCGCGGGCCTCGACAAGGACGGCAATGTCATTGCATGGCACTTCCACTCGAAGGCCTTCGATCGCCTGAACGTCTCGTCCAACGAGAGCGATCCTTCGGACACGCTCGGCGGGCAGATGCTCGGGATCGCGCCCAAGCCCGGCAACACCTACGCCACGCCGGAGGAATCCTACGCCTTCCCGGTCAAGCAGCAGACGTGGGAGACGATTCCCCCGTTGCTCGATGCGGTCTCGCCGCTGCGCTCCTCGCATCTGCGCGATCCGCTCGGGCCGGAGATCCACTTCGCCAACGAGAGCTTTATCGACGAAGTGGCTTTCGCCACCGGCAAGGACCCGGTCGCCTTCCGTCTCGCAACCGCAACCGAAGCGCGCGACAAGGAAGTAATCAAGGCCGCCGCCGACAAGGCGGGCTGGCAGCCTCGCACGGCGGCGCGCAAGCAGCGCAATGGCGACATCGCCATCGGCCAGGGCATCGCCTATTCGCAGCGCAACGGCACGCGTGTCGCCATTGTCGCGGAAGTCGAGGTCAACACGAAGACCGGCAAGGTGCGGGGCAGGAAGTTCACCGTGGCGCATGATTGCGGCATTGCGATCAACCCGCGCCTGCTCACGCAGGGCATCGAGGGGAATATCTGCCAGGGCCTCAGCCGCGCGACCCGTGAAGAGGTGAAATTCTCCCACGAGAACGTCACCAGCATCGACTGGGAGACCTACCCGATCCTCGACATCAAGGAGCGCCCGACCGAAATCGACGTGGTCCTGATCAACCGGCAGAACCTGCCGCCGAGCGGTGCAGGCGAAGGCTCGATGCGTCCGGTCGTGGCGGCTGTCGCCAATGCGATCTACGACGCAACGGGTGTGCGCATGCGCCAGGGGCCGTTCACGCCGGACCGCCTGAAGGCGGGCCTCGTCTAGGCCGGATTGCAACGACAAAACGAAAGCTCCGGCGGAAACGCCGGAGCTTTTTTTCGTCTGCGCGTTCACGGCCCGGCAGCTGGTGCGCGGCACTCAGGCGAGCGGCATGACCTTCAATAAAAGCTCGGCGAATATGCCTGAAAGGGGTGCGAGCGGCGCGGAGGCGATCAGGCGTACGGCGCAGAAGCGCCAGCCCATCAGTGGTATCTCGAAGATCAGCACGCGATGCAGCGCCACCACCGACCATGCGGAGAGAAAGGCCACGACCTGCGGAATGCCTGCGCCCGCCTGCAACAGAACGACCACGACCGGAAAGGACACGATCGGCCCAGACGGGATGAACCCGCCGACCAGCGAGGCGAGCAGAATGCCCGAGATCCCGCTGTCCGGGCCGATATGATTGGCTATGGGGCCGCTGGGAACAAGCTTGCCCACGAAGCCTGCCGTCAGAAGCGCAAGCGCCATGCGCGGCAGGACGGCAAAGAATCGCTCGACCGCCAGCATCACGCCCTGACGCACAAGGTGCGGATTGCGCCGCGCGGCGAGGCCCGCGAGCGCGAGCGCAATAGCAAAGAGCACAAGGGTCGAGATGCTCCCCATGGCTAGTGCTTGCTCTTGCGTTCGATGCTGAGCGGAATGCGCGTCGAGATGAAGGCCGCGAGGAACGGCAGCGGAAGGCAAGCCAAACAGCGCAGGATGACAAAGGGCAGGTGCAACAGCGGCAACTCCCAGATCAGGATGCGCTGGAAGCCGAGGTTGGACCATGAGGTGAGATAGGCGACGAGCGGCGCGCGGCCCGTGCCCGATTCATGTAGGGCCGTCACCATCGGGAAGGAGGTCATCGGGCCGCCGGGCGTCAGCGCGCCAATGGCGGTGGCGATGGCGACGCCCTTCACACCCGAGCCTTCGCCAATCCACTTCGCCACCAGGGCGCGCGGGATCAGCAGTTGCAGCAGCGAAGCCACGAGAAGGGCGGCTGCGAGTTTCGGAACGATGTCGATGAAGGTCGAGAGATCGGACGAGAAGCTTTCGAGCAGCGCGTCGCGGCCGAGAAATGCCCAGCAGGCTACGCCGCTGCCGACCGCGAGTGCTGTGAGAACGACGAGCGACCGATCGATCGTCTTGCCGAGCGGACGAAATGAGGGCTTCTGGACATCGGACAATATTCGGGCCTCGTGTGCGGGAGCAACTCCTGCCACGGGACCGGCGGCCGCAGCCGCCTATCCTGTCGACGCCGGGCATGCATCAAGAGTGGAAGGTGACTACAGACTAAGCGCCCAGGCTCAAGCCCGCAAGGCCGTCAGCATTGCCTCGATGTAATCGCGGCCGTGCGCGATCACCAGCATCTTCGCGTAGGGGCGGAGCGCGCGCAGCGACACGTCCATCTGGTCTTCGGAGGCGTCGTCGTCGGGAACCACGAGCGCGATGAGTGTCTTGTGGTGTATGCCGCAGACCTCTGCGATCATCGCGGGTGACTGGACGTTCTTGCCGGCGGTGGCGACCACGACGACGCAATCGGCGCCTGAAATTTCGGTGACGAGATCCTGCGTGCGGCCAGCGAGATCGTTAAGCCAGGCCTTCAGCGTCGTCCCCTCCGTGCCGGGCGCGGAGCCCGCATCGAATAAGACAGAGGTGAAGAACGCCGCGCCGTGCCAGGGCTGCTTGGCAATGTCATCGACCAGCTTCGCACTGCCCTCGTCAAGCGCGATGACCTTGACCGCGCGCGGCCTGGAGTTGGGATATTGAATACGAAAACTGGCTTCGTGAGCGGTGGTCACCCGTGCCGATTCACTTAAAAGCATGTGTCACCTCCACAGAGAAAATTATCGAATTCGCTTCTTCCCTTCTCCCTCTGGAAGAAGGTGTCTGCAGCGCAGCCGGACGAGGGGTTACAGCCTCTCAAATCGAAAATCGCAACCCCTCATCAGTCCGCTTCGCGCACCGCTTCTCCCATCGGGAAAAACGGCCGCGTTGTCGTCAATCAGACCGTGGTCTGAGGCGTGCCGGGCTTTGCAATCAGCGCTTCCCTTGCAGCGTCCTTGTAGGGCTGGTCGGGCGGCAGGATGACCGCGGCGGAGCGGATCTTCTGGTGCTCGGCGTCCAGGCCCGGAGGCAGCGTGCCCTTCTCGCGCAGCGCCTTGGCGGCGCGCATCAGGCGATGACGCGCCATGATGATGCCGTTGTCGGTGCTGACGAGATTTTCCTTTGTTCGGTCGCAGATCGGACCCATCGATTCCTGCAGGGATGCGTCCTGCATGCCGATGCCCTCGACGCCGCTGAAGGTACGTCCTGCCTTCTGGGCCTCGCGGTCCATCAGGTAGTCGTTTTCCTTGTTGGCGAGCGGACGGAACGTGCCGGGCACGTATTTCACGTGAATGCCCTTGCCGTTCTGCATCGCGACGCGCTCTTCCTCGTGAAGAGGACGAACGGGGTGATAGTCGAAGCTCCAGGCAATGCAGTTCTCGTCGTCGATCGGAACCCAGAAGTGGCCGTGGATCGGGTGGTCGCCGCGCGGGGGCACCATCGTGAACGACGGCATGACCCAGGGCGTGATGCGCCAGTAATACTTGCCGTCTTCGGCATTGCGGCGGGCGCCGATGTAGAGTCCGCCCGGATGCTCCACCACTTCGAAGACAGGGCGGGAGTCAGCGAGATTGTACTTGTTGCCGGCAGCGCCCTTGAACAACGGATCGTTGTTGAGATCGCCGCGATGCAGGAAGGACACGTGGCTCGAATCGATGCCGCCTTCCATTGCCTGCAGCCAGTTGTTCTCCTGGAGGCGCTTGGAGACGAAGATGTTCTCGAGCGGGACGTTGGTGAACTCCCATTCCGGGAACGAGGGCTGACGCTCGGCGGGACCCATGTAGGTCCAGAGCATGCCGCCCTTTTCGATCAGCGGATAGGACTTCAGCTTGATCTTGTTGGCGTAGCCCGATTCCGCGAGCTCGGAGGGCACTTCGACGCACTGGCCGGTCGTGTCGAATTTCCAGCCGTGGTAGGGGCAGCGCAGGCCGCACTCTTCATTGCGGCCGAACCAGAGCGACACGCCGCGGTGGGCGCAGAACTCATCGATCAGACCGAGCTTGCCTTCGCTGTCGCGGAAGGCCACCAGGCGCTCGGAGAGCACCTTGACGCGCACGGGCGGGCAATCGTTCTCCGGCAGCTCCGAGGACATCAGGATAGGCTGCCAATAGCAGCGGAACAGGTCGCCCATCTGGGTTCCCGGTCCTGTCTGCGTCACGAGTTCGTTCTGTTCTTGTTTCAGCATTTCGAGCTCCCGTAGCGCGGTCCCGCCGCCTGCCACCCTCTTTCCCCAAGTCAGGGGCATTCGGGGCGTTGACCAGAGTCGGGACACTTGTTATCTAACCGGTCGGTTCCTTCATACGGAACGCTGTTCCGCAGCCGACCTGATTGAACACCTATCATTTCACGAGACAAGACGTCAACGAGGAGCGCCCCATGTCCGACCGGATCGAACTGTGCAAGACCGACGATGTGGATGAAGGAACAGCCATCAAGGTCGAGACCAACGATCTTATCCTCGCAGTGTTCAATCTGAACGGTGCTTTTTATGTGATCGACGACACGTGCACCCATGGGCCGGGGTCACTCTCCGAGGGACCCATCTGCGGCGACGTTGTCGAATGCGATTTCCACAACGGGTCCTTCAACATCAAGACCGGTGAGGTCGTCGACCCGCCCTGCATGATCCCCGTCAAGACCTATGCGACGACTGTCGACAATGGGACCGTTTACATCGCCGTGTGATCTGTGGCGCTGGAGCGCGCGACCTCAACCGTGGGCCTCCCTATGGAGACGATAGGCAAGAAGAAAGCAGCCCGGACGGAGCCCTTCGCCGCAGGCTCCACGGCTGAGATGAAGGTCGCGTCGAAGCGGCCCGAGCCGACGCGACTTTCGTCGGTGGCCATGGCCGTCCGCCTTTTGAAAACCTTCTCCGAAGGCGAGGCCGAAATCGGCGTTACCAGCCTGTCCCGGCGGCTCGGCGTCGCGAAAAGCACGGTCTACCGGCTTGCAACCACCCTCGTGTCGGAGGGGCTGCTGGAGCAAAATCCCGAGACGGAAAAATATCGGCTCGGCGTTGCGCTGTTCGGCCTCGGCGCGCTCGTGCGCCAGCGCATGAATGTCGCGACCGACGCGCGTCCGTTTCTCTTCCATCTTCGCGAGGCGACGAACGAGACCGTGCATCTCGCCATCCTCGATCGCGAGGAAATCATCTACGTGCTCAATCTCGAGAGCAACCAGGCTATCCGCATGCGGGCGGACCTCGGTGCCCGCAAGCCCGCCTATTGCACGGCCGAGGGCCTGGCCATGCTGGCCTTCCAACCGCAATCGCTGATCGACGAGATCTTTGCACATGGTCTCGTGCCGCGTACGCCGAAGACAAACACGGACCATCGTCATCTGCTGGACGCGCTGGCCGAAGTGCGGCAAAAAGGCTTTGCGACAGAGGATGAACAGAGCGAACTCGGCATGCGCTCGGTCGCCGCGCCCATCCGCAACGCCAATGGGCGCGTGATCGCGGCCGTGGGAGTTGCGGGGCCGTTGCAACGCATTTCAGACGAGGCGCTGGCGTCCTTCGCGCCGCTCGTCGTCGATGCGGCGCAGGTGATTTCCGCCCGTCTCGGATACCAATCGCTGTCAGGCTTCTAACCGGCCCTCGCGGGCTTCCAATCCATCGATCCAATGACACCGGCCAAAAACATGAAACAGATCACGATCACGGGTGGAAACATCAGTTTCGACTGCGCGGAGGACGACACGATCCTGCGCGCGGCGCTGCGTGCAGGACTCGGCTTCCCCTACGAGTGCAATGTCGGTTCATGCGGCAATTGCCGCTTCGAGCTGGTGGAAGGCGACGTCGAGCACGAGCGCAAGGATTCGCCCGCCTATACCGAGCGGGACGTGCAGCGCAAGCGCTGGCTCGGATGCCAGGCAAAGCCGCACAGCGACTGCAAGGTGAAGGTCACCTTGCGCGAGCATTACAAGAGCAAGCACCTGCCGAAGAAGACGGTCGGCACGCTCTATGCCGTCGAGGATCACACGCACGACATCCGTGAGTTCCGTTTCAAGCTCTCGGAGCGGGTGCTGTTCCAGCCCGGCCAGTACGCGCTGCTCTCAGTGCCCGGCGTCGAAGGCGCGCGCGCCTATTCGATGGGCAACATTACGGAAGACGGCAAGGAATGGCACTTCCAGATCAAGCGCGTTCCCAATGGCGCGGCCACCGGAACGCTGTTTGACAAGATCCGCATCCTGGACAAGATCGGGCTCGATGGTCCCTATGGCATGGCCTACCTGCGTGAGGACGCGCCGCGCGACATCCTGTGTCTCGCAGGCGGTTCTGGCCTTTCGCCGATGATCTCCATTGCGCGTGGCTTTGCCGAAAGCGACAAGCTCAAGGGACACAAGCTGCACTTCATCTATGGTGGACGCGCTGCGCGCGACATCTGCGGCGAAGCGATGCTGCGCGACTTGCCGGGCTTTGGCGAGAGCATCCTCTACCATCCCGCGATCTCGATGCCCGACACCGATAACCCCGCGGCGTGGCAGGGCCTGACTGGCTTCGTGCACGACATCGCAGCCAACATGTTCGGCGACAAGCTCGCAGACATGGAGATCTATTTCGCCGGACCGCCCGCCATGGCCGAAGCCGTGACGCGCCTCACCGTCGAGAAGAAGATCCCTCAGGCGCAGGTGCATTACGATCAGTTTTATTGAAAGACCGTTTAACGCGGCCTCGCTTCTCCCATTGGGAGAAGCTGTCCGCGAAAGCGGACTGATGAGGGGTTACGGTCTCAGGTCTGATCGGCTGCAACCCCTCATCCGGCTGCTCCGCAGCCACCTTCTCCCACTGGGAGAAGGAGTACCGCCCAACAAATCAAAACACGCAAAGGGAAACGCCGCATGTCCAAACTGAACCTGACGCTTGGCTGCTGGAATTACGACCGTACCCGCGCATTGCAGGACGGCTCGGTCCAGCCGGATGGAATCGACCTCAATTATCTCGACATGCCCGTGGAAGAAACTTTCTTCCGCATGGTGCGCCATCGCGAATTCGATGTCGCAGAAATGTCGCTCTCGTCCTACACGGTGTCCTTGTTCAAGGACCCGCAGCGGTTCATCGCGATTCCTGTGTTTCCGTCGCGCTTCTTCCGGCATTCGTGCATCTATGTGAGTGCGAAGTCGAACATCAAGACGCCGAAGGACCTGATCGGCAAGCGCATCGGCGTGCCCGAATATCAGATGACCGCACCCGTGTGGATTCGCGGTATCCTGTCCGAGCATTATGGCGTGCCCGTCGACAGCGTGACCTATCTGACCGGCGGCGAAGAAGAGCCGGGCCGGCACGAGAAGCAGAAGCTCGATCTGCCCGCGAGCATCAAGGTCGAGGCGATCCCCGAAGACAAGACCTTGTCGCAGATGCTGCGCGACGGCGAGATCGACGCCTTCCATACAGCGCGCATGCCCTCCACTTATGATGGCGTGAAAGTGCTTCGCCTGTTCGAGGATTATCCGCAGGTCGAGCGCGACTATTACAAGAAGACGCGCATCTTCCCGATCATGCACACGGTCGCCATTCGCCGCGAGCTTTACGAGGCGAACCGCTGGATCGCTCAGGCCCTGTTCAAGGCCTTCCACGAGTCGCAGCGCCGCACTTACGAGGACCTCGCGGAAACCGCTGCGCTGAAGGCGATGCTGCCCTGGCTCAACGCGGCGATCGAAGAGACGCGCCGCGAAATGGGCGACGATTACTGGCCCTACGGGCTCGAGAAGAACTACGAAACTCTCTCGACGTTCCTGCGCTATCATTACGAGCAGGGCCTGTCGAAGCGCCTGCTGAAGCCGGAGGAGTTGTTCGCGCCCGAGACACTGGAAGCGTTCAAGATCTGACGACTGAAGCCTCGCTCAAGAAAACGCCGCCTCATTTACGAGGCGGCGTTTTCGTTTCTAGGACCGCTCAGCGCGACTGGCGCAGAACGATGTCCTGATAGAGCTTGTCCCATTTCTTTCCCTGATCGAGCATCAGGGCCGAGTCGACCAGCTTCAGGTTCAGCCCTTCGGGAAGCTGGAGGTATTTCTTGTTGGTCGGGAAGAACTCCCTCTCCGCCAGGATCTTCTGCGAGTCCGACAGGAGGAAGTCGAAGAACAGGATCGCGGCATGGGGGTGCGGCGATTGGGCGGCGACGCCGACGCCGTTCACGCGCCCGACGGCGGGCGGCAGGACGAAGGAATCGATGGGCGCGCCCTTCGTCTTGAACTGGTTCGCCTTGTAGAGATAGACGGTGAGCGACACCGGGATCTCGCCGGAGGTCACGAGGTTGGCCAGCAGCGTGTGGCCCTTGCGAATGGAAATGCCGTTCTTGGCAACGATATCCTTGAAGAGCTGCAGGCCCTTCTCTTCGCCCATGGCGGTGACCACGGTCGCAAACCAGTCGGCGTCGCCGGCCTCGATGCCGAGCTTGCCCTTCCACTTCGGATCTTTCAGATCCTCGTAGGATTTCGGCGCATCTTCCTTCTTCACCAGGTTCGTATTGATCGCACCGGTGATGATGTTCAGGCGCGTGCCGATCCAGTTCTTCGGTGCCACTGCCTCGGGGATGAGGTCGGCGAAGACGGGCGATTCAATGGGCTGCAGGAGGTTTTCGCGCGCGAGCGCTTCCATCTCCGGACCGTTGGTTTCATAGACGTCCGCCTCGAAGCGCTTGGCGCGATTCTCGACGACGGAGCGCTGCAAAATATCTTCCGAAGAGCCACGCCACAGGCGTACCTTCACGCCGTATTTCTGCTCGAAGGTCGAGATGATGACGGCGACGTCTTCCGGCGTCTGCGACGTGTAGAGCGTCAGCGTGCCTTCCTTCTTCGCGCCGTCGATCAGCTTCTGCATGCGATCCGGGCCGGAGAGCTTTGCGAGATCGGCGACGCTCTGCGCACCGGCTGGCCATGCGAGGCCGGCCGTGAAGATTGCCGCAAGGCTCACAGATTTGATTTTCCGGACCAGCCCGGCGGTGGCGACACCCTGCATCGTTTCCTCCTTGATTTCAGATACGCGAAGGGACGCCTCACGCATCAGCGCGAACCGTCCCCAGAATTGCATCCATGATCGGGCAGGATGAGCCGCTTTCGCAACCTCCCGCTTCTCGAACATCCCTATGTAACACAGGCCGATGATTTTTTCACAGCCCCTTGAGATCATGGTTTCGGCGGCAGCGTTTCGAGTTCGTTGCGATAGGCCTCATCCATGCGCGGCTTGAGGTCGTGACGGGCGAGCGCCTCGTCGAACATCTTGCGGACCAGCTCGCTTTCATCGGCATAGTCGATCTGGTTGCCGCCGACCCGGCGCGAGATCCACGACATGGGCACGCCCTGGGCATTGCGCGGCGACCAGTTCTTGAAGGCGAGATAGCGCGCCGGCGTAGCGCCTGAATTGAAGTGCTGATGGAACCAGGCATTAGGCGGCACGATAAGCGTGCCCGGTTGCCATTCATAGCGCTTCGGCTCGTCGCCATCCGGCCACATCAGCGAATAGCCCTCGCCCGAGAGGACGATGACATGGGCGCCCGGCCCGTGGTGGTGGGCTTTCTTGTAGGTGCCGACGGGAAATTGCGAGATGTGGCTGGCCATGGCGCCGCGCGCCATGTTGAAGCGGATGTGACCACCGCCTGCGCCGCGCTCCTTCGCGGTCACGAGCGGTAGGTTGACCGCGTCGGGCACGAAGTTGGTGCGCAGCATGAAGCCGTCGAGTTCGCCCTTGTTGGAGAAATAATCCGGCTCGCCTGCGAAGCGGTTCTTGAAATCGTATTTCGTGCCAAAGACGAAATCGACGTCGTCGTAGAGATTGAGGACGGACGGCAGATAGCTCACGCCGACGTAGCGCGCGGGCTGCTGGCCCGAGCCGTTGAAGTGCTGGTGCCAGCAGTTCAATGGAATGGCGAAGATCGCGCCGGCCTTCCACTCGAAGGTGATGCGCTGCCCTGCATCGTTCCAGACCGTCGTCGAGCCACGGCCATCGAGCACGAGCACCATTTCATCGTAGAGCTGGCGCTGCGGCGCGAGTTTCTTGCCCGGCGGAATCTCGCAGACGTAGCAATCGTTGGAGGTGCGCGAGGCCTCGTGATTGATGAAGACACCATTGCCGCCGCGCCGCGCCCATGGCTTCAGCTCGACGTTCCGCAGGTTGGGCACGAAATGCGCGCTGATGATGTCGAGGCCTTCGTTTCGCACCCATTTGAGATAGGGCGTGTCTTTCTCGGTCTCGAATTTCTTCGCCATTTCACTGGAAACAATTGCGTCCTTGGCCACGTAGCCCTCCTTGGAATAATCGCTGATCTCAGGTCAGCGTGATTTCGTCAGGAAAATCTCCTTGTAGAGTTTTTCCCATTTGGCTGCTTCATCCAGAATTTGCGCGCTGTCGGTAATGAGGAGGCGCATGCCTTCCGGCACGTCCCGGTACTTGCGGTTGGTCGGCCAGAAGTCCCTGTCAGCCATGATTTTCTGACCGTCACTCAGCATGAAGTCGAAGAACAGGACGGCCGCATTGGGATGGGGTGCGTGGCTTGCAACGCCGACGCCGTTCACATGGCCGACGGCGGGCGGCAGCACGAGCGAGTCAATCGGCGCGCCGTTGGCTTTCAGCTGATCGGCCTTGTAGCCATAGACCGTCATGGCAAGAGGAATTTCGCCCGACGCCACGAGGTTGGTGAGCAGCGTGTGCCCCTTGCGCACGGAGATGCCGTTGTTGGCCACGATGCGGCGGAACAACGCGAGGCCCTTTTCCTCGCCCATATCCGACACGACGGTCGCGAACCAATCCGTGTCGTCGGCTTCGATGCCGAGCTTCCCCTTGAACCTGGGACCGGCGAGATCCTCGTATGTTCTGGGATGGTCGGCGGCGGCAATGATCTTTGTGTTCAGTGCGACTGCGAAAATATTGAGGCGCGTGCCGACCCAGGCGCCGTGCGGGCGCAAGGCCTGCGGCAGGATATCGCCGAGTACCTGCGACTTCACCGGCACGAGGACTTTCTCGCGCGTCAGCGATTCCATTTCGCGCCCGCCGAGTTCGAATGCATCGACCTCGAAGCGCCCTGCCCGATGCTCGGCTACCGCGCGCTGACGCACGTTTTCGGCACTCGCGCGCCACACCGTGACCTTCACGTCGTATTTCTTCTCGAACGCGGCGACGAGGGCATTCATGTCCTCGACCGGTACAGACGTATAGAGATTGAGGCTCTTCTCGCGCCTGGCGCCGGCAATGAGCTTCTCGACCCGGTCCACGCCTGTGTAGGCGGCGGCCTCTTCGATCGTGCTCTGCGCCCGTGCTGATCCAAGCGGCATTACGCAGACGAGCGCGGCGGTCATCCATCCCAGCAAGCGACCCATGCGACAGCTCCCTCATGACAGGGGCAGCAAAGCGAACGCCCTGCCACCTTGCACTAACGATCAATCATGGGGATTGGACGGACGCGCATGTACGGTCGCGTCTTGGCGTTTCCTTGGACATAGCAACCTCCCCAGGGTGCTTCATTCTTGTTTGCGGGCTTATCATGGCCGATCTTCGTCAGCCTTGCGTGCCCGTTCGTGCAGAAAAAAGGGCGGGGCTCGCGGCCCCGCCCTTTCAGTTTCAGCTTGCCTTCGGGGGCAAGGTTTCCAGTTCGGTCTTGTAGGCTTCGTCCATGCGCGGCTCGAGACCGTGCTTGGCGAGTTCGTTGGAGAACATGTCACGGACGAGCGTGCTCTCATCGGCGTAATCAATCTGGTCGCCGCCGATGCGACGCGAGATCCAGGCCTTCGGAACGCCCTGCGCATTACGCACAGAGACGACTTCATGCTTGAACGCCAGATAGCGCGCAGGAGTCGTGCCCGTGTTGAAATGCTGGTGGAACCACATGTTCGGCGGCACGATCATGGTGCCGACTTCCCAGTCGTAGCGCTTGGGCTCTTCACCCTCCGGCCACATGAGCGAATAGCCTTCACCCGAGAGGATGATGACGTGCGCTCCCGGACCATGGCAATGGCCCTTCTTGTAGGTCCCGATCGGGAACTGCGAGATGTGGCTGTTCATCGAGCCCTTGGCCATGTTGAAGCGAATGTGGCCACCGCCTGCGCCGCGCTCCTTGGCAGTAATGAGCGGCAGGTTCACGGCGTCCGGCACGAAGTTGGTTTCGAGCAGGAGGCCCTTCTGTTCGCCCTTGTTCGAGAAGTAATCCGGCTCGCCGGAGAAACGGTTCTTGAAGTCGTGCGGCGTGTTGAAGACGAAGTCGATGTCTTCGTAGAGGTTGATGATCGGGGGCGCGTTGGTCACGGCCACGAAGCGCGCGGGCTGCTGGCCCGAGCCGTTGAAATGCTGGTGCCAGGCGTTCAGCGGGATCGCGAACAGAGCGCCGGCCTGCCATTCGAAGGTGATGCGCTTGCCTTCGTCGTTCCAGACGGTCGTCGAACCACGGCCCTCGAGCACGAGAACCATTTCTTCGAAAAGCTGACGCTGCGGCTCGAGCTTCTTGCCCGGTGCGATTTCGCAGACGTAGCAATCGTTCGAGGTCCGCGAGGCCTCATGATTGATGTAGACGCCCTTGCCGCCGCGACGGGCCCAATCCTTCAGCTCCACCGTGCGCAGGTTCTGCACATAATGGGCGCCAATGATGTCGAGACCTTCGTTGCGCACCCAGCGCAGGTAGGGAGTGTCCTTCTCGGTGGCGAATTTCTTCGCCATTTCGTCCGAGACGATTGCGTCCTTTGCCATTTTTTTCTCCTTGTTGATTAAGGTTCTGTTTCGTGCGTCCTCAGGCGGCGGCTCGCGAAGCGGACTCGTCGGGAATCGCGACGCATTTGTCGGGATTCATACGGACGAAAATCTTGTCGCCGATCGGTGTGCGCAGCGAAGGATGAGCACGCGAGAGCAGAATGAAGTCCCCGATCTTGACCTGATAGTCCACGAAATCGCCGAGAAACACTTTCTGGTCCACGAGACCCGATGTCAAATTCAGGGCACTGCCCTCAGGCACCGCTTCCTCCGACAATTCAACGTCCTCGGGCCGGATCGACACCGTCACGCGCATATTCGGCGTGAGCACCGAATCCGTGTGCACGAGCATGTCGCCCGCCGGCGTGCGGACATTCCACCTGCCCGTGCGCTCATCAAAGCCCAAAGCGATGCCGTCGATGAAGTTCGTAGTGCCGATGAAGTCGGCCACGAACTTCGTGCGCGGATGCTCGTAGATGGCGCGCGGCGGCCCAACCTGCACGATGCGGCCTTCGTTCATCACCGCGATCTCGTGCGACAGCGCGAGTGCCTCGCCCTGGTCGTGGGTGACGTAGATGGTGGTGAGGCCGAGTTCGCGCTGGATGCGCTTCAGCTCGAACCGCATGCGGTCGCGCAGCTTCGCGTCAAGGTTCGACAGCGGCTCGTCGAGGAGCAGCAGTTCCGGCTCCATTACAAGGGCGCGGGCGAGCGCCAGACGCTGCTGCTGACCGCCCGAGAGCTTGGTTGCGTCGCGATCGGCATATTGCTCGAGCGCCACCGCGGTGAGAACGCGCATGACCTTCTCGCGGATCTCGCTCTTGGACAGCTTGTTCTTGCGCACTTCCAGCGGGAAGGCGGCATTGGCGAAGACCGTCATGTGCGGCCAGATCGCGTAGGACTGGAACACCATGCCGAAGTTGCGGCGGTTCGGCGGTATGAAGATCTTGCGATCCGCCGAGAAGACGACGCGGCCGTTCACCGCAATCTCCCCGCCCACCGGGCGCTCGAGCCCCGCGATGGAGCGCAGCGTTGTCGTCTTGCCGCAGCCCGACGGCCCGAGCAGCGTGAAGAACTTGCCGGCCGGCACTTCGAAGGTGACGTCCTGCGCCGCCTTGACGGCGGGGCCGCGCGGCGTCTGGTATTCGGTATTGAGAGCCCTGACTGTGAGCACGTGCCTCTCCCATATTTTTTTAGGATTCTTTGATTCCGAAACGCTTGCCAACCAGCTGCGCCAACATGACGAAGACGAACAGCGCTGCGATCAGCATGACACCAAAAGCCGAGAGTTCGACATATTGCCCATTCTGCCACAACTCCCAGATCACAATCGAGACCACTTCCGTGCCGGGGCTGTAAAGCAGGATCGAGCTCGACAGTTCACGCACGGAAACGATCACAATGTAGATCCAGCCTGCCACGAGGCCCGGCTTCAGGAGCGGCAGGACGATGCGATAGAAGGTCGTGAACCATGACGCGCCCGACATGGCAGCTGATTCCTCGAGCTCCTTGTGCAATTGCACCATCGACGTCGTGTTGTAGCGCATCCCATAGGGAAGGAAGCGCGTTATATAGGCGACGAACATGATCCAGATCGTGCCGTAGATCCCGCCACCGATGGTGAGGTAGCAGATCATGATCGACAGGCCCATGACGAGGCCGGGCAGGACCAGCGGCACGGAGGCCAGGTTGTCGAGCACCCAGCGGCCGGGGATCTTCGTGCGCGTGACAATCCAGCAGATCACGGCGGTCAGGAACATGACCACGGTGGCGCTGCCGATGGACAGGATGAAACTGTTCCACACCGCCGTGCCGACGCTGGGATAGTCAATGACCGTCTTGTAGGCGGCAAAGGACAAGTTCTTCAGCGCCGCCATTGAGGGCACGCTGTAGAACTTTTGCAGCGAGGACCAGAGCAGCACGAGGAACGGCAGGATCACGACGAACAGGGCGTAGAGCACGAAGAGGCCCGCCGTCAGGTATTTCCAGCGGCCAAGATCGATCGTGCGCGGACGGAAGCCCTTGCCGGTCACGGTTGAATATTTGCCGCCCTGGCGGGTGATCCGGGATTGCAGATAGATGCCCCCCATCGTGATGATGAGAAGCGTGATGGCATAGGCGGACGCCAGGCCGATGTTGCTCGGATAGGTGTGGATCGCGTCGTAGATCGACGAGGTGAAGACCTGGATGCCGACGGGAAGTCCGAGCAGCGCAGGCACTTCGAAGGATTCGATCGAGCGCACGAACAGGATGAGAAAGGACGCCGCCACGGCAGGCCACGCCAGCTTCAGCGTGATGTCCTTGGCGACCCGGAACATCGAGGCGCCGCTCATCATCGCGGATTCCTCAAGCGAGGGATCCATCGAGCGGAAGGCCGCCGTCATGAGCAGGAACGCGATGGGCGCGTAATGCAGGCCGTCGACCCAGATCATCCCGCCCATCGAGTAAATGTTGACGAAGACATGATCGGTGTTGAACAGGCTCTGGAGCACCAGATTGATAATGCCGATCTTCGGGCTCGCCAGCATGATCCAGGACACCACGAAGAGAATGCCGGGAATGATGAGCGGGATGATGGAAAGCGCGTAGAACAGCGGCTTCAGCGGCGTGTTCGTGCGCTCCGTCATCCAGGCGAGCGTGGTGCCGACCACCAGTGCGAGAACAGCAGTGCCGGCTGCGAACTGCACGGAGTTGAAAAACAGGACGAGCGTTTCGGGGCTTGTGTAAGCCTCGAGGTAATTCCCGAGCGTGAAGACGGCGGGATTGCGCGCCGTCTGCGGCGTCATGAAGCTCTGCCAGATCAGGAAGACCAGCGGCACGAGGGCGAGCCAGGCGACGATCGCCACGACGCCGCTCATGATGACCCATTGCGGATCGGCCTTCAGCTCCGGCGGCTTCTTCGATTCCTGGGCGTCAGACATTTGCCCGATTACTTGCACGTCATCCTCCAACGACTTTTTTTCACCGGCGGCGTCCCCAGATTACGCCACCGGCTGTCCCGCACGACGCAGGTTCGGTCAGTTCTTGCCCGCTTCACGCGCGTCGGCGTGTGCATGGTCATGTGTGTGATCGTGGCCATGCGAGTGGCCGTGATGATGGTGGCCATGCACCTTTGTCGCAACGCCTTCGTCTTCCTCTTCGCGATGATGAATGATCTCGCGGGCGCGTGGGCCGTGCGGATCTTCGCTGAAGACGAGCGACTTGATGGTGACGGGCACCGTGAAGGAGGGAATGCGCACCTTGCCGAGGTCGATGTAATCGAAATCCATCAGCATCACGCCATCAATGACGAGAAGCTCGGACTCGACCTGCAATTCCTCGCGCATGATGTGACCGAGCGTCTGCGCCACGTCGCCGTCGAGCATGACATAGATCGGCTTTTTCGCCGCGACGTGATCTTCCAGCCCCCCGATGATGCCCCTGCCGAAGTTGAAGACTCGCTCATAGGCAGGCACGCCGGTCCAGCGCATTGCCAGCGCGATCTCGACATCCGCGCCTTCGACCTCGAAGGCCTTGCGGTGGGCGCGGATCGCGTTCGTGATCGCCTCCGCGTCGACATCGTCGCCGATTTCGATCGGCGGCTGGATGACCTGAAGATTGCGGCGTGGCAGCAACTCGCCGGGATTCGAGATGTAGCTCGTGTTGCCGCTCAGCTGCACGGAATATTCCGACGCGCCGAGCGCCGTGGCGCGGATGCATTCGCCGGCCGGCAGCAGCTTCCAGGGGAAGCGCCCGGCTTCGATCTTTCGACGGATGGCGGCTCCGAGCCGCTTGCCCATGTCGCCGAAGTCGCGCTCCTCGCGGTCGTAGACGTATTCGCCGACGCCGCCGGAGAACATGATGCCGCCGAGATCGCCGAAGTCGAGGATCGGATCGGTGAGATAGAGGTGCTCGACGTCATGCGGCATGGGGCGCGCAGTCAGCGCCGAGACGAGGGTCTCGGCCATGACGTCGGCCACCTTGTCGAGCGAGGCCGAGTCGACGGTGTCGCCCAGATGCCAGTCGAACCCTGCGCGCTTGGCATGGGTGCGGCCTGCGGGATCGAGGCGCACGATGCGGAAATTCTCGTCGACAACCTGCAGGCGGCCGCCGATGTGAACCGCGGCGGTCACCAGCGCCTTGCCGCCTTCGACGGTGGCGAGCTTGGTCGTGCCGCCCCCGATGTCGATGTTCAGCACACGCTTGCCGATGTCCTGCGAGACAGTCGCCGCGCCCGAGCCATAGGCGGCCAGCATGGATTCCATGTGGTGGCCAGCGGTGGCGCAGACGAATTCGCCGCCTGCTTCGGAAAGCAGCTTGGAAATACCCTGCGCATTCTCGCGCCGCAGGGCTTCGCCGGTCAGGATAACGGCGCCCGTATCGACTTCGTGGGGCTCAAGGCCCGCGCCCGCGTAGGCGTCGCGGATGATCTGGCCGAGCTTCACTTCGTCGATCCGCGTCTCGCTCGAATAGGGGGTGAGGGACACCGGCGAGAGATAGAGCGTGTCGCGGGAGACCACATAATAACGGCTGGTCAGGTCCTCTGCGAGACGGCGAAGGTGGATCTTCGAGAAGATGACCTGCGTGCCGGACGAGCCGATGTCCACGCCGACACTGACGAGATTGACGTTGTCCTGCATCCAGAGCGGGTTTTCCTCGATCGGACCGTCGACGTCATATTCGTCGTGGTCGTGATCGGCGTAACCGTCATGCTCGTGCGTCCAGGCCGCGCCCATCCCGTGATGGTCGTTCATATTGTGGCCGGTGCTGGTCTTGTCGTCCTCGCCGCTTGCCATTTCCTCGATGTCCCTCGCTGCTCACCTGATCGCCGACTCTTCGCGTCGGAGACGAAAAGCCCCGCCGGCGGTTGCCAGCGCTCTTGAAAGAAGGGCTGTACCCTGGTCAGGGCAGGTTTGTGCGATAGACGCTGATCCCGCCCCTTGATGCCCTCGTCGTTGCGAGGATCTTTTTTACTGTTCCACGCCATTCGACTAAGGTCTAGTGCGCGCAAAGGCAATAGGTTACGCCGCGCCTGAACAGTGCTTTTTTCACAGGCCGGCATGTTCGCATGCCGAACGAGATCCCGGCCTGCGGTTACTTGTCTCGCGGCTGGGCTCCCCTGTCAACGGCAGAGACCGAGCCGGGGCGACGCCACCGTGGCGGTTGACAGCACTGCGGGATTGGCGGATTGCAGACGAAGCAATTCAGGTAAAAAGCAGCTGCGCAAGACAGGCTGCAAACGACAAGAGAAGGAACGCTGAGGATGAGTGAAGAGGCTGTCGGCGGACGGGTATTTTTCAGTAATGTGCGGCGCAGCCTCGAAGAGGAAGATGAGATCCGCCTCGTCAGTGTCGGGGTCGATATCGGCTCCTCGACCTCGCACCTCGTTTTCTCGCGCCTGGTGCTCGAGCGCGTCGATACGCGCTACATCGTTTCCGAGCGCGAGGTCTTCCACGAGTCCGACGTTCTGCTGACGCCTTACGCCGATGACATGACCATCGATGCGCTCAGGCTCGGCCAGTTCATCGACCGCCAGTATGAGATCGCCGGTCTCGATCCCATGGCCATCGACACGGGCGCGCTCATCCTGACAGGCGTCGCCGTCCGGCGCAGCAACGCGCGCGCCATTGGCGAGCTTTTCGCGGCCCAGACCGGCAAGTTCGTTTCGGTGAGCGCAGGCGATGGCCTCGAGACCACGCTGGCCGCCTTCGGCTCGGGCGCTGCTGCACGTTCGGTGCGCGAGAAGAACCGCGTGATGAACATCGACATCGGCGGCGGCACGTCGAAGATCGCGGTTTGCGACGACGGCGAAGTTTCCGAGATGACAGCCGTGGACGTCGGCGCACGCATCCTGTCCTTCGACGCCGAGGGACGCGTCACCCGCATCGAGGAGGCCGCCCGGCGCTTTGCCAGTGAAGTCGGCCTGACGCTTGCGATGGGCGACGTGCCGGATGCGGCCAAGCTCGACGCCATGATCGAATGCATGGCCGACCGGCTCATGGAAGCCGTGCAGAGCGCTTCCCTCAGCGCAGAGACGGCTTCGCTGCTGCGGCTATCGCCGCTGCTCAACGCGCGCGCGCCGGATGTCGTCACCTTCTCGGGCGGCGTGTCGGAATATATCTACAATCGCCAGGCCGCCGGCTTCGGCGATCTCGGGCCCAAGCTCGGCAAGGCCATTCTCACGCGCGTCAACGCCTGGAGCCCCCGCCTTGAAAAGCCGGACGAGGGCATTCGCGCCACCGTTGTCGGGGCTTCGCAATATACGATCCAGGTCAGCGGCAGCACGATCTTCGTGGCCCCGCTCGACGTTCTCCCCGTGCGCAACGTGCCGGTCATCACGCCCGACCTGCCGCTGGACGAGGAGACCATCGACGTTCCTGCCGTGGCGGCAGCTGTGCGCACCGCGCTTCGCCGTCTCGATCTGCATGAGGGTGAGCAGGCCGTGGCGCTCTGCTACCGCTGGCGCGGTTCGGCGACTTTCCGCCGCCTCGACGACTTTACGCGCGGCGTGCGTGAGGGATTGTCCCTGTCGCTCGACAAAGGCTTTCCGCTGATCCTCGTGGGCGACGGCGATATCGGCGGGCTCGTCGGCATCCATTGCCTCGAAGAGGCGAAGATGACGACGCCCATCGTGTCGATCGACGGCATCAACCTGAAGGAATTCGACTTCATCGACATTGGCGCGATGCTGGAGACGTCCGGCGCGGTGCCCGTCGTCATCAAGTCGCTGGTCTTCCCGACTTCGGCAGCGCTGGGACGGGTCGAGGCGAGCGTTCCGGCCTGAGGCAAGATCGATGACGCCGGCGGGCTTCTATCCACCAATCGAACCGCACGCCTCAGGCCATCTCGAGGTCGGGGACGGGCATTCGATTTATTGGGAAGCCTGCGGCAACCCCTCGGGAAAGCCGGCGCTCTTCCTGCACGGAGGGCCGGGCGGTGGATGCAGCACGGACAACCGGCGGCTGTTCGACCCGGCCCTCTGGCGGATCATCCTGTTCGACCAGCGCGGCGCAGGACGCTCGCGCCCGCTCGGGCACCTCGCCGCCAACACGACCCGGCATCTCGTGGCCGATATCGAGGCCTTACGCGTCCTGCACGGCGTCGAGCGCTGGGATCTCGTGCTCGGTGGATCATGGGGCGCGACCTTGGCGCTCGTCTATGCGCAGAGCTTCCGCGAGCGCGTGCGTGCGCTCGTGCTGCGCGGCGTCTTCACGGCGCGGGCGCGCGAGATCGACTGGCTCTACGGCGATGGCGCACGGCATGTCTTTCCAGAAGCGCACGAGGCTTTCCTCGCTCATCTGCCGGAGGACGAGCGGGCCGACCCCATCCTCGCCTATCATCGCCGCCTGACCAGCGGCCATGAAGAGACCGAGCTGGCCGCCGCCGGCGCCTGGTGCGCCTACGAGGGCCAGATGCTGACGCTGCTACCGCGCGGCTATGTCGGCGGCTCAGGCTTCACGAGCCCGCATACACGCGCGCTAGCGCGGATCGAGGCGCATTATTTCGTCAACCAGAGCTTTCTCCCGGAAGGAGAAATCCTGGGCAAGGCGTCACGCCTCGCGGGCCTTCCCGGCGTGATCGTGCAGGGCCGCTACGATGCGGTGACGCCGCCGGTGACAGCCTTCGAGCTGCACAGGGCTTGGCCCGGCTCGACGCTCGACATTGCACCGGACGCCGGACATGCCACGGTCGAGCCCGGCATGTTGCGCCGGATCATCGCCGCGACGGACCATTTCGGCAGGCTGTGAGGGCGCTTTTCAGCGCCCCCTCTTCCACGGCACGATGAAGCGCTCGAGTTCGGTGATCGCCAGCGAGAAGGCGATGCCGAGGATCGCGATGACCAGCAGGCCGACATACATCGTCTCGACCGAGAGAATTTCCCAAGCGTTCCACATCATGTAGCCCAGGCCGCTTTTCGCGCCGACGATTTCGGCGAGCGAGATCAGCACGAGGCCCAGGCCGATGCCAAGCCGCACGCCCGTCAGGATCAGCGGCATGGCGCCGGGCAGCGCCACCGTCCGGAAGACCTGCCAGCGGCTTGCGCCGAAGTTGCGGCTGACGTCGAAGTGGATCTTGTTGATTTCCAGCACGCCGGCCATGGAGTTGATGACGATAGGATAGAAGATGCCGATCGCGACCATGACGATCTTGGAGGCTTCGCCGAGGCCGCAGATGAGCAGCACCAGCGGCAGGATGGCGCTCTTGGGAATCGGATAGGTCGCCGAGATCAACGGCTCGACCACCATGCGGAGCGTCCTGTTCAGGCCCATGGTCACGCCGAGGATCAGCGCGGGGATGCCACCGAACAGGAAGCCCCAGATGAGGCGCTGCATACTGGCCCAGAAGTTGATCCAGAGAGATCCGTTCTTGGCGAGCACAATCAGCTGATCGAAGATCTTGGACGGGGCCGGGAAGAAGCGCACGTCGATCAGGCCGAGCCGCGCTGCGATTTCCCAAAGAAGAAGAAGGAACACCGGCGAGGCGAAGTTGAGGAGGCGTTCGATGGTCTCGCGCTGGATGCGGAAAGCGGGCGCTGTGGTGCGGGCCTTCTGGACGGCGTTGGTCATTTCGCGCTTCCTTCGTCCTGTGCACGGGCGCGCTGCACCTCGTCGCGCAAATGTCCCCAAATCGAATAGACCAGTTCGCCGTAGGCCGGCTGCGCGCGCAGCTCCAGCACGCGGCGGGGCCGCTCGAACGGCACGTCCACGATCAGCTTGGATCGGCCGGGGTGGGCCGTCATGATCATGATGCGATCGCCCAGCGTCACAGCCTCGTCGACCGAGTGGGTGATGAACATCACCGTCTTGCGCGTCTCTTCCCAGATGCGCAGAAGCTCCTCCTGCAAAAGAATCTTGTTCTGCTCGTCGAGCGCCGAGAAGTGCTCGTCCATCAGTAGGATGTCGGGATCGTTCGCAAAGGCGCGGGCAATCGACACGCGCTGACGCATGCCTCCCGAGAGCTGGTGCGGGTAGGACTCATGGAAGCGCGAGAGCCCCGTCCGCTGCAGGTAATGGCCGACGACATCGCGGATCTCGCCCGCAGGACGCCGGCGCATCCGCAGGCCATAGGCCGCGTTCTCGAACACGGTCATCCAGGGGAACAGGGAGTCGCCCTGAAACACCATGGAATTGCTGGGGCGGCCCTTGGTCGGCGCCGTGATTTCGAGCGAGCCGCCGGAGCGCTCTTCCAGCCCCGCCAGGATGCGCAGCAGGGTCGTCTTTCCACAGCCCGAAGGCCCGACGATCATGAAGAAGCAGCCTTCGGGAATATCGAGCGTCATCGGCTCGAGCGCGACGAAGGGCCCGGACTTGGTGTCGAACACCTTGGAAAGTTCGCGCAGGCGGATCTTCACATCCGCCGCGACCGGATTATGCGTCAGCGTGTCGGACATGGGGCGCCCTGTATCTCTGGGAGGATCGAGACGGAGAGTCGGTACGCAGCGAATGGATCGCGCGCGCACGGCTGCAAATCTGGCACCTGTCGTTCCTCCTTTTGGCTGGCGGTCGTTTTCGACCTTTCGTCGCCGACTTCGTCCGGGGGTGAACCCACCGGAACTGCCGTGCTGACGCACTCTTGTCTCTCTTGGATAGCTGAGAAGCAGCCTGTTCCGCAACAGGCGGTTTTCAGCCTGGCCGTTCAGGCGTCACGATGGCTCGAAATCGGCGGGGTCGAAATCCCGGTGCGTCGAGCAGAATTCGCAGGTCACGCCGATGCGCCCGTCGTCGCCCACCATGTCGTGACGCTCCTGCGGCGTGAAACCGCGCAGCATGTCCGAGATGCGCTCGCGCGAGCAGCGGCAGGCGTCCCGCACCGATTGTGCCTCGAACACCTTCACGCCGCGCTCGTGGAAAAGACGATAGAGAAGCCGCTCGCTGGACAGAGTGGGATCGACGAGTTCGTGGTCCTCCACGGTGCCCGCCAGAGCCCTGGCCTCGCTCCAAGCATCGTCCTCCACGCCTGCGGCAATCTCCGCCCCTTCCGGCGCATCGCCGGGATGAAGGTCGGCCATGCGCAACCGGTCGGTCGAATGGGGGAGGAACTGTACGATCAGCCCGCCCGCGCGCCAGTGCGTTCCCTCGGCCGTCACACTTTCGGCGACCGCCAGACGCACCAGCGTGGGGATCTGTTCGGATTGCCGGAAGTACTGATGTGCCGCGTCTTCGAGCCCCTGCCCTTCGAGCGGCACCACGCCCTGGTAGCGGGACATGTCATTGCCCGGGTCGATCGTGAGGGCAAGGTGACCGGTGCCGAGCAACTGCGCGGGAGAGGAGCGATTTTCGGCCAGCGCCGCCTGGAGCGCCGCCGCATCGAAGCGCGCGAAGGCGCGTACGCGATCCGGCGCATCGAAATCGACGACGAGCATGTCGACCACCCCGTCGGTACGGGTCAGGAGCTGGAAACCGCCCTCGAATTTCAGCGACGAGCCGAGCAGCACCGTCAGCACGGCCGCTTCGCCCAGAAGCCTCGCAACGGGGGCAGGATAGCCGTGCCGGGCAAGGATCTGATCGACAGCCGAACCCATGCGCACGACGCGACCGCGCGTCTCCAGCGGCTCCACGACGAAGGGCAGGACCACATCGTCGCGGCCCCGGTCCGACACCGGTCTCGACGCCAGGTCCATCACGACGCACCTGCCCCCAGACACCAGGCGAGAACGCCCTTCTGGGCGTGCAGGCGGTTCTCCGCCTCGTCGAAGACGACCGATTGCGGGCCGTCGATCACAGCATCCGTGACCTCCTCGCCGCGATGTGCTGGCAGGCAATGCATGAAGATCGCGCCCGGGGCTGCGCCAGCCATCAATTGCTCGTTGACCTGAAAGGGAGCGAGCAGCTCGTGGCGGTGCGTATCTTCCTCGTCGCCCATCGACACCCAGCAGTCGGAGATGACGGCATCCACGCCGCGCACCGCTTCCCTGGGATCGGAGGTGAGGTTGAGCCGCGCCCCATTGGCACTCGCCCAGTCGATGATGGCATTGGAGGGTGCCAGTTCCGGCGGGGTCGCCACATTGATCGTGAAGTCGAAGCGCTGGGCGGCCTCGATCCAGCTCGCCAGGACATTATTGGCGTCGCCCGTCCAGGCCACTGTGCGGCCGGCGATCGGTCCGCGATGTTCTTCGAAGGTCAGAATATCGGCCATGACCTGACAGGGGTGCGAGCGCTTCGTCAAACCGTTGATGACCGGAACGGTCGCGTAGGCAGCCAGTTCCCTCATGTCGTCGTGATTGAGAATGCGGATCATGATGGCGTCGACGTAGCGGGAGAGAACGCGCGCCGTATCGGCGATGGTCTCGCCACGGCCGAGCTGCATTTCCGCGCCCGTCAGCATGATCGTCTCGCCGCCGAGTTCGCGCATGGCCACGTCGAAGCTGACGCGGGTTCGCGTCGAGGGCTTGTCGAAGATCATCGCCAGGACCTTGCCAGTGAGCGGCCTGTGCGCGGCGAGTTCGCCCTTGCGGCGCGCGGCCTTTATCGCGGCGGAGGAATCGATCACCTTGCGCAGGTCGCCGGCGCCGATCTCCGAGAGATCGAGGAAGTGGCGGGGCTTGCCCGAAATTGTCGCGGTGCTCACGCCTTCACTCCGTTCGTCTTGTCCATGTCGGCTTCCATGCGGCGGCAGGTCGCCTCGAGGCGGTTCAGGGCTTCGCTCACGTCATTCTCTGCGATGACGAGCGGCGGCAGGAGGCGCACGACATTGTCGCCCGCCGGGATCACCAGAAGATGCTCGGCGCGCGCGGCGGCAGCGAAGTCGGCGTTGTTAACGCGGAGCTTGATGCCGATCATCAGGCCTTCGCCGCGAACGAGCTCGACGACGCGCCCGTGACGATCCTGCAGCTCGGCGAGCCGCTGCTTCAGCAACAAGCCCATCTGAGCCACGTGATCGAGAAAGCCGGGCGCCAGCACGATGTCGAGCACGGCATTGCCCACGGCCATTGCCAGCGGATTGCCGCCATAGGTGGTGCCATGCGTGCCCGCCGTCATGCCCTTTGCCGCCTCCGACGTCGCGAGGCAGGCGCCGAGCGGGAAGCCCCCGCCGATGCCCTTGGCGACAGCCATGATGTCGGGCGTCACGCCCGAATGCTCGGCGGCGAGGAACTTGCCGGTGCGGCCGATGCCGGTCTGCACTTCGTCGAAGATCAGCAGCAGGCCGTGCTCGTCGCAGAGTTCGCGCAGGCCGCGCAGGCATTGCGGCGGCACGGGGCGGATGCCGCCCTCGCCCTGGATCGGTTCGATGAGGATTGCGCCTGTCTCCGGGCCAATGGCGGCCTTGAGGGCGTCGTGATCGCCGAACGGCACCTGATCGAAGCCCTCGACCTTGGGGCCGAAGCCTTCCAGATACTTGGCCTGTCCGCCTGCCGCGATGGTCGCCAGCGTCCGGCCGTGGAAGGCGCCTTCGAAGGTGATGATGCGATATTTCTCCGGGTGGCCGGAGACCGACTGGTATTTGCGCGCCATCTTGATTGCGCATTCCATCGCCTCGGCGCCGGAATTGGTGAAAAAGACGGTGTCCGCAAAACTTGCGTCGACGAGCCGCTGGGCGAGACGCTCGCCCTCGGGAATCCTGAACAGGTTGGACGTGTGCCAGATCTTCTGGCCCTGCGTGACGAGGGCCTGGACGAGGTGGGGGTGCGAGTAGCCCAGCGACGCCACCGCGATGCCTCCGCCGAAGTCGAGATATCGGCTTCCGTCCGTCGCTTCGAGCCAAGCCCCCTCCCCCCGCTCGAAGGAAATGTCGGCTCGGGCATAGGTTGGCAACAGCGGCGAATTCACTGGCGTGGCTCCAGACGGGCGTTCAGGGTCCTGAAAATCAAAGTGCCGCCTCTGGGGGCGGCAACTGATGTCAAGTCTAGATTCTCCGGCGTCCCCGGTCAAATGAAGTCACGCACCTCATTCGGGACATTGGGGCGGCCCGCGATCAGCTGAGAGACAAGCCGCTCGCCATGCCTTCATTTTAGCTCCACCCCACTGAGAAGAGGGAGGAAACTTGCTCTCCGACAATAGGCGGAACGTCTAGTTCAGCGTCTCCTTTCGCTCGTATTTGGATTCATTGGCAGCCCGAATGTGAGTCGAAAATGCAACTCGCTGGGGAAAACGATTCGTTAAGGCTTCGGACTCTTGCGTGAGATTCAACGGCTAGTGTAGCGTCTTTTTTGTCGACTACGACATCTCGTGCGGCGGACCTTCCGAGAGTGTGACGCGTGTAACGACGCCGGTTTTCCGGTGCTGCGTCCATGATTGGATTCTTTTGCGGACCCTTTGAGGAGGACACTCATGTCCTGGACCGATGAGCGCGTGGATATACTGCGCAAATTATGGCTGGAGGGGCTCAGCGCCAGCCAAATTGCTGCAGAACTATCACACGGCATCACGCGCAATGCCGTTATCGGCAAAGTGCATCGGCTCGGCCTCTCCGGCCGGGTCAAGGCGCCTACAGCAGCGCAACCGAGACAGCGGATACGGCCACAGCCGTTGCGGCCTCAGCCGCAGCGGCCATCCGCACCTATCGTGCGCGGCAATACTGCCCTTGCCTACAAGCCTATCGAAGCACCCGAGCCCATGCCCGTCGAGGATGTCGTCATTCCGATGTCCCAGATGGTAACGATCATGGACCTCCGGGAATCCATGTGCCGCTGGCCTGTGGGCGACCCCACCACGCCGGAGTTCCGCTTCTGCGGTTCAAAGTCGCCAGCCGGTGGCGGGCCTTATTGCAACCACCATGCGCGGATCGCGTATCAGCCGGCACAAGACCGCCGTCGTGAGCGCGATCGTGAGAAGAAGCTTCAGCGCCTCGTTTGAGGCGCTGATACGAGGCCGGACAACGCAAAAGGGCGGATCCCCGGATCCGCCCTTTTCATATCGCGACTGCGTCAGGCGCGGCCGAAGGTCTCGTCGAAGGAATAGCCGGCGCCACGCACCGTGCGGATGGGATCGCGCTCGCGTCCGCGCGACAGCACCTTGCGCAGGCGGCCGACATGAACATCGACTGTACGTTCGTCGATCTCGGCCGACATGCCCCAGACAGCATCGAGCAATTGCGCCCGCGTGAACACGCGTCCGGGCTTTTCCAGCAGATAGTCCAGCAAGCGGAATTCGGTCGGCCCCAGGTGAACATCGCGACCGCCACGCCGAACGCGGTGCGTCTCACGATCGAGCTCGATGTCGCCCGCAGCGAGCCGACCGGCGATGCGCTCAGGACTCGCGCGGCGCAGCAGCGCGCGCACGCGGGCCATGAGTTCAGGCACAGAGAAGGGCTTTACAACGTAGTCGTCCGCCCCGACGGAAAGTCCGCGTACCCGCTCGCCCTCTTCGCCGCGCGCCGTCAGCATGATGACCGGCAACGTGCGCGTCGCGTCGCGTGCCCGCAGGCGCCGGCAGATCTCGATGCCGGAGACGCCCGGCAGCATCCAGTCCAGGATGACGAGATCCGGCGGGCTTTCGAGCAATTGTAATTCGGCATCGTCACCGCGTTCCGCCCGTTCGACGATGAAGCCTTCAGCTTCCAGGTTATAGGCGAGGAGCAAGGCGAGCGCCGCCTCGTCCTCGACGATGAGGATGCGCGGTGCGCTCAGGGCATCTCGTGTCTGCGTCGTTCTGGGCTCACCCATCGGTCTATCCCGCAGCGGACATGTTGATGGATCCGCCCTTCGGACGGTCCATCGGCAGGTTGCCGCCGGTTACGAGATAATAGACCGTCTCTGCGATATTGGTCGCATGATCGCCCACGCGCTCGATGTTCTTCGAACAGAAGAGCAGATGCGTGCAGAAGGAGATGTTGCGCGGATCTTCCATCATGAACGTGAGGAGATCGCGGAACACGGAATCCTCGAGGGCATCGAGTTCCGCATCGCGCATCCAGACCGCGCGGGCGCGCTCGACATCGCGGGCCGAATAGGCGTCGAGCACTTCCTTGAGCTGAAGGAGGGCGAATTCGCCCATATGCTTCAGGCCGATCGTCGCGCGCGGCATGCGCGGCTCGCCGCCCAGTTTGATCGCGCGCTTGGCGATGTTCTTGGCGAGATCGCCGACGCGTTCCAGATCGCCGGAGACGCGGATGGCAGCTACGATGGCGCGCAGGTCGACGGCCATGGGCTGGCGGCGCGCGATGGTCATGACGGCCGCGTCTTCCACCTCGCGCTGCAAGGCGTCGAGGCGCGGATCGGCGGCGACCACGGTGCGGGCGAGTTCGACGTCCATGGACGCGAGCGCATCCATCGCATCGGAGAGCATCTTTTCCGCGATGCCGCCCATTTCGGCAATGCTGCGGCCGAGGGCTTCGAGTTCGAGATCGTAGGCGGTGACGATATGTTCGGTCATGGCGATGTCCTTGCGTGCGCGCGCTGCGCTCAGCCGAAGCGGCCGGTGATGTAATCCTGCGTCTGACGCTTTTCCGGCGACGTGAAGATCCGGTTCGTCGGCCCGAATTCGATGATCTCGCCGAGATACATGAAGGCCGTGAATTCCGAGACGCGCGCCGCCTGCTGCATGTTGTGCGTGACGATGGCGATCGTATATTTCAACTTCAACTCGTCGATCAGCTCCTCGACCTTGGCGGTCGAGATCGGATCGAGCGCCGAACAGGGCTCGTCGAACAGGATGACTTCGGGCTGGATCGCGACCGTACGCGCGATGCACAAACGCTGCTGCTGGCCGCCCGACAGAGAAAGACCGCTGGCGTTCAGCTTGTCCTTGACCTCGCCCCACAGGGCAGCGCCCTTCAGCGCGGCCTCGACACGATCGTCGAGTTCGCTCTTGGAAAGCTTCTCGTAGAGTTTGATGCCGAAGGCGATGTTCTCATAGATCGTCATCGGGAACGGCGTCGGCTTCTGGAACACCATGCCGACTCGTGCGCGCAGCAGGTTGAGATCGAGCTGCGGATCGAGGACATTCTCGCCGTCCAGCAGGACCTCTCCCTCGGCGCGCTGGCCCGGGTAAAGATCGTACATGCGGTTGAGAACGCGCAGGAGCGTGGACTTTCCACAACCCGATGGACCGATGAACGCTGTGACGGTGTTGGGCGCGAGCGACAGGTTGATGTTCTTCAGCGCCTTCGTCGACCCGTAGTAGAAATCCAGCCCCTTGATCGAAATCCTGGCCCGCGGCGGTTTCACGGCGGAGGCCGCGCCGGACGGCGCCATCATGACGTCGAGATCGGTCACTTTTTCGTCCTTTCAGCATCGAGGACACGCGCGACGATGTTCAGCGCGAGAACTGCGAGAGTGATGATGAGGGCGCCCGTCCAGGCGAGCTGGCGCCAGTATGCGTAGGGGCTCTGTACGAAGTTGTTGATGGTGACGGGAAGGTTGGCCATCGTCTTCGTGAGATCGAGGCTCCAGAACTGATTGCTCAGCGCCGTGAAGAGCAAAGGCGCGGTCTCGCCGGCGACGCGTGCCGTTGCCAGCAGGATCCCGGTGATGAGGCCGGTGCGGGCCGCGCGATAGGCAACGCGGCGGATCATGAGCGACCGTGGAAGGCCGAGCGCGGACGCCGCCTCGCGCAGCTGGTTGGGTACCAGCAGCAGCATATCCTCCGTCGTGCGGACGACGACGGGGACAACGATCACCGCCAGAGCCAGCGAACCGGCGAGTGCCGAGAAGCCGCCCATCGGAACTACCACCGCGCCATAAACGAACAGGCCGATGACGATGGAGGGCGCGCTCAGCAGGATGTCGTTGACGAAGCGGACATAGAAGCTGAGCTTGTCGTGACGGCCATATTCCGCGAGATAAGTGCCGGCGAAGAGCCCGAGCGGCGCGCCGATTCCAACCCCGATCAGCGTCATGATGAGCGATCCAGCGAGAGCATTGGCAAGACCGCCGGTCTTCGAGCCCGGGGGCGGCGTCATTTCCGTGAAGACGCCGAGACTCAGGCCGGGAAGACCGTTCCAGAGCAGTGTAAACAGGATCAGGCCGAGCCATGTCAGGCCGAAGGTCGCCGCGCCATAGCAGAGGACGCGGATGACGATGTCGGAACGGCGGCGGGATGCGTAAATCGAGTTCATGGCGTCACACCCCCGCCTTGCGTTCAAGGCGGGCGAGCATGAAGCGCGCCACCGCGAGAACGATGAAAGTGAGCACGAAGAGCAGGAGCCCAAGCAGGATCAGCGCGGATTGGTGCAGCCCGCTGGCCTCCGCAAACTCGCTGGCGATCGCCGCGGAGATCGTCGTGCCGGGCGCGAAGATGGAGCCCGAGATCTGGAAGGAATTGCCGATAATGAACGTCACCGCCATCGTCTCGCCCAGCGCCCGGCCGAGCGCCAGCAATACGCCGCCGAGCACGCCGACACGCGTGTAGGGGATAACGACGTTGCGGACGACTTCCCACGTCGTGCAGCCCAGTCCGTAGGCCGATTCCTTCAGCATCGGCGGTACCGTCGTGAAAACGTCGCGCGAGATAGCCGTGATGAACGGCAGGATCATGATGGCCAGGACAAGCGCCGCATTGAACAGGCTGAGATAGGACGGCGGCCCCGCGAAGATCGTCCCGAGCACCGGCACGTTGCCGAAGATCGCGATCATCGTCGGCTGGAAGTAATTCGCCAGGAACGGCGCCAGGACGAAGAAACCCCACATTCCGTAGATGATCGAGGGAATGCCAGCGAGAAGCTCGATGGCGATGCCGACGGGGCGGCGAAGCCTCGGCGGGCAGAGTTCAGTCAGGAAGATCGCGATGCCGATGCCCACGGGAACGGCGATGGCCATGGCGATCAGCGAGGTGACCAGCGTGCCGTAGATGGGACCCAGAGCGCCGAGAATGGGCTGCGGCTCGAGCTGCGGCGCCCAGCGGCGCGTTACCAGGAATTCAAATCCGAACGCCTGCATGGCGGGCCATGCACCGACGATCAGGGACAGGATGATGCCGCTCAGGATCAGCAGCACACTCATCGCCGCGATGCGGGTTGTCCAGTAGAAGCTCCTGTCGCCAAGCTTGAAAGCGGCGAGTGCGCGCGCGCGATCGAAGGGCCTTTGCGCGCTGGCAGCGCCTTGTACGGCCATGTCCGTCACAATCTTCCCCTTGGTCCGCTCGACCTCCACGGCCGAAACACTTTCTTTCACGAGAACGCTCCAAATTCGGCAGGGAGGGAACCGCCTCGATCCCCTCCCTGCCTGTACCTTACTTGGTCGCAATTTCCTTCGACCAGGTCGCGTCGATAAGCTTCACGACGGCGGCCGGCATGGGGATGTAGTCCAGCTCTTCAGCCATCTTGTCACCCTTTTCGAAGGCCCAGGCGAAGAACTTGAGCGCTTCGACAGAGGCCGTCTTGTCGACGGGCGTCTTGTGCATGAGGATGAAGGTGGCGGCCGTGATAGGCCAGGAGGCGTCGCCCGGCTGGTTGGTCAGGATCTGATAATAGCCGGGAGAATTGGCCCAATCGGCATTGGAAGCAGCGGCCTGGAAGGCGCCGACTGTCGGCTGGACCGTCTTGCCGGCTGCGTTGATCATCGCGGCATAGGTCAGATTGTTCTGCTTGGCGTAGGCGTATTCGACGTAACCGATCGAGTTCTTCGTCTGGGACACGTTGCCAGCCACGCCTTCATTACCCTTGGCGCCGACGCCGACCGGCCACTCGACCGCCTGGCCCGCACCGATCTTCGACTTCCAGTCAGGGCTGACCTTGGCTAGATAATCGGTGAAGTTGAAAGTGGTGCCCGAACCGTCCGAACGACGCACGACCGTGATGGCGGCGCTGGGAAGCTTCGCAGTCGGGTTCAGCTTCTTGATCGCTGCGTCGTCCCAGGTCTTTACGGTGCCCATGTAGATATCAGCCAGCGTCTTGCCGTCGAGAACAAGATCGTTGGACTTCACGCCTTCGAGGTTCACGACCGGAACGATCGCGCCCATGACCATCGGCCACTGGGACAGGCCGTCCTTGGCGAGTTGCTCGGCCTTCAGTGGCGCGTCGGTCGCGCCGAAGGTGACAGTCTTGGCCTGGATCTGCTTGATGCCGGCGCCGGAGCCGATCGACTGGTAGTTGAGGCCGTTGCCGGTCTCTTTCTTGTAGGCGTCAGCCCACTTCGAGTAGATCGGGAAGGGGAAGGTGGCGCCCGCGCCCGTGATGTCGGCTGCTTGTGCGCTCACGCTGACGGCCACTGCGGAGGCAGCCAGAATAGCGGTGCGGATGATCTTGCTGAGGTCCATAGGACGCCCTTTCGGTTGGCCCCGGGATCGCGATCATCGCGCACCCGGCCGTCATCAACTCTTCGACGGCGCATTGATACGACGCGGACATGACAGCCGGATGACAGCGTAAGCCCCTGAAAGGACTGCCATTCACGCGTTTTGTAGTGGGATCTCGACCGCGAATTCAGCGCCTTGGCCTGGTTCGCTGACGATACGGAGCCTGCCGCGATGGCGGGCGACGATGTGCTTCACGAGCGCGAGGCCGAGACCGGTGCCGCCCTTGGCGCGGCTCTGCCCCGCATCCACGCGATAGAACCGCTCGGTGAGGCGCGGCAGATGCTCGGGCGCGATGCCCGGTCCGTAATCGCGCACGGCGAGGCGCGCGGTGGCGCCCGTGGCCTCCAGCCGGATGTCAACCGCGCTTTCAGCTTCGCCTGCGCCATATTTGATTGCGTTTTCGATCAGGTTTTCCGCCACGCGCACGAGTTCATCCCGGTCGCCCGCCACGACGAGGCTTTCGGGTGCTTCGAGCCGAAGCGTAACGCGGTTCTCCTGGGCCATCGGCGTCAGCGCATCGATGCAATGGCGTGTCACCTCGACAACATCGACATCGGCCTTGGGCCGCAGGTGCTGCTGCTGCTCGATATGGGAGAGCGACAGCAGGTCGTCGATCAGGCGTGCCATGCGCCGCCCCTGGTCTCGCATGATGACAAGAAAGCGCTCGCGCGCAATCGCATCGTCCTTCGCTGCGCCCTGCAGGGTTTCCACGAAGCCAAGCAGGGACGCCAGCGGCGTACGCAATTCGTGGCTCGCATTGGCGATGAAATCCACGCGCATCCGCTCGACGCGGCGGGCAATGGTGAGGTCGCGAAGGGTGAGCACCACAAACCGGGCGCGGCCCGACGTCAAAAGGGGCGCGACGTGCACGTCGAACAGCCGCTCGACGGGTACTCGCTCGTGCCATGACGCCACTTCAGCTGCGCCGCCGGCGAGAACGCGGCCGATGGCGTCGAGCACATCGGGCGCACGCAGGATATGGGGCAGAAGATCGTCGCCCTTGATGGCCGGAAACAACGACCTTGCCGGAGCGTTGGCTGCCGCGATACGTCGGGCCGGGCTGATGACGAGCACGGGTTCCGGCAGCGCCTCAATAAGTGCATTCTGCAAGGCCGTCTCGTTCGCGGGGCGGTCCTGATCGGTCATGGGTCACGCTGATGAGACATCTGATAGGCACTTATGCCGGGTTCCCAGCGTCATGATCAAGCTCGCAACCCTGGGTGCGCTTGCCTGGCTCGACAGGAAGAGTAGCTTTGGCCAGAGGAGACGCACATGGCCAAGATCGACAAGACGCCGGACCCGCAGGCGGGAGAACCCAGTTCCAAACCGCCTGAGGCAGCGCCTTCCGGCAAATCGGCCGGTCGCAAGACGGGAAAGGACAAGACCGGCTTTGCGGTCGATTCCAAGACCCTGCCGCGCCACATCGACGACGCGGCGCTGACCTCCGGGCATTTCCCCTACGCTGAAAAGCTCAAGCGCAAGGCCTATGAGAAGGAGCTGCGGCGGCTGCAGATCCAGCTTGTGCGGATGCTCGCCAGCGTCAAGGCGCGCCGGGAGCGGGTTGTCATCGTGTTCGAGGGGCGCGATGCGGCCGGCAAGGGCGGCGCCATCAATCGTCTGATCGCCCATCTCAATCCGCGCTCCACGCATGTCGTCGCCTTGGCGAAGCCGACGGAAACCGAGCTGGGACAATGGTATTTCCAGCGTTATGTCGCGAAGATGCCGACTGCTGGCGAGGTCGCGATCTTCGACCGCTCCTGGTACAATCGCAGCGGTGTCGAGGCGGTGTTCGGCTTCTGCACGCCCGAGCAGACGCGACAGTTCCTGGCCGAAACACCGCATTTCGAAGCCATGCTGGCGCGCGACGGCATCAAGCTCATCAAGATCTTCCTGACCATCGGGAAGGAGATGCAGATGAAGCGCCTGCATGCACGCTGGCACGACCCGCTCGCGCGCTGGAAATTGTCCGACCTCGACTTTCAGGCGATCGAGAAGTGGGACGATTATTCCCACGCCTACGACTCCACGCTTTCGGCCACCGACCGCGCCGAAGCGCCCTGGACCGTCGTGCGCGCGAACGACAAGCGTCGCGCGCGGCTCGAAGTCATCCGGCATATCCTGTATGTGCTGGATTACGAGGGCAGGAACGCGGCTGTCGTCGGTGAGCCGGATCCCCACATCGTGCTCTCCGCCACAGCCTATCTGCAAGAGGGCGGCGAGCCGGAAACCTGAGGCGTCTCAGCGATCCCCGCCGTTCGGCTTCCCGGTATCGTCCGGGCAGGCCTCATCCTGTGAGCGGCTCATCGCGGCACGCAGGCTGTTCCAGCGGCGAATGCTCTCGTTAGCGCCAAGCAGCGCCAGCGCCAGCACGAAGGGCACGACGTAATACAGCACCCTGAACAGCAACAGGGAAGCGAGCAAGGCCTCCGGCGAGGGCGACGGAACGGTCTTCAGCATGGTCGCCTCGAAAGCACCTATGCCGCCGGGCATGTGGCTCGCGATGCCGAGCAGGCAGGCGAACACATAGGCCGCAGAAAAGCTGATGAAATCCAGACCGTGATGGGCTGGCAGGATGACGTAGAGCGCGGCCGCCGCGCAGCAGAGATCGACCACCCCCAGCATCAGCTGGCCGAGCGTCAGCGTCAGCCCGGGCAGTTCCAGGCGCAATCCCTGAACGCTGACACGCCGGTGGCCGCGCGACACCCAGGCCAGATAGAACATGATGGCGATGAGCACGCCGAGGCCGATGAGCAGATTCACCCAGCCCTTCAGCTGGTTCACGTCCGCCACCTCGTCCGGCTGGATCGTGAGCGCGATACCGATGACGAGCGCCATGCCGAGCCAGAAGGTGACGCCCGCGATTACCGTGAGGCTCGCGACCTTGGCCGCTGACACGCCCGCGCGCGAATAAATCCAGTAACGCACCGTGCCTGCCGTGATCAGCGGAAAGCCCAGCGTGAAAGAAATGGCGTAGCTGGTGAAGGAGGCCAGCGCCGTCGTGCGATAGGGCACGCTGATCTTCAATTGCCGCAGCGACAGCGCGTCGTAACCCGTGAGCACAATGTAGGAGAAGGCCGTGAACAGACTCGCAAGCGCGATCTGCTCGGCGCTGGTTGCAGCGATGGCGGAGCGCAGTTCGCCCCAGTTCACGCTTGTCAGCGTACGCGTCAGGACGAAGAGCGACAATGCGAGGATGGCGAGGCTCAGACCCGTGCCGATGCGGCGCCACATGCGCCAGCGTTTAGCAGAGTGGCCGGCCTGCGTCTCAGGAACAGGCAGACGGGAGACCTCGGCGTCGCCGGCCTGGGTTGCCGTCTCAAGATCCTCACGCAGAGTTCGGGTCATTGGCCCTCGATTGTATAGCTTGCAATCCGGCTGACTGACGAATTGCTGGCCGGGTTATGGGGGCCGACGGGCCCGAGAGCAAGCCCTCGCCCCGCCTGAAATCGATTGCGGAGATGGCTTTGCATGCCATTAGCCGCAGCTTTCAGCCGGGCGAGCGGCGAACTCATGTCATTTGGGCGGCAGCTGAGTCTGGCCAGCGCGGATTTGCGCCCAGAGGCCTGCCAGCGGTTCGAACACGAAACGCACCTCATGGCGGCCGGGAGACACACGCACGGCGCGGAAGAGGACATTGGCCTGAACGAGCGGAGCCGAGACATTATCGACCTCGACGCGCCACCATGGATGCCAGACATCGTTCAGCACAACCCAGCCGCCATCGGGTGAATCAGCGGCGATGCGGACCTGTGTGTTCTCATAGAAGCTCAGCCTTGCCGTGCCGGGCCGGCGCACCGCATCGTCCTGCGCGGCGCCTTCGATCAATACGGTATCGCGCGGATCGACGTCGGGCCACGCGCCGGTCTTCAGGAGCTGCTCGAAGTCGGCATCCTGGGCGCGTGTCGCGAAAAGCACGCGGGGCAAAGCGCGCGGGTTTTCATAGACGAAGGCATCGGCCGTTCGGGCGACGGGAAGGAGATCCCCGGGCTTGAGGCTCTTGTCCAGCTCCTCTACCGGAACCCCGGTCGCGATAAAACGCAGGCCGAGCAGATCGGCGAGGCGCGAGCGGTACGACGGAAACAGCGCCGAGAAATGCCGCTGGTCAGGCACGGCGACGTGGTCCTGCGCGCCGGTCGCCGCGACAAACCAGGCGAGCCGCACGGGATTGTAGCCGAGATCGTGGTCGAAGCCGTGGATCATGCCGAGGTTAGGCCAGTCAAAACCGACGGCAGCCAGCTCCACCCTGTCGCGCCGGTCGGGGCCTGCGGTCTCCGCGAGCTTCCTGCGCAGCAAGGCTATCGTGTCGTTCTGCGTGTCGCGCCGTAGCACGTCGTAATGGGCGGGCGGCAGCGCCGTGGATTCGTTGGGCCCGTTGTTGATCGCGAGATCCGCGCTCATGCAGACCCCGACCACCACGAGCGCAACAGCGCCGTGACGTGGAGCCAGACGCCGCAGCAGCAGGAGTACGAGGGCAGAAACTGCGAGGCAGACGGCCGCTGTCGTCAAAGGCAAGGCAGCTTGTGCGATGCGACCCTTCCAGACCGCGACACCGACCGCCAGCGCGAAGGGGATCGCAACGACAAGCCCCTGCGCTACCCTGCTTCGCGGGCGCTTCTCGCTCGTCAGCATGCAATGCACCGCATAGCCCGCCAGGATCGCAGCGAGAGCGCAGAGCGGGAAGGTCGCATCCGCCGGGCGGCGAAACAGATCCGAGCCCGGGAGCCTGAAAGCGAGGTGGAAGAACGGCGTGAAGTCGCCGAGCGCATAGAGCAGCATGGCCACGAAGGCCACGATGAGAAAACGCACCTCCCGACGGAAAAAGGCACCGCCCATCAGGCCGATCGTGAGGAAGGCGACGACCGGCAAAGCACCGAAATAGACGTCGCCCATGTTGCGCGCGAGAACATAGTCGTTGGCGCCCCAGACGAGCGTGCTCGGCGGTCCCCAGAAATCGGGGTTGGGACCGTCGGTGCCGTAGAGATTGGCGACGATGGCCGTGAGCAGCGCAGCCGGATGCAGCGAGCCGCGCGCCGCGCCTGCGAAATCGATCAGGACACGCGTCGATTGCTGCGCCAGCGCGACGGTCAGGGCGATGGGAAGCGCGATGACTGCGAAGCCCGTTCCGAGGCCGAGAACAAGGGCGGAAATCGAGCGCCGCAAACGGTCCAGCCGCCCCTCCCCCGCAAGCATGTGCCAGACGACGCAGCCTATGAGGATGAGCGTGCAGAGCCAGGCGATCTGGTCGCGGCCGATCACCATGAGACCGCCGAAGAACCCTGCCCCGAGCCCTGCTTTCAGCGATCCGCGTTCGAGCGCGCGCGACAGCAGCCAAAAGGTGATGGCGAAAAAGGCGAGGCTCAGGACCTCGCCGATATGCTGGATGCGCCAGGCCGCCGATCCCCCGAAGGAAAAGGCCAGGGCTGCGACCAGCGCGCCGGCTGGATGCCAGTTGCGGTCGCGGAAAAAAGCGATCAGAGCGAGGCCGCCGAGCATGAGCGTGACGAACACCACGGCGTCCGCTGCGATGAAGCCCGGCGTGGAGTCCAGCACTGCGAGCAGCAGATAGGGCAGCGTGAAGATCAGCGACTGCGGATCCGCGATCTGCGGCGATCCGGCGAAGACATGCGGGTTCCAGAACGGCAGTTCCGCGCCATGCAGCGCATCGGCCAGAAACACGAGCTGAGGATAGAAATGCGCCTTCGCGTCCCATGGGATTGTGACGCGACCCAGCAGCCACGGCGATGTCAGCAGTGCCGCGCAGATAAGGAAGATGATTGCCGCTGCGCCATAGAGGCGAGGCATGGCGGGAGTCCGGCCTGCTTCGGCCGGATCAATCCTTGGCGCCGCCATGAGCGGGCGGCGGCGTATCGGCCGCGACATCGAGGAAATGGCCTGCGCGGTCGCGCTTGGTGGCGAGATAGCGCACGTTCTGATCGGTCAGGCGGCCCTGAATGCGCTGGTCGGAGGCCACGACGAGCCCGGCGAATTCGAGCGCGGCGATCTTCACGGGGTTGTTGGTCATGACGCGAACCGAGGTCACGCCGAGTTGCTTCAGCATGACAGCGGCAAATTCGAAGCTGCGATGGTCGTGCTCGAAGCCAAGCACCTCGTCCGCATCAAAGGTGTCGAAGCCCTGCGCCTGAAGCTTGTAGGCGCGGATCTTGTTGGAGATGCCGTTGCCGCGCCCTTCCTGATCCAGATAGAGCAGGATACCGCCATTGTTCTCGGCCATGAAGCGCGTCGTGTGACGCAACTGATCGCCGCAATCGCACTTGAGGCTGCCGAAGAGGTCGCCCGTCAGGCAGGCGGAATGCAGGCGCACGGTGACCGGCTGCGACAGATCGGGATGGCCGACGATGACGGCCACCTGGTCGCGCATGCCTTCGCCGCCACGGAAGATCACGAATTCGCTGTCAGGCGCGGATTCCAGCGGGACGGGAGCGCGAGCAACGATGCTCAACTCGTCGACTTCGCCCATGCGGAACTGCTCTATGGCTGCGCTGGGCACCTTGAGGAGATCGGCGATGGCCTCGTCATCGGGCTGGACGACAACCGTAATGACCGCGGGAAGGACAAGCGCGATGCGGGCGAGCTCGAGCGCCGCCGCATCGAGGGGTGAGAGAGCAGCGACGGGCGCGTCGATTCGCGCGTCCACGTCTACCGAAAGCGCGGCGATGCGGCGAAGATCGATCTGCGGCAGGGCAATCGCCCCGGCATCTGTCCGCTCCATGCCGAGATGGCGCAGGCGCGGCGCTGGCACGACAAGGCGTGCTCGCCCTGCCGCGAGTCCTTCAAGACGCGCCGACATGGCCGGATCGACAGCCTCGACGCTGAGCGCGAGAATGGATCCGCCCGGTGCGGTTATGACCGCGGGCCGACCCGCCCGAAACTCGGCAACGGCGCGCTCGACCTGGATCTGGCCGAACGTCTCTCCTGCGATTAGACTGCGCTGTTGATCAGCCACACAAACCTCGAATTCGAAAAGACCGCATTGGCCGGTCGTCCCGAGCCCCCCGGCCACGCTCATAACCTATATATTATGAAGAAACTAGGAGACCCTATGCCAGCCAGCTACGAGCGGCGCGCGATGTCGGATCCGTTACCCGGGGAACGGCCCGGCGGGGACGACGATCCGTTCGCTCCGTTCCGGAAGGCCGACCTGTCGCGCCCCTTCGTGGTGGCGCAACTCGGGCAATCGCTCGACGGGCGGATTGCGACCGTTTCAGGCGAGAGTAAATACATTAACGGCGCACCAGCCCTGGACCATCTGCATCGAATGCGGGCGGAGGTCGATGCCGTCATCGTGGGCGCCAGCACGGTCGTCGCCGACGATCCGCAACTGACGGTTCGCCGGGTGACCGGCACGAGCCCGGCCCGCGTCGTCATCGATCCGCGGGGGCGTCTCTGCGGCCCGGCGAAATGGCTGGCGCGCGATGGAACGCGCTGTCTCGTCGTCAGCACCTGCGAAGGCGAGGAGGTCGAGGGAATCGAACGCATCCGGCTCCAAGCGCAAGACGGAGTGATCCCGCCGCGCGCCATCGTCTCAGCCCTGTTCGAACGCGGCCTGCGACGCCTCCTGATCGAGGGCGGCGCGCGCACGATTTCGGCTTTCATCGATGCCGATTGCATCGACAGGCTGCATCTTCTCGTCGCGCCGCTCATCATCGGCTCAGGACGCGCGGGCCTCGATCTCGCGCCCGTCGCGGAACTCGACCGCGCACGACGTCCGACAACGAAGGTCTACGCGCTGGGCGGTGGCGAGGTCTTGTTCGACTGCGACCTGCGTAGCGCCCAGCCGGGAGCCGAACCGACATGAGAATGCAGTATTCCGAAGCCTCGAAATGGCTGCACTGGATCACCGCGGCCTGCATCTTCTTCCAACTGCCATCGGGCGTCGCGCTCGACCATCTTCCAGAAGGTGTCGTTCAGAACACGTTCTATGACCTGCACCGCTCGTTCGGCTTCGTCGTTCTGTGCCTAGCGGCGTTGCGCGTGCTCGCGCGGCTGTATTACGGCGCACCCGCGGCATATGCGGGGCTCACGCCGTTTGAACGCGCTGCATCCGTGAGTGCGCATCAGGCGCTCTACGTTCTCTTGTTCGCAACACCCCTGCTGGGATGGGCGGCGACGTCCGCCTATCCGGTCACGATCTCGGTCTTCTGGCTGTTCGACCTCCCGCCGCTGGCGACGCCTGACGAGAGCCTGTCGAAGAGCCTGTTCAAGGCTCACAAGCTTGCAGCCTTCGCCATGGCCGGGGTTCTCGTCGCGCATATCGGCGGTGCACTCATGCATCGCCTGATCAAGCGCGACGGCGTCATGGCGCGCATGTTGCCGGGTCGCCCGGGCTGATCAGGCCGGCGTCGCGAACAGATCGACGTGGCCGATGATGCAAGAAGCGCCTGCCAGCCGCGCCTCTCGCCAGGATTTCAGATCGAGAGCCGGGACGAGCCCCGTCTCGCCGACGGCGTCCGCCGCCCCGTTCACAAGTTCGTGGATCAACGCCGCCTGTGCGGGGCCGAGCTTCCAGGGGCTTTGCGCCGTTTCGACACGGTAACCCTGCGCTTCGAGCACACGCGCCAGATGAGCGGCCGCGAAAGGACCCGCCGACGGGCCGAAGCCCTTGTCGCCGGACTGGTGCGCGTGAAAGGCCGCGAGCACCTTCGCATCGGCTGGATGAGGCGGCTGCCACATCTCGGTTCCGTCATAGGTGAGCGTCGCGTAGAGCGGCACATGGCGGCGCTCGATGGCGCCACAGAATTGCGCGATCCAGTCCGTCGAGACCAGATCGAAGAAGGCCGTGGCTGTCACGAGATCGGCGCCGCCGTCGAGCACAGCATCGAGGCCGCTTGCGAGATCGGCCTGTTCGAAACGGACCGTGATCTCACGCCCCTCTTTGTGGAGATGCACGTCGTCTCCGCTGCTTTCGGCTTGATCGGCCCAGGCGACGAGTGCGCCCCGCGCCGCGTGGAGGAGCGCGTGGTCCCAGTCCACCAGCCGCCATGTCTGGCGGGCGGGAAGATTTCCCGCCAGCGCCCGCAGGTTTGCGCCGGAACCGCAGCCGAGATCGAGGATCGTCACGTGATCACGTCCGGAGAAGTGGGAAAACACCTGCCCGGCAAGTTCTCCGGCGCGAGCGGCTTTGTCAGCGGGCTCGCGCAGGGCCAGCCAGTCGGGCGAAAATCCGCTCATGCGCTCTTTCCTTCTGCAACGCGCGCCAGCACATCGGCGACGATGCGGGCTGTGTCTTCCCATGTGGGCAATGCATGTCCGGCTTTGAAGGATGCTTCGGCAAGACGCGCGCGCCGCGGAGCATCCCGGAGCATTTGCCGCAGGGCCGCGCCAAGCGCCGCTGAATTTCCTGGTGCTACCTTCAGCGCGGCGGCATCGGGAACCGTGTCGCCCGCGGCTCCGCCCGTCGTCACGACGATCGGCAGGCCTCGCGCCATGGCCTCGGCCAGCACCATCCCATATCCTTCGTAATGCGACGACATCACGAAGAGATCGGCGCCCGCATAGAGTGCGTCGAGCGCGCCTCCGTCGATCTCGCCAGTCAGCGTGATGCGGCCTTCGAGATCGTGCGCGGCGACAAGCTTTCGCAGCGAGGCCACATGGGCGGGGGCCCGATCGAGCGAGCCCGCTATGGCGAGCGTCCATGTCTCATGGCGCAGGGGAGCAAGGGCTTCGACGAGCACGTCATAGCCCTTGCGGGGCACGACTGACCCCACGGCAAGCATGGCCAGCGAGATCGAGCCGCTGCCATGTGCCTGACGTGCTGGCTGCGTACCCGGCAAAGCGATGGTGATGCGGTGCTCGGGCACGCCGTAGTCTGCGACGAGGGCTGCCTTCGTCGTCGGGCTGGGCACGATCACGTGCACAGCCTTTGACAGGGCCGCTTTCTCGCAGGCATGGAGAAAAGCGCGGCGCGCATCGTCGAGGCCCGTTTCCAGCGCCAATGGATGATGGATCAGCGCGACGACAGGCTGCGCGATCCCCTCCACCAGCGACGCCGGACACGCCCCGAAGGCGAGCCCGTCTATGAAGAGCACGGCATCGTGCGAGGCCGCGGCGAAGAGATGTTGAGTGAGCGCGAGCTCCTGCGCGTTCGGCGCCGGAAATCCGCCGGGCAAAGCGAGATGTTCGATCTCGATGCCAAGCCCCGGCAGGCGCCCTAGAACCTCGCGGTCGTAGTGATAACCGCCTGTCAGGCTGGCGAGATCACCGGGAATTGCGAAGATCGCGCGCGGCATCGGCCTCAGGCCACCGGGCCTTCGAACCAGGCGCGGGCCACATGCGACTCGTGCAGGGTGACGCGGATCTTCGCGATGCCTTCGCCGCCGGGGCCGAGATCGCCTTTTCGGGCCGCATCCGACATGGCGTCGAAGATGTGCTTCGACAGGAATTCCGTCGTCGTCTGGCGTCCGGCGAATTGCGGGAGAGCGTCGAGGTTCTGATAATTGAGCGGGCTGAGCACGGCCTTCAGTGCTTCGCTGGCGCGGCCGATATCGACCACCACTTCATTGCTGGTTAGCTCTTCTCGAAAGAACGCCACGTCCACGACAAAGGTCGCGCCGTGCATGTTCTGCGCGGGGCCGAAGAACTCGCCCTTGAAACTATGGGCGATCATGATGTGCTCGCGCACCTCGAGAGCATACATGTGGATCTCCTTGGCGATCAGTAACGTACGACCGTCGCGAGGGCGGACGCGGAAGGTGAGAGAATATCGGACAGAGCCTCAGGCAGGTTGTCGAAGAGAACCTCCCCCGTAATCAGCTTGTCGATCACATCGTCCTGCAAAAGGTCGAGCGCCTTGCGCAGGCGGCGGGCGTAGGTCCAGCGCGGACGCCGTCCGGGCGCGACCTGCCCGACCTGCGAGGAGATGAGCCTGAGGCGGCGGCTGTGGAAGGCGCCGCCCAGCGGCACCATCACCTGCTTGTCGCCGTACCAGCTCAGCTCGACGATGGTTGCCTCCATGCCGGCGGCGCCGAGCGCAGTGGACAGGCCCTCCGCCTGCGCGCTGGCGTGAAAAACGACGTCGGCGTCGCCAGCCAAGGTGTTCGGCATGCGGAAGGTCGCGCCGAGCGCCGCCACGACATCTGCGCGGCCCGGTTCCACATCGACGACCGTGACCTCGGCACCGGGCAGGCGCGCCGCGAGATAGGCGACCAGCAGGCCGACAAGGCCGGCTCCGACGATCACAATCCTGTCACCGGGACCGGCGCCGGAATCCCAGAGGGCGTTGAGCGCGGTCTCCATGTTCGCGGCGAGCGCAGCGCGGCGGAGCGGCAAAGTCTCGGGTATGGCGACCAGGCGTTCGACCGGCATGACAAAATGTGTCTGGTGCGGGTGCAGCGCGAAGACGGGAATTCCGAGCCATTCCTTCGGCCCCTGCTCGACGATGCCGACCGCGCAATAGCCGTATTTCACGGGATAAGGGAACTCACCCTCCTGAAACGGGGCCTTCATCCGATCGTATTCGGACAGCGGCACCCGGCCTTCGTAGACCAGCCGCTCGGTGCCACGGCTGATGCCCGACCAGAGCGTAAGAATTTGCGCTTCCCCGGGTCCCGGCTGGGGCACGGAGACAGGGCGAAGCTCGGCCCGGGCGCGGCTTGTGTACCAGAGCGCCCGGCTGCGGCTGGTGCCGTCTTTGTGCGTGTTTTTCGTCTCGACCGTCATCGCATCACCTACTAATGTCCCGCCTGACTTAGCAATAGGCAATCGACCCGACAATACGGGCAGGTTTTCACCGGATCGAGTGTCCCAGATGACGTTTAGCCCCCCGGCTTGCCCGCCCGCCCCAGTCCCGGCCTCGACGCCGGCAGCGCTTCAGTCCGCTTTGGCACTGAAGGGCCGCCGTGTCGGAGTCGCCGCGCTCAACATAGCAACATACGCGCTGCTGCTCGTCTGGATTGCGCAGATCCTCGGCGCGCAAGGCTGGAGCTGGATCGATGTCGCGATCTTCGTATGTTTCGCGGTGGCGGCGCCCTGGAGCGTTCTGGGCGTCTGGAATGCCCTCATCGGTCTTTGGCTTCTGCACGGACGCGGCGATGCGATGGCGCTCGTGGCGCCCTTCGCCGAGGCCGGCGGGCTGCGCCAACCCGTTCATCTGCGCACCGCCATCGTGATGACGGTGCGCAACGAAGATCCGGCGCGGGCCTATGCACGGCTGGAGACCGTCATGCAGTCGGTCCTTGCGACGGGCGAGGACCGGCATTTCTGCTTCTTCGTCCTGAGCGACACCAGCGAAGCCGATGTCGGGGCGATGGAAGAGCACGCCTTCGCGGCGCTGAAATTGCGCAACCCCATGCTGGCCGGGCGGCTGTTCTATCGTCGCCGGACCGACAATGCGGGCTACAAGGCGGGCAACCTCCGCGACTTCTGCGATAGATGGGGGGCGGACTACGAATTCATGCTGCCGCTCGATGCCGACAGCCTGATGTCCGGCGAGACGATCGTGCGAATGGTGCGCATGGCTCAGGCCTTCCCGAAGCTCGGCATCTTGCAGAGCCTCGTCGTGGGCGCACCGGCGACCTCGGGCTTCGCGCGGATTTTCCAATTCGGCATGCGCCACGGAATGCGGCCATATACAATGGGGAGCGCCTTCTGGGCCGGCGATTGCGGCCCGTTCTGGGGACATAATGCGCTGGTGCGTATCGCGCCGTTCCGCGATCATTGCAAGCTGCCCATCCTGCCCGGCAAGCCGCCGCTCGGCGGACAGATCCTGTCACACGATCAGGTGGAGGCGGTGCTGATGCGCCGCGCCGGATTCGAGTGCCGCGTGCTGCCGCAAGAGAGTGGCAGCTACGAAGACAATCCACCGACGCTGCTCGAATTCACGCGGCGCGATTTGCGCTGGTGCCAGGGCAACATGCAATATTGGGCCCTGCTTGGCATGAAGGGCCTCAAGCCGATGAGCCGCTTCCAGCTGCTCTGGGCGATCATGATGTTCATCGGCGTGCCAGCCTTCACAGCGATCATCGCACTCAGCGCGCTGAAGCCGCTCGACGGAGAAGATATAAACGCCTTTCCAGCGGCCTCAGCGCTCGGCCTCTACGCCGTTTTCCTGGCCATGTATCTCGCGCCGAAGCTCGCCGGATTCGTCGATATCGCGCTGACGCCGGGCGGCCTTGCGCGCTATGGCGGCGCAGGCCGATTCGTGGCGGGCGCGCTGCTCGAACTCGGCTTTTCCTTCCTGCTGGGTGCCACCACAACCTTGCGCACGAGCCTGTTCATGATCGGCCTGCTGTTTGGCCGCTCTGTGATCTGGAACGGACAGGCGCGGGATGCTCATGCGCTCTCGCTTGCAACGGCGACGCGCGGGCTCTGGCCGCAGATGGTGTTCGGGCTTTTCCTCTTCGCCACCGCCGGTGTTCTGGCGCCCGGCGTGATCCTGTGGTCGCTGCCGCTGACGGCTGGCTATGTCCTTGCCGTGCCCTTCGCAGTCGCCAGCGCTTCGCCTGCACTCGGGATGTGGCTGGCGCGCAGTGGCGTTTGCGCGCTGCCGGAAGATCTCGATCCGCCCACCATTCTGACTGCGCTCGCCGCACGGAGCGATCCGCCGACTGATAAGCATGACGCAAAAAGGATTTTCGAAACCGCATGACCCAACGTTTTCTCGCGCTCGTCTTCTCGCTCGCCATCGCGCTTCATGTCACGCAAGCCCACGCACAACGGGCCCCCAATGCACCAGTCGCGGCGACGCCGTTCGTGCCTCCCGCGCAGCTCGTCGATCCGCACGAACTCGCTGTGCGGGTCGTCAACAGGTCCGGCCCGGTTCTCTGCGCCGAAAAGGACAATGTGGAGCTCAACCTGAACGCACCGACCATCCGGCAGTTTCGCATCCAGGCCGTCCATCCCGCCTATATCGGCTCGATCATGGTGGATCGCTGGGCGCCGGACTGGACCGCCTGCGACATGTCGCATGACACGAGTTTCAAGTCGGACGCGCGTCGCACCACGTTCTGGGAAACGCCGGAGTATTGGCTGGTCGGCTACACATTCCCCTCGTTCTGGCGACCGGGAACCGTGCCGGTTCGCGTCGGCGATAAGGTGGAGACGGGCCTGCACATGATCCAGCTCTGGATGCGCTATCGCGAGCGCGCCGAAGAGGTCCTGGTGATGTATCCCCCCGATGGATATTGGCGCGCCCGGCCGCTCCCCTTCGCCGACATGCGCTGGACGGCCTATGGTTCATCCTTCCTGCTCGGGCCGGTGGAGGTGCAGGAGCGCCCCGTCGTCGCGCTGAAGTCCATCGCCTTCGATCCCGCAACCCTGACCTTCACGCTCGACTACGCGCGCGGCGGCTCGGCAAAATTGAAGCTCGAGACGATCGATCAAGATCGGATCATCCTCAACGCATCCTTCTCGGGCGACCTGCCGAAAGACTTGCCCTTCGCCAGCATGCGCTCGATGTATGCGACCGAGTTCAACGCCGATGTCGCGCGCGTCGCATGGCGCGCCAAGAACGGCGAGGGCTGGGGAGAGTCCTCCATCATGGGCTATCAGGGTGGGCTCGTGACCGAGATCTGGGCAGGTCGCGTGGTGCCTTCGCTGCACAACAAGAGCGCGCCCGACATGGTGTTCAGCCATTTCTCGGACAAGCCGGGACCCTGATCGGGATCGTTGACGCATGACGAAGATCGAAGCTGCGGATTCGCCCGCCGGTGGGCGCCGCCTTCTCGCTCTCGATGCGGCGCGCGGACTGGCGCTTGTGGCCATGTTCGTGTTCCACATCGTCTGGGATCTCGGCTTCTTCGGCCTGATCCCGGCGGAGTGGCCCGTCGATCCGGGCTTCAGGGCCTATGGGCATGGGATCGCCGCGAGTTTCATCGCTCTCGCAGGCATCGGGCTCGTACTCGCGGCGCGCCAGAAACCCGGATGGCGTCCGGCGCTCCTGCGCATCGGGCGCATCGCGCTCGCGGCTGCGGCCATCAGCGCCGTCACCTATGTGATCTTTCCCGATGAGTTCATTTTCTTTGGCATCCTGCACCTGATCGCATTCGCAGGCCTCTGCGCCCTGCCCTTCCTGCGCGCCCCGGCTTTCGTCGTCGCGGGCGTGGCGCTGGTCGCGCTCGTGCTGCCGCTGTTCGTCGCGGCGCCCGTTTTCGACCAGCCATTGTTCTGGTGGCTCGGACTTGGAACGGACGCGCCGCGCAGCAACGACTGGCGGCCGTTTCTGCCCTGGTTCGGCGTGATGCTCGCGGGGCTCCTGCTCGGGCGGCAGATCCTCTCGCGGGGTTTGCCGGGGCGCATGGACTGCTGGCAGCCTGCCGGGCTGTTTTCGCGCGGACTCGTCTGGGGCGGGCGGCATTCGCTGCTGGTCTATCTCGTGCACCAGCCGATCTTCATCGCAGTGATCTTCGTCATCGCGAAGATGGCAGGACCGCAGCATGTCATGGGCGGCGATCCCTTCACGCAAGCCTGCGAAGCGCAATGCGTGAAGGCCAACGGGCAGCCCGGTTACTGCAAGCGCGTATGCGGCTGCATCGTCCAACAGGCGCAGGCGCATAATCTCTGGCGCGCCGTGCTGGCGAACAAACTGAGCGACGACGAGCGCGTCCGCTTCACAGATCTCACCAGGACATGCGCGAGGTTCGAGGCGGACGGCGGCGCGCCCCCCTAGTCGCCGGGATTCAGCATCGACTCCGGCCGCACGAGCCTGTCGAATTCCTGCTCCGTGACAAAGCCCATGCCGACGGCTTCCTCGCGCAGGGTCGTGCCCTTCTCATGGGCTGATTTGGCGACCTTTGCCGCCTTGTCGTAACCGATGTGAGGCGCCAGCGCCGTCACCAGCATCAGCGAGCGGCCGAGAAGATCGGCGATGCGCTCGCGGTTGGGCGTGATGCCTTCCACGCAGTTGACGCGGAAACTTTCCGCCGCATCTGCCAGCAGGGAAACGGATTCGAGCAGAGCGAAGGCGAGCACCGGCTTGAAGACGTTCAGCTCGAAATGGCCCTGCGAGCCTGCGACCGTCACCGTCGTCTGGTTGCCGAAGACGCGCGTGCAGACCATGGTCAGGGCCTCCGCCTGTGTCGGGTTCACCTTGCCCGGCATGATCGATGATCCCGGCTCGTTCTCCGGCAGGGATATCTCGCCGAGGCCGGAGCGCGGGCCGCTGCCCAGAAGCCGCAGATCGTTGGCGATCTTGAACAGGCCGGTTGCTGCTGCGTTGAGCGCTCCATGCACGCAGACCAGCGCGTCATGTGAGGCCAGAGCCTCGAATTTGTTGGGCGCGGTGACGAAGGGCAGCCCGGTCAGTTCGGCCATCCGTGCCGCAAAACCTTCCGCGAAGCCGACCCGCGTGTTCAGCCCCGTGCCGACAGCCGTGCCGCCTTGGGCGAGCGGATAAAGATCGGGCAGCACGCGGCGGATTCGCGCGGCGGCCAAAGTGCATTGCGCGGCGTAGCCGGAGAATTCCTGGCCCAACGTCACCGGCGTCGCATCCTGAAGATGTGTGCGGCCGATCTTTACGATGGCTGCGAAGTCACGCGCCTTCGCGTCGAGCGCGCTCGCCAGAGCATCGAGGGCGGGCAGCAGATGTCCGGCGATCTCGCGCGCTGCGGCGACATGGATCGCAGTTGGAAAAGAATCGTTTGAGGATTGCCCGAGATTGACGTGATCGTTGGGATGCACGGGCGTTTTCGCGCCCCTCTCCCCGCCGAGCGCTTCGTTGGCGCGATTGGCGATGACCTCGTTCGCATTCATGTTGCTCTGCGTACCGGAGCCGGTCTGCCAGACAACGAGCGGGAATTCTGCGTCGAAGTCGCCGTCGACCACTTGCTGCGCTGCCGCCACTATCGCGCTCGCCAGACCGGGGTCCAGCGCGCCCAGATCGCGATTGACCTCGGCGGCCACGCGCTTGACGAGGCCGAGCGCATGGACGAGCGGCAGCGGCATGCGCTGACCGCCGATGCGGAAATTCTGTAGGGAGCGTTGGGTCTGCGCGCCCCAATAACGGTCGGTCGGCACGTCGATGGGGCCGAAGGAATCCGTCTCAACACGCGACGCCGACGTCGCGGCGTCGCGCTTGTCTTCACTGATGCTCGTCAAAGTCCGAAACTCCGCCGGTCGTTTCGCACCTGTGCCGATCCGGATTTCCAGATCAGTCGCTGCCGGTGCGGGAGAAGCGATGGCCCATGATGAGAGTGTCGAGCCCCGTCTGCCAGTTCGCATCCGATGCGAAATCTGACGAAGAACCGATCGAGAGAAGTTCGATCAGGCGATTCCGGGCGCGGTTGACGCGGCTTTTCATGGTGCCTACCGCGCAATTACAAATGCCGGCGGCTTCCTCATAGGACATGCCCGACGCACCGATCAGCACGAGCGCTTCACGCTGGTCGGCGGGCAACTTCTGCAAGGCTTCGCGGAAGTCGAGGAAATCCATATGGCCGTTCTGGGCCGGAGCGGTCGCGAGACGCGCTGCAATGGTGCCCTCGGAGTCCGAGACTTCGCGCCGGCGCTTGCGATACTCGGAATAATAGATGTTGCGCAGGATCGTGAACAGCCATGCCGGCATGTTCGTGCCTTCGACGAACGACCCGAGATTGCTCCACGCCTTGACCAGCGTTTCCTGCACGAGATCGTCGGCCCGATCCGGATTTCCACACAGCGACACCGCGAAGGCGCGCAGGTTCGGGATCGCGGACAGTAGGTCCGTCTTGAGCTTGGGGCTGGCCTGCGTCATTCCGCTCGCTTCCCTCACTCGCCACCCTCTTTTTTTCCATCCAGACCGTTCAGCAGGTCCAGGAAGCGGTCGGGAATAGGCTGGTTCAGCACGTCGTCGTAAACCGACTTCAGCTGGCGCTCGATGTAGGCCTTCACGTTGGGCCCGGGCTTTGCGCCGCCCTCGATGACCTGCACGGCGTCGGTCATCTGATGCGCCGCCGGGTTTTGAGCGGGCTGGCTCCCGGCCATCGACGCGACCGACACAGCCGCGATCCCGCCTTCAGGCAGCCTTACAGCTGGCCGGGCAGATATAGCGCGAGGCTTTTTTTTGGTATTTTCGTCCATAAACACCCCTCCGGAGCCGCGGCTGAAACGCGCGCTCGCAAGATCGCCGCACCCCGATTATAAATTAACGATCCGACGTTCAACGCACCGATCCACGGATTGGTTCCCACATGCGGAACCTTTAGACATTTCGTGTGTTAACGCTCGAAAGCTCGGCCGTAACAAGGGGCGCACAGCATGTCGGTTTCGCAAGCGATTTCCTCCCACGTTCCTTATCTGCGCCGGTTCGCCCGCGCATTGTCGGGAAGCCAGGCTGGAGGGGATGCTTATGTTCTTGCCACTCTCGAGGCGATTGTCGCCGATCCCTCGGCCTTCAAGGCCAATTCAGACGTCCGGACCTCGCTCTATCGTGTGTTCCTGAAGGTTTGGGGGTCCACGCCCGTCAACGATCATACGGATCATAGCGCAATGATGCCCGACGAAGAGGGCGCGCGCCGCAACCTGGACGCCATCTCGCTTCGTCCCCGCATTGCGTTCCTTCTCTCCTCGCTCGAAGGTTTCGAGACGGCGGAAGTAGCCCGGGCTCTCGATTGTTCGCCCGGCGAGGCAGCAGCCCTCATCGATTCCGCGGGCAAGGAAATCGCCGACCAGATCCGCACGGATGTGCTGATCATCGAGGACGAGCCGTTCATCGCGCTCGACCTGCAGACGCTCGTCGAGGAACTCGGGCATCATGTCGTGGGCATCGCGCGCACGCACAAGGAAGCCGTGAAAGCCATCGAAGGCGGACGTCCCGGGCTCATCCTGGCGGATATCCAGCTGGCCGACGGAAGCTCCGGACTCGAAGCCGTGAACCAGATTCTCGGCAATTTCGAAGTGCCGGTCATTTTCATCACGGCCTATCCCGAGCGCTTCCTCACCGGACAGCCGCCGGAGCCGGCATTCCTCATCACCAAGCCCTTCGGCGTCGACAGCCTCAAGGCCGTCATAAGCCAGGCGCTGTTCTTCGACCGCCGTTCGCGCCGCGCGGCACCGGGGCATGGCGAGACCGTGTCCAGCTGAAAATCAACACTGCATAAAACGAGAAAAAGCCCCGGTTCGCCGGGGCTTTTTAATGAGCTGCGAGCCTGACAAAAAAGGGCGGCCATGAACTGGCCGCCCTTTCTTCAGTCCAGTTACAGCTTGAAGTTACAAACGGCCCATCAACAGCAGGACGATGACGATGATCAGGACCACGCCGAGAATTCCGGAGGGACCGTAACCCCAGCCGCGGCTGTGGGGCCAGGACGGCACAGCACCAACGAGGAGCAGGATCAGGATAATCAGAAGAATGGTGCCGAGGGTCATGAGGTTGCTCCGTCATTTTGCCCAATCGGGGCCCGTGTTCGTGACGAGATCAAGGCAGCTTGACCATTCGCCAGTGCAAGCTCAACTCAGATTAGGCGCAGTTTGTTCCCTGCTCTGACAAGCTTTGTTGACGGTCTGCGAGCCAAGAAAAACCCGCGACGGCAGGGGCGGCCGTCGCGGGTTGGTATTGTACGAAGCAGACTCGGGAGGGGGTCTAAGCCCGATCGCACGGCTAGCAAACGTCATCTCGCACGAGTGGTTCCACGATATTCTATGCACAAATTACGCTCGGAACCGCCCCCCTCCGACGACGTTCCCCTGACTGCAGGCTTTCAGGAGGATCAACATGGCAACGACCACCAGCAACACACGCGAGACGCACGAGCTCATCGCCTCGGACAAGGTCGAAGGCACCGCGGTCAGGCGCCCCAATGGCGACAAGATCGGGGAAATCGAGCGCGTGATGATCGACAAGCGTTCCGGCAAGGTCGCTTATGCCGTCATGAGCTTTGGCGGTTTCCTGGGCGTCGGCGAGGATTACTATCCCGTCCCGTGGGACAAGCTGACCTATAATACCGCCATCGACGCCTATGAACTCGACATCAGCGAAGACCGGCTGAGCGGCGCTCCGAAATATCCGGCGGGTACGGATTACGATTGGTCGCGCGAAGGCGGCGGCAAGAGCGTGAACGAATTCTACGGCACGCAGCCTTACTGGACGTTCTGACAGCGAGACTTCGTCCGGCGCGTGTGGCGCCGGACGTGGACAGCCTGTCCGAGTCCAGGCACGGCCCGCGTCGCCTTGCACCTCGCAACGACGGCGACGGAACCCCTTTCGGGCCACAGCGTTGCTTTTCCATCAAATATTGCAGGCGTTTCTCAGTGTGTCGCGTAGGAGACGAAGATGGCGCCGCGTGCGAATTGGAAGGGCTACCTCAAACTGTCGCTTGTCTCCTGTCCGGTGGCACTCTTTCCTGCTGCCAGCACGAGCGAGCGCGTCTCATTCCATCTGATCGGTGGCGAGACGCATAACCGGCTTAAACAGCAATATGTCGACTCCGTCACCGGAGATCTCGTCGAGTCGGGCGAGCGGATGCGCGGTTATGAAATCGCGAAGAACGAATATGTGCCTGTTACCGACGAAGAGCTTGGAGACGTCGCTCTGGAAAGCACGCATACGATCGAGATAGAACAGTTCGTGCCGCGCAAGCAGGTCGATGAAGTCTATTTCGACTCGCATTATTATATCGCGCCCGACGACAAGGTCGGCGAGGAGGCCTTCGCGGTCATCCGCGAGGCCATGCGCCAGCGCGATGTCGTCGGCCTCGCCCGCGTCGTTCTCTTCCGCCGCGAGCGCATCCTGATGATCGAGCCGCGCGGCAAGGGGCTGATGGCGACCACCCTTCGCTATGACTACGAAGTGCGTGACGAGGACGCCTATTTCGACGAGATCGGCGACACGCATGTGGGCAAGGAAATGCTCGATCTCGCCAACCACATCATCGATACGAAGAAGGGAAAATTCGATCCCGCGACCTTCAAGGATCGTTATCAGGACGCGGTCGTGGATCTCATCCGCGCCAAGCGTGCGGGCCAGCCGATCGCGGCGCCCAAGCCCAGCCGTCCGAGCAATGTCATCAACCTGATGGAGGCGCTGCGCCGCAGCGTCGACGCGGAAACGAAAGGCGAGGCCAAGGCCCCTGCCCGAGCGGCGAGCTCGACGAAACGCCGCGCACCGGCCAAGCGCGCCGAGAGCGCGAAGCCCGCACCAAAAAAGACGTCGACAAAAGCGCCTGCCAAAGGATCGTCCGCGAAAGCGAGCGCCGCCCGCAAGCGCAAAGCTGGTTGAGCGGAGGCGCAATTGCCTGGATCTCTCGTAGCCTATCAGAAAAAGCGCAATTTCGACCTGACGTCCGAACCGCGTGGAAAAGCGGCAAAAAGCAAGACGACGCGTGTCACCAAGAAAAGCGGATTGAGTTTCGTCATCCAGAAACATGCGGCGACGCGCTTGCACTACGATTTCCGGCTGGAGCTCGATGGCGTCTTGAAGAGCTGGGCCGTCACGCGGGGACCGAGTCTCTTGCCGGGCGAAAAGCGCCTGGCCGTTCACGTCGAGGATCACCCGCTCGAATACGGCACCTTCGAGGGCACAATTCCCGCCGGCGAGTATGGCGCCGGTTCGGTCATGCTTTGGGATCAGGGGACATGGATTCCCGACGGCGATCCCCACAAGGGCTATGCCAAGGGCCATCTCGACTTCACACTGGAAGGCGAGAAGCTGCACGGCCGCTGGCATCTCGTGCGCATGCGGGGAAAGCCCGGCGAGAAGGCGGACAACTGGCTGCTCATCAAGAGCGAGGACGAGGCAGCGCGCACCGAAGACGAGGGCGATATTCTAGAGGACATGCCGCGCTCCATTACCACGGGCCGCACCATCGAGGAGATCGGCGGCGACCGTAAGAGCCGGACATGGAACTCGAACAAGCTTGCTTCCGTACCCGCGCCAGCCAAGGCGAGTTCGCCACGCAAGCGCGCCGCTGCGCCGCTCGATGCGCCTGCTCCCAAGGCGGCATCCAAGCGCAAGACCGCGAAGCCTGCGAAGCCGACAGCGTTCACGATACCCAAGGGCGCGAAGCGGGCTGCCCTGCCGCCTTTCGTCGAGCCTGAGCTCGCAACACTTTCTACCAAGCCGCCAGTTGGCGTGCCCTGGCTGCACGAAGTGAAGTTCGATGGCTATCGCATGCAGGCCAGCATCAAGACCGGCAAGGTCGTGCTGCGCACGCGCAAGGGCCTAGATTGGACCGAGCGTTTCGCGCCCATTGCATCGGCACTCTCCACACTGTCGGTTGAGGCGGCGTTGCTCGATGGTGAAATTGTCGTGGAAGATGCAAGCGGCATCGCAGATTTCGCAGGGCTGCAGAAAGCCCTGAAGGACGGGAACGTCGACGAACTCGTCTATTACGCCTTCGACCTTCTGCATTTGAACGGCCATGACCTCACGACGCTGCCTCTCGACCAACGGAAGGGACTTCTTGAACAGCTGATCGGCTCGGTTTCAGGTGAGACGCACCTGCGCTACAGCGCGCATTTCGACGAGAATGGCGAGGTGATGCTGAAGCACATCTGCCAGCTCAGCGCGGAGGGTATCGTCTCGAAGAGACGCGATGCGCCGTATCGCAGCGGGCGCGGCACCGATTGGCTGAAGTCGAAATGCGCGCACCGCCAGGAGTTCGTCATCGTCGGGTTCGTGCCCTCCACGGCCGCGAGCAAGTCGATCGGCTCTCTTGTCGTCGGCTATTACGACAACAAGACACTCGTGCATGCGGGCCGTGTCGGCACCGGGTTTTCAGGCGAACTCGCCAAGCAGCTATATCGCGATCTCGCAGCAGACAAGATTCAGAAGAGCCCGATGATCAAAGACGTTCCGGCAGAGGCGCGAAAGAACGTCGTCTGGGTTACCCCAACGCGGGTCGGCGAGGTCGAATTCCGCGGCTGGACCGGCGGAGGATTGCTGCGGCAGGCTTCGTTCAAAGGGCTTCGTGAGGACAAGGACCCGCAGGAAATCATGCGCGAGGAACCAAGTGTGAGCCCTCAGGGCGAGAAGGCCGAAACCAAGACTCCACGCAGTCGACCTAGCAACGTTCGGCTGACGCATCCCGATCGTGTTCTCTGGCCGGAGGCCGGCATTACGAAGGAAGCGCTCGCCGACTATTACACAATGGTCTGGCCGCGGATCGAAAAGCATGTCACGGGACGTCCGCTGGCCCTCGTGCGCTGCCCCACTGGAATCGCGCATTGCTTCTTCCAGAAGCATGTCTGGGACGGCATGTCCGAAGGGATCGTCGAGGTGAACGACCCGGGCGACAAGGAAAAACTCGTTGCAGTTTCGTCGCTCTCCGGACTGCTCGGGCTCGTGCAGGCGAGCGTGCTGGAGATTCACCCCTGGGGTGCGACGGCCGACGATCTCGAGCGGCCGGACCGGCTGACCATCGATCTCGATCCGGGCGACAATGTTCCATGGTCGTCGCTCGTCGGAGGCGCGCGCGAGGTTCGTCAGCGCCTCGACGACGTCGGATTGAAGAGCTTTGCAAAGACGACGGGGGGAAAGGGCCTGCATGTCGTCGTGCCGCTTGTTCCGTCAGCGGACTGGGACAGCGCGAAAGCCTTTTGCCGGACGCTCGCAGAATCGATGGCTGCCGACGCGCCCGATCTGTATGTCTCGACAATGACGAAGCGCGTTCGTACGGGACGGATCTATGTGGACTACCTGCGAAACGGGCGCGGAGCCACAGCAGTCGCCGCTTTCTCGACCCGCGCGCGCGCGTCATGCGGGCTGTCCACGCCAGTCTCCTTCGACGAACTCGACATGCTGCGCAGCGGCGATCATTTCACGCTGAACAATCTGGCACGGCGGCTCGAATTCCTGAGCGGGGATCCATGGGAGGATTTCTTCAAGGTGAAGCAGAAACTGCCGGCGCCGACCGCCGCAGGCAAAGGCGCGAAAGTCAAAAGGACGCGACGCACAACCTGAGCATCAGGAACTTCAACATCACCGGTACGTTGCGATCGCTCGATCTCTTCGTCGTACAGGAGCGAACCCATGGCTGCCGTCAAATCAATGAACGACCTTTTCGTGCACACGCTGAAAGATATCTATTACGCCGAGAAGCTGATCTACCGCAGCCTTCCGAAGATGGCGAAGCAGGCCGCGTCGCCCGAATTGAAGCAGGCTTTCGAAAAGCACCGCGAAGAGACAGAGGGCCAGATCGGGCGTCTCGAGCAGATCTTCGAACTGTGCGAGGTCGCGGCGCGCGGTGTGCGCTGTGAGGCAATGGATGGCATCATCGCGGAAGCCAAGGACATCATGGAAGAAGTCGAAGACGCCGAGGTTCGCGACGCCGGCATGCTGGCGGCCGCGCAGACCGTCGAGCATTACGAGATCTCGCGATATGGAACGATGATCGCCTGGGCCACACAGCTCGGGATGACGGACGCCGCGAAATTGCTGCAACAGACGCTCGATGAGGAAAAGAAGACCGACAAGCTGCTCAGCGAGTTGGCCGTGAAGCGTGTCAACCAGACGGCCGCGTAATCGCAGGTGCCGCTCGGAGCGCCAAATTCAAGGAGAGATAACGTGCAGGATGGTCCCGTCCAGATCGACCAGGAAGACGCCCGTCAAGGCAAACGCGGCACGAAGGTCAGCTTCGTTCTGGCGATCTCGCTGGCGCTGGCCGTGATCATCGGCATCATCCTCTATTTGAAGGTGTTCTGATCGCCAGCTCTCACTTCGGTGGAGGTCATAGAAAAGGGCGCCCGGAGGCGCCCTTTTTTTATCCTCGCTGAGACGTTCAGCGGCGGCAAATTTCGCGGCCGTAGTCGTCGATGTAGCAACGGCTGTAGCGCGGCGTCGTTGCGGCCCCGATGATGGCGCCGCCCGCGGCACCCACCGCCGCACCAGCCAGAGCGCCACCGGCATTGCCGGACGCGAGACCGCCTACGACAGCGCCTGTCGCCCCACCGATTGCAGCACCGCCCACGGCACGGTCGCCCTGGGGGGTTCCACAGCCCGCAAGTGCCAAGGTCAAGGTCGAGGCGATCAGGATTTTTTTCACGGCGTCCTCCATTGCTGCGCTGATTACGTGCCGTAAACGCAGCTTGGCAGAAGATGGTTCCTTTTGGTCCGGCCCCGGACATTTCCCCAGGCTTTTCTGATATTTCGCTAGACACTAACCGACAAAAAAGCCGAACCTTTGCAGGAACCGTTGGGCTCAGCCTGCGTTATTCCCTAGTCATCTTGAACGCAACAGCACGAGTTGTCTTATGGAAGAGAAAAAGAAATCGTTGCGCGGCTTCGCCGCCATGAGCCCCGAGCGCCAGCGCGAGATCGCGCGTAAAGGAGGGGAAAGCGTGCCCAACGAAAAGCGCAGCTTCTCGCAAAACCCGGGCCTTGCAGCAGAAGCCGGCCGCAAGGGTGGACAGAACGTCAATCCAGCCAAGCGCAGCTTCTCGCAGAACCACGAACTGGCCTCGCAGGCCGGCCGCAAAGGGGGGCACGCTTCCCACGGCGGCGCCAAGGCCAAGACTGAAGCTGAAAGCGAATAGCCCTCGGTTCCCACTTCCCAAGGCGCGGTACCCCATTGGGATGCCGCGCGCCGCTTTCCAAACAGTTTCGGTCGCGAAAAAGCGCCGCCTCTCTTGGCGGCGCTTTCGTGTTTTCACCCCGAATTGAGTCAGGCGACCGGCGGGTTCGCCGCAGTGCGACGATTACCGTGGGACGAATGACCGCCCTTTCGGCCCGCCTCTGATGCCAATTGATGGTTTTGCGAGAAGCTGCGCTTCTCGTTGGGGACGCTCCGACCGCCTTTTCGCGCGATCTCGCGCTGCTTGTCGCGATCCATAGATGCGAATCCACGATTCGATGTCGACTTGCGCTCAACCTGCATTCGATCCTCCTCGATCCGACCTGAGCGGGTAACGGGAAAGATCGTTAACGGTTCCCCATTTTGGGGACGCGCTCTCTAGACACAAAGCTTTGAAAAGAAAAGACTTGCAGCACCCTTGCCAAGATCCGGAGCCGCCCGGGATCAGTGTCCGGCAAGCGGCCGCAACGGGCCACCGAAGGCTGCGCCGATGAGGAGCAGGCAGGGGCCGGAGGGTTTTGCGGCCGCCACAAGTTCCGGCAGCGATCCGATCGTCCCGGCAATGCGGCGTTCCTCGGCCCAGGTCGCGCGCTCCACCATGATGGCCGGGGTCTGGGAGTCCATACCCTCAGCCAGCAATCGGGCGGCGAGCGCCGGCAGGGTACGGACACCCATGTAGACGACGGTGGTTGCGCGCGAGTCGGTCAGCGCGGGCCATGCGAGGTCCGCAGGTAATTGCCCGTCGCGCGCGTGAGCCGTGATGAACTGAACCCTGCGCGCCACTTCGCGCTCGGTGAGCGACAGACCGAGGGAGGCGGCTGCGCCGGCCGCAGCCGTGACGCCCGGCACGATCTCGAGGGGAATGCCGGCAGCGACGAGACCGGCGATTTCCTCGCCAGCCCGACCGAAGATCATCGGGTCTCCACCTTTCAGCCTGATGACCCGCTTTCCCTCCTTTGCCAGCGAGACGAGGAGCGCGGTGATGTCTTGCTGCGTGCAGGAGGGCTTGTAGCCCCGCTTGCCGACGGCGATCTTCGTTGCCTCGCGGCGTGCGGCCTCCAATGTATGGGGCGAAACGAGATCATCGTAGAGCACGACGTCCGCCGATTGCAGCGCCCGCACCGCCTTCAGCGTGAGAAGCTCGGGATCGCCGGGTCCGGCGCCGACGAGAACGACGGAGCCACGCTGGGGAAACGCGGCTTCCTCAGCCGCGCTGGCGGCCAGAAGTGCGCCGAGATCGGCGGAGCTCGGCGCACGGTCCGGTTCCGCGAGAGCCATGCGCGCGAAACGCTCCCAGAAGCGGCGGCGGCCGCGGAAATCGAGTCCGCGTTGCAGGACAGCAGGGCGCCACGACCTGGCCGCCTGCGCCCAGGCGCGGAACCCCTGCGGCAACAGGGCCTCGATGCGCGCTCGGATCTCCTGCCCGAAGACAGGGGCGCCACCGTCCGTCGAAATGCCAATGACCAGAGGGGAGCGCTCAACGATGCTGCCGAACTGGAAGTCGCAGAATTTCGGGCGGTCGACGACATTTACTGGCACCCCGGCAGCACGGGCCGCCGCGCAGAAAGCTGTGGCCTCGACATCGTCCCCGACATCGCCGATGGCCATGGCGGTGCCCGAGAAGTCCTCCGGCCGCCATTCGCGCTCTTCAAGCTGGAGCGATGGCAGATCGGCAACAAGTTCGCGCATCTTCGCGCCGGGCTCTGCTGAAAAGATCCGGACTCGCGCGCCCGTTGCCGCCAGCAGCTCTGCCTTCCAGGCAGCCCCATCGGATCCACCGGCCAGCAGCACAGGCTTGCCGGAAAGCTTGAAGAAAACCGGGAGGGTCGCCAGCGGTGCAAGGCGCGGCGGCGGGGCGCTATCGGGTCTGCGCGGAGCAGTATCTTCGGCGGTCATGAGCCGAGTGCTATCGCCCCGCGCGACGACTGGCAATGGTGCACGATACGGGCGGAACCCGCCGCGACCTGCGCCGTTACCGCCAAGCGGTTGTTCACCGCCGGCCGGGGCACATAAATGACTGATTTGATAACTTCGGCACCCGCACGCTCGAAATTGCGCCCGAGAGGCCGAGGCAATGACGACACTCTGACGACAATCGCCATTTTGGCGTTTGTCATCGCAGCTCTCTATCTGGGCCGTCAGATTTTCGTGCCTATCGCCATGGCGGTTCTCCTGAGCTTCGTGCTCGCCCCGCCGGTGCTGTTGTTGCGCAAGTGGCGGATCAAGCGGGTCGCGGCAGTGCTGCTCGTCGTCGTGGTCGCCTTCACCTGCATCTTCGGCCTCGGCGCCATTCTCGCGCGCCAGGTGTCCGATCTCGCGACCGACCTCCCGCGCTATCAGGTGACGATCAGCCAGAAGATCGAATCGGCCCGCAATGCGGCGACTGGTTCGTCGTTCATCGAGCGCGCGTCGGACGCGCTGCGGGGCTTCGGAGAGCAGATATCCCGCAAGCGCACGCCGGAGACGCCGCCGCCGCAGGCCACGCAGTCCAATCCCCAGCCGGCGCCTGCACAGCCCGAAGTCCAGCCCATTCCCGTCGAGGTGCATCAGCCCTCGCCCAGCCCGCTCGAGATGATCCAGACGATCGCAGCGAGCGTCCTGGAACCGCTCGCCACGACCGGCATCGTCGCGATCTTCGTGATCTTCATCCTGATGCAGCGGGAGGATCTCCGCGACCGGCTGATCCGTCTCGTCGGTGCCGACGACCTGCATCGCACGACCGCCGCCATAGACGATGCCGCGCGGCGGCTCAGCCGCTATTTCCTCGTGCAGACCGCGTTGAACGCAGGCTTCGGCCTCATCATCGGCGCGGGACTGTCGCTGATCGGCGTTCCCAGCCCTATTCTGTGGGGCATTCTCGCCATGATCATGCGTTTTGTGCCCTATGTCGGGGCCTTCGTCGCCGCGATCTGCCCGATTGTGCTGGCGGCCGCCGTCGATCCGGGCTGGAGCATGGTGCTCATGACGCTCGGGTTGTTTCTGGTACTGGAGCCCATCGTCGGCCAGGTGGTCGAGCCGCTGCTGTATGGGCATTCGACCGGACTGTCGCCGATTGCCGTGGTCGTCGCGGCGACCTTCTGGACTTGGCTTTGGGGCCCCATCGGGCTCCTGCTCTCAACCCCCCTGACCGTGTGCCTCGTCGTGCTCGGGCGGCATGTCGAACGCCTGCAATTCCTCGACGTCATCCTGAGCGATGCACCGCCGTTGACGCCGACCGAGAGTTTCTACCAGCGCATGCTCGCGGGACACCCTTCCGAGGCTGCCGATCAGGCGGAGGAATATCTGCGCACCAAGCCGCTCGCCAGCTATTACGAAGAGATCGCAATGCCTGGCCTCATGATGGCGCAGTCGGACGTGCGGCGCGGATTGCTTGAGGAGCCCCAGCAGCTCCAGATTCGCGACACTGTCGGCGAAGTCATCGACGATCTCGCCGACAATCCGCTCTACATCTCCTCTGAAGAGGCCAAGAAGGGCGAGGGCGCGGAACATGAGCCCATGACCGACGCGCCGCAGACTGCGTTCGCGCCGATGCCGCAACTCGACCGGTCGGATCTATCGGAGGATTTTCTCGGCGAGACGCCCGTGCTCTGCATTTCCGGCCGGAGCCCACTGGACGAGGCTGCCAGCGCCATCCTCGCCCAATTGCTCGGCAAGCACGGGATCGCGGCGCGAGTCGAAGGCCCCGACGTCCTGTCGCCAGGCAAAATTACGCGGCTTGGGACGGAGGGCGTCGCCCTCGTGTGCCTGTCCTATCTCGATGCGGATCTATCGACCGCGCATGTCCGCTACGCCGTGCGCCGCATCCGGCGGCGGATGCCGAAAGCGAAGCTGATGGCCTGTTTCTGGATGAGCAACGGCGACGATGCGCGGGCGCGTGATCTCTGCACCATTTCCGGCGCCGATACCTGCGCAACCACTCTGTCACGCGCCATCGAACTCAGCGTGGAAGCCGCCCAGAGAACGGACACCAAGCTGAGCGAGGGCGCTGAGGAGCCGCCACGTCAGGGGGCCGTCGCGTGATGGCTCCGGGTCAGTCGTCGTAGCGGATGTATGCGTAAGCCGGATCGGCGGGAGTGCCTTCCAGCGCTCCGCCCTCACGTCCCGGACGCCAGCACACGACGTCCTCGATCCTGGCGGCGAGCGCCAGATCCTTCTCGGTCACGCCGCCGGCATCATGCGTGTTGAGGTGAACGGTGACAGCTGGATAGGTGGCGTGCAGCTCGGGATGATGCCAGGCTGCTTCGGCCAGATGGCCGATTGTATTGACGACCATGAGCGTGCCCTTCCAGCCGTGCGTGCGATACGTGCGGCTGATGGCGCCATTGTCGTAAGCCCAGTGCGGCAAATCTGCAGCGAGCCGCGCGCGGATGAGATCGTCGGGCAAAACATCGGCCTTGCTCATGAGTCCCTCCGCGCGCTTCGCGTTTTCAGATCTTCTTGCCGTCTTTGTCGTATTGCTTGAGATAGGCGACGAGATTGTCGATGTCCTTCTCATTGGTGATGCCGGCGAAGATCATCTTGGTGCCGGGCACCTTTGCGCGCGGGTTCTTGATGTACTCGCGGAAGGTTGCCTCGTCCCAGGTCAGGCCCGAGCCCTTGTTGGCTTCGGAATAATTATAGCCTTCGACACTGCCCGCCGCGCGTCCAATCAACCCGTTCAGCTTCGGGCCGACGCCGTTCTTGGCGGTCTCACCGACCTGGTGACACGCGCGGCACTTCGCGAAAACCTTTTCTCCCGCTTCAGCGTCCTGCGCCAGGGCCTGTCCAGAGGCCAATCCGGCCAAAGCGAGAGCGGCAGCCGCCGCCCATGAATGTTTGAACGTCATTTCTTCTCCTCAAGCGAAACACCGCACACCGCATCCGCTCATCCGCGGACAGTGTGCTGCTGGTCAGAAAGCCGGCGGACATTGCATCATATGAAGTCACGAAGCCAGAGAACAACCCCCGGCAAAGGCTGCGACACATGCACAAGTCTGGCGTCGTGCAACCAAGCAGAGGCGGTGACGTTAACTTTTGAAACAAGAAGTGATCCCGAGGGGCGCATGAGCGAGAGGGCGAGCAGTCGGACGCGGAACGGTCATGTGCCTCCGGCGCTGGTCGCAGGGTCGCCGTCCGCGTCGACCACCCCCGGCTGCTTTCCGGCAACGACTTTGGGCGTCCGCGAAACCTTCCAGCTCTCGCCCCTGGCCGGACAGCGGCTGCTCATGACGATCTCCTGCGCCGACGAGGGGATCTTCGAGAGCCGATTGTCCTTCGATGACAGTCTGGAAGCGGCGGGGACCCTGTTCACGCATGGCATCGAGACCGTTTTAGTCCCGGTCGGCTGCGGACCCGACGAGGCGCAGGCGCTGGCTGCACGGCGCATCCCCGGCCTTAGCTTCGCGACAGAGTCGTTGCCTGCCCTCGACGTTCTCGCGGATACCGACGCGGATCGTCTGCTGGACGAGATCGCGGCCTCTATCGGGGCCGATCTCGTTCTCCTGCACGATCCCGCGCTCGCCACGCATGGACGTCGGCTCCCTCAGATCGTCTCCTGCACATCGTCGCCGATCCTCGAATGGCGTTCCCTCCATGGCGATCAGGAGCCGCCCCCCGATATCGCATGTCGCACTGCGCGGGAATGCCGCGGCCTGCACGCCGCCGACCTGATCATCGTGCCGAGCCTGTCGTTCGCCGAAGGCCTGAAGCGCGAGCATGGATTGGCGCAACTGCCGACTGTCGTTCATCCAAACGCCAAGGCCACGTCGGCGAGCCCAAAGGCGAGGGATCTGACGCACGACGCGTTTATCCTGACCGCAGATCCCATCTGCAGCGAGGGGGATGAGATTGCCATGCTAGACAGAGCGGCTGGCCGCATGGGCGGTGTGGTGATTTCGATCGGCTCAGCGCTGGACATCTGCGGCCGCGCGGTCTGTTTCGAGACGATTCACACAGTAGGCCCCCTGAGCACCGCCGAGACGCAGGGGTTGCTCGCCCGCGCACCCGTGTTCGTGTCGGCCACTCGCTTCACCTCGTTCGGACGCATTGTGTTGCAGGCCGCCGCGCAAGGCTGCGCGTTGATCCTCTCCGATATCCCGGCTCATCGTGAGTTCTGGAATGGCGCCGCCTGCTTCGTCCCCTGTGGCGACGAGGGAGCCTTCGCCGCCGCAATGCGGCGCACCCTGGAGGATGACAGCCATCGGCGGGTTCTCTCCGAAACCGCATCACGCCGCGCCGGAACTCTGTCCCTCAATCGCATGGGTAACGGCATCCATGCTGCCTTCGTCTCACTTTCCGAGCGTGGGCCATTGACCGCGGCGGGGTGACACGCGACAGTCCGCACCGATCCGCAGCAACTCGCCCGGCGGCCAGCCCGATATGACCCGATGATTGCCGCGGCCCGCGGATTGCATTGACGTAATCGGGTCCTTTAATCCTCGAGATTTCATATGCCTTCTCCGGCTCCGGCCGTTACAGCCATGCTCAGCCGCAGCGAGATCGTTTCGATCATGGGCGGTTTGATGCTGGCGCAATTCATCGGCGCCCTCGATCAGACGATCGTCGCGCCCGCCATGCCCACCATCGGCCGCGAACTGGGCGACGCGCAAACCCTGCCGTGGGTCGTGACGTCCTATCTTCTCGTTTCAACCGCCGTGACCCCGCTCTACGGGAAACTCAGCGACATTCACGGGCGGCGCGTCATGCTGATGATCGCCATCGGCACCTTCGTTCTGGGCTCGATCGCCTGCGCGCTGGCGCCGACCATGCTGCTGCTGGTTCTCGCGCGCGGCCTCCAGGGGCTCGGCGGCGGCGGGCTCATCGCGCTGACGCAAACAATCGTCGGCGACATCATCCCACCCAAGCAACGCGGCAACTACCAGGCCTATATTCAGACGACGTGGCTCGCGGCAGGACTCGGGGGCCCGATCGTCGGCGGGCTGTTCGCCGAATATCTGCACTGGTCGATGATCTTCTGGATCAATCTGCCGCTGGGGCTCGTCGCTTTCCTCATGACGAGTTCCAAGCTGAAGCGGCTGCCGCGTCACGAACGGCCCCACGAGCTCGATCTGCTCGGCGCGGCCCTGATGATGAGCATGTCTGTCCTGCTGATGCTCGCACTGAACTGGGGCGGCGTACGCTACGCCTGGGGATCGTCCACGATCCTCTCCCTGTTCGCTGCGTCCGCCGTGCTCTTCGCCGCTCTCGTGCTGCGGCTGCGGCGCGCGCGCGAACCGCTCATTCCGATTTCCGTCCTTCGCAACAAGATCGTCCTGAACGGCACGCTCGCCGTCTGTTTCGCCATGAGCGCGCTGATGGGCCTCATCATCTATCTGCCGATCTACTTCGAGACCGTGCTGCATCTGGGGGCTGACAAATCGGGCTTCGCGCTTCTTCCGCTTGTCGTGGGAACGACCACCGGGGCAGGCATTGCCGGGCGCTTGATGAGCCGCATGGAACATTACAAGCGCGTTCCCATGGTCGGCCTGTCGATTGCGATCGTCGCGACCTCGATCATCGCGATCGGCGGGCACTCGCTCCCGTTCGCGCTTTTCGAGCTGCTGCTCGCGGCCTTGGCCATCGGGCTCGGCTCCCTGCTGCCCGTCGCGACGGTTTCTTTGCAGAATTCCGTTCCCAAGCATGAACTGGGAACCACGATGGCCCTGTTGAACTTCCTTCGCCAGCTCGGCAGTGCCTTCGCCGTGGCTGCCTTCGGCACCATCCTTATCGGGATGACGACCGGCTCGGGAGCGGGCGGCGCGCATGAACTGCTCCTCAAGCAGGCGACCGAAAATATCGACGGCCTGGCGACAGGCTTTCGTATACTCTTCCTGATATCGGCGGCAGCGCTGATGGTCTCCATGGCCTTTCTGCTGCGCATGGAGGAAAAGCCCTTGCGCGATGCCCGCCCGGCAGCAGCAGTTGCGGAATGAGCGAGCGACGCCAGCATCTCGTACTGGCCGGCGCGGGCCACGCTCATGTGATCGCCTTGCGCGCATTCATAAAGCATCCCCCTGCAAACATGCGCATCACGCTGGTGACGCGCGAGGTAATGACGCCATATTCGGGCATGCTGCCCGGCGTCATCGCGGGCCATTACCCTGCAGGCGCGGCGCTGATCGATACACGGCCGCTCGCGCAAGCCGCCGGGGCCGAACTCGTCGAGGACGAAGTGACGGGTCTCGATCCCACGGCGCGGCGCGTTGCGCTGAAGAGCGGCGGCAGCATAGGCTACGACTTTCTCTCGATCGACGTCGGTTCGCAGCCCACGATGCTCGACGTGCCGGGCGCAGTCGAGAGAGTCATTCCCGTCAAGCCCATCGATCATCTCCTGCGCGAATTCGCCGGGCTTGAAGAGCGCTTCCGCCTTCGCGGCCATCAAGGACGGATCGCGGTCGTAGGCGGCGGCGCAGGCGGCACAGAACTCGCCTTCTCGATCAGTCATCGCCTGCGCGAGACGGCGCGGCTCGCGGGCGTGGACCCATCTCGGACGCAGGTGACGATCATCGCGGGAGAGCGCGGGCTGCTGCCGGACTTCCCTGCTGGATTCCGCAGCCGCGTCGCCAGGGCACTCGAGAAGCGTCATCTTCTGGTGCGTCCAGGCCAGCGCGTGCGCCGGGTGGAGGCCGGTTGTCTGTTCCTCGACGACGGAGCGAGAGTGAGCGCCGATGAAATCCTTTGGACGACGCAGGCTGCCGCTGCCAGCTGGATCGCGGTGAGCGGTCTCGCAACGGACGACGCTGGTTTCATCGCGGTCGATGCGCATCTGCGGTCGCTCTCGCATGACAATGTGTTCGCGGCCGGCGATGTCGCTTCATTCACACCCCGGGCCATTCCAAAGTCCGGCGTGTATGCCGTGCGGGCGGGTCCGGTGCTTGCGGAAAACCTTCGGTGCGCGGCGGCTCGATGCGGCTTGCAGGAATTCAAGCCGCAGGAACACGTGCTCTACATACTCTCGACCGGTGACCGGAATGCGGTAGCAACCCGCAACGGAATCAGCGTTTCCGGGCGCATCTGCTGGATGCTCAAAGATTGGATCGACCGCGGTTTCATCTCACGCTTCACCGTGTGACGAGCGCGTTAACCAAAATGCGGAGATTTGTAAGCATTCTATTCACATTAATTAAAATTCGTTTACCTTAACCCTTGCGTAACGAGGCCGGTGCGCAAGCGGCGGGAGTAGAGCGAATGGCGTATTTCGATCTTCCATTAAGCAGTGGCGGTCACACCGCGAGCATCGGTCCGACGACTGTTGCACGTCCCCAGGCGCTTCGCACGAATGCTCCGACTCTTTATCCGCTGGATTCGCATCCGCTCCCACTGAGCCTGCGGTTTCCGCCGACCGATTACAAAGAACTTGATGTCGCGCTGGATCCGAACACCTCGACGCTCTGGTGCCACATGCGGCCCAATGGCCCGCCGAGTTTCACGCCCTCGATGCTGGGCGAACTGATCGGCCTGCGCCGCGCAATACAGACCGCTTTCGACGCACCGGGCCAAAAGCCCGACATGAAATATTTCGTCGGAGCCTCGCGCATCCCCGGCATCTACAATCTCGGTGGAGACCTCAATCATTTCGCCGAGACGATCCGCCTGCGCGATCGTGAGAGACTTCGCCGCTACGCGATCGACTGCTGCGATGTGAGCTACCACATGGCCGTCGCATTCGACGTTCCCGTCGTCACCATCGGTCTCGTGCAGGGCGATGCGCTCGGCGGCGGGTTTGAAGGCGCCATGTCGTTCCAGGTCCTCGTCGCCGAGAAAAGCGCGCGGATGGGGTTGCCGGAGGTTCTGTTCAACCTCTTCCCGGGCATGGGCGCCTACAGCCTGCTCGCCCGCCGCGTCGGCGCGGCGCAGGCCGAGCGGATCATCTTCAGCGGCAAGATTTATACGGCCGCGGAACTCTACGACATGGGGGTCGTGGACATCCTGGCGGAAGATGGATGCGGCGAGGCGGAAGTGCAGAAATACGTCTCCGCCAATTCCGGCAAGCATCGCATGCAGCTGGCGATGACCCGCGTGGCGCGCCGCTACAATCCGATCACATTCGACGAGCTCCGCGACATTACGGAGATCTGGGTCGACACCGCCATGGCGCTGGACGAGTCAGACCTGCGCCGGATGGAGCGTCTCGCCGGGGCGCAGAAGCGCCGCCTCGCGAGGGCGTGATGCGATCACTACATATGTTTGCCGAGAGCGACGCGAGCGCGCTCGAACTGGAGTTCGAGTTCGCGGACATGGATCTCGCCCTTGACCGCGAGTTCATGCGCATCGATGGCACGCAGGTCGAGACAAATCTTGAACACAGCCTGTGCGCCGACATTCGCGGCGCAGGAGCGCAGGGCGTGGGCATGATCCCGGAAGCCATGCACATCCTGTTCGGCAACAGCGGCACTCAGGCTCTTCAGAACACTGGCCGCGTCCGCGACAAATTGTGAGGCGATCTCGCTCACGAAATCGTCCCCTCCGAGCTTCTGGAGATCGCGCAGCGCCCGTCCGTCGATAGGCGCGGAAGCGTCGTCCCCCTCGTCGGCACTCGCCACCGTTTCCGCAATGGTCTCTTCTTCGGGCTCAGCCGCCGGCGGGGCGAGGCCAGCATTGCTCAGCCGGGTTTCCATCGCGTATTTCTCGACGAGAGCCAGGAGGCGCTGTGCTTCGATCGGCTTGTTGAGACAATCAGCCATGCCGGCTTCACGGCACTTAAGCGCCGTTTCCTCGGTCGCGTCGGCCGTCAGCGCAATGATCGGCACCCGCTTTTGCCCGAGCGTCGCGAACTGGTAAAACTTCGACGCGTCGAGCCCGTTCAGGACGGGCATGTTGAGATCCATGAACACGAGATCGAAATGCCCTTCGATGAGCGCATCGATGGCAAGTTCGCCATTGTCGACGATCGTGGGCCTGTGCCCGCCGCGCGTCAGGATCTGGCTGATGACCAACTGGTTGGTGCGATTGTCTTCCGCCACCAGAATGTCGAGCGCATGCTGCGAGGGAACGATTGCCAGCGGCGGCACGCCCCCCGCGGCGCTGCCGGGCGTATCGTCGCGGCCGATGCGCAGCATGTCGCGCAAGGATTCCGCGCCGAGGGGAAGCGGCAGGACGCTGTGAAAAAAGCTCCGCAGGTCGCGTGACGCCGCCCCCGGGTTCGCGCTCAGCAGGATGACAGAACGAGGGCTGAAGGCATCGCGCGGCGCGATGGCGGCGGCGGCCGCTTCGCCATCGACCCCGAGCATCCGCTCGTCGACCAGGATGAGTTCTCCATCCTTCGCGGGAACCGCGAGTGCGGCCTCGAGTCCTGCGAGGCTAGCATAGGCTGTCGTCGGGCAACCCGATGTGCGAACTGCTTCGACGAGGCCGGAATCGCGTGAGAGAACCCGCGCCTGCGGCAATGCGCCCGCGCGTTCTTCGAGAGCAGGCGCCCGCATGACCTCGATTTCGAACCAGAAGGTCGAGCCGTGGCCAGGTTTACTGTCGACGCCGATCTTGCCTCCGTGCGCCTCCACGAGCTGGCGCGCGATGGAGAGACCGAGGCCCGTGCCCCCGAAGCGATCGATGATGGTTTCGTCGGCCTGCGTGAAATTCTCGAAGATGCGGGCCTGGGCGTCGGGCGCGATGCCAATGCCCGTGTCCGCCACCTCGAAGCGCAGGCGCATCGGCCCGTCGTGCGGCGCGGCTAGGACGCGGGCGGTGACAAGCACATATCCCTTGGAGGTGAACTTCACCGCATTGCCGGTGAGGTTGATGAGCACTTCCTCAAAATGCCGGTAGCTGCCTATGATCCGGCGCGGCAGCTTGGGATCAATATGCAGAGCAAGACGAATTCCATTGGCCTGAGCCTGGACTGACAGCATGACGCGGATGTCGCGCAGGAGCGCGTGCAGGTCGAGCTCGCCCATCTGCGGCTTCTTCCCCAGTTCCATGCGCGACACGTCGAGGATGGAATTGATGAGGGACAGCAGGGAGCGCCCCGACTTGCCGATCGTGCGCGCCATCTCCGACTGGTCACGTTCGAGCCTGGTTCCAAGCAGGATATCGCTGAGGCCAATGACCGCGTTGAGCGGCGTGCGCAGCTCATGGCTGATGGACGCCAGGAACAGGCTCTTGGCGCGGCTCGCCTCCTCCGCCTGACGCTTGGCCTCGGACAATCTGCGGATGAGCATGGAAACATAGGCCGGCAGAATGACCAGGCCGAAGAGAAGACCACCGCTCAGTTCCGGATGATCGAGCCAGAAGGTCGTCGTCAGGATCACTGCCAGGAATGATGCGAAACCGACGACCGCGGCGACGACGAGATACTCGACACCGAAACGGAAGCCGTTGCCGAAGATCGCCCAGAGATAGATCGGATAGGTAAAGGCGGTCATCTCGCCGCCCGCATGCATCAGGTAGGCGACGACGCCGATGTCGAGCGGGATGCCAATGAGGCGACGCAGAACCGAGATGCCGGGATAGGCGAGAAGATGCGCGAAGAGCAGCGCCGTGACGATCGTATAGAGAAGAAAGTAGCCGCCGAGTTCATGCAAAAGACGCTGCTGGGCAGAGCCGCCGCTGAGATAGCCGATGAACAGGCAGGAGAAAGCGACGAGGCTCAACGCGAGCCGGCTCAAGGTCAGTTCGTGTTCGGAATCCGGTCGGCCGGAAAGCTTGGTACGGAACTGCGTCACGCGGTCAGGGATGGTCTGAATGTCCGTCGCGTCCATCGGGGCAGCCTGCTCAGGCAGAAAGCGCGAGCACGGGCTCGCGCCGCAGAAGCTCGATGAATTCGGCTGCCGGCATGGGCTTGCCAAAATAATAGCCCTGCACCTCGTCGCAGCCTTCCGCGCGCAGGCGCGCAAGCTGTTCGGCCGTCTCGACGCCCTCTGCCACGACGTCGAGATCGAGGCTGTGGCCGAGGGTGATGATGGCGCGCACGATGGCTGCGTCGTTCGGATCGCTCGACAGGTTGCGCACGAAGCTCTGATCGATCTTGAGACGATCGACCGGGAAGCGCTTCACATAGCTCAGCGACGAGTAACCGGTGCCGAAGTCATCGATGGACACATGCACGCCCATGTCGAGCAATTGCTGGAGGTCGATGGCGACGGCATCGAGGTCGCCGACCACGATGCTTTCGGTGAGTTCGAGATCGAGACGGCGTGGGTCGAGCCCGGTTTCCGCCAGCACCTGCGCGACAAGCAAAGGCACGGTCCGCTTGCGGAACTGGACGGGCGAAAGATTGACGCCGACGCGAACCGGCGGCAGGCCCATGCGCTGCCAGCTTTTCGCCTCGCGGCAAGCTTCGCGCAAAACCCATTCGTTGAGGGGCACGATGATGCCGTTTTCTTCCGCGCGCGGCAGGAAGACACCCGGCCCGACGAGGCCCGCGCCCGGACGATTCCAGCGCAGCAGCGCCTCGGCGCCGACGATGCTGCCGCTCGCGAGATCGACCTGCGGCTGGTAGTAAAGAACAAATTGCTGCTGCTCGAGTCCGATACGCAACTCCCCGTCGAGGAGGGCTTCGTTCTTGGCGCGCGCCTGCATGTCGGCGGCGTAGAAGCAGTAATGATTGCCCTTCTCGGCCTTGGCCCGGTACATCGCGAGATCGGCATTCTTCAGCAGATCCTCGGCGTCGATCCCATCGGCGGGATGGATGGCGATGCCGATACTGGCCGTCGTGCGGATGGTGGATTCATCGAAGCCGGTGCCCTCGGCGACGACGGCCAACACGCGCTGTGCAAATTCGGCGGCATCCTCGGGACCGGCGACCTGCGCCTGCAGGATGGCGAATTCGTCGCCGCCGAGGCGCGCCAGCGTATCTTCCTCGCGGATGGCGCCGCGCAGGCGGTCGCCGACGGCCTTGATGAAGCGGTCTCCGGCGGAGTGGCCGAGAAGATCGTTGACGGCCTTGAACCCGTCGAGATCGAGCAAATGCAAGGCGAAGAGCTGGTCGCCCCGGCGCGCGCGGGCAATGAGGCGACGCATGCGTTCGCGCAGCAGCGTCCGGTTGGGCAGATCGGTCAGCGGATCATGGTGCGCGAGATGGCGCAGATGCGCTTCCGTGCGCTTGCGGGCGGTGATGTCGAGCGAACTCGTCAGCACACCCGTCACCACGTTTCCGGCGTCTTTCAGCGGCGACTTCGTGGTGAGGAACACGCGCTTGGCACCGGCGCGGTCGACCAGATCCTCCTCATAGCTCGGAAGGGGCTTGCCGGTTTCGAACACCATCCGGTCGAGCGCATGGCTGCGCGCACCCTGTTCGTTTCCATAGAGGCTGGCCACCGGTTCGCCGATGAGGGTTGCCGGGTCGATACCGGCGAACGCCGTCTGGAACGCGTTGACGAACAGCACCTCGCCCTCGTAGCCGGCTGCGCTGATCATCACGGGCAAAGTATCGATCACCTGCGCGAGCCGTTCGCTGGAATCGCGAAGGGCGCGCTCGCGTGAGCGCTCGCTGTGCTCTAGCTCACGCTCCAGCGTGTTGGCGCGGCTGGCCAGGAGGAGCTGATGCTTGTGCAGCTTCAGCAGATTGCGCGCGCGGGTGACGAACTCATGATGATCGACCGGGCTGTGCAGAAAGTCGGTCGCCCCGGATTCGAGCGCCCGCAAGCGGAAGCTGCGCTCTTCGTAGACGGTGATGACGACTACGGGCACGTCGACCGAAGAAGGCAAAAGCCGGAAGCGGCGGATGAATTCCGCGCCGTCCATCTGTGGCATCTTGTAGTCGGTAATGACGAGATCGGGCGTCTGCTCGGCCAGCCAGACCAGGGCCTCCTGCGGATCGCCGAAGGTCCGGACGGTCACGTCCTCTTCGATCGAAGCAGCGAGCTTCGCGAAGATATTCCGGTTCGTGACCCGGTCGTCGACGATCACAATCAAGGACATGGAGACAGTCCGGTGGGCGTAAAATTCACAATGCGGGCCACTGCCAGGATGGGCCGGGAGCCAGCGGGAGGCTGCATCATTGCGCAATTGTCTTAAGCAAATGCCTATGCCGCCATGTGGCAGACGAGAAGTTTGCTATCGTGTCAGCCACTTGGGGCGTGCGGCTTCACGCCATCAACCATCTTAGGTCGAAACCTTTGTGCAGTGCGGTCGTTTATGCTTTGTTAATGTCTCATAAGGAGCACGTGGCCATGACGATGTCGGATCTCGATCGCCTGCTGAACGCGACCCTTCTGGGAACGACCGACCGGATTTCCGTGACCGTCACCGACGTGCCTGACGACGAAGCCGACCTGATGGATCTGCTCGAAAAGGCCATCGAGGTCGGCGCCCGCAAATGCACTCCGCTCGCAGCCATCCAGCTTCCCATGAGCCGTTTTCCGTCCGTCGGCGCCTTGTTCCTTCATGTGCCGGTCACAGATTCCGGAAATTCCGGCGTGCTCCGTTTCATTTACGGCGAGGATATCGCGGCCATCGCGGCCTGATGCGTGAGATGCCGGACATAGGTCCGGCTTTTTTTCTTAATAAGCAGCAGGACTTTGGAGCCTCGTCAGGCTCCGTTCCAGATTTTTGAGGCTCCGGCTCTTGCCCGCCTTGCATCACGGCTGCCGTTTCGAGCGCCGAAATGCCTCGGAACCATCCTCTTCGAGCCACAGTTGAGCAGTGCTATGGGCGACATGCAGCCCTGCTCGAGTTTGTTCGAGCATGGTGCGGTTGCGGGGTCGACGCCGCGCCTGCAGTTCGTCAAGTGGATCGAGAAGGAACTCAATGACCCAGCGTTTTTCCCAGACACGTCATCTGCTGCTTGCGGGCACCATGGTCGTGGGCCCGATTCTGGCCCTCGGCTCCAGCATGCCGGCCTTCGCCGATCCGGGCGCACCCGGCGCGGCGCAGGTTCCGTTCGTGCTCGCGCAGGGCGCCGATAGCGAAGCACCGCGCCGTGGACGCGAAAATGAGCCGGCAGGCCGCGAGGCCCCTGCCCCGAGGGCCGCTCCTGCCCAGCGCGAAGCTCCTGCTCAGCGGGAAGCTCCCGCCCCGCGCGCAGCTCCCCAGCAACGTGAAGCGCCACCTGCCGCACGCGAGGCCCCCGCTCAACGAGAAGCCCCCGCTCCCGGCGCCGCGCCGCAGCAGCACGAAGCTCCTCCGGCTGCGCGCGAGGCCCCGGCTCCCCGCGCGGCGCCGCAGCAACGCGAGGCTCCTCCGGCTGCGCGCGAAGCCACACCTCCCCGTGAAGCGACACCTCCCCGTGAAGCATCGCCACGTCGCGAGCCGCCTGCTGCCCGGGAAGCACCTGCAACGCGGGAAGCACCTCGCCCTGAGGCGGCCCCTCCGAGGCCAGCAGCACCGCGCGCTGAAACACCTGCGCGCCCTGAGGTTGCGCCTCCCCGAACTGAACCGCTTACACGGCCGGAAGCACCGGTCTCCCCGCGGGCCACACGGCCCAACGAACCGCCTGTGCCGTCCGTGGCACCTGCCGTACGTCCGGACGCAACCCGTCCGACCGGCGTTGAACGGACCCGTCCGGATACAGCCGGGCAGCCGCTCGCGCCGCCCGCCGTCGCACCCAACGGCCGGACCGACCAGCGCAGCGCGCCCGTCACCGGAACTCAGCCTGGCGTGGCGCCCCTCTCTCCGCAGGGTCAGCGGCGCGACGTTCCGACCGATGGCGCACGCGATCAGTTGCGTCCGGACCAGCGTGGCGGGGCCGATCGCGATCCGCGAGACCGCTTCGATAATCGGGCAGATCGCCCGCGCGTCGAAGAGCGCGATGGCCGCACCTACACGCGCGAAAACGACAATCGCGTCATCATCCGCGAGGGCGACCGCGAGATCATTCGCCACGATGAAACGGAACGGCTGCGGCGCGGCGCGCGGAACGTCGACATCGTCGATCGTCCGAACGGACGCCGCGAGGTCGTGGTCGTTCGTCCGGACGGAGATCGCATCGTGACCCTCGTCGACCAGGACGGCAACTTGCTTCGCCGGACACGCCGGGGACGCGACGGACGTGACTTCGTGCTCATCGACAACGAGCGCGGCCGCCCCTCCAACGGGTTCTATGCGCCCGTCGTCCTGCCTCCGCTGAGGCTGGATATTCCGCGCGACCGCTACATCGTCGAGGCGGAAGATTCGTCCTACGACGTGATCGAGGAAACTCTTCTGGCCGCGCCGGTGGAGCGCGTCGAGCGTGCCTATTCGCTCGATGAAGTTCGAACCAACCAGCGCCTGCGCGAGAAGGTCCGTCGTGTCGATATCGACACGATCACCTTCCCAACGGGCTCGGCGGAGATTGCGCCGAATGAAGCGGCCCGGCTCGATACGATTGCGCGCGCGATAAATGGCGTGATCGCGAAGAACCCGAACGAGGTGTTCCTCGTGGAGGGCCACACCGATGCCGTCGGCAGCGACCAGGAGAACCTTACCCTCTCCGACCGTCGCGCCGAAAGCGTCGCGGCCGTGCTGTCCGAGCGTTATCAGATCCCGCCGGAAAACCTGGTTACCCAAGGTTATGGCGAGCAATACCTGAAGGTTCAGTCGCAAGGCCCCGAGCAGCAGAACCGTCGCGTAACGCTACGCCGGATTACGCCCCTGCTGCAGGAAAGCCAGAAGCGCTGACAATAAAGAAGCCGGCCTGCGGGCCGGCTTTTCTCCTTCAAAGCGTGGCCCTTGGCCGCGGGGGGCCGATGTCGCTGGGGCCTGGTGCGCAGGCGATTGCCTTGCGCGCCGCAAGAGGCTAGGTGTCAGCGCATCAGCAAGAGGAGACAGAAACTTGGCGAAAAAGCCGGCTGCACGCGCCGAGTTCGTGCTCTTTGACGTCCTTTACGAAGACGGTTCGCGCCGCTCCAACCGCAAGGTTCCCGGCGGATTGCTCGGTGGCCTTGACGGAGACGAGCCCGCGCGCGCCGTCATAGAACAGCAGGATCGGGAAATCGCGGAGAAATCCGGCCAGCCCCCGCTGCGAATCAAAAGCCTTCAGCGCGTCGGCGCCAAGAAGTAACGACGGACGCCAACGGACAGCCGCCCCAGGGGCTGGCTGTCCGTCCGCGTGAAATCCGTCAGGCGCCGGGCTTGCCGGCCTCTTCTTCTTCCTCGTCTTCATCGTCGTCGATATCGACCAGGAAAACGACTGAGGGCTCGTCATCCGAATCGTCCTCATCGTCGAGGTCGTCGGCCGACTCGAATTCCTCTTCCTCGTCCTTCGTCGCCGTGCGGATCTCGAGCTTGGACTTTCCGTCCCAGATCGGCTTGCCTTCGCTGTGGATCATCGTGAGATCCTCGCGGAATTCCTCACTATCGATCAATTCGCGCGCCTGATCCTCGTCGGCATTGGTGACCGCGATCGCGCGGCCCCCGATTTCTACAGTAAACATGTACACTCCTCGCTCTGATCCGATGAGAACTCGCGAAGTCCCGATCGGATGCAAAGTCTACCACGGATCGGATGGCTCGCGCGACCGGAAGCGAGGATTGTCTCAAGCCGAAGATGTGTCGATTTTGCCACGATGCCCGGTTTGCGAAAAAGAAGCGACAAAAAGCTCTTGGCGGGAGCGGCGAGTCGCCCCCACACTGAGGCTGTCTTCAACAATCGAAAGGAGGTGATCTAGTGTCTATCAACACCGCGATCTCGGGAGTCTCTACTGGATCCCTGAAGCCCTCTAAGGCCACGCGCTGATCTAGATATTTCCGCGATTGCAGCTCATAGAATGCCTCGCTCGAGGCGCCGGAAATGGGCAAAAAGGTCAGCGCGCAAGGCAACTTGCGCGCTGACTGCGTTTTAGGGAGCATGCGTGCGGCCAAGCTGCCGCTCTGCGTTGGTCTGTGATTGACCTTCGCCTGCCGAAGGGGCCTAGGCCCTCGACCTCTCCAGTGCATCCGCGTTAACGTTGACGGTCTCGGCATCGCCGCATTCAGCGCTACTATGGAATTTCACGATTCCATGTGGAGGAACGCCATGAGCCGCCACATCCGTCCCAGTCCGGCATCCTTCGAATCGCGCCCAGAGCGGCGCGAGGCCGCCCCTCTGCCAAACACGCCGAGGCTGAGGCCGGGCCTTCGAATATATTGTCTCGGCGACGTGCACGGGCGCAGCGATCTGCTCTTGGGCGTAAGCGATGCAATTTCCCGCGATCTGGACGCACGCCCGATCGGCAATGCGCTCACCATCTGCCTTGGTGATTACGTCGACCGGGGCCCGGATTCCGCCGGAGTCATCGACCTGCTGGCACGCGGAGACTTTCCGACGCCGCTCGAAACGCTGCGGGGCAATCATGAGGTCATGATGCTGGGGTTCCTTGCGGAGCCTCTGGAGTTGGGGGCGTGGCGCCGTTTTGGCGGCCTCGACACGCTTCGGTCCTACGGCGTCCCGACGGACGATCCGGCTCTCGGCATAGGATTCGAGACAGCGCGCGAAGCGCTGCTGGCGCGGATGCCAGCAATGCACGTCGCTTTCCTGAAGTCGACGCGGAGCTACGTTTCAGTCGACGATTACTTTTTCTGCCATGCCGGCGTGCGGCCCGGGGTGCCCCTGGATGCGCAGGACCCGCGCGACCTCATGTGGATTCGCGACGATTTCCTGTCCTACGAGGGCGATTTCGGGAAAGTGATCGTTCATGGCCACACACCCGTGGCCAAAGCGGAAATTCATGAGAATCGGATCAATATCGATACGAAGGCGTTTGCGAGCGGTCGCCTTACGTGCCTTGTGCTCGAGGGATCGGGCCAGGGTTTTCTGTCGGGTGCCGACAGGCTACGGTGCTGACCGCCTTCTTCGCCCGCCGAGCCGCGGGCCTTACGCGAGCATTTCATGATCCGTGTTTTGAGCGAAGAAATCATCGACAAAAGTCACTGGATTTACAAAAGGGTCGTCTATGAGATCGGAATCGGCGGAGAGCGCCACCGGCTGACACGCCAGATCCTCGACCGTGGCGATGCGATTGCCGTGCTTCTGTTCAACCCGACGCGCGGGACCGTGATCCTCACCCGCCAGTTCCGGCTGCCGGCCTTTCTCAATGGCGGCGAAGACAGCCTGCTCGAAGTCTGCGCGGGAGGGATCGAGGACGGCGACGCCGAAGCGGCCGCCCGGCGCGAGGCGCTGGAAGAAACCGGCTTCAAGCTGCGCGACGTCAAGCGAGTGTTCGAGGCCTATATGAGCCCCGGCAGCGTCACCGAGAAGATCGTCTTCTTCGTCGCCGCGTATGATCTGGCAGACCGCAAGGAAGATGGTGGAGGACTTGCGCACGAAGGCGAGTCGATCGAGGTCGTCGAAACGTCCTTCGCCGACGCGCTTGCACAGATGGCCAGCGGGGACATCAGGGACGCGAAGACCATCATGCTTCTGCAATACGCGCAGATTCACGGTCTTCTCGGCTGACGGCCTCGCGGGCGTTGGAGCCGCGACCGTCCTTAGCGGCCAGCCGGCGAGGATGCGAGAAGAGCATCGAAATAGGCGATGGTCTTTTCGAGGCCCGCCCGCAGGGGCGTCACTGGCTCCCAGCCAAGGACCGCGCGCGCCTGCGTGATGTCGGGGCGGCGCTGCTTGGGGTCGTCCGAGGGCAAGGGCAGGCTTATGATCTTCGACTTCGAGCCGGTCATCTCCACGACCAGATCGGCCAGCTGGCGAATCGTGAATTCGCCGGGATTGCCGATATTGATAGGCCCGGTCACCTCATCGCTCGTTCCCATCACGCGGATCATCGCTTCGATGAGATCGTCGCGGTAGCAGAAAGAGCGCGTCTGCTGGCCATCGCCGTAAATGGTGAGATCCTTCCCCTGCAGCGCCTGGACGATGAAGTTCGAGACGACGCGCCCGTCATTGGGGTGCATGCGCGGGCCGTAGGTGTTGAAGATACGCACCACCTTGATTCCGAGCTTGTGCTGGCGGCGGTAGTCGAAGAAGAGCGTTTCCGCGCAGCGCTTGCCTTCGTCGTAGCATGAGCGGAAGCCGATGGGATTGACGTTGCCCCAGTAGGATTCGGTTTGCGGATGCTCGACCGGATCGCCGTAGACCTCGGAGGTCGAGGCCTGGAGGATCTTGATCTTCAGGCGCTTGGCGAGGCCGAGCATGTTGATCGCGCCGAGCACACTGGTCTTCGTGGTCTGCACGGGGTCGAACTGGTAATGCACGGGCGAGGCGGGGCAGGCAAGATTGTAGATCTCGTCGACCTCGACATAGAGCGGGAAAGTCACGTCATGACGCATCAGCTCGAAGCGCGGATTCGTCAGCAGGTGCTCGATGTTGCGGCGGGAACTGGTGAAGAAGTTGTCGACACAAAGGACTTCGTGCCCTTGATCGAGCAGCCGTTCGCAAAGATGCGAGCCGAGAAAGCCCGCACCGCCGGCCACCATGATCCTGCGTCCCAATTCCATGTTGAACTCCCCTGCGCCGCCAATCGGACCCGGCCCGCCTAGGTTTGGCTGAAATCCTTTAAAGTACTGTAACCTTTTGTCAGCCTCGCCATAGCTCATAGATCAGGCTGGAGGTTTGGTAAGGATGCGGGCAGGATCGGCGCAATGGAACCAGCGCCCTTTCATCTCGTCAGTGACAGGGGGGGGAGTGCCTGATTCATCATCGTCGTCACGGCCGCCGAAATGTCCGGCCCGTCAACGGCTTCGAAAAAATCACGCGTAGGATCGGAGGCGCATGATTTCAGCGCCGGTGCAATGTCTGTTGCAAGGGGCTTTACGAGTTTGTTGTACCAATAGGGATCATATTTCATTTGAGGGATGGGCGCCAGGATCGACACGATCTCGGCCCCCTTGGCCTTGATCGACGCGCAGCCGCCCCGGTAATCGACGACGTCCGTTTTGCGGCCGCCCGGCAATCCGGGCCCTGGCACATCCTGAATGCCATCCGTCAGCAAGATGACATAGGTCTTCCGAGCGGTCGTTGATGTGCCTGTTCCGATATTTCGGAGATCGGACGACAACGAATCGAGAGCGTCATTCAAGTAACTGTATCCGAAGTTGGCTATGGGGAGCGCGGCTTCGATATCGACATTCTGAGCCGCCGACGCGGCGGATGCGATGTTCGTCGTCGGTGCAAGGACTTGGTTGTAGCCTGTTCCGAACGTGTAGATGCCAACCGAATACAATTTCGGTATAGCTGCCGATGCATTGCGTCGTGCGATCTCGTCCGTGAACATTTTCACCGCATCCGACACGTAGTCGATTTTCAGCTTGATGGACTTCTGGCGCGCGAGTTCCCGATAATCGATAGTTTCACGAACGTGATTGGGATCGTGGCATGCGAAAGAACACTTGATCTGAGGGTCGTTGTACAGAGCATCGATGGCGCTGTCGGTCCCCCCGATCCCCATCGAGTTCGAGACGTCGACCAGAAAGATGAACTGATAATATTTGGGCAGGCTCGCGCTCGCCACGCTCTCCCCCGCCATCTTGATGCTGGACCATCCCAGCGCGCGACCGAGGGTGAGGCTCGCCTGCGTGCTCCAGGCAACCGACGCCTTCACAGCGCCGTTATCATTCGTCACAGTGATCGTCGGGGTCGGGATTTCTACGCCGAAAAGCTTGCCCGCGTTGGCTGCAAAGGCGGCTTTGCCAGTACCCACGCCGTCTGCTTGAGCCGCCGACCAGTCATATGTTCCGTACTGCGTCTGGTGGTTCATTCGGTCGACCGTCGTCCGGGCAGCCCTGAGCGACGCTGCATCGGCCGCAGAGTCGAGCTTCGCGCGCGCGGCCTGGGATAACCCGAAATCGAGCGCGAGCGAAACGAAGCCGAGAACAATCAGCATGCAAAGGGCGGTAATGACTGCGACACTGCCGGATCTATCTCTCCAAAAAAACGGCGCGTGTTCACCCAATGACAGCTTATGCCATCGAACGTATGACATTTTCAAAATCCTAAAAGCCCGGGCAAACAGTTCCGAAAGTACTGTTTCCGGCTGGGGAATAATCGATTTTGGCCGCAGTGCGGGGTAGAAAATAGGCTCCCCGCGTCAGCGTGAGGCTCGGGAAAACGGTCGATCCGAAAAGTGGCACGTAGTCGACTGAAGCGACTACCGCGATAACCTCGTGTGGGCCGAAGGTATTGTACGGCAGCGTGGTGGTGCTGGGCGAAGCATCGGGGTGCGCGGAGGAAATCCTCCCGCAAGCCTTGCGGGCGGCCGTATGTCCGGCTGTCCACCGCGTGTCCGCAAAGTACTGGCACGGGCCTGTCGCGCAGGTGTCCGGCCTCTGTGTGAATTCGATCCCGGAAATGCCGATTTTCAGGTGGTCTGTCCACTCGATACCAAGCTCGCCGGCTTCGGTCAGAGCATCCGGAAAGGACAACATCGCGGAATCCCTTATGAACTGCGCGTCTGAGGCAGTCAGCGTTCCGTCTGCCTGCGACGCCATCTGGGCAATACCGTTGACGGTCAGGTTCAGATTCCGAGCGTGCATGACATAGCGGCCCCCTTCGACGGTGCCTAGAAGTACGGCCACCAAGGCGGGCATCACTATGGCGAATTCAACCGCGCTGACGCCCGCGGCGCAATTGCGAAGGCGCGCGAGGTCCCGGACCAATCTGGCTAGAGACCGAGGCAGCCTCAACATGAAGGCCCCCAGCTCACAGATGCAGTCGGTTCGTTTCGCATGATCGCGGTCGCAGTGAGCCCACGCACGCGCTGGCCTTTCACGAGGATGTAACCGGAGCGCGGCCACAACGGTGAAATGACTGTCGCCAGATAGCCTGCGCGTATCGCTATGAGGTCACCCGGCCCTCCCGCGCAGAGAAGATTATCGCTGTCGAAGCTCGGCAATTTAAGGGAATACCTGAAGGGGGAATACAGATCCGCACCGGAACTCTCAATGAGGAACTGGCCGTAGTTGCTGCCAACCGGCCGAACGTCGATGAAAAGGCTGGGGCAGCTCAGCCCAGTGGCGAGCGAAGCGCAGATCGCATCTCGAAAGGCGGCCGCCGTGGGAGGGACCTTCCCAAGCTGGATCATGCGCGCGGCCGTTTGCACCGATTGGCTGACGAGATGATCGCGGAAAAGGTCGTAGCCGACCTGCAGGATTCCGAACAGAGTCCCGAGCAGGATCGGTGCGACCATCGCAAACTCGACGACAACCGACCCTCGTCGATCCGCCCGGAAGAACCGTCGAGATGAAACGTGGCTTGCTATCGCGGGTGGGGGTGCGTGACTTTGCATGGCTTAGACTAGGCAGCAGCGAGTTAACGTTTCGTGTTTGGTTACGTACGCATGTCACCACTTCTGTTTTGGAAGCCGGAGGCGCGGGGGTAAAAGCGAAGGGGGGGGCCGAGCGCATCCCTTGCTGCCCGCCTAGAAACAAGTGCATAGGTGCAAACCTTCGCGGAGAATGGCATGCGTTTTCTCGTCACCGGGTCAGCCGGTTTTATCGGCTTCCATCTTTGCCGGAGGCTGATCGCACTCGGCCATACGGTCGATGGGCTCGACGGCATGACGGATTATTACGATCCGGCGCTCAAGCGGGCTCGTCACGTGGTCCTGGCGAATTCAAACCAGTTTCGCGCGCATGAAACCATGCTCGAGGACATGGACTCGCTTTCGCGCATCGTGAACGAAGCGCAGCCCGACATCGTCGTTCACCTCGCCGCACAGGCAGGGGTGCGCTATTCGATGGAAGAGCCACGCTCCTACGTCAGCGCCAATGTCGTCGGCACGTTCAATCTGCTGGAAGCCCTGCGCGCGGCGCCGGTCTCGCATCTGATGCTCGCATCGACCAGCTCGGTCTATGGCGCCAATGCCATGCCCTTCTGCGAGGGAGACCGCACCGACCACCCGCTCTCGTTCTACGCCGCGACGAAAAAGGCGACGGAAGCAATGGCGCATTCCTATGCGCACCTTTACGCCATACCGACCACGGTAATGCGCTTCTTCACCGTTTATGGTCCGTGGGGCCGGCCCGACATGGCCTTGTTCAAATTCACCCGCAGCATTCTCGCGGGCGAGCCCATCGACATCTACAATGCCGGACAGATGCAGCGCGATTTCACCTTTGTGGACGACGCCATTGAGGGCGTGGTGCGCCTCGCGGAACTGATTCCCGCCGCGAGCGACGGTGCGGCGGGCTCGCCCGCGGCCCCATATCGCGTGGTGAATATCGCGGGCGGCAAGCCGGTCAATCTCGAAGACTATATCAGCGCGATCGAGGTCGCCACCGGTCGCCGCGCCATTCGAAATGAACTGCCGATGCAGATGGGCGAGCCGCAATCGACATTGGCGAGCACGCAGGAGCTGGAACGCCTGACCGGGTTTCGGCCACGGACACCCGTAGATGAGGGCGTCCGGGCCTTCGTCGATTGGTATCGCGCGTTTTACCGCGTGTAGTGGATCAAGCTGCGGTGAGTGTCGGATAATCGGTGTAGCCCTTCACCCCACCGCCGTAGAATGTCGGCTGATCGGGCTCGTTCAGCGGCGCACCCTTTTGGAAACGGGCGACGAGATCGGGATTGGCGATATATAGCTTCCCGAAGGCGACGAGATCGGCGCGATCCTCCGCGATCGCAGCGGCCGCCTTTTCACGCGTATAGCCCGCGTTGGCGATATAGGTGCCCTTGAACGCACGGCGCAGGGCTGCGAAATCGAACGGCGTTCCGTCGGCCGCCGGCGACTCGTTGACATGCAGGTAGGCGAGCTTCAGCGCGCTCATGCTGCGGGCGACATGCTCGAACAGCGGCGTGGGATTGCTGTCGCGCATGTCGTTGGCGGGGCTGACCGGCGAGATGCGGATACCGACACGGCCCGGCTCCCAGGCGTTGACCACAGCCTCGGCGACCTCGAGCGCGAAACGTGCACGGTTCTCGATCGAGCCGCCGTAACCGTCCGTGCGACGGTTGCTGCCATCGCGCATGAACTGGTCGATCAGATAGCCGTTCGCGGCGTGGATTTCGACGCCATCGAAGCCGGCGCGCTTGGCATTGACCGTGGCATTGTAATAATCGCGCACGATCATCGCGATTTCCTCGACTTCGAGGGCGCGGGGCATGGAAACGGCGTCGAAGCCGTGAGCGAGATAGGTCTTGGTATTGGCCTGGATCGCGCTGGGGGCGACGGGCGCCGCGCCATCGGCCTGCAACGAGACATGCGAGACGCGGCCAACGTGCCACAACTGCAGGAAGATACGACCACCGGCCGCGTGCACGGCGCGGGTGACCGTCTGCCAGCCCTCGACCTGGGCATCGGTGTAGATGCCTGGAGTGAGGATATAGCCTTGGCCCTGGCGGGAAATTTGCGTCGCCTCGGAGACAATGAGGCCGGCGCTGGCGCGCTGCACATAGTAATCCGCATTCAACGCATGGGGAGCATCGGTGCCAGGCGTCGCGCGATTGCGCGTCAGCGGGGCCATGACGAGGCGGTTGGGCAGGTCGATGCTGCCCATGCGATGAGGCGTGAAGAGAACAGAAGTATCGATAGTCATCTAGGAACATCTCCTGAGGGCGCTTCGAGGATCTTCGTCCATATAGGCATGAACGTCGATCTTCAAAGCATTGCGCCGCCATGCCCTGCTCTGGAGGCCATCAATCCTCCTTGATTCCGACACGCCCGGCGACGCTGCGCATGAGCGAGGGCCACCAGCGGTGCAGATCCGTCAGCTGCGCGCTGCCGTCCATGAATGGCGCCGGCGCACGGCCGATCCCGTCGATGTAATCCGAAAGCGTCTGCAGGTTGGCGATTTCCTGATGCAGCAGATCGACCGCAATCCAGGTCTCCTGCGCGGCATCGCCCGTCCGGGTGCGCGCCGAAAGTGCCAGATCTGCCGCGGCGTAGCGAAGGTCGATTATGGCGATGCCGAAATGGCGGCGGGCAGTGTCAAAATCACTCTGAGAATTTGTCATCGCGCATCTACCTCGTGTCCGCACTTTGGCGGGATAGCCGAATGGGCCCCATCACTTGACCTCCGCACCGCGTCTGGCCGAGCTCAAGATAGCTCAAGCTTTGCAATTGTAGTGGTTACAGAAACAATCATTTCGCCTTTTCCCCAATTTTTATAATTTCTTACATATTCGTTAAGCTCTGGCTAGGGCGCAGCTGCGTGATTCTTAGCGGGACTCGCGCGGGATTCCACAGGCGCCAGACGCAGATGCGGGAAAACAGCCCGCCCAGGGGGACGCGGGTCCTGTAGGACGTCTGGAAGGAGAGACTGGGAGGAGGAACGGCGCCCGGATCGCGCCCTCAGCGCGGTTCAGGGCGCTCGATTTTGCGGCCAGACAAGACCGCGCCGGCATCCGGAGCCAGGCTGAAGAAGCTGAAAACCGATGTTGCGGAGACGATCCCTATGATCAGGAACGCCCATTCAAAGGCCCGCACGGGTATGGGCGACACGTCGCCGGCCACGCGGTGCAGGATGAGGGCGGACATCGCGACGCCGATGGTGAGCGAAAGTCGCTGGGCCATCTGCGAAAAGCTCATGGCGTGGCTCATCTCGGCACGCTCGACGTCGGCGAAGGCGATGGCGTTGAGGCTGGTGAATTCAAGCGACCGGAACACGCCGCCAAAGAAAATGATGGCCATCATCACGACCTGCGGCGTATCCGCCCGGAAGCTGGCGCAGGCCGCCATGAACGCGCTGGCGATGAAGGCATTCCAGATCAGCACGCGCTTGAAGCCATAGGCGCGCAGGATGCGGCGGGCCACCGTGCGCATGCCGAGCGATCCCGCCGCCGACACGAAGGTGATGACGCCAGACTGCGCGGGCGAATAGCCGAACCCCTCCTGCATCAGCAGCGGCAGCAAGAAGGGCATGGCGCCCACGCCGATCCGGAAGGTCGAGCCGCCCGTCACGCTTGCCCGAAAGGTGCGGATCCGCATCAGGCTGAGGTCCATGATCGGATTGGACACGCGGCGCGAATAGGGCACGTAGATCGCCAGCGCGACAATGCCGCTGAACAGGAGCCCGAGGCCGATGGCATCCGGCCGGTCCTTCGTGAAGGCCGTATCCATGCCGAAGACCGTCGCGGCCAGCCCGAAGGCCGAGAGGCCGAAGCCGATCCAGTCGAAGGGCTTGACGTTCTCTTCGCGAATGTTCTCGATGAACTTGCTGACGAGAATGAAGCCGAGGATGCCGACGGGCACGTTGATCCAGAAGATCCAGCGCCAGTTCGAGTAGGTCGTGATGACGCCGCCCAGCAGCGGGCCGATGATCGGCCCCACCAGCGAGGGCACACCCATCAGGGCCATGGCCGCCACGAGTTCGGATTTGGGCACCGAGCGCACGAGAATGAGCCGCCCGACCGGCACCATCATGGCTCCGCCGATGCCCTGGCAGATGCGCGCCGCTATGAGCTGATCGAAATTCGCCGCGAGACCGCAGGAGATGGACGACATCGTGAAGACGAAAATCGCCAGGCGGAAAATGTTGCGCGCGCCATAGCGGTCCGCCACCCAGCCGCTCATGGGCAGGAATGCGGCCAGCGCCAGCATGTAGGCGGTGATGGCCATGTGGAGCCGCAGGGCGGGTTCACCGAAGGATTCTGCAATGGCCGGCAGCGATGTCGCCAGTGACGTCGAGTCGAGGTTCTGCATGAAGAGGGCGCAGGCGACGATCAGCGGGACGATCACATGGGTGGGCAATGCAGCGGACCTCCATCGGCGCCCGAGCCAAGCCGCGTATTCGCCGGAAAGCCGCCGCCAGGGCGAAGGCGGCCTGGAGGGACACGTCGGAAACCACGCCGAATCGCACAGGAGGGGAGAGCGGCTCGGACGCTGCCGCTCGCTCCTTTTCTACACGAGCGCCGCAGCCCGAACCAGCGACGCTTTGCCGCTGGAGGTGCTCCGTCAGGCGCTGGCGCTGCGATCGAGGACAATCAGGGCGTCCAGCGCGATACCGCCCTCCTTCATAAGCAGGAAAGGGTTAACGTCGATTTGCGCTATCGCGCCCTCGGAGTCGCTCATGAGGTCGGAAACCGCCATCAGCGCGCGCACAAGCGCCTTCCGATCAAGCGGGGGCCGGCCGCGATAGCCGCCGACCAGCGTTCCCGCCCGTGTGCGTGCAATCAGATCGAGCGCGCCTGCCTCGTCGAGGGGGCAAGCGGCGAGCGCGACGTCGCGCAACAGTTCAAGATCGACGCCGCCTGAACCGAAGAGGATGACCGGCCCCATTTCAGGATCGCGCGTTGCGCCGAGCACCAGTTCGAGCCCGCCCGCGACCATTTGCGCGATCAGCACGCCGGCCACTTCCGGCTTGTCGGGATGGGCGTGGGCGGCCGCCACGATGCCGCGAAAGGCGGCGCGCACCGCCGCTTCATCGGCGAGCCCGACCTTCACGCCACCCATGTCCGACTTATGCGGCAAGGCGGCGCTGACGATCTTGGCGACAACCGGGAAGCCGATGCGCTGGGCAGCCGCAGCTGCATCGTCTTCGCATTGGGCGAGGATCTCGCGCGGGCCGCGCAGGCCATAGGCCGCGAGCAGGCTTTTCGAGGCGACCTCGTCGAGCGTATCGGGACCGTGCGCGGCTCGAAGGCGATCGAGGAGCGCGCGGCCCTCACGCGAAGGGATGCGTGGCGCCAGCGACGCCGGACGACGCGCGTTTTCCGCATGCAAGGTCACGGCACGCATGGTGCGCAAGCATTTGTCCACCTCCTGCAGGAAGGCGAGATGGGGCAGCGTCGCGCGCAATTGCCGACTGTAGTCGGTGAGCCCGTAGGAAATCATGCTGACGAAGGCGATTGGCTTGCTGGCCTTGGCAGCGAGCGCGTTCACAGCGCGCAAGTTCGTCTCCTTGCGCTCGGTGCCCGGCCCGCGCGGCAGTTCCTCCTGCAGGAGAAGGATGTCGATCTCGTCGTCGGCCAGCAGCGTTTCCACGCAGCGGATGTAGGCATCGGCGCTGGTGAGCGCCGCAAAGCCCGCATCGAGCGGATTGCCGATGATGGAGCCCACCGACAGGATCTCCGACAGGCGGGCGTGGGTGGCCGCAGACAGGGGCGCATAGGTCAGCCCATTGGCTTCCGCCGCGTCCAGCAGCAGCCCGCGCATGCCTCCGGAGAAAGTGAGCGAGCCGAGCCGCTTGCCCGCCGGAATGGGTGCGTGCACCAGAAACTCCACGGCCTCGATCATCTCGTCGAGATTGCGCACGCGAAGCGCACCCGCCCTGCCCGCGACGGCGTCGAAGGCCTCCATCGAGCCCGCCAGCGCGCCCGTATGGGCAGCGGCGGCCGCACGCCCCGCATCGGACGCGCCGAGCTTCATGACCACCACCTGTTTGCCGGCGGCGCGCGCAGCCCGCAATGCCGCGAGGAAGGGCAGCGTGTCGTGAACGGATTCGAGATAGCAGGCGATCACCTTAATGTGCGGCTGCTGCGCGAAATAGGCGATGTAATCGGCGCTGGTCAGCCCCGTCTCGTTGCCGCTGGTGATCAGCGCATCCGTATCCACGCCCCGTTCTTCCAGCGTGCGCTTGATGGCCATGACGATGCCGCCCGATTGGCCGAGCACGGCGACGGGGCCGCGCGTGAGCCGTTGCGGGCGATCGTCGGTCATCGTGAAAAAGCGTGCGGCTGCGTTGAAATTGCCGAGGCAATTTGGGCCTGAAACGGCGAGCCCGGTTTCTTCGATGACGCGGCGCAGTTCCGCGCCGAGCCGCTGCCCCTCGGCATCGGGCGCTTCGTCGAAACCCGACGTCATGATGGTGGCGCTTCTCGCGCCGGCCGCAGCCGCCTCGCGCAATGTCGCGGCCACGAATTTCGCGGGTGCGAGCACCACGAGATGGTCGGGCGGCTCGGGCAGTTCTGCAAAGCTGCGATAGCAGCGCGTGTCCCAGACCGTGTCGCGCGCGGGATTCAGCGGGTAGACCGCGCCGGGGAAATCGAAGCGTTTCAGGTTGCGCCAGACGCGCTGGGGCCAGTTGCCGGGCTTGTCGGTCGCGCCGACAATGACGACGTTGCGGGGATTGAGCAGTGCTTCGATCTTGCGGATATTGTCTTGCGCATTGTGCTGCGTCTTGTTGGGCATCGATACCGTCCTCAGCCTTGTCCATACATGCCGACGCCCGAACGTCGCGCCACGAAGTAGAATGTGAGTGCGATGGCGGTCATGCCGCCGCACCAGACGAGCCCCAGCGCCGCGAGTTCCGGCCCCTGCCCGTTGCTCCACAAATCGAACATGGCGACCGCCATTGTTTGCGAACTCGGCCCCGACAGGAGCACGGGCAACGCCAGTACGCGCGTCGACAGCAGGAAGATGAAGAGCCAGCCCGCGATCAGCGATGGGGCAAGCAGCGGCATGACGATGCGGCGGAAGCCCGTGAAGGGCGTAGCGCCCGACATGGCCGCGACCTCCTCGAGTTCGCGATGCACCTGCAACATGCCCGCGAAACTATAACGCGTGCCGTATGGCAGGTAATTGATGACGAAGGCCCAGACGATGATCCAGATCGTGCCGTAGACGCCGATCGGCACGTTGAGGAACAGTTGCATTACGCCGACACCGAGCACAATGCCCGGAAACACCAGCGGCACGGTGCCCAACTGGTCGAGCACGCGTGCGCCCGGCACGCGGCGCACGGTGAGCCACGCGGCGACCGCAGTAAGCACCATCACGGCGGTCGCGGTGACCATGGCAATGATGAAGGTGTTTCCGAGCAGGGAGAGATAACGGCTCGACTCGAAGACATGCGCGTAATTGTCGAGCGTCAGCAGCTTGAACGCCGATGAGCGCACGGTCTGGTAAAAGGGTAGCAGCGAGGCCCAGACCAGAATGAGCATCGGCAGGATCAGTAACAGCAGGAAGTTCAGGACCAGCACGGCCCCGCCGAGCGCCCGCAGGCGGCCGAGCGGGAGACGGTTCGGGCGAAAGTTCTTGCCGGTGATGGTGGCGAATTTTTCAGCGTTGCGGGTGAGGCGTCCGTAATAATAGAGCAGCAGCGACACAACGCCGAGCAGCACCAGCGACAGCGTGCTGGCCGAGCCTATGTCGGGCGGCATGGAGCGATGCATGAGATCGTAAATGTCGGTCGTCAGCACATGTACACGGCCCGGCAGTCCCACGAGCGCAGGCACTTCAAAAGCCTCGATGGAGCGGATGAAGACCAGCATGGCGAGCGCGAGCACCGAGGGCAGCGACAGCCGCATGGTAATCCTGCGCAGCATCTGGAAGGTGCTGGCGCCGCTCATGCGCGCGGCTTCCTCCAGCTCCGGATTGAAATTGCGCAGGGTCGCGCCGAGCAGCAGGAACACCAGCGGCGACCAGAGCAGGCCTTCGACGAGGATCATGCCGCCGAGCCCGTAGACATTGATCAACACGCCCGTGCTGCCGGTCAGATCGCGGTACCACGAATTGATTGGCCCCGAACGCGCCAGCAGCAGAAGCCACGAGCTGGTGTAGAGCACATAGGGCGTGCCGAGCGAGATGATCGTGGTCAGGTAGGCGAGCGGCTTGAACGGCGTGTCCGTGCGCTCGACGAGCCAGGCATTGATGCCGCCGATGAGCAGAGCAAGCACGGCGCTGCCGAGTGCGAAGAGCACGGAATTCAAGGCGCTCGTCCAGATGTCCGGCTCCGCCAGCAGCGAGGTGAGGCGCGCCAGAGAAAAATGCGTAGCCCCGTCCTTCGACACGGTAAGCGCGCCGGTGACGAGAAAGAGCAGCGGCGGCAGCACCAGCACGGCGAAGATCGTGCCGACCAACAGGACAAAAATAATCCGCTCGTCACGCATGAAACGCTTCAGGCCCACGGGTTCGCGCTGCGCGTCCCCGCTGTTCACGGCCCATTCGGTCGTCATAAATCGAGGTCCTTTCAGCGGAAAATATCCTGGTAGATGGCCGTCCAGCCCGGCATGTCGCGATCGATCTCCTCGGGCGTCTTGAACACGACCTTGAATTTTTCGCCGTCGGGCTGAAGGCTCTTGTCCTTGGGCGGGACATTGGGATCGACGGGGAGATAATCGGCGGCGCGGAACAGCTTCTGGCCATCTTCGGAGATCAGGAACTCGAGAAACAGCCGCGCCGAATTGGGATGCGGCGCGCTTTTCGTTACCGAGATCACGGAGAGCACGCCGAGCGCGGGTGACATGGGGATCCAGTCCACAGGCGCGCCCTTGGCCGCGCTGATCACCGCATGGTTATTAAAGATATTGAGCGCCAGCGCATATTCGCCCGAGATCACCTGATCGAGCACCTGGCGCGCGGCAACCGACAGGCCCGTGACCTTCTGCTTGGCGAGTTCGCGCAGGTAGGCCCTGCCCTTTTCTTCGCCCATGATCGCGAGGACCAGGCCGACGAAGCCAGGCGCGGCCGAGGACGATGAGCTCGATCCCCAGGCGATCTTCCCTCTGTATTTCGGATCAAGAAGATCCTGGAAATTGCGCGGCTCCGTGCCCGTCTTGATCAGCTCGGTGTTGTAGCCGGGCGTCAGCACATAGAGATTGGTGGCGACCCAGTAGCCTTCCGCATCGACGTAGTCCTTCGGCAGGCGTCTGGCATTTTCTGGCACGAATTGCGCAACCAGCCCCTCTTTCTTCAGGGCGGCGGTCGCCGTCGTGCCGTCGAAGACATCGGCCTGCATGTTACCGGCGCGCCCCTCGTTGAGGACGCGCAAGGCGACGTCATTCGAGTTGGCTCGGACATAATTGACCTTCACACCATATTTCTTTTCGAACGCCTGCGCGGCGGGACGCGCGAACTGGTCGATGATCTGCGTCGTGTACCAGGTGAGCTGCCCCTCCTTTTTCGCGGCATCGATCAGGGCCTGATCGGCAGCGCGCGCGGCAGCCGGCATCAGCAGTGCTGCAACCAGCGCGAGGGAACAGGCTGCGAACCGGGAATGGCCTTGCGCCATGAGCGGCCTCCTTCAAAGTCACGAATGGCATGTCGTGGAGCGAGTTAGCGGAATTGCTCCCGCCGCGCTCACCCCATCGACGCGTGTCAGCGCTTGAATTCGCCGAGGCCGGGCTTGAACACCTTGTCGTCCAGGAACATCTTCATGGCCTTGGCGCGGCCACCTTCCGGATCGACATGCTTCAGCGCATCGCTCTTGCAGTTGAGATAATCGAGCGCCTGATCCTTGGTCATGCGACGCACCGTCCGCACCGCTTCCTTCGTGTAGCGCACGGCAGCGGGGCTTTTCGCCTCGAGCTTGCGGGCGAGCGCGAGTGTCTCTTCACGTAACTTGTCGAGCGGCACCGATTTGTTGACGAACTTCATCGCGGCGGCTTCCTTGCCGCTGAACTTGTCGCCGGTGACGGAATAATAGATGGCGTCGCGGTAGCCCATGATTTCAGTCACTGCCCAGGCGACCAGACCGCCGGGAATGATGCCCCAATTGACTTCCGAGAGACCGAACGTCGCGTCATCAGCCGCGACTGCGAAGTCGCAGGCGATCACCGGCGTGAAGCCGCCGCCGAAGCAATAGCCGTGCACCATCGCGATGGTCGCTTTGGGGAAAGAGGAGAGACGATCCCAGCGCCACGTATGGGCTGCGCGGCGCGCGCGCACGCGGGCCTTTGGGTCGCCTTCGGTGCCTCGAAAATAGAGTTTCAGATCCTGCCCGGCGCAGAAATTGCCGCCCGCGCCCGTGATGACGACAACCTTGGTCTGGTCATCCATTTCCGCCCAGTCGAGCGCCTCGCACATGTCCATGTGCAACTGCGGCGACATGGCATTGCGCTTGTCGGGACGGTTCAGAATGATGAACGTCGTTCCCTCGTCCCGCTCGATCTTCACGTTCTCGAGCGTGATCACGTCATGCGGCATGTCTTCCTCCCTCAGTCACGGGTCGTTCCAGCGCCCGCATTCGGAGTGATTGTGCATCCGCGCAGGGCCGCGTGTAAAGCGCCCTGCGGTGAAGTGTCTGTCAGCCTCAGAGCGCGGGCGTGCTGTGCTCGTGATGGTGGCCGTCTTCGTCATGGCGATGTCCCTCGCCCCCGTCGCGGATAGGCACCAGATTCACCTGACCGAAGTGCACGCCGCGCTCGGACATGGTGGCGGCAGCGAGACGGCGCACCGCGTCGGTATGGCCCCGCAGCAGCGTCACTTCCATACAATGACGATGGTCGAGCCGCGTCCGCATCGACGAAATGGTGAGATCGTGATGCTCGTGCTGCGCACGGTCGAGGCGCATGGCGAGATCGCGGCCGTCGTAATCGTAGACGTAGGATACGGCGGCGACGCAGCGATGGGTCGATTGATTGGCGCCCTCCATGCGCACCAGCGCGTCACGGACGAGATCGCGGATCGCTTCCGAGCGATTGCTGTAGCCCTGCTTGGCCATGAACGTGTCGATGGCGACGGCGATATTGTCGTCGAGGCTGATGGTGAGACGTTGCACGGCTGCGCTCCTCCGCCACGCGGCCGGTCGTCCGGCCGATGATTCATCGATCATTAACAGGATGGGTGCCGCGCGGAAACGGCGGCGGCCTCATGAATATGAAGAAGGGGCCCCACCTTTCGGGTGACGCCCCTCCGCTTTTCGTGGGCCTTTAGCCCGTTCAGGTCTTGCGCAGGCCCGTCGAGGCCGCGCCGCGCTCCTCACCCGGCTCGACGTGAACGTCGATCAGGCAGACGCCGCCCGACCGCAGCACTTCCACGCCGCGCTTGATGGCCGCCTCGAGCTCGGCCGGGGTCTTCACCGGACCGATGCCGACGGCGCCCTGCGCTTCGACGAATTTAGCGAAGTCGAGTTCCGGGTCGGTCATGACCTGCCCGATCCAGCGGTTCTCCAACGGGCGGCCCCGGCGACGCGCCACGGATTCCTGATGCAACTCGTCGTTGAAGTAGGAACGGTTGTTGTTCAGCAGGACGAGGAGAGGAATGCGATGACGCACCGCCGTCCAGATCGCATGGCCGCCCATCGCGAAGTCGCCGTCGCCCAGCACGGCCACGGTGTCGATGCCGCGGGTGTGATTGGCGAGCGCCGCGCCGACCGAAAGGGCCGGACCCGAGCCGATGCCGCCGCCGCCGTCCTTGCCGAGATAGGCTTGCGGGAAGCGGAACGGCCAGAGGTCGGCGGGCCAGCCACGGCAGAGACCCGCGAGACTGACCTTGTCGGGATCGGCGAAGGCCGCCCGCAGGCTGGTCGCGAGCTGATCCATGGTCACGCGCGAGGGATCGATCTTGGCTTCCTTGCGGATGGCCTTCTGCCAGGGCGCGCGCTTCTCGCCAGGGCCGAGTTCCGCCAAGAGGTCGGCGACAACGGTGTCAGCCGCAGCCGCCATGTGGATGTCGACCGAGGGCAGTGCCTGATAATTCGCATGCGCGCCGTTGTGCAGATACTGGTCGAGGCTGGTCGCGATGACCTTGGCGTCCAGCGGTCCATCCTTCTTGATGCGCAGGGCGCTCGCAAGATCGACCCATTCGAGGGCCAGGACCACGTCGGCCTGTTCCAGAATCTCGCCGACCCGTCCGGGAGCGCGGCCGACCTGATTGAAGGGCGACACGGCATGGGCCGGATGATCGGTCGGGAAGGACGCGCGGTTCTTGAGATCGGTCATGACGACCGCGCCCAGGCGCTCGGCGAGCGCCACGCGGGCATCCCACGATTCCTGCGACCATGCGGTCTTGCCGCACAGGATCACCGGGCGCTTGGCGCCCTTCAGCAGCGCGACGGCGGCTTCGAGATCCGCCTTCGCGGCACGCGCCGGCGCCGGGGCCTTGAGGCGGTCGAGATCGGGCCAGACCGGCTCCTTCTCGAGTTCGGCTTCCTGCAGCCCGGCGTCGAGGCAGATGTAGACCGGCGCCTTCGGCTGGCTGCGCGTGATGATGTTGGCGCGCGCCATGGCCTCGACCAGCGCATCGGCTGACGTCGGCTGGTTGTCCCACTTGATGAAGTCGCGGATCAGCCCGCCCTGATCGGCCGAGGTGTGGATCCAGTCGATCCACGGGCGGCGCTGCGAGGCGTCCACCGGCCCCGTCGCGCCGAGCACGAACATCGGCGCGCGGTCGCACCAGGCGTTGTAGAGCGCCATCATGCCATGCATCAGGCCGACGTTGGAATGCAGCACGCAGGCCATCGGCTCGCCGGTCGCCTTGGCATAGCCATGCGCGATGCCCACCGCATGGTCCTCATGCAGGCAGAGCAACATGGACGGGTCGGCGTTGCCGAGATGATTGACGAGAGAATCGTGCAGGCCGCGATAGCTCGCGCCGGGGTTCAGGCTCACATAGGGAAAGCCGAAGCGACGCAGCATCTGCGCCGCCACATCAGAGCCCCAGCCGACCTTCTCGTCGACTTTTCCGTCCGGCTTGTCCGCATGCATATTGGTTTCTCCCT
>JAQGKD010000120.1 GCA_028290285.1 Hyphomicrobiales bacterium
AGATCTCGAGCGTCGACGCGTGGCCGCGAATCTTCTTGTACATCAGCGGCTGCGTGAAGCCCGGCTCGTCGCCTTCGTTATGGCCGAAGCGGCGATAGCAGAACATGTCGATGACGACAGGCTTGTGGAATTTCTGCCGGAACTCGATCGCGATCTTGGCGGCATAAACGACCGCTTCCGGATCGTCGCCGTTGACGTGGAAGATCGGCGCTTCGATCATCTTCGCCACATCCGACGGATAGGGCGAGGAGCGAGAATAACGCGGATAGGTCGTGAAGCCGATCTGGTTGTTCACGATGAAATGGATGGAACCGCCGGTGCGATGTCCCTTCAGGCCCGAAAGGCCGAAGCATTCCGCGATAACGCCCTGGCCCGCGAAGGCCGCGTCGCCGTGGATGAGCAGCGGCAGCACCTGCGAACGCTCGACGACGTCGTTCAGCTGGTCCTGCTTGGCGCGCACCTTGCCGAGCACCACGGGATCGGCGATCTCGAGATGCGAGGGATTGGCGGTGAGCGACAGATGCACCTTGTTGTTGTCGAACTCGCGGTCGGAGGAAGCACCCAGATGGTACTTCACGTCGCCCGAACCCTCGACTTCGTCAGGGGTGAAGGAGCCGCCCTTGAACTCATGGAAGATGGCGCGATGGGGCTTGCCCATGACCTGCGCCAGCACGTTGAGACGGCCGCGATGGGCCATGCCGAGCACGATCTCGCGCACGCCGAGCGCGCCGCCGCGCTTGATGATCTGTTCCAGCGCCGGGACCATGGCTTCGCCGCCATCGAGACCGAAGCGCTTGGTGCCGCGGAAACGCAGGTCGCAGAACTTATCGAAGCCCTCGGCCTCGACGAGCTTGTTCAGGATCGCGCGCTTGCCTTCGCGGGTGAAGGTGATCTCCTTGTCCGGACCTTCGATGCGCTCCTGCATCCAGGCCTTTTCGGCCGGATCGGACATGTGCATGAACTCGAAGCCGATCGTGTCGCAATAGGTGCGGCGCAGGATGGCGAGCATTTCCGGGATCGTCGCAAAGTCGAGCCCGAGCACGTGGTCGATGAAGATCTTGCGGTCGTAATCGGCCTCGCTGAAGCCGTAGCTCGAAGGGTGCAACTCCTCGTGATCTTTCGGCGGCTCGAGGCCGAGCGGATCGAGATTGGCATGCAGATGGCCGCGCATGCGATAGGCCCGGATCATCATCAGGGCCCGGACGCTGTCGCGCGTCGCGCGCATCACGTCGGCCGGGGACACTTCCGTGCCCTTGCCCGCGGCCTTGGCCTGGATCTTGTCGCCGACCTTCTTTTCGATCTCGCCCCAGTTTCCGTCGAGCGCGGAAACGAGTTCGCCATTTGCGTGAACGGGCCAGTTCGGCTTCGTCCAGGATGCACCGCGGGCGCTCTTCTCGACGGCGGCCGGATCGTCATTCAGGGCGGTGAAGAATGCCTGCCACTCGCCATCGACACTCGCCGGGTCCTTTTCGAACCGTGCGTAGAGATCCTCAATGTAGGCGGCATTGCCGCCATAGAGGAATGAGGTCGAGAGCAGAGCGTCGTTGATGTCCTGGCGTGCCATGTCGAATCACCTGGTCAAAATATTTCGCCGAATCGTTCCCGAATTCGGGCGCCCCGTTTCCGCGCTGAGGCAGGCGGAATTGCGGCGTTGGAAATCCCGCCGCGAGATACGCGGCGGGATGTTTTTTCAGGAAGGCATCAGCCCTTCAGCAGCTCGGCGAGCGTGCTTCCCAGACGTGCGGGCGAAGGAGACACGCGGATGCCAGCGGCTTCCATCGCTGCAATCTTGTCTTCTGCGCCACCCTTGCCACCCGAGATGATCGCGCCTGCATGACCCATGCGGCGGCCGGGAGGAGCCGTGCGGCCGGCGATGAAACCGACCATCGGCTTCCTGCGGCCCCGCTTGGCTTCGTCGATCAGGAACTGAGCGGCTTCTTCTTCGGCCGAGCCGCCGATTTCGCCGATCATGATGATCGAATGGGTCTTGTCGTCGGCGAGGAACATCTCGAGCACGTCGATGAACTCGGTGCCCTTGACGGGATCGCCGCCGATGCCGACAGCCGTCGTCTGGCCGAGGCCGACCTGGGTCGTCTGGAACACGGCTTCATAGGTCAGCGTGCCGGAGCGCGAGACGATGCCGACGTTGCCGGGCTTGAAGATGTTGCCCGGCATGATGCCGATCTTGCATTCGCCGGCCGTCATCACGCCCGGGCAGTTCGGCCCGATCAGGCGCGACTTTGAACCCGAGAGCGAGCGCTTGACCTTGATCATGTCTTCCACCGGGATACCCTCGGTGATGCAGACGATAAGGCCGATTTCAGCGGCGATGGCTTCGCAGATCGCGTCGGCCGCGCCTGGGGGCGGGACGTAGATCACGGAGGCGTCGGCGCCGGTGGCGTCACGCGCTTCGCCGACCGTGTCGAACACGGGCAGGCCGAGATGGATCGAGCCACCTTTGCCGGGCGAGGTGCCGCCGACCATCTTGGTGCCGTAGGCCATCGCCTGCTCGGAATGGAACGTGCCATTCTTGCCGGTAAAGCCCTGGCAGATGACCTTGGTATTCGAATCGATAAGGACGGACATTATGCGGCCTCCCTGACGGCCTTGACGATCTTCTGAGCGGCGTCGTCGAGATCGTCTGCCGAGATGACGTTGAGGCCGGAGCCCGCGATGATCTTCTTGCCGAGGTCGACGTTCGTGCCTTCGAGACGCACGACGAGCGGCACCTGAAGACCGACTTCCTTGACGGCTGCGAGCACGCCTTCAGCGATGACATCGCACTTCATGATGCCGCCGAAGATGTTGACGAGAATGCCCTTCACGTTCGGATCGGCCGTGATGATCTTGAAGGCCGCCGTGACCTTCTCCTTCGTGGCGCCACCGCCCACGTCGAGGAAGTTCGCGGGGAACTCGCCGTAGAGCTTGATGATGTCCATCGTCGCCATGGCGAGGCCGGCGCCGTTGACCATGCAGCCGATCGTGCCGTCGAGCGCGATATAGGCGAGGTCGTGCTTCGACGCTTCGATTTCCTTGGCGTCTTCTTCCGTCTCGTCGCGCAGCGCGAGGATGTCGGGATGACGATAGAGAGAGTTCGAATCGAAGGAGACCTTCGCATCGAGGCACTTCAGCTGACCCTGGGTGGTGATGATCAGCGGGTTGATCTCCAGCATCTCCATGTCGGTCTCGACGAAGGCCTTGTAGAGCTGGGCGACGAGCGTGCCCGCCTGCTTGGCGAGGTCGCCGGTCAGGCCGAGCACCTTGGCCACCGTGCGGCCGTGGTGCGGCATGACGCCGGTCACCGGATCGACGGAGAAGGAGATGATCTTCTCGGGAGTCGAATGTGCGACTTCTTCGATGTCCATGCCGCCTTCGGTCGAAACGACGAAGGAGACGCGCGAGGTCGCGCGATCGACGAGCGCCGAGAGGTAGAATTCCTTCTCGATGTCCGAGCCGTCCTCGATGTAGAGGCGATTGACCTGCTTGCCGGCCGGGCCCGTCTGGTTGGTGACGAGCGTGGCGCCAAGCATCTGCTCGACGAACTGCTTCACTTCCTCGACGGACTTGGCCAGGCGAACGCCGCCCTTTTCGCCGGCCGAGGCTTCCTTGAACTTGCCCTTGCCGCGTCCACCTGCGTGGATCTGCGACTTGACGACCCAGAGCGGCCCGCCGAGCTCCTTGGCGGCAGCTTCGGCTTCACTGGCGTTCAACACGGCAACGCCGCGTGAGACCGGCACTCCAAAAGTCTTCAGAAGCGCCTTGGCTTGGTATTCATGAATGTTCATTGATCGTGCTCGCATCCCCTGAGAGGTGGAGTTGCCGGCGGGTAAACCGCCGGCAGGCGGAAGCCTTGAGTGCCAATGTTACTTGGCGAAGGCGGGGTTGATGGTCTTGCAGGCGTCGACGAGGCTCTTCACCGAAGCGACGGACTTGGCGAACATTTCCTTCTCGGCGGCATCGAGCTCGATCTCGACGATCTTCTCGACGCCATTGGCGCCGATCACGACGGGAACACCGACATACATGTCGGTCACGCCATACTCACCGTTGAGCTGGGCTGCGCAGGGCAGAACGCGGCGCTTGTCCTTGAGATAGGCCTCGGCCATGGCGATCGCGGAAGCCGCGGGCGCGTAGAAGGCAGAGCCGGTCTTGAGCAGGTTGACGATTTCGCCGCCGCCGCTGCGCGTGCGCTGGATCATGGCGTCGAGCTTTTCCTGCGTGGTCCAGCCCATCTTGATCAGGTCGGGCAGCGGAATGCCGGCGACCGTCGAGTAACGGACGGAGGGGACCATGTCGTCGCCATGGCCGCCGAGCACGAAGGCGGTCACGTCCTCGACCGACACATTGAATTCGTCGGCAAGGAAGTGGCGGAAACGCGAAGAGTCGAGAACGCCGGCCATGCCGACGACTTTCTTCGCGGGAAGACCGGAGGACTTCTGCAGGGCCCAGACCATCGCGTCGAGCGGGTTGGTGATGCAGATGACGAAGGCGTCGGGAGCATGCTGCGCGATGCCGGCGCCGACCGATTCCATAACCTTCAGGTTGATGCCGAGAAGATCGTCGCGGCTCATGCCCGGCTTGCGCGGCACGCCAGCGGTGACGATGACGACGTCCGCGCCTGCGATGTCGGCGTAGGAGTTCGCGCCCGTCAGCTTGGCGTTGAAGCCGTCGACCGGGGCTGATTCGGCGAGGTCGAGGGCCTTGCCCTGCGGCGTCCCTTCGGCGATGTCGAAGAGGACGATGTCGCCCAGTTCCTTCAGGCCAGCGAGGTGAGCGAGTGTGCCGCCGATCTGGCCGGCTCCGATCAATGCAATCTTGTTACGCGCCATAGCTACGTCCTTGTAAGGCTGGCGAAGCGTGGCTCTTCACAAGGAGAGCGCCGCTGCGGTGGACCGCGGCCTCTTTGACTCCGTCGCTTCCTCCTTTCAAGTCGGCCAGAAGACTAACTTTGGAACAGCGGCGTGGGCTTTACCATTGCCTGCTAGTCCCTTGGACAACAAAGCGGGAGTGACATCAATGACTTGGGGGATTTTCAACACGATGATTGCCGCCTCGCGAACGGGTCCGATAAAGGCATGACAAATGACATATTTTGTCATCTGTCAGAGCGTTGCCGTTAGATGCGCCCACTGGAAAGGATTCGCAAAGTCAGCCTGACGCATCGTTCGCAACGCCCGTCCATCTGCGCTCGGGGGACCTCCCGGTCGAGCCGAATGGAGATTGGGCTCATGAATCGGTAAAGCGTATCGAACACCAGTGCCAGCGCACGCCTCTGGTCCGCGACGTCGAAGAGGTTCCCGGCCATGCCCTCTTCGAGCACCCTTTGCACGTCCGATTGCAGCCGGTTGCGATGTTTGCGCGCCGTGCTGCGCCCCTCCTCGACAGAGCGGCAGTAGAGATCGAACAGATGCGGATCGGTTTCCAGCTTGTCGCGATAGGAGCGGTGCGCGGAGACGACGATGCGTTCGAGCTTGTCGAAGGCCGGGTCGGGAGCGTCGGCGATCATTCGCCATCCGGCCTCGATCGGCTTCAGCCATTGGTCGCTGATTGCGTCAAAAAGCGCTTCCTTGGACGGGAAGTAGCGGTAGACATTGCCATGGGACATGCCCGCCTCGCGCGCGACCGACACGATGGTGAGGCGCGACGCACCGAGCTGCCGGACCTGTTCGGCCGCGAGATCGAGGATGCGCAGGTCGGCAGGATCAGACGCGATCGAGGTTTTCATGTTGGCGCTCAGGTTTCCACGAGGCCGCTCGTGTCACCCGAAGCTTCCGACGTCTGGGCCCCATGCGGCAAGGCCAGATATTCGCTCGACCGCATTTCGATGAGCCGCGACGCTGTGCGCTCAAACTCGAAGGCTTCGCGGCCCTCGCGCGCAAGGTAGAGACCCGTCGGCTCGGCTTCCGCCGAGGCGACGAGCTTCACGTGCTGGTCGTAGAGTGCATCGATCAGATTGATGAAGCGTTTCGCCTCGTTGCGCTTCTCTGCCCCCATCACAGGTATGCCGTCGATAACCAGCGTGTGGAACTCACGGGCAAGCGCGAGATAATCGGATGCGCCGAGGGGCTGCTCGCAAAGATCCGAGAACGCGAACCGGGCGACCATTCCGGCCTGCTCCGGTACGGGCACATGCCGGCCGAGCACTCCGATCGAACCCGGCTTGCCATGCGCCACCCCTGTCAGTGCGGCGAACGTGCGCCCGAGCGCCATGGCGGCCGCCGCATCCGCCGGTACGTGATAGACCGGCTGGCCACTCAGCTTCTCCAGCCGAAAATCGGTGCGTGACTGCAACTCGACGACGTCCATGCGCGCTTCGATCTGATGAATGAAGGGGACGAAAAGCGCGCGGTTGAGCCCGTTTTCGTAGAGGCGATCCGGGACGACGTTGGAAGTCGCAACCACCACGACGCCATGCGCGAAAAGGGCCGTGAAGAGACGGCCCAGCATCATCGCGTCGGCAATATCGCTGACGGAAAATTCATCGAAGCACAGGAGCGATGCCTGACGCGCCAGATCGTCGGCGACCGGGGCGATCGGATCTTCGCCCCTGGCGGTGCCGGCCTTGAAACTCTGCCGCCAGGCATGGATGCGGGCATGGACATCCGCCATGAAGGCGTGGAAATGCACACGCCTTTTACGAGCCACCGGAGCGGCCTCGAAGAACAGGTCCATCAGCATGGTCTTGCCGCGCCCGACGGAGCCCCAGATGTAGAGCCCATGCACGCTTGGCCGGCGCCGACGCCCGAACAGCCGCGCCAGCGGATGCGGCTTGCCCGCAAGCCGGTAATTCCGCAATTCGTTCGCCAGCGTGTTGAGCCGAACGAGAACGGCCTCCTGAGCTGGATCGCGCTCGAGCGCACCTGCCGCGACACGGGCTTCGTAGAGATCGAGAACGGAGGGTTTGGTCACGCGTGGGATCCCGTAGTCAGCCGGACGGACCCGGCGAAAAAGAAAAGCCGGCGAACCCTTCGGGCCGCCGGCTTCTCGAAACGGTCACGAGCTCGAGACGCCGCTCAGGCCTGGCGCGCCACCATCATGTTCTTGATTTCGGCGATCGCCTTGGCAGGATTGAGGCCCTTCGGGCATGCCTTGGCGCAGTTCATGATCGTATGGCAGCGATAGAGCCGGAAGGGATCTTCGAGATTGTCGAGCCGCGCGCCGGTCGCTTCGTCACGCGAGTCGATCAGCCACCGATAGGCCTGAAGCAGGGCTGCCGGGCCTAGATAGCGATCGCCGTTCCACCAATAGCTCGGGCAGGACGTCGAGCAGCAGGCGCACAGGATGCACTCGTAGAGCCCGTCGAGCTTGAAGCGGTCTTCCGGCGACTGCTTCCACTCGGCTTCCGGCTGCGGCGTGTCCGTCTGCAACCAGGGCTCGATGGACGCATGCTGCGCGTAGAAGCGTGTCAGGTCGGGAACGAGATCCTTCACGACCGGCATGTGCGGCAGCGGGTAGATCTTGATCGCGCCCTTGATGGCGCTCATATCCATCGTGCAGGCCAGCGTGTTCGTGCCGTCGATGTTCATCGCGCAGGAACCGCAGATGCCTTCGCGGCACGAGCGCCGGAAGGTCAGCGTCGGATCGACTTTGTTCTTGATCCACAGGATGGCGTCCAGCACCATTGGCCCGCAATCGTTCATGTCGACGAAATAGGTGTCGATCCGCGGATTGGCGCCATCGTCCGGATTCCAGCGATAGACGCGGAATTCGCGCAGATTGGTCGTGCCCTGAGGCTTCGGCCAGGTCTTTCCGGCGGTAGGCCGTGAATTTTTCGGAAGAGCCAGTTCAACCATTGATTCTCTCTCGACCCTGGTTCGGAGGAAGCGACGCTTCCTCCGCAATCATGTCACCTGTTTGCATACGACCTGGCGGCGCTCAGTAAACGCGCGCCTTGGGTTCGATATATTGGATCTCATTCGTCATCGTGTAGGTGTGCACCGGACGGTAGTCGATGGACACCGTCTTCTTCTGGTCGTCGAGCCAGGCGAGCGTGTGCTTCATCCACTGCTTGTCGTCACGATCCGGGAAGTCCTCACGCGCATGGGCGCCGCGGCTTTCCTGTCGGTTGAGAGCCGAGTCCATCGTCACGACAGCCTGGATGAGCAGGTTGTCAAATTCCATGGTCTCGATCAGATCCGAATTCCAGATCATGGAACGGTCTGTGATGTTGATGTCGGGCAGCTCGCTCCACACGTCGTGGATGAGCTTGGAGCCCTCTTCCAGAATCTCGCCGGTGCGGAAAACGGCGCAATTGCTCTGCATCGTGCGCTGCATGCGATCACGCAGCTGCGCGGTCGACGTGCTGCCCTTGGCGTGACGGAAGCGATCGAGTCGCGACAGCGACAGATCGGCTGAATCCTTCGGCAGGTCGGGCTGCTTCTCACCCGGCGTCACCAGTTCGGCAGCCCGCAGGCCGGCAGCGCGACCGAACACCACGAGATCGATCAGCGAGTTCGAACCGAGGCGATTGGCGCCATGGATCGAGACGCAGGCCGCTTCCCCCAGTGCCATCAGGCCAGGCACGATCGAATCCGGATCGCCGCCCACCTTGGTCAGCACTTCCCCGTGATAATTCGTGGGGATGCCGCCCATGTTGTAGTGGACGGTCGGCAGGACCGGGATCGGCTCCTTGGTCACGTCGACGCCCGCGAAGATACGCGCGCTTTCCGAAATGCCCGGCAGGCGCTCGTGCAGCATCTTGGGATCGAGATGATCCAGATGCAGGAAGATGTGATCCTTGTTCTTGCCGACGCCGCGTCCCTCGCGGATTTCGATGGTCATTGCGCGCGACACGACGTCACGAGAGGCGAGATCCTTGGCTGACGGCGCGTATCGCTCCATGAAGCGCTCGCCGGCGCCGTTGGTCACATAGCCGCCTTCGCCGCGTGCGCCCTCGGTGATCAGGCAACCCGAACCGTAGATGCCCGTGGGATGGAACTGGATGAATTCCATGTCCTGAAGCGGCAGGCCGGCGCGCAGCACCATGGCGTTGCCGTCGCCCGTGCAGGTATGAGCCGACGTCGCCGAGAAGTAGGCGCGGCCATAGCCGCCCGTTGCGAGAATGACGAGGTTGCCGCGGAAGCGGTGGATCGAACCGTCATCCATCTTGATGCAGACCACGCCACGGCAGCGGCCGGCGCTGTCCATGATGAGGTCGATGGCAAAATATTCGATGAAGAACTCGGTCTTGTTGCGCAGCGCCTGACCGTAGAGCGTGTGCAGGATGGCGTGGCCGGTACGATCCGCCGCAGCGCAGGTGCGCAGCGCCTGTCCCTGGCCGTAATTCGTCGTCATGCCGCCGAAGGGGCGCTGGTAGATCTTGCCCTCTTCTGTGCGCGAGAAGGGCACGCCCCAATGCTCGAGCTCGTAGACGGCGGCCGGCGCGTTGCGGCAAAGATATTCGATCGCGTCCTGGTCGCCGAGCCAGTCGGAGCCCTTGACGGTGTCGTACATGTGCCAGCGCCAATCGTCAGCGCCCATGTTGCCAAGCGCCGCCGAAATGCCGCCCTGCGCCGCGACCGTGTGCGAGCGGGTGGGGAACACCTTGGAGATACATGCAGTGCGCAGGCCGGCCTGGGAACAGCCGACGGTCGCGCGAAGGCCCGCGCCGCCAGCGCCGACGACGATGACGTCGAAGGTGTGGTCGGTGATCGGATAGGCCGCGCCCGCGTTGCCCTGAGTAGTCGCCATCTTGAATGACCTTTCGACGATGCGCGGGCCTCGAAGGCCCGAAGAAGTCAAGTGAAGCTGAGACGCAGCACCGCGTATACGCAGGCGAGCCCGATGCAGATCGAGAAGAACGTGTTGGCCATAAGGCAGACGGTCTTGGCGACCTCCGTATGGATGTAATCCTCGATGATCGTCTGCATGCCGAGCATCATGTGGTAGATGCCGGCCAGCACGAACAGCAGCATGATGATCGCAATGCCAGGCGAGCCGAGAGCCAGCCGCACGGCGTTATAGTCCTTCCCGACCAGCGTCAGCATCACCCAGACGAAGGCGATGGTGAGCGGCAGCAGGGCGAAGGAAGTCAGGCGCATGTGCCAGACGTGATGTGTGCCCGCCTTGGCCGAGCCGAGATAACGGACCTGGCGGATCGACGTGCGCATGGAATTGGGGTCGTTCGACATGTGTCAGCTTCCTCGAAACGCGGTTCAGCGCACCGTATAGGCGATGAGCCAGACGATGACGGTGAGGACGATGCCGCCGATCAGCGTCGCCTGGGCGAGATATTCACGCTCCGGATGATCCATTCCGCGGCCCGTGTCCCAGATGAAATGGCGGATGCCGCCGAGCATGTGGTGGAACAGGGCCCAGGTGAAACCGAACATCACCAGCCGTCCCGGAATCGACGTCATCACGCCCGAGACGGTCGCGAAGGCGCGCGCATCCGTCGCAGCCGCGATAAGCCACCAGGCCATCAGCAGCGTACCCGCATAGAGAGCCATCCCGGTGATGCGGTGCATGATGGACATCATCATCGTCAGCATCGGACGGTAGATCTGCAGGTGGGGAGACAAGGGCCGCCGCGCCTCGGGAGAGACGGGGCGGGATTTGGCCTCGGCCATGGATTTGCCCTCTTTCTTGGTTTCAGGCTGGTTCACTAATGGAAGAAGCAGAGCCGTGCAACGGTTCTGACCTGCGCGACCTTCGTCAGGACGCAGCTTTTCGCGCTGCGGCGACGAGGCGCAGCGCGTCGGGGGAGTCCCAGGCGGCGGCTCCGGCGAGTATGCCGAGTTCGCATCCGTCGGCATCGATAAGGATGCTGGTGGGCAATCCGACAACCTTGCCGCTCCTCTTGAGCACCTGAAAAACGTCGGCCGTCGAATCAGCATAGAATGACAGGGATTTGACACCTATGTCGCGCAGGAATTGCTGCCGGCGCTCAAGCCGCGCGGTGTCGATATTCAGGGCAACGACCTCGAAGTCCTTCCCGCCCGCCTTTTCCTGCAGCCGGTCGAGCGCGGGCATTTCCTCCCGGCACGGCACGCACCAGGTGGCCCAGAGGTTGAGCAGGATCACCCGGCCACGGAAGTCAGCGAGTCGGCGCTTCTGCCCGTCGGGGCCTTCAAAGGTGATATCGACCGCGGGCTTGGGCGTCTTGGCGACTGAAAAACCTGCGACTTCGCCATGCGCGAGGGGCGCCAGCTGCGCAGCGGCCGCAGTCGCGAGGGGACATGCCTTGGCACCTGCCCCGGCGCTTTCCTTGCCGGGCAGGCCAGTCATCCCGTATAGGACCGCGACGGAAACAGCCACGACGGCAAGAACGGCGAAAGCCAGGACGGCGCCGAAGGTCTGGAGGTTCGAGCGCGGAGGCCGCGGGTCGGCCGGATCTTGCGTCATGAGACGGTGGCCTGGGCAAAAGTCATGTGGGGCGTCATTTCCCGGCGTCGGCATTGGGGGCGTAGATGAGCAACAAGATGTGGGGCGGCCGGTTCGTCAGCGGCCCCGACGCAATCATGGAGGAGATAAATGCCTCCATCGGTTTCGATTACAAGTTCGCCTCCCAGGACATCAGGGGCTCGCTCGCCCATGTCGCCATGCTCGCGGAGCGGGGCATCATCGAGCCCGAGGCCGCGAAAGCCATTGCTGAGGGTCTAGACCAGGTCCGCCGGGAAATCGAGGACGGCACCTTCACCTTTTCGCGCGCGCTGGAGGACATTCATATGAATGTCGAATCCCGGCTGGCCGAAATCGTCGGCCCGAACGCCGGCCGCCTGCACACCGCGCGCTCCCGCAACGACCAGGTGGCGCTCGATTTCCGCCTCTGGATTCGCGACACGATCGACACGCTCGACGAGCAATTGCGCGACCTCCAGATTGCCTTGGCCGAGCGCGCACTCGAACACGCAGCCTCCGTCATGCCTGGCTTTACCCACCTGCAGTCGGCGCAGCCGGTGACCTTCGGCCATCACCTGATGGCCTATGTCGAGATGCTCGGCCGCGACCGGGGCCGCCTGAGCGACGCGCGCCGTCGCCTCAACGAATGCCCGCTCGGCGCGGCAGCGCTTGCCGGCACGTCCTTTCCCATCGATCGCGAGATGACCGCCCGGACGCTCGGCTTCGATTGCCCGACCGCCAACTCGCTCGATAGCGTCTCCGATCGCGACTTCGTGCTCGAAACGCTCTCGGCCGCGGCCATATGCGCCGTGCATCTGTCGCGTTTCGCGGAAGAGATCGTGCTCTGGGCGACGCCGCAGTTCGGCTTCGCGGGCCTGTCGGACAAGTTCACGACCGGTTCCTCGATCATGCCGCAAAAACGCAATCCCGATGCAGCCGAACTCGTGCGCGGCAAGTCCGGCCGCGTCATCGGCGCGCTGACTGGCCTGCTTGTTGTGATGAAAGGCCTGCCGCTCGCCTATTCCAAGGACATGCAGGAGGACAAGGAGGGCACGTTCGATGCTCTCCAGGCACTTTCGCTCTGCCTCGCCGCCATGACCGGCATGGTGCGGGACCTCACACCTGACGTGCGTCGCATGAAGAGCGCCGCCGGTAGCGGCTACGCGATTGCGACGGACCTGGCCGACTGGCTCGTCCGTGCGCTGAACATGCCGTTCCGCGAAGCCCATCACGCGACCGGACGTCTCGTCGGCATGGCCGCTGAACGCAAGATCCCTCTGGAGAAGCTGACTCTCGAAGAGATGCAATCGGTGGATCCGCGCATCACCGCCGAGGTTCATGCCGTGCTCGGCGTCGACAAATCCGTTCGCAGCCGCGTCAGTTATGGCGGGACGGCCCCGGCGAATGTGCGTGCGCAGGCCAAGAAATGGCTGAAGAAGCTGGCGCCAAAGAGGCCAGGCGCATGAATGGCGGAGGAGGCAGATGCGTCGAAATGTCGCGGGTTCTCGTGCCGCGCCAAGCCTCCGCTCGCCACATGCCCAGCTTCGGGTATAATCGTCGCGCCCTCAGGAGTCCGGTCGTGAATCGCGCAAAAACCATCAGAACGAGCTGTGCTCTCGGGATCCTCGTCATCGTGTCGCTGGCTCTGTCAGGATGCGGCCGTCGTGGCGACCTCGAAGCACCCTCCGGTTCCACGGCCCCTGTCGCTCAGCCGAAGGTCGACCCGCAGGCCGACTCGCGCACGCGTATCGATGCCGTGGCGCCGCCGACGCGCGCCAATGTCGTACCACCCCGGCAGCCGTTCGTTCTCGACTCGATCCTTTAAAAGGTACTGGTCCGCACATGCGTCATTTCGAGTACCGCGACGGCGTCTTCCACGCCGAAGACATCGACTTGCGCGAAATCGCTCGTGAAGTCGGCACGCCGTTCTATTGCTATTCGCGGGCCACGCTGACGCGCCATTACGAGGTCTTCTCGAAGGCCTTTGCAGACATGGATGCGCTCGTCTGTTTCGCGATGAAAGCCAATTCGAACCAGGCTGTTCTGACGACCCTGGCGAAGTTGGGCGCTGGCATGGACGTCGTCTCCGAAGGCGAATTGCATCGAGCGCTGGCCGCCGGCGTTCCAGGCTCGCGAATCACCTTTTCCGGCGTCGGCAAGACAGCGCGCGAAATCGGGCTGGGGCTCGACGCGGGCATTCTCTGCTTCAATGTGGAATCCGAGCCCGAGCTCCAGGCGATCTCCGCCATCGCAACAGCGCGTGGCGTGAACGCTTCCATCGCGCTGCGCGTCAATCCGGACGTCGATGCCCGCACCCATGCCAAGATTTCAACCGGCAAGTCGGAGAACAAGTTCGGCATTCCGATTTCACGCGCCGGCGCCGTCTATACGGAAGCAGCCCGGCTGCCAGGCATCTCCGTCACCGGCGTGGACATGCACATCGGGTCGCAAATCACTGACCTGCAGCCCTTCGACGATGCTTTCGCCTTGCTCGCCGAATTCGTGGGGACCTTGCGCGCCGATGGCCACCCGATCGATCATCTCGATCTCGGCGGCGGTCTCGGTATCCCCTATCGCGAGAACGAGGACCCCGACAGCTACCACCCGGAACGCTATGCAGAGATCGTGCGCCGTCACGTCGGAAAGCTCGGCTGCAAGCTTGTCTTCGAGCCGGGCCGGCTGCTTGTCGGCAATGCCGGCATCCTCGTTACACAGGTGATTTATGTGAAGGCTGGGGACGGCCGCACCTTCGTCATCGTCGACGCCGCGATGAACGACCTCATCCGCCCGACACTGTACGAAGCCCATCATGACGTGAAACCGGTCGTCCTCGGCCCGCCGGAGGCGCCTTCGATCATCGCCGACATCGTCGGGCCGGTCTGCGAGACCGGCGATTACCTGGCGCTAGGTCGCGAGATGGCCGAGCCCGCATCGGGCGATCTACTCGCCGTCATGACGGCCGGGGCCTACGGAGCCGTCCAGGCAGGCACATATAACTCGCGCCTGCTCGTCCCCGAAGTCCTGGTCGACGGTGCGCGCTGGGCGGTGGTCCGGCCGCGCACGACTTACGAAGAATTGATCGGCCTCGACAGAATTCCGCCTTGGCTCGGCTGAACAGTCGGACGCTTGTGATCGAGCGAAGCCGATGTGGCGCTGGCAAGTGGATGGGCTCGTGTTACGTTCGCCGTGACCCAGCAAGGAGAGCCGCGTGAAGGAACGAGGAGGCCCCGGCAGAAACGTCGTGTTCGAGCGCCTCGATCGTCTCGTTCAGCTGGCGCGCGTCAGTCTCTCCTGGGAGAGACTGTGGCCTCGGATCGTGCCCTTGCTGGCACTGGGCGCGATGTTTCTCGCGTTATCTTGGGCCGGCCTCTGGATCGTCTCGCCACGCTGGCTGCGGATCGCAGGTCTCGGTGTTTTCGCCCTTCTGTTCGGCTATTTCCTTTTTCATCTCGTCCGTGTCGCGTTCCCGAGCCGCGCCGACAGCCTGAAGCGGCTCGACCGAGATTCCGGCCTCCTCCACAGGCCAGCCTCGACGCTTGAGGACAGGCTGGCCAACGACAGCGGCGACCCCGCGACGCGCGCGCTCTGGGAGCTTCATCTCGAACGCGCGGAGCGGGCGCTTGGGGCACTGAAGGTCTCGCCGCCATCTCCGCGCGTGGTAGATCACGACCGCTACGCCTTGCGCGCCGCTGCGCTGGTCGCTCTCGTCGCCGCTGCTTTCATGGCGGGTCCCGAGAAATACGCGCGCGTACTCGCCGCGTTCGACTGGCGCTCCCCGTCAGCTCAGGCGCAGGCTTACCGGCTCGATGCCTGGATCGATCCGCCGGCGTACACGGGGCGGCCGCCCATTCTGCTCAATACAGGAATCGAGGGCGCCAAGGGTGACTCCCGCCATGTTCAGGCGCCTGCGGGATCCAGCATCGTGGTGCGCGCTTCCGCCACGGCTGGCGTCACGCTCGAAGCTGAGGGCGGCCTCCAGCTTCCCAAGCCCGACGAGACCGCCGCCGGCAAGATCGCGACGCGCGCGGACGGTTCGGGGCCCCCGCCGACAACGTCCTCGGACGAAGAACACCGCTGGCTCCTGCGCAGCGACGGCCGGCTCGTTCTGCGCCGCTACGGCAGCACGATCGCCGCCTACGACATCACATCCGTGCCAGATCGTGCACCCGTCATTACATTGCGCGGCGAACCGAAATCCAATGCGCGGGGATCTCTGACCCTCGGCTACAAGGTCGAGGACGATTACGGGATCATCGGCGCCGAGGCCGGATTCGCAAAGCCGGTCATCCAGGGCAGTCCCGTGACCGGACGCTCGCTGGTCGAGCCGCCGAAACTGACGCTCGCGCTGCCCGCCGCACCTGGCGGACTGGGTGAGGGCGAGACGACGGGCGACCTTTCAGAGCATCCGTGGGCCGGTGCGCGCGTCACGATGACGCTGCTCGCGCGCGACGAAGGCGGCAACGAAGGGCTCAGCGACCCCGTCGAAATGACGCTCCCCCAGCGCACATTCGTGAAGCCGCTGGCGCGCGCTATCATCGAGCAACGGCGCAATCTCATCCTCGCGCCTGACGACCGGCGGCGCGTACAGACGGCGATGGACGCACTTGGCTTCGCTCCCGAACGTTTCGGCATCGCCAGCGGCGTCTATCTTGGGCTGCGCACGATCTCGCAACGGCTGCGCAGCGCGCGGACCGACTCGCAATTGCTCGGCGTTGTCGACCTGATGTGGGAAATGGCTCTTCGCCTCGAGGACGGCGATCTGTCGCAGGCGGAGCGAGATCTGCGCGCGGCCCAGCAGCAATTGCGCGAAGCACTCGAGCGCGGAGCCTCGCCCGAGGAACTCAAGCGCCTGATGGATCAATTGCGCGCCGCGCTCGACAAGTTCGTTCAGGAATTCGCCGAACAGCAGATGCGCGACCAGCAGAACCAGGGCCAGCAGGCCGAGCAGAACCAGCCCTCGATGACCATTACGCCGCGCGACCTGCAGGCGATGCTCGATCGCATGGAAGACATGGCCCGCAATGGCAACACGGCGGACGCACAGCGCATGCTCGACCAGTTACAGCGCATGATGGAGAATCTGCAGAGCGCGCGCCGCCGCAGCCCGCAGAACGATGCAGCCCGCGAGATGAACCGTTCGCTGAATGAACTCGACAAATTGACGCGCGAGCAACAGCAGCTCCGGGATCAGACGTTCCAGGACAAGCAGCGATCGCAGCGCCAGAGCCATCGCAATCCGAACGGCGAGCAGCGTCGGGGCCAGCAGCAAGGCCAGCCCAATCAGCAGGACGAGGCCGACGATGGCGACGACCGATCGGCGCAGGACGGCCCGAAGTCAGGGAGCGAAGACCTCCAGCGTCGTCAGGAAGCCCTGCGCCAGCGGCTGGAGAGCCTGCAGAAGCGCATGAAGCAGCTCGGCATGAACGGCGAGGAAGGCTTCGATGAGGCCGAGGAAGCCATGAAGGAAGCAGAGCAGGGGCTCGGCGAAGGCGGGCAGGGTCAGGACAAGGCCGTCGACGCGCAAGGCCGCGCGCTGGAAGGCTTGCGCAAGGGCGCGCAATCTCTCGCCCAGCAGATGCAGCATGGCAACGAGCCCGGTCAGGGGCAGGCCGATGGACAGGGAGAGGGCGATCCGAATGGCCCCATGCGCCAGGGGCGCAACGCTCCCAATCCCGATCCGCTCGGCCGTGAATCGCGCGATCGTACCTACAATCCGCAGAGCCGCTACGATCCCCTGGGCGTTCCCGCCGCCGAGCGCGCACAGCGTGTGCTCGAGGAATTGCGCCGTCGCCTGAGCGATCCCTCGCGTCCCCGCGAGGAGCTGGACTATCTGGAACGGCTCCTGCGGCGTTATTGACTGCGACAAAGGTACAGCTCACCCTTGCCGGATCAACCTGACGGTTCTACCTCCGTAAGCCCCAGCGTGAATTTCCGGGTAGCCGGACACAGAAACGGGCCCAGATGTCGACATCCACCTCAAATCTCATTGTCGCCGGCGCGATCGGCGCCGTCGCGCTCGTTCTGTTCCTTGGCCTCGTGAACATGATGCGCGGCGGCAGCCCCAACAGGTCGCAAACCCTCATGCGGTGGCGCGTCGGGCTTCAATTTTTCGCCATTCTCGTCATCATGGGCGTGCTCTGGCTGCGCGGCTGAAACTGCAGAAAGCTTTTTGAAAATGGTTGTTCTCAATCGCATCTACACGCGGACCGGCGATGACGGGACGACAGCGCTCGGCACCGGCGAACGGCGAGCCAAATATGATCTGCGGATCGAAGCCTATGGAACGGTCGATGAGACGAACGCGACACTTGGTCTCGCCCGTCTCGCGACAGCGACTGAGGATCCCGCGCTCGATGAAATGCTTGGACGCATCCAGAATGATCTGTTCGACCTGGGCGCGGACCTTTGCACGCCTGAAGGTGAGGTCAAGCCCGAATGGGAACCGCTACGGATGCTGCAATCGCAGGTGGAACGCATCGAACGCGAGATTGATCAGCTGAATGCGGAACTGCAGCCGTTGCGGTCCTTCGTCCTGCCGGGTGGAACGCCTGCGGCGGCAGCCCTGCACCTCTCGCGCACGATCAGCCGCCGTGCCGAAAGGTTGATCGTGCAGCTCGCAGCTGAGCCCAATGAGATCGTCGGCGCCCCTGCCCTGAAATACATGAACCGCCTGTCCGATTTTCTGTTCGTGGCCTCGCGCTACGTCAATCGGCGCGGCGCGGGCGACGTGCTCTGGGTGCCCGGGCAGAACCGCTGACGCAAAGCCGGCGGAGTTCGCGATGTTCATCCCCATTCACGACGGTGTTGCGCTGCGCTACATGCGCTTCGCCGTGACCACGAAAGCTGTGCTGGGCGTCAACATAGCGCTCTATCTTGCGGCGCTCGCGGGCTGGCTGGGCGACACGGGCCACGTCGATCTCGAATTTGGATTTATCCCCGCCGTGCTCTTCGGTTCGGCAACGCTAGCAACAGATCTCAGCTTCGTGCCGTCAGGCGCGACGCTGGTCACGAGCCTTTTTCTGCACGCCGGCTTTGCGCATCTCGCCGGGAACATGCTGTTCCTCTGGGTGTTCGGAGATAACGTCGAGGATGCGATGGGCTCGCTTCGCTTCCTCGCCTTCTATCTCCTCTGTGGCGTGGCCGCATCGCTCACCTATGCGCTGATGGCGCCCGGTTCACAGGCGCCCCTGATTGGCGCGTCCGGCGCGGTGTCGGGGGTAGTCGTGGCCTATCTCATGCTCTATCCGCGTGTGAACGTGCTAGGCCTGATCTTCGCGTGGTTGCCGTTGCGGCTTCGCGCGAGCTGGCTCATCGGAGCCTGGATCCTGTTTCAGCTGGGATCGGCCGTCTTCAGTGCGGATGCCGGCGTCGGCTGGTGGGCGCATGTCGGCGGAATGCTGGCCGGCGCCATCCTGACGCCCTTGCTGAAACGGAGTGACGTTCCGCTTTTCGGCACGCGTATCGCCTAAGTCGTTCTGCCACCCGTCGTCTCGACGTGCGTCTGCGTTGACTTGGGTCGGAGCGACGATTACCAAAACCAAGCTCGTCCGTGAGCGCGCCGGCGCCACTTCGGGATCGATCCGGTTTCAGGCTCGCAGATATATGAGCCCGCACACGTTCAGGCCTCAGGGGAGTTCCGACATGAAAGTTCTGGTCCCGGTCAAACGGGTGGTCGACTACAACGTCAAGATCCGCGTCAAATCCGATGGATCGGGCGTCGAACTCGCCAATGTCAAAATGTCGATGAACCCCTTCGACGAGATCGCGGTCGAAGAAGCCCTGCGCCTCCGTGAAGCCGGCAAGGCGACGGAAGTCGTCATCGTGTCCATCGGCCCGGCCCAGGCAGCGGAGACCATCCGCACCGGTCTCGCGATGGGCGCCGACCGGGGCATCCTGGTAAAAGCAGATGGACCCGTGGAGCCGCTCGCCGTGGCCAAATTGCTCAAGGCGATCGTCGAGGCTGAACAGCCCGGGCTCGTCATCATGGGCAAGCAGGCCATCGACGACGACTGCAACCAGACGGGCCAGATGCTCGCCGCATTGCTCGGCTGGGGCCAGGGAACCTTCGCCTCGAAGGTCGAACTGGCCGACGGCACGGTCGATGTAACGCGCGAAGTCGACGGCGGTCTCCAGACGGTCAGCCTCAAACTGCCCGCGATCGTGACCACCGATCTGCGTCTCAACGAACCGCGCTATGCCTCTTTGCCTAACATCATGAAGGCGAAGAAGAAGCCGGTCGAGGACAAGACCGCAGCCGATTACGGCATCGACATCGCCCCGCGCCTCTCCGTGCTGAAGACGTCCGAGCCGCCCGGGCGCAAAGCCGGTGTGAAGGTCGCCGATGTCGCGGAACTCGTTTCGAAACTGAAGAACGAAGCAGGAGTGCTGTGATGGCGACGCTTCTCTTAGCCGACATCAACAAGGGCCAGCTCGGCGATGCCACGGCCAAGGTGCTGACAGCAGCGCGCGCGCTCGGTGGGCCCGTGCACATTCTGATCGCGGGTCACGATATCGGCGCAGCCGCGCAGGCAGCCTCCCGCCTGGAGGGTGTCGACAAGGTTCTCGCAGCCGATGCCGCATCCTATGCGCATGCACTGGCAGAGCCGCTTGCAGACCTGATTGTTTCACTCAGCGGCGCTTACGACGCGCTCGTTGGCAGCGCAACCTCGACCGCCAAGAACGTGATGCCGCGTGTCGCCGCCTTGCTCGACGTGATGCAGATCTCGGAAATCATCAAGGTGATCGCGCCGGACACTTTCGAGCGGCCGATCTATGCTGGCAACGCCATCCAGACGGTGCAGTCGAAGGACGCAAAAAAGGTCATCACGGTTCGCACCGCGGCGTTCCAGGCGACGGGCGAGGGCGGCAATGCGCCGATCGAAGCGATATCCGCAGCATCGGACACCGGCGTTTCCACCTTCAAGGGAGAAGCGCTGGCGACGTCGGACCGGCCGGAACTGACCTCTGCCAGGATCATCATCTCGGGCGGTCGGGCCATGCAGAACGCCGAGAATTTCAAGACATATATCGAGCCGGTCGCGGACAAGCTTGGGGCCGCCATGGGTGCCTCGCGCGCTGCCGTCGATGCGGGATATGCGCCCAATGACTGGCAGGTCGGCCAGACCGGCAAGGTCGTCGCGCCCGATCTCTACATCGCGGTGGGCATTTCCGGCGCCATCCAGCATCTAGCCGGCATGAAGGATTCCAAGGTGATCGTCGCGATCAACAAGGATGAAGATGCGCCGATCTTCCAGGTCGCCGACTACGGGCTCGTCGCCGATCTCTTCACCGCCCTCCCCGCTCTCGCCTCCGAATTGGGCAAGGGCTCCTAATGATCATCTGGACGGTTGGCGCGTATAGCCTATGATTGCGCGTCTTCCATCTGGGTCGAGTGACAGGATCTCATGAGCATCGACATTCGCAAACTCGGCGTCATCGGCGCCGGCCAGATGGGCAGCGGAATCGCTCAGGTCTGTGCGCAAGCCGGTATTGAAGTGCTCCTTCACGACGTGTCGGAGGACCGGATCAACGCGGGCCTCGCCACGATCAACGGCAATATGGCAAAGCTTGTTGGCAAGGAGCAGATGACCGAGGCCGAGCGCAAGGCCGCGATGGCAATCATCCAGCCCGCGATCGACTACGCCGCGTTCCACGACTGCGACATTGTCATCGAAGCGGCGTCCGAGAACGAGGACGTGAAGCGCAAGATCTTTTCGCGCCTCTGCACGGCCCTGAAGCCGGAGGCGCTTCTCGCCTCGAACACCTCCTCGATCTCGATCACCCGTCTGGCGTCCGTCACCGACCGTCCGGAGCGCTTTATCGGCATTCACTTCATGAATCCCGTGCCTCGCATGCAGCTCGTCGAGCTGATTCGTGGCATTGCAACCGAGGACGACACGTTTGAATCCGCCCGCCGCCTGATCGCGAGGCTCGGCAAGACGGCGACTGTGTCAGAGGATTTCCCGGCTTTCATCGTCAATCGCATCCTGCTGCCGATGATCAACGAAGCCATCTACACGCTCTACGAGGGCGTCGGTTCGGTCGAGGCCATCGACACGGCCATGCGGCTCGGCGCCAATCATCCGATGGGTCCTCTGCAACTCGCCGACTTCATCGGCCTCGACACCTGCCTGTCTGTGATGCAGGTGCTGCACGAAGGCCTCGCGGATTCCAAATACCGCCCCTGCCCGCTGCTCGTGAAATATGTCGAGGCGGGCTGGCTCGGCCGCAAGACCCAGCGCGGTTTCTACGACTACCGCAGCGGCACGCCGGTTCCGACCCGCTAGAGCCGGTCGCCCCGGGGCGAAGGGCACCCAGCCGGGCGCTGCGACGCTTGTTCGCGTCCAGCATGATGGTTTGACCTTCACAAGCCTGTCATTCCGAAGATAGACTATCTGCGCTAGGATGATCTGGCCCGGGCTGACCGGGCCCAACCTGCGTAGGGGTGTCCGGTTTGACGGTTCACTTCCATTCCACGGTATCGCCCGACTCCTGTCCGGCGCTGGTGCTCAATGCGGATTTCAGGCCGCTGAGCTATTACCCCCTCTCGCTCTGGTCCTGGCAGGACGCCATCAAGGCTGTCGTCCTGGATCGCGTGAACATTGTCTCCCAATACGAGAAGGTAGTGCGCAGCCCGAATTTCGAGATGCGCCTGCCATCCGTGGTCTCGCTGAAAACTTATGTGAAGCCCTCGCGCCAGCCCGCCTTCACCCGTTTCAATGTCTTCCTTCGGGATCGTTTCACCTGCCAATATTGCGCGGCGCACGAAGATCTCACCTTCGATCACGTCATCCCACGCTCCAAGGGCGGCCTGACGACGTGGGAAAACGTTGTCGCCGCCTGCTCGCCCTGCAATCTGCGAAAGAGCGACCGCCTGCCAGCGGACGTCCGCATGTGGCCGGCGCGCATGCCCTTCCAGCCGAGCGTCAACGATCTCCACCAGAACGGACGGTTGTTCCCGCCCAATTACCTGCATGACAGCTGGGTGGACTATCTCTACTGGGATTCCGTTCTGGAGCCCTGACCCTCGGCCGCACGCAGAGATTTGGTCGGTAGCTCGGCCCGGACTAGACTGTGCGCATGTTTGCACGCACGTTCATCACGCTCATCGGCCTCGCCTGCGCCAGCGCGGCGGCCCTCATCTTTCTGCCGCTGGCAACCGTTCTGGACCCTTTCGTCCAGGCCGTGGCCGGGCATGTTCCCGCCGATCATTGGTTCGAGCTGTTGGCCGCGATCCTCAGCGACGCGGCGCCCGACGAGGCCATGGCGACCCTTTTTCATCTGATCTGGATGATCGCCATGCTTGTCTGCGTGCTGCCGGTCACGATCGTGGCGCTGGTCGGCGCCGTGGGCCGGGCACACGCATATGTGTTTTACGCTGGCGTAACGGGCATTGTCGCCGCTGCCATGCCCTGGATCGTCAGAGCCGGACGGATGAACGAACGCAGCGCGAGCATCACACCCGCAGAGGGGCATATTGCGCTGATCCTCTTCCTGACCGGCGTCGTGGCAGGCACCGTCTACTGGCTGATCGCGGGGCGCGGCGCTCAGGCTTCGCAGCGGCATGGTTGGAGGGATGCTCAGCCGAGAGGGTAGGCCGCTTCAATCACATACGGCCCGCCGCCCACCGAATTGCGCGCAGAGTAGAGGACGAAGCGCCGGGCCACGAAGCGTCTGGCCACAAACAGGCCGCGCATGCCGAGATAATCCGCGACGGCCATGGGCCCGGTCGATCGTAGACGGGCCAAAGTGACATGCGGCGTGAATTTGCGGGGCTCGGGCGGCAATCCAAGGCGCCTCATCAGCCGTTCCTGTTCGCCCTGTAACTCGACCAGCTCGCTCGAGAGCTGGACTTTCGCAACCAGCGCCCGTGGCTTGTCGCCTCCAAAACTCGACAATCCATCGACAGTGATCTCGCAGGACGGACGCCGGATGAGACCCAGCGACGCGTCGATGTCGCGCGCGGTCGCGTGATCGACGTCGCCGATAAAGCGCAGGGTGATGTGGTAGTTTTCAGCATCGATCCAGCGCGCGCCTGAAAGGCCGCCCCGCATCAACGAGAGTTCAAAACCGAGGTCGGATGGAATTTCGAAGCCCGTGAACAAGCGGGGCATGGATCCCTCCCGGGGAGACGCCGCACCGACGACGCATCCCATTTTCGCTTCTACAATATGCTTACAGACCGCAGGCCCGTGAACAAGGCATGCCGGCGTTGGGTCAGCTGGCTACGCTCGCGAGGAACGATTTCACGGCGGGCAGGATTTCCTGCACGACCGTTTCAACGCCCTTTCGATTGGGATGCATGCCATCCTGCAGGTTCAGCATCGGATCGCCCGCAATTCCTTGCAGGAAAAATGGATAAAGCGGGACGCCGTGCTGCTTGGCCAGCGCCGGGTAAATCGCATCGAACTTATCCCCGAAGTCGCGGCCGAGCGAAGGCGTCGCGCGCATGCCGGCGATCATGACCTTGATGCCGCGGGCCTGCAGGCGCGTAATGATCTTGTCCAGCGCGTCGCGTGTCTGTGCGGGATCTGTTCCCCGAAGCATGTCATTGGCGCCGAGTTCAACGATGACCGCCTGCGTGCCCTCCGGCACGGCCCAGTCGAGCCGTTCAAGCCCGCCGCGTGCCGTGTCCCCTGATACTCCGGCGTTGGTGATCTCGACATTCATGCCGGACGCACGCAGAGCCCCTTCGAGAACATTCGGGAAGGCCGCGTCTTGTGGCAGCAGATAGCCGGCGCTCAGACTATCGCCCAGCACGACCACCTGGAGAGGCCCCGACGCAGCCAGCGCGGCTGCTCCTGATAGACCGACCGCCACGACAGCCGAGGCGAATAGACGCGACAGGCGAACCCGCGACTGACAGATCGCGGATCCGTGCCCATATAAGGCTGACATTTTGCGGCTGAACGAACGAAGCCATGTGACCGGCCGTGCGACGAGCGATATGGCTGAATGGACTGAAAAAGGGATCATGGGATGACAGCACCGGCGATTGCGTTGCGAGACGTAGACCTGAGTCTGGGGCGCGGAGCGGCCCGCGTCCACATCCTGAAGGGAATATCCCTTGATATTGCCAAGGGTGAGGCAGTCGGACTGGTAGGTCCCTCCGGTTCAGGCAAATCGACGCTGCTCATGATCATGGCTGGGCTGGAGCGGCCCGACAGCGGCTCGGTCGTGGTCGATGGCCAGGATCTCGGGACACTCAACGAGGATCGGCTGGCACAGTTTCGTGGCGCTCGCATCGGAATCGTCTTCCAGTCCTTCCACCTCATCCCCACCATGACCGCGCTGGAAAATGTGGCGATCCCGCTCGAACTGGCGGGCCTTTCAGATGCTTTCGGCAGGGCCGCTGCTGAATTGCGCCTGGTCGGCCTCGGCGACCGTCTCGGCCACTATCCCGCGCAATTGTCCGGCGGCGAACAACAGCGCGTGGCGCTTGCCCGCGCCATTGCGCCGCATCCTGCGATTCTGGTGGCAGACGAACCGACCGGCAATCTGGACGAAACGACCGGACAAAGTATCGTCGACCTCATGTTCGCGCTGAAACGCGAACGCGGTGCGACCCTCGTGCTCGTCACCCACGATGCGAGCCTCGCTGCCCGCTGCGACCGTCAGGTGCGCCTGCGTTCCGGCCTTATCGAAGACCAAACGGGACGAAAGCAGACCATAGCTCTTGAGGCAACGCGATGAGCGCTGTCTCCGAAGGACGCGGCGCGGTCCGCACGCCCGTTTCGCGCGTTCCGCTGATGCTTCGGCTCGCCCTGCGCGATCTGCGCGGCGGGTTCGCGGGCTTCCGGATCTTTCTGGCCTGCATCGCGCTGGGAGTAGCGACGATCGTCGGCGTAGGCTCCGTATCCGACGGGCTGTCGGACGGGCTTGCGAGGGAAGGACGCAAGATCCTCGGCGGCGACGTCTCTTTTTCGCTGACCCACCGCCAGCTTTCGGATCAGGAGCGTGCTTTCTTCTCGAGCCATGGTTCAGTCTCGACCGTCGCGAGCCTGCGCGCAATGGCGCGGCGCGATGATGGACAATCCGCCCTGATCGAAGCCAAAGCGGTCGATGCCACATATCCCTCGGCTGGCGACCTCGTGACCGAGCCTGCGCTGCCGGTCGCGGACGCCTTGGCGCAGAAGGACGGCGCCTTTGGTCTCGTGGCCGACCCGGCACTGGCCGCGCGCCTCGACCTGAAGGTCGGCGACAAGCTTCTCGTCGGAGACCAGGCATTCGTCCTACGTGCACTCCTGCGCTCCGAGCCCGACAAACTCGCCGGAGGCATCGGGTTCGGGCCGCGCGTCATCTTTTCCCAAAGCGCTCTGAGTGCCACGGGTCTGGTGCAGCCCGGATCTCTCGTGCGCTGGGTCAATCGCATCTCGCTGAGAGGTCCCTATCCGGGCGCGTCGGTGACGGACGCCGATGTAGATCAATTCATGAAGGCTGCGGAGAGTGCCTTCCCGGAAGCTGGCTGGCAGGTCCGCACGCGGGCCAATGTCTCTCCCCAATTCGAGAAGAATCTCGCACGCTTTACGCAATTCCTGACACTCGTGGGCCTGACGGCCCTGATCGTCGGCGGGGTCGGCGTCGCAAATGCGGTGCGCGCCTTCGTCGAGCGCAAGCGGCCCGATCTGGCGACACTGAAATCGCTCGGCGCCACCGGCGGTTATGTTTTCACAGCTACGCTGGTCCAGGTTCTCTGCGTCGCAATGATCGGCATAGCCATCGGTCTCGTTGTGGGCCTTTCGCTTCCTTACGTCATCGCTGGATTGTTTGGGTCGATCATTCCCTTTCCCTTTACGCCGACGCTCTCACTTGCGCAGGCCGGGGCTGGCATCCTCTACGGGCTTCTGACGGCGCTGGCCTTTTCGCTCGCTCCCATCGGACGCGCGCACGATGTGCCCGTCTCTGCACTCTTTCGCGACGTGGTCGAAAGCGGGGGTGCGTGGCCCCGCAAGCGTTACGTGTTCATGACGGCGGCGGCTGGACTGGCGCTCGTCGGCGCGGTGACGCTCTTTGCCACCGACCGGAAGCTTGCGCTGATCTACACAGCGGCGACGGCGATTGCCTTCCTGGTTCTTCGTGCCGTGGCGCTCGGCATCATGGCGCTCGCGCGTCATGCCCCGCGCCCACGACGCACGGAGTGGCGGCTCGCCATCGGCAACATCCATCGTCCCGGCGCTTTGACGCCGGCCGTCGTTCTGTCGCTGGGCCTGGGCCTCGCACTTCTCGTGGCGCTGACCCTGATCGACGGCAACATCCGCGACCAGTTGACGCGCGGACTTCCCGGCCGCACTCCGAGCTTCTTCTTTCTCGACGTGCAGAACTCACAACTGCCCGAGTTCGACGCCTTTTTGGCGGAAAATGCCAAGGGGGCACAGATCGAGCGCGTTCCCATGATGCGCGGGCGCGTCGTACGCCTCAACGGCCAATCTACAACGCAGGTTCGCGCTGCTGAAAATGCTCAATGGGTCCTCGAAGGCGACCGTGGCATCAGCTATGCGACGAGCCTGCCGGAAGGATCGAGCCTCGCCGCAGGCGAATGGTGGCCCGCCGATTACAAGGGGCCGCCGCTCGTCTCGATCGAAGGTGAAATCGCAAAAGGCCTTGGCCTGAAGATCGGCGATTCCATCACGGTGAATGTCGCAGGCCGTAACATTTCCGCTGAAATCGCCAACCTGCGTACAGTGAACTGGCGCACCCTCGGCATCAACTTCGTCTTCGTTTTCTCACCCAACACGTTCGCGGGCGCGCCCCACACGTTTCTCGCCACGGCCACATTTCCGAAGGGCGACGATGAGAAACGTGAACTCGCCCTCCTGCGCGAGGTTGCGATGCGATTTCCGACCATCACGAGCCTGCGTGTCAAGGACGCGCTGGATGCGGTCAACACGGTCATGGAACAACTCGCCTTCGCAGTGCGCGGCGCTTCCGGCATCGCACTCGCGGCCTCCATCCTGGTCCTCGCCGGCGCCCTGGCGGCCGGTCAACGCAGCCGCATCTACGATGCTGTCGTGTTGAAGACATTGGGGGCAACCCGCAGACGGCTGCTCTCGGCGCTGGTCATTGAATATGCGCTGCTCGGCACGGCGACCGCCATCTTCGGATTGCTGGCCGGCAGTCTTGCCGCCTATCTCATCCTGATACGCGTGATGGGGCTCGAGACCTTTCTTTGGCTCTGGGGACCGGCGATCGGCGCGGCGGCCATCGCACTGCTTGTGACGGTGGGCCTCGGCCTGCTCGGAACGTGGCAGGTCCTTGGCCAGAAGCCGGCCTCTTACCTCCGCAACTTGTGACTTAGGATTTATTCACAAGTCGTGTGGATGATGTAGTGTCGTTTGGCGCCCCGCGCGACTGTGACTGGGCTTTCCCTCTTTCCAGAAGGGGGGTCTTGTGGGGCGCGCGAGCACGGTACATATTATCACAGGGCAGAGCTCCGAACCGGATCACGGCTGGACGCTGTTGCTCAGAAGGAATTGAGAGGAAACCATGTCCGACTTCGACCGCAACGCTTCCCTTCGCTGGGGGACAGGCGTAGCCCGGGCCGGCACCGCCGAGTACGACCAGGGCCTCCGCTCTTACATGCTCGGCATCTACAACCACATGACGCTGGCCTTGGCGATCTCTGCGCTCGTCGCCGTGGGCATCTTCATGCTCGGACGTAGCAGCCCCGTGGTTCAGGCCCTTTACATGTCGCCCTTGCGCTATGTGGTAATGCTGGCGCCATTGGCTTTCATCTTCGTGATCTCGTTCCGCTTCGAGCGAATGAGCTATTCAGCGCTGCTGATGACCTTCTGGGCCTTCTCTGCGACCATGGGTCTGTCGATGGGCTCCATCGGGCTCATCTTCAAGGTCGGGAGCATCGTCCAGGCGCTGTTCGCGACGACTGCCGCCTTCGGTGCCCTCAGCCTCTACGGCTACACGACGAAGCGCAGCCTCTCGGCCATGGGATCCTTCCTGGTCATGGGTCTGTTCGGGATCATCATCGCGAGCGTCCTGAACATCTTCGTCCAGTCGGGCACGCTCGGCTTCGCGATCTCTGCCGTCGGCGTTCTGATCTTCGCCGGCCTTACAGCCTGGGACACGCAGCGCCTCAAGGAAGAATATGACGTCGTTTCCAGCAATGCGGAGATGGCGGCAAAGGCCTCCGTTATGGGTGCGCTGACGCTCTACCTGAACTTCATCAACATGTTCCAGTTCATCCTGTCGCTGACGGGTTCACGGAACGACTGATCCTGGGTCGCGAGACCTTACGACCTTGCGAAAGGCCCCGCATTGCGGGGCCTTTTTGCTATCTTCGGGAGGCACGTCAGCCGGTGACGAGCCGGAACGACTTGTCGAGAACGCCGAGAACCCTTGCGAGGTCGGATCCGCGTTTCAAAACCACGCCGCCAGCCGCGACCACAGCATAGGCGCCTTGCTTGCGCGCCAGGCGCGGATCCTTTTCGATCCTGTAGAGTGGCACTTCGGACGTTCGACGGAAGACCGAGAACACGGCTCGGTGCAGACCGAAGTCGATAGCGTAATCTCGCCACTCCCCGGCCGCGACCTTGCGGCCGTAAACGCCAAGGATCATCGTCAACTCACGACGGTCGAAAGACACGATGGGAGGGGCAGCGGGGGCAGCCGGCTTCTCCGAAGATGTAGAGAGCAACCTCAAATGGGACCGGCGGCTGGCCTGTCCCGTCGGCGTTGCACCAGGATGATCCTCTTCGCTCATGCGACCTCCTTGAGGCCACATCATCCCGCGATCGGGACGATCGTACAAGAGTCCATGACGAAGCGCCGCATAAAGAGACAAAGCATTGCAGCAGCATCGAATTCATGATTTCGCCCTGATCCGGTCGAACGTGCGCCGCGTTCGGGAACGACCTTCTGGACGTTGCCTCGAAGGCCCGGTTTGTCCGGCTTCCTGGATTTCGTCAGCCCCCCAGCCCCCTGGGAGGTCCATGCGAACCGGGCCGACTTCGAAGACGGAGCGAGCAACACGGACCGCGCAGGAGTCACTCTCCGGCCGGTCCTTTTTTTTGCGCGTCGGCCGGAGTTTTCCCCGGCGGACACGATGGCGCTTGAACCTGGACGCGGCGACCGCGATATCTGCTCCGTCTCGTTCCGGTCCGGCGAATGGACCGCTCTGCCACTGGGGGAACTCTCTTGACCACCACAGACAATGCCGGCGCGCCGCAGCCGCATGCCTTTCAAGCCGACGTTTCACGCCTGCTTCACCTGATGGTCCATTCGATTTATTCCGACCGGGACATCTTCGTCCGGGAGCTCATTTCGAACGCCGCCGACGCCTGCGAAAAGCTTCGCTATGAGGCCCTTTCCGAGTCTGGGCTGATCAAGGATGACGAAGGTTTTTCGATTCGGCTGACCGTCGATGCGGAGGCAGGTACGATCACCTTCGCCGATAACGGCATCGGCATGAGCCACGACGAACTCATCGGGGCCCTGGGGACGATTGCGAGTTCGGGCACACGGGCCTTCCTGGAAAAGCTGAACGGCAAGGGCGGCGCGGTCGAACCAGACGGCGAGACTGACCAGCCCGTGCAGGGCGCGGACCTGATCGGCCAGTTCGGCATCGGATTCTATTCCGCCTTCATGGTCGCCGACCACGTCGAGGTACAGACGCACAAGGCCGGTACGCAGGAGGGCTGGTCCTGGGTTTCTGACGGTAAGGGCACGTTCACAGTCACGCCCCTCCCGCTCGAATCGGCGCCCACCCACGGCACGCGCGTCATCCTGCATCTTTCCACTAACGGTAAAGCCTATGCTGAGCCCGGTCGGCTTGAACGCATTGTGCGCGAACATTCCGGCGCCGTAGCCGTACCGATCGATCTTCTCGACAAGCCCGATGCCGAAGCTCGCCGGATTTCCGAGGGGATGGCGCTCTGGGCCCGCCCCAAGTCCGAGATTACACCGGACCTCTACGCGGAGTTTTATCGCGGACTCGCGGGGCAGTTCGACAGCCCGGCTCTGACCGTGCACTGGCGCGCAGAAGGGCGTCACGAATATACCGTCCTGGCTTTCGTTCCCGGCTCCCGCCCTCTCGATCTCTTCGAACCCGCCCGCAAGAGCCGTGGCAAGCTCTATGTCCGCCGCGTGCTGATTACGCAGGACGCGGATCTCCTGCCGGGTTGGCTTCGCTTCGTCCGGATCGTCGTCGATTCGAGCGACCTGCCGCTGAACGTCTCGCGCGAAATGATCCAGGACAGCCCGATCTTCGCGGCGATCCGCAAGGGCATTGTCAACCGCCTGCTTCAGGAACTGACCAAACTCGCCGAGAACGATGCGGACGCCTATGCGAAAATCTGGCGCGACTTCGGCGCGGTATTGAAGGAAGGCCTCTACGAAGACCCCGAGCGCCGCGACCAGCTCTTCAAGCTCGCGCGTTTTGCGACGTCGACACAAGCCGAGCCCACCCGGACCCTTGCCGATTACGTCGGATCCCTGCGGGAGAACCAGACTGCCATCTGGTACATCACGGGCGATGATCAGAAGCGCCTCGCAACCAGCCCACAACTCGAAGGATTTCGGGCGCGCGGCATCGAGGTGCTTCTTCTGTCCGATCCCGTCGACGCATTCTGGGTGGAAACCGCGCTCGGCTATGAAGGCAAGCCGTTCAAGTCGGTCACCCATGGCATGGCAGACATCAAGTCGGTTCCCGTCCTCGAAGGCGAGACCGCTGCATCCGACGTTCCGCCGGCGCCCGACGTGGCAAGGCTGCTTGCCTTCATGAAGGAAACGCTGGCCGGGTGCGTCGAAGACGTGCGCGCGTCCGATCGCCTCGCAGCCAGTGCCGCCTGTCTTGTCGCGCCTGAACATGGCCGGGACCGGCGTCTGGAGCGATTGCTGGCCGAAACCGGTAACCTCGGAATGCTTTCCAAGCCGGTACTGGAGGTCAACCCGACTCATCCGCTGGTGACCGCGCTGGCGAGCCGTTTCGCAGCCGGCGGCGACGGGTCGCTGGTGGAAGACGCGGCCTGGCTCATCCACGACGAAGCACGGGTGGCCGACGGCGACGCACCGACGGACGCTTCGGCCTTCACCGCGCGCCTCACCCGTGTGCTGACGCGCGCGGCGCAAGCCCCCGTGGAGACGGCGTGAGCAGCCTGATGGGTCAGCGCATGGCAGCTGTCCTGCGCACTGTCACGAACGCACTAGGGGAGGCCGGGATTGAAAGACCCGGCCTCGAAGCTCGGATGCTGCTCTGCGCGGCTGCCGCGTGCGACCACGCTGCCCTGATCCGCGACCCCGATGCCCTTCTGCCACCCGACGCCGCAACGCGCCTCCAGGCTTTTGTCGCTCGCCGCCTCGTAGGCGAGCCGGCAACGAGGATCCTCGGGACACGAGCCTTCTGGACGCTTGACCTGATCGTCACGCCCGACGTGCTGGACCCGCGGCCGGATTCGGAATGCCTCATCGAAGCCGCGCTGGATCAACTCGGGTCCAGACGGAACCTGCCGCTCCGCATACTCGACCTCGGGACAGGCACGGGCGCGTTGCTTCTGGCATTGCTTTCCGAATGCCCGCACGCCCTCGGAATCGGAGTGGATCTTTCGCCCGCCGCCTGCGATGTCGCGCGCGAAAATGCCCAGCTCAACGAACTCGCGTCGAGAACGGAAATCCGGGAAGGCACCTGGATGGAGGGGCTTGCGGGCTCGTTCGATGTGATTCTGTCCAATCCGCCTTACATCGCATCCGCAACAATCGCCGACCTCGACGTCGGGGTACGCCAATACGATCCCCGTCTCGCGCTGGACGGCGGAGCAGACGGGCTGAGCGCGTATCGAGATATCATGGCAGCGCTCCCGGCGTTCCTTGACGGGGGCTTCGCCGTCCTCGAACTCGGGATCGGGCAGGCCCCGGACGTGGCACGCATTGCTGCGGCAGCGGGGCTCCAGACCCTGGCCCTCCGCAACGATCTTGGCGGCGTTCCCAGAGCCATCGTACTGCGGAAGCCCGATGGCCAGGCTTAAGCGAGGCTCAGGCATTTGGCCGTGTCCGGCAGATTTTCTTTTTTGCCCCTTGGCGGAGGAAGGAAAAGCGACTAAGTACGGAGATAGAAATCGCCTCGGCTCTGCATCCGCAGTGGCTTAAGGTCCGTTGAGAATGAGTGCTGACCTTCGCTTTGGTGAGCGATTCTAGCAATTCTCCGGTTCATTTGCCTGGCGTGCTTCCGGGTTGGACGAGGCGATCGTCTCCAAATTCTTGGGTCCGGCACTTTACGGGCTAGGAATAACAACCCCGGCACGTCCGGCGGTCGTGTCGTAGATTGGCCGGAGAGCCCATACCAATCCGTCATCTGTAGGCTTTTGTAGCGTTTCTTCCCGCCGGATTGATGTCTGCGGCATCGTCGGAGAGGCTGCGTAGCACTCAAGGATCATCGATGAGACCAGGTCAGAACAAGCGTATGCGCGGCCGGAATAGCCCCAACCGCAAGGGCCCCAATCCGCTCACCAGGGCTTTTGAATCCAACGGCCCTGACGTCAAGATCCGTGGCACAGCCCATCACGTCGCCGAGAAATATCTCCAGCTCGCCCGCGATGCCCAGTCTTCGGGCGATCCGGTGATGGCCGAGAGCTATCTCCAGCACGCGGAACATTATTTCCGGATCATCGCAGCAGCCCAGCAGGCCCAGCAGCAGGCGCAGGTCGGCTATGTGCGCCAGCCCGGCGAGGCCGATGTCGACGATGACGATGACGATGACGGCGGCTTGCCCGATCGCTTTGCTTCGCCGCCTGAGCGCACTCCCCCGGCCCCTCCGCCGCAACCCTATCAACAGCCCTTCGCGGGCAGCCAGCCGCAGCCTTATGCGCCCGGCGGGTTTAGCGGCGAACGCCAGGCCGAGCGGACGGGACAGCCGCAAGGCGAGCGCCAGGACCGTGGCCCGCGCCCTGATCGGCCCTATCAGGACCGCAGTCAGGATCGCAACCAGAACCGGCAGAACCAGAACCGTGGCCCTCGTGACGCGCGTCCGCCGCGCGAGTTCCGGAACGATCAGCAGCCTCAGCCTCAGATGCGCCAGGACCCACGGCCGGATCTGCGCGCTCCTGTTTCCAGTGGCGAACAGCCGGATACTGCGGCCTTGCCGGCCTTCATTACGGCGCCGGTTCGCATCCCGGTGAGCGAAAACGATATGCCGCAACCGGTCATGGGCGGCCACGCAGAAAGCCAGAGCGAGGCAGGCCCTGAAGGAGAAGGTGTCGGGTTCCACCTCCGCCCCCGTCGCCGCCGGCGCAGCCGCCCCGCAGGTGAGGGTGAAGCTGGCGAGGCGCCGACACATGGCGAACAGCCCGCCGCGCAGGATTGATCGGAAAGAGGATCAGGGGGCTTCGGCCCCCTTTTTCATGTTGTCTTTTCGGGTGCGCTCAGTCGAGAATACGAAGGGTGTCGCCGACAGCAATCTCCCCACCTGCGATCACCGAGGCGTAAATTCCACAATGCAGATGGCCGAAGGCGCTTTGCAGGGTCGCCATGATATCGAGATCGCGCTCCCCGGTGTGAGGCTCCACGTGAGTGGCAGGACAGCGATCGATGGGTTTGAGAACCTTCAATCGCACGTCGCCTATGGCCAAGCGGCGCCCGACCAGCCCCTCTTCCAACCAGGCATCCCAGCCCTCGACTGCGATGTTGGCGCGAAAGCGGAGCGGATTCACCGGTCGCCCCAGCCTCCTCTCCAGGTCCAGCACGCTCGCGAGGTTGAGCAAGGACACGAACCCCGCGCGGATGGAATCAGTGAAGCGAAAACCTTCCGGCGCACTCAGCAGGCGGAGGGGGCCGCGCATTTCGTCAGCGCAGAATTCCGCAACAGAACGCTCAACCTCAGCCCTCCCGGCCTCTGACCGCAGATCGCCCCGGACCATCTCCTCGCCCCTGTACGAAATCGAGAGAACATGAGTGGCCTCGTCATAGCGGGACGCGAGTTGCGCCAATCGGGCGTTCTTCATCAGCATAAGGAAACGGGTCTTCGGTTGGTAGGCGGGCGCGGCTTCATCGAAGGACGAGCGGCCATTCTCGATGGCAAACAGCCGATCGCACGGAAAGAACGCACCCGCCTGAAGCGTGACCCGGGAAAGCGGCTCCGGTGACAGACCCTTGACGGGATAGCGATGCAGCGCGGCGATTGTCATTGGGTGGTCCCGAGTGTTGCTGGAGGCACAGGCTCATAAATGATCTGGATCAGGGTCAGCCAAGAAGGAATGCGCCCCTCTGTTGCAGCGGGCGTCCTCTCCCTACATCTCTCCTGAGGTCGCCGGAAGGGGCCCCGATTCGAACATCGACGCGGCCGTATCGCTACGGGATCGCTGCCGCGGTTGAGGAGAGACCCACCATGAATATGGAAAAATATACGGAACGCGCCCGCGGCTTCATCCAGTCGGCGCAATCGCTCGCTCTGCGCGAGGGGCACCAGCAGTTTGCCCCCGAACATGTTCTGAAAGTTTTGCTCGATGACGAGGAAGGCTTGGCCTCGGGCCTGATCGACAAGGCTGGGGGACGCGCGCACGATGCGCGGACGCAGGTGGAACTGGCTCTCGCCAAGATCCCCAAGGTGCAGGGCTCTGGAGCAGGCCAGCTTTACCTGGCACCGACGACGGCCCGCATCTTCGACGCGGCCGAGAAACTCGCGCAGAAGGCGGGTGACTCGTTTGTCACGGTGGAGCGTCTGCTCCTTGCTGTCGCAGCCGAAAAATCCTCCGAAGCCGGCAAGATACTCGCAAATGCCGGGGTCACGCCGCAAACGCTCAATCACGCCATAGAAGATCTGCGCAAGGGCCGCACGGCCGATCACGCGACCGCCGAGAATGCCTATGACGCACTGAAGAAATATGCGCGCGATCTCACGGAGGCCGCACGCAACGGAAAGCTCGACCCAGTCATTGGTCGCGACGAGGAAATTCGCCGGACAATTCAGGTTCTGTCGCGGAGGACGAAGAACAACCCGGTCCTGATCGGCGAACCGGGCGTCGGCAAGACCGCCATCGTCGAAGGCCTCGCGTTGCGCATCGTCAACGGCGACGTGCCGGAAGGCCTTAAGGACAAGAAGCTGCTTGCCCTCGACATGGGATCGCTGATCGCGGGCGCGAAGTTTCGCGGCGAGTTCGAGGAACGCCTCAAGGCAGTGCTGAACGAGGTCACTGCGGCGGAAGGTGGCATCATCCTCTTCATCGACGAGATGCACACGCTCGTCGGCGCTGGCAAGGCAGACGGCGCGATGGATGCGTCCAACCTGCTCAAACCCGCTCTGGCACGCGGTGAATTGCATTGCGTCGGCGCGACGACGCTCGACGAATATCGCAAGCACGTCGAGAAGGATGCCGCGCTGGCGCGCCGTTTTCAGCCGGTTTTCGTCAGCGAGCCCACGGTCGAGGATACGATCTCGATCCTGCGCGGGTTAAAGGAAAAGTACGAGCTGCATCACGGCGTGCGGATCACGGACGCGGCGATCGTCGCGGCTGCGACCCTGTCCAATCGCTACATCGCGGATCGCTTTCTGCCGGACAAGGCGATCGATCTCGTCGACGAGGCTTCGTCACGGCTGCGCATGCAGGTCGATTCCAAGCCGGAGGAACTGGACGAACTCGATCGTCGTGTCATCCAGCTCAAGATCGAGCAGGAAGCGCTGCGTAAGGAAACCGACCGCGCCTCGCGCGAACGGCTGCTGAAGCTCGAAACGGAACTCGCCGACCTCGAGGAAAAATCAGCTGCCCTGACGACGCGCTGGAAGGCTGAGAAGGACAAGCTGGGTGAAGCGCAGAAGCTGAAGGAACAGCTTGAGGGAGCCCGCAACGAGCTCGCCCAGGCACAGCGCCGCGGCGAATATCAGCGCGCGGGCGAGCTGACCTATGGGGTCATTCCGGAGCTTGAGAAAAAGCTCGGCGAGACCGAAAACAAGGCCGGAACCGCGCTCGTCGAGGAAGAGGTGACGGCCGATCACGTCGCGCAGGTCGTGTCCCGCTGGACCGGCGTGCCCGTCGACAAAATGCTGGAAGGCGAGCGCGACAAACTTCTCAAGATGGAAGACAGCCTCGCAAAGCGGGTCGTTGGTCAGCGGGAGGCCGTGCACGCGGTCTCCACCGCGGTGCGTCGCGCACGCGCCGGCTTGCAGGATCCCAACAGGCCCATCGGCTCGTTCATGTTCCTGGGGCCGACGGGCGTAGGCAAGACCGAGCTGACCAAGGCGCTGGCAGCTTTCATGTTCGACGATGAGACGGCCATGGTCCGTCTCGACATGTCTGAATATATGGAGAAGCATTCCGTCTCACGTCTCATCGGGGCTCCCCCCGGCTACGTCGGCTACGAGGAGGGCGGTGCGCTGACGGAGGCGGTCCGCCGCCGCCCCTATCAGGTCGTTCTGTTCGATGAGATCGAGAAAGCGCATCCCGACGTGTTCAACGTCCTGCTGCAGGTTCTCGACGACGGTCGTCTTACGGACGGACAGGGTCGCACCGTGGATTTCCGCAACGTCCTCGTGATCATGACGTCGAACCTGGGGGCGGAATACCTCGTCAGTCAGAGCGAAGGCGAGGATTCCTCGGCCGTCTACAACGAAGTCATGTCCGTCGTGCGCAGCCACTTCCGGCCGGAATTCCTCAACCGCGTCGATGAGATCGTTCTGTTCCATCGCCTGCAGCGCGAGGACATGGGAGCGATCGTGGACATCCAGATGATGCGTCTCGGACGTCTGCTGGAAGACCGCAAGATCACGCTCGACCTCGACGCGAAGGCGCGGCAATGGCTTGCCGACAAGGGTTACGACCCCGCTTATGGCGCGCGCCCGTTGAAGCGCGTCATTCAGAAGTCCGTGCAGGATCCTCTGGCCGAGAGCATCCTCGCCGGCGAGGTAAAGGACGGGGAAACCGTGAAGATCAGTGCCTCTAAGGAAGGGCTCACGATCGGCGGACATGTCGTGGCGACAGGCGACTCCGAAAGGGATCGCGGCAATGCCGGCCGCGTCGTCCGCTTCCCGAAAGGCTCCGGCCCAGTGTCGCTGCAGTAATCCGCAGAGCCAAAGTTACGAGAGCGAGGGCGGGACCGATGTGTCCCGCCCTGTTTCTATGAGCTAATGCGCATGTGCTCTGACCAATGCGACGCCGATCATGGCATCGCGTGAAATCAAGTCCGCAAGGCCAGCCTCGTTGAGTCCTTCCGTCCCCTCGGGCCGCCGAGGCACGACTAGAAAACGCATATCCGCAGTGGAATCATGGACGCGCACTTCTGTCTCGTCGGAGAGCTGCGTCCCAAACTCAGCAAGCACGGCGCGGGGCTCGTGCACGATCCGCGCGCGATAGGCGCGACTCTTGTACCAACTCGGTGGCAGTCCAAGCAGCTCGCGCGGATAACACGAGCACAACGTGCAGACGACGACGTTATGGACATCATCGGTATTTTCGACGGCGACGAGACGCGTCGTCGTCATGGGATAGCCGAGTTCGGCCACGGCGGCATTTGCATCGGCCAGCAGGCGCGCGCGATAGGCTGGATCGGTCCACGCCTTGGCGACCACAGCCGCGCCATGCGCAGGCGTGATCTGATCTCGTTTCTCGATTGCCGACCTCACCTCGTCGGCGGTCACGACGCCCTTTTCGACCAGCAACTCTTTCAGGGCGATCCCGAGGATCTGGTAATAGCTGTGCACCTTGTCGTCGGGCTGGGGCGCTGGATGAGCGGCGTGATCATGGTCGTGATGATCGTGCGGCATGACGGGTCCTCAAATCTTTTCGAGCCAGTTTTGGTAGAGATCGAGATCGACGCAATCGCGTTTCGATCCGGCATAGTCGTCCCAGAGATCGCATTGCAGAAAACGGACCTCATAAAGATCCTCCGCCTGCCCTGACAGGCGGTAGGCGAGCAGCTCCGGATTTCCGAATGCGCCAAAATAGCGCGTCACGCGTCCGATCTTGCCACGAACATAGACCGGCGTTCGCACATGGCCGGGCGGATAGTCGTCTCGCACCCGAACCATATCGCCGGGCATGAATGATGCCGTTTGCGTCCCGCTCATGGTTTCACCACCTCGGTGCCAGGCGCAAGCTCACCGGTGGCGGCGAGGCGTTCACGAATTTCACGCACGCGCGCATCGATCTCGGCCTGTGTAAGGAGCCCCTTCTCCACCATCTGGCGGGACAGCGCCGCGGTCCAGCGCTCGTAATAGGTCAGTGTCTGATGGGCATCGTCGCCGAGAGCCTCGATATAGCGCCGGTTCTCGTGCGTCGTGACGATGCCTTTGGCGCCGATGACCGCGCGGATGCCGTCGATCTGCTTTTCCCAGAAGCCGAGTTCGTGCGTCTCGGGATCGATTGGTCCGTCGTCCAATCCTCCCACGTCATGTGGTCCTCGCATCCATGCTCCTCCTGGACGTTGAAGCGGTCATTGTGGCATGTGGCGCGGCTGACGCAACCGCCTGACGGGTCAGACGTTGATGATAATCTTGCCGGGGAAATCTGCGCTTTTGCTCAGAACTCGACCCTTGCAATTGATTACGCGCGACCTGGAGGTAAAATGCGTAAGATTCTCATGAGTGGGCTCGCACTCTCGGCTCTCGGAATGTCCAGCATCGAACCCGCCACGGCGCAGGCCATGCGTATCGATCACAATGTCGGCGGGCTCGCAAAGGCCCAATCGTCGGTAACGGACGTGCAATATCGCCGGTACGGGGGATACCGTCGGGATCGTGGGTATAATAACGGCGCTGCCATCGGAGCTGGAATCGCCGGACTCGCGGCGGGAGCCATAGTTGGGGGAGCCATCGCAAACTCTCAGCAGCCGACCTATTACGAAGGCGGCCCTGCTCCTGTCGCGGACGACGAGGTCTCCTACTGCATGCAGCAGTTTCGCTCCTACGATCCGCGCAGCGGCACTTACATGGGCTATGACGGAATGCGTCACGCCTGTCCTTGAGCCACACCGTGAAGGGCCCGCCCGAATCCCCGAACCGTCAGGTGCGCTCGTCCACGATGCGGACGATGTCCGCCATGATCGTGTTCAGCTCGAAATCCTTCGGCGTATAAACAGCAGCGACCCCCTCAGCGCGCATCCGGGCGGCATCTTCGGGCGGGATGATGCCGCCGACGACGAGCGGCACGTCCAGCCCCTCCGCCTTCATCCGGGCGATAACGTCGCGCACCAGCGGTACATGTGAGCCCGAAAGGATCGAAAGCCCGATGCAATGCACGTCGCCATCGCGGGCCGCACGGACGATTTCCTCGGGCGTGAAGCGGATGCCCTCGTAGACGACGTCCATCCCGGAATCGCGCGCACGCACGGCAATCTGCTCGGCACCATTGGAGTGACCGTCGAGACCCGGCTTGCCCATGAGAAAAGTGACACGCCGGCCGAGCTTGCGTGACACACGCTCGACTTCCGCCCTGACGGCGTCGAGATCACCCGCCTCCTGCCGAGCGGTTCTCCCCACCCCCGTCGGCGCGCGATACTCGCCGAAGGCTTCCCGTAGTACGCCACCCCACTCACCGGTGGTGACGCCGGCTTTCGCGGCAACGATCGAGGGCTCCATGATGTTGCGCCCCTCGGCCGCGGCGGAACGCAGGCCAGCGAGCGCCGCGACGACCGCGAACGGATCGCGCGCAGCGCGCCAGGCCTGAAGACGCGCGACCTGTTCGGCCTCGACATGTTCCGGCACAACCATGATGGCGCTGTCACCTGTGGTCAGGGGGGAGGGTTCACTCTCGAGAAAACGGTTCACGCCGATGACCGCCTGCTCCCCGCGCTCGATGCCTTCAAGGCGTCGCGTGTTGGATTCGACGAGCTTCGATTTCATGTAACCACTTTCGACCGCCGCGATCGCGCCTCCCATCAGCTCGATCTTCGAAAGCTCCGCGCGCGCCTCGGCCTTGAGTTGCTCCACCTTGCGCTCGATTTCGTGGCTGCCATCGAACAGGTCGCCGTATTCGAGAAGGTCGGTCTCATAGGCCATGATCTGCTGGATACGCAGGGACCATTGCTGGTCGAAGGGACGCGGCAGGCCGAGCGCTTCGTTCCAGGCCGGCAATTGCACGGCTCTTGCACGCGCGTTCTTCGACAGGACGACGGCCAGCATCTCGATCAGAATGCGATAGACGTTGTTCTCCGGCTGCTGCTCGGTAAGGCCCAGCGAATTGACCTGCACGCCGTAGCGGAAGCGCCGGAATTTCTCGTCCTCGATTCCATAGCGCTCACGCGTAATCTGGTCCCACAATTCAGTGAACGCCCGCATCTTGCAGAGCTCTGTGACGAAACGCATTCCCGCATTGACGAAGAACGAAATGCGTCCGACGACCTCGCCGAGGTCCTGGGCAGCGAGATCGCCTGAAGCGCGCACCGAATCGAGAACAGCGATCGCGGTCGCCAGAGCGAAACTCAATTCCTGGACCGGCGTCGCGCCTGCCTCCTGCAGATGGTAGGAGCAGACATTCATCGGATTCCATTTGGGCATATGTTTCGTCGTGAAAAGGATCATGTCCTTGGTCAGGCGCATCGAAGGCGCGGGCGGAAACACATAGGTCCCGCGCGAAAGATATTCCTTGATGATGTCGTTCTGCGTCGTGCCCTGCAGCGCCTCCCGTGGCGCGCCCTGCACGTCAGCCGCGGCAATGTAGAGTGCCATCAACCAGGGCGCAGTCGCGTTGATCGTCATGGATGTGTTCATCGCGGCGATCGGGATGCCATCGAAGAGCGTTTGCATGTCACCGAGATGCGAGATCGGCACGCCGACCTTGCCGACTTCGCCGCGCGCGAGCAGATGATCCGAGTCGTAGCCCGTCTGCGTCGGCAGGTCGAAAGCCACCGAAAGCCCCGTCTGTCCCTTGGCGAGATTGCCCCGATAGAGCTTGTTGGACTCCGCCGCCGTCGAGTGACCTGCATAGGTGCGGAAGATCCACGGCTTATCAGGTTTGGGGGATGCGGCGCTCATTGCATGAAGCCTCTCGACCACGGATCGGATCAGATTATGATGACATGTTGCAGGGCACAATAAGGCGGGGCGGGGTCGGAGAGCACTCTATCCCTTAGTCGCCGGTCTGAAGGTCGCATGATGGCTGCGGCGAAACATTAGTAGTATGGTGCATCGCAGCACGCGCGCTAACATGATGTTCTGGTCGCTCGACGATCGTTCAGGGAGAGCAACGTGGCGGGTTCGGATCTACATGAAGGACCGGCTTGGGCCGGCGCAGGACCAGGCACCAAGGATCTCTACGAGATCGGCGAGATTCCGCCGCTCGGACATGTGCCGTCCCAAATGTACGCCTGGGCAATCCGCAAGGACCGGCACGGGCCTCCCGATCAATCGATGCAGCTCGAAGTGGTCCCAACCTGGACATTGGACAGTCACGATGTGCTCGTTCTCGTGATGGCTGCGGGCGTCAATTACAATGGCGTGTGGGCCGCGCTCGGCGAGCCGGTATCGCCGCTCGACGGGCACAAGAGCCCCTTCCACATCGCAGGATCCGACGCATCGGGTGTGGTCTGGGCCATCGGCTCCAAGGTCAAGCGCTGGAAAGTCGGCGATGAAGTGGTCGTCCATTGCAACCAGGACGATGGCGATGACGAGGAATGCAACGGCGGCGATCCGATGTTTTCGGCATCGCAGCGGATCTGGGGCTATGAGACCCCTGACGGATCCTTCGCGCAGTTCTGCCGCGTGCAGGACCGCCAGCTCATGGTGCGCCCAAAACATTTGACGTGGGAGGAAAGCGCCTCTTACACGCTGACGCTCGCCACCGCCTACCGAATGCTTTTCGGGCATGAACCGCACCGCCTGAAGCCGGGCGACAATGTGCTGGTCTGGGGTGCGTCGGGCGGACTGGGTGTCTTCGGCGTGCAGCTCTGCGCGGCAGCCGGCGCCAATGCGATCGGCGTGATTTCCGACGAGACAAAGCGCGATTACGTGCTGTCTCTGGGCGCGCGCGGCGTCATAAATCGAAAAGATTTCAACTGCTGGGGCCAGCTTCCGAAGGTGAACTCCGAGGAATACTCCGCCTATATGGCGGAGGCGCGAAAGTTCGGGAAAGCGATCTGGAACATCACTGGCCGAAAAGACGTCGACATCGTCTTCGAACATCCGGGCGAGCAGACGTTTCCGACATCCTGCTTCGTCGTCAAACGCGGCGGCATGGTCGTGTTCTGCGCAGGCACGTCGGGCTTCAACCTTACCTTCGATGCGCGATTCGTCTGGATGCGGCAGAAGCGAATCCAAGGGTCGCATTTCGCCCACTTGAAACAGGCGGCAGCGGCCAATCAATTCGTGATCGACCGCCGCATCGACCCCTGCGTGTCAGAAGTCTTCCCATGGGACAAGATCCCGCTGGCTCACATGAAAATGTGGAAGAACCAGCATTCGCCCGGCAACATGGCCGTGCTCGTCAACGCCCAGCGAACAGGACTGAAGACCCTCGACGACGTGATCGAAGCGGCTGCGTCAGGAACCGGCTGAGGGCCCCCGACGCCGCCGGTCACGGCAGATGGCGGCATTGAGCTCGCCGCCGAAAACGAAGATTGCGGCGAGCGAATATAGAAACACGAGCGCGATCATCACCGAAGCAATGCCAGCGTAGGTGGTCACATAATTTCGCGCAAACTGCGCGAGATAAGCCGCGAAGGCCACGGCGAAGACGATGGACAAAACGACGGTCAAACAGATACCGGGCAGGATTTGCCGGATGCCGTTTTTTTCCGCCGGAAGCCATTTGTGCGCGATGATCAAGGAGCCCGTCAGGAGCAGCGCCGTGATGATGTAGCGTGCGGTCGTGACCGCGACTGCCAGCGGAGCCAGACCGGGAAAATTCGTGACGATCGTTTGCCAGATCAAGGGGCCGAGAACGACGAGAAAGGCGAGCGCTAGAAGCGCCAGCGCGCCCACGAGAACGTAGGCGACCGATTCAAGCCGCAACAGCCACCATCCGCGCTGATCGCGCACGCCATAGGCACGATTGAGCCCAATGCGAATGGCTTCGACGCCGCTCGACGAGAAGTAAAGAGCGAGCACAGCGCCGACCGTCACCAGCCCCCCGCGGCTCTGAGTCAGGACATTGTGAATCTCGCTGGCTATGGGCCGAGCTACCTGCTCTGGCCATGTCTCCAGAAGAATCCCCGCAGCCTGGTCGGCAAGATCCTTCGAGCCGAAAAACCCCGCCAGCGCGGTCAGGAAGATCAGGAAGGGGAACATGGACATGAGGGTCGTCAGCGCGATATGGCTGGCAATCGCCCACCCGTCGTCCTCGATAAAGCTGAGATAGGCGTCCACGAGGATCGACAGTCTTTTTCGCATGAGCCGTTGGCTTGAAGTCGGAGAGGGAAAAGGGCGCGTGGACCGGAAGCGAGATCCGTCCGGGGAAGAGGATAGCGCAGCAGCATGAACAAGCGACCTCAGATCTTCGACAGGTCGCTGGAACGTGCGATTCCGATTGTTTTCGTGCTCTTGTGGTCGACCGGATGGATCGTCGCGCGCCTGGCGGCAGACGGCGCTGATCCCCTGACGTTCCTTCTCTTCAGATTCGCGGGCGCAGCCATGTGTCTGGTCGTCTATGCCGCCGTTGCGGGGGCTAGCTGGCCGCGCGCTGGAATGGATTGGGTCCACGCTCTCGCATCAGGTGTCTTGCTTCACGGACTATACTTGGGCGGCGTCTGGTGGGCGATCGGGCATGGCCTGCCCGCCTCAATTTCCGCCCTGCTGGCAGCCCTCCAGCCCATCCTGACGGCGTTCCTCGCACCGCGACTTGCGGCGGAATCGATCACGGCGCGCCAATGGACAGGCATTTTCCTAGGATTTGGCGGCCTTCTGCTTGTTCTCGAACCCAACCTTCTCAAAGTCGACTCGAGCCATCTCTGGACGGCCCTCCTGCCCTTGTTCGTCAATGCGCTCGGCATGTTGTCGCTCACCCTGGGGACCTTTTACCAAAAGCGCTTCATCCGGACGGGCGACCTGCGCACCGTGAGCGTCCTGCAGTTCGTCAGCGCTTTTCTGGTCACGTTGCCCCTTGCCTTTTTCCTTGAAGACATGCGCATCACCTGGACACACCAGACAATTGCCGCCCTGGTCTGGTCGATCCTTGCGGTCTCGGTCGTCTCGATAGCACTGCTGTTGCACCTTCTACGTCGCGGCGAAGTCGCACGATCCGCTCAGCTGATTTATCTCGTGCCGCCGACAGCTGCCCTGCAGGTATTTCTCCTCTTCGGTGAAAGGCTGGAGCCCATTCAGCTCGCAGGCATGATCGTCACGACCGCGGGCGTTGCTCTGGCGGTGAAACGCTGAAGGGGAGGACGGCTCCAAAAGGAGGATTGTCGAAACCAGAAGTCGCGGGCATGCTGCGATGCACAAGGCTCACTTTGGACGCGAGCGGCCGGTTTTGGAGACGTGCATGACCACGCAAACACTTGCTGGAGCAGGGACGGCGAGGCCCGAGCCGGACGTGCTCGACCTCGGAGATCGGGCCCTCGCGTCGATTGAGCGCCTCTACGGCGACGCGCGATCCAGGCTTCGCAGCAAGATCGTCAGCAACGGGCGGATCGAGGCCGAGGCGCTGGAGCGGGAACAGCATGCTGCGCACGGAATGGCCTGGCTCGCGACCTATGTCGAATCCATTCGCGAAATGGTCGCCTTCGGACGGCGTATGCGGGAGGAAAGCCGCTTTGGTGAAGTCGAGGACCTGCTGACACGCATCGGGCTGGGTGAATATCTGGCCCAGATCTTCGGCGGCATTCCGATGAATCAGGGTGAGTTCATTCGTCCCGAGGATTTCGGGCTGAGCTTCGATTCCATCGCAGCCCTCCGAGAGGGTGCGGCAGCGCAGTTGATCGCAACGGGGAACACGGCCTCGAATCGCCACCGTCTGGTCGCCCTGATCGATGCTGCAGATTCCTCAGCGATGATCGGAGATCCCGGTCTCGACGAAACACTCGAATCCATTCGCGACGAGATCCGCAAATTTTCGCAGACCGAGGTGGCTCCGCACGCGCACGAATGGCATCTCGCCAACGCCTATATCCCGATGGAGATCATCAAGGGGCTTTCGGGTCTCGGCGTGTTCGGCCTGACGATTCCAGAAGAATACGACGGGATGGGTCTGGGCAAAGTCGCCATGTGCGTCGTGACCGAAGAGCTGTCTCGCGCCTATATCGGCGTGGGCTCCCTGGGAACACGCTCGGAGATCGCAGCGGAGTTGATCCTCTGTGGCGGCACGGATGAGCAGAAGCGACACTTCCTGCCCAGGATTGCGTCGGGCGCCATTCTCCCCACGGCTGTCTTCACCGAGCCTAACACCGGCTCGGACCTCGCATCACTTCGCACCCGCGCGACGCGCTCGGGCGAGACTTATACGATGACCGGCAACAAGACCTGGATCACCCATCCTGTGCGCGCCGATCTCATGACCGTGCTCGCGCGCACGAATCCGGCGGAGCCCGGATACAAAGGACTCTCGATGCTGCTGGCCGAAAAGCCGCGCGGAACCGACGAAAACCCGTTCCCAGCCGACGGAATGTCGGGTAGCGAAATTGAGGTTCTCGGGTATCGGGGGATGAAGGAATACGAGATCGCCTTCGATGGCTTCGAAGTTCCGGCTCAAAACCTTCTCGGCGGAGTGGAAGGACAGGGCTTCAAGCAATTGATGCAGACATTTGAATCCGCGCGAATCCAGACGGCAGCTCGCGCTGTGGGCGTCGCGCAGAACGCGATGGAACTCGGCCTGCGCTACGCAAGGGAGCGCATTCAATTCGGCAAGCCGTTGCTGAGCTTCCCGCGCGTCGCCGACAAGATCGCACTGATGGCGATCGAAGTGCATATCGCTCGCCAGCTCACCTATTTCGCCGCGCGCGCGAAGGACGACGGGAAGCGCTGCGACGTCGAGGCAGGAATGGCCAAGCTCCTCGGCGCACGCGTCGCGTGGAGTTCGGCTGACAACGCTCTCCAAATTCACGGCGGCAATGGTTTCGCGCTCGAATATCCGATTTCGCGCGTTCTGTGCGATGCGCGCATTTTAAACATCTTTGAGGGTGCCGCCGAGATCCAGGCCCAGGTGATTGCCCGGCGACTGCTGGAGGAGGGGAACTGAGCCGTGCTCAACTCGTTCCTTTTCCATGGAGGGGTCGACGCTGACGCCGTCCGTATGGAAAGAGGAGAATTCAATGCGCGTTGGAACCGGCGACTGGATTTTGATTGGTGACGGCAAAAAAGCGTTGCTTCTCCACAACGAAGGCGACGCGACCCTCCTGAACCTCCGTCGTCTCTCGGTCAAGACGCAGGAGAACCCACCCTCGTCCGAGCAGGGGACTGACAAGCCCGGTCGGGCCTTTTCGAGCGTTGGACAGGGTCGGAGCAGCCACGAGCCAACTGACTGGCACGAGTTGGAAGAGGCGAGGTTCGCCTCGGAGATCGCAGCGGGAATCAATGCGTCAGCCCACAACCACGAATTCAAGCGCCTGATCGTGGTCGCCCCGCCGAAGATCCTCGGCGAATTGCGCCGTGAGTTCTCGCCGGAAGCACAGAAGAAGATCGGTGCCGAGATCAACAAGGATCTCACGAAACATTCGATTCCCGAGATCGAGAAGCTACTCGCCAGCTACGAGGCGTGAGAGTGCATTTGGCTGTGGCGGAGCGCCTGCTCCAGATCGCTGAACAGATCCTCGACAGTTTCGATGCCGCAGGAGAGGCGCAGGAGATCGGGCGGGCACGGCGTGCCCACCCCCTCGATCGACGCGCGGTGCTCGATGAGGCTTTCGACGCCTCCCAGTGAGGTCGCGCGTTTCCAGAGGTGAACCTGTGCCGCCGTCGCAATCGCGGCGGCTTCGCCCCCATGAACCCTGATCGAGAGCATCCCACCAAATCCACCAACCATTTGGCGCGCCGCGAGTGCGTGATTCGCGTGGCTCGGGAGTCCCGGATAGAGGACCTCGGCGACTGCGGCGTGGCGTGAAAAACGACGCGCCAAATCGAGCGCTGTCGCGCAACTCGCCCGAACGCGAAGATGCAGTGTGCGAATGCCCCGTATGACAAGGAATGCCTCGAAGGGCCCGAGAAGCATGCCGTGGCTTGATCGGACGCGCGATATCTTCGCCCAGAGTTCGTCCTTCGAACGCGTCGCCAGCACACCGGCAATCACATCCGAGTGTCCGTTCAGATATTTGGAGGCCGAGTGCATCACGATGTCCGCGCCGAGCGCGAGCGGGCGCGTCAAAACCGGGCTGGCGCAGGTCGAATCCACGATGAGCTTGGCGCAGGCGCTGTGCGCAATCTCAGCGACACCAGCGATATCGACGACGTTCCATAGGGGATTGGACGGCGTCTCGATCCAGATGAGTTGGGTGGGACGAGCCGCGACAGCGGCCGATACTTTCGCAAGGTCGGCCATATCGACAAAATCGACCTGCAGTCCAAGGTTGCGGGCGTCGTCGGCGAGCCAGTTTCGCAACGCCCAATACATGACGGTCGGCGCCAACACGCGACTTCCCGGCGGCAGGGCCGCGAAGACTGCGACGGCCGCTGACATGCCCGACCCGAAAGCCATGGCAGACTCGGCGTCCTCCAACATGGCGAGAACCGCTTCCAACTCACGCACCGTTTCATTGTCTGCGCGCCCATAGGAAAAGCCGCTTCGATATTGGTTGTCGGGATCGCGGATAAAGGTCGAGCTGAGATGGATCGGCCCCACGACTGCCCGCGTGCGTTCGTCGACACGGCCGAGGGCCTGCGCCGCTGCGGTTTCGCGGGAAGAGCGATAGTTGCGTGCAGAATCCTTATTGCTCATCATGACCTTCAAACTCGGCGCACGAACCGGCGCATGCGAACTGGATTGCTGACCGGAGCGTACGCCCCCTGAACGCCAATGCGGGCGACACGATCCGGAGATCCCGTCATGAGTACCCTGGAAGACAGCACAACCTTCTCGCGGCCGGTCAGCCTGGTCCTGGCTATAATTCCGGTCGTTGCCGCTGGCGTCCTTGGAAATCTTGCGACGATCCCGAATATTCCCACGTGGTATGCGAGTCTCGTGAAACCGGCTTTCAATCCGCCGAATTGGATTTTCGGCCCGGTCTGGACGGCGCTCTACGTCCTGATGGCCTATGCTTTCTATCGCATCTTGTGCCAAACGCCCGGGCATAAATGGCGACGAGCCGCCATCGTGGCCTTTCTGGTCCAGATTGCCCTGAACGCGGCATGGTCGTTCGCCTTCTTCGGCGCCCACAGCGCGGCACTGGGACTCGCCGTGATCCTACCGCTCTGGGTGGCCATTGCCGTCACTATGTGGCTGTTCTGGTTGCAGGATAGCGTTGCGGGCGGGTGCATTGCGCCGTACCTCGCCTGGGTGTCCTTCGCCGTCCTGCTCAATGTCGCGATCTGGCGATTGAACGGCTGAGAATTAGCTGACCACCCCGATGAACGGGAGCTCGCGGTAGTTATGGGCGACGTCCATGCCGTAGCCGACGACAAAAACGTCAGGGCTCTTGAACCCGACAAAATCGGCATTGACCTGAACGGCACGCTTACCGGGCTTTTCCAGCATGACGCCAATCAGCACGCGATGCGCACCGCGCGCCACGAGGAGGTCTTTCGCGAACGCTAGCGTGCGGCCTGATTCCAGAATGTCGTCCACCAGGAGCACGTCGCGACCGGAAACGTCAGACTCGATGTCCTTCAGAATTGTAATATGCCCCTGCGACACCGTGCCCTCGAGGTAGCTCGACAGATGCACGAATTCCACCTGTGGCTGCATGCCCTTGCGGTGAAGGGCGCGCAGGAGATCGGCCGCGAACATGAACGAGCCCTTCAGGACGGCCACGACGAGCAGGTTGTGCAAGTCGGCTTTCTGGATCGCGTCCGCGATCGCTTCCACCCGCGCTGCAATCTCGGCCTCGCTGAACAGAACCTTGACCTCGCGATGCGTGCTCATCTTGGACCCTTCAATCTGCCGGACGTGTCGGATGCCCCCGAGAACGTCACTTTGATCCTTTCGCTTGCAGCGGGGGGCGCAACGAGACGCGCCCGAAACAAAACGCTTTCCCCTGCAGCAAGCCTCGCCTTGGGCGACGGAACGGTCCAACTATAGAGTTCTTGCGACGCGCCCGCCATGATCACGAGCCGGAGATCGGGGACTGTCCTCGTTTGACCCTCGATATTGGCGACTGTGCCTTCGACGGCGAGGATGCAGATGTCGCCATCCTCGAGAAGTCGGGAGGTGACGCTCTTGAATTCGAGGCCCGTCCGATTGACTGAGTATCCTGCAAGCGCAAACAGGCCGGCCGAAACCGGGATCCGCCTCACGATCTGGGGCGCGTGGGTGATCGCTGCATAAGCGCCGCCGGGCAAGCCAAGACAGAACAGGATCGTCGCAACACCGCGAATGGACCAGCGGCGGCTCTGGACCGGATTGGACCGTGGCGACGATCCAAGCATCTCCGTGCCCATTGTTCCGGTGCCCCGGGCGGGAACAATCCTGTATTCTGCGGCAGCTGATAGGTTGTGAGACGGGTCGGACATGGCGATTCGGTTCGCGGGTGATTGGAACCGGATCGTCCGGGTTCAAGCTCGAGATTCGTCGCTTATGGTTAAGCCGACGTTAAGGCAGAGGTCCCGCGATTGGTACGCTTCAATAATGTAGGCTTGAGATACGCGATGGGGGCCGAGATCCTTCGGGACCTCACATTCTCGATCGAGCCGCAATCCTTTCAGTTCCTGACAGGCCCATCCGGTGCGGGTAAAACGACCTTGCTTCGGCTGATGCTATTATCTTTGAAACCGACGCGTGGCTTCATTTCCCTTTTTGGACGCGACGCCGCGACCCTCGACAAGGACGCTATGACCGGCCTGCGTCGCCGTATCGGAGTCGTATTCCAGGATTTCCGACTGCTGGATCACCTCACGACGTATGAAAACGTCGCGCTGCCGCTGCGGGTCCAGGGACGGGATGAAGCGACCTATCGCGCCGAGGTCGTGGAGCTGCTCGGCTGGGTCGGCTTGGGCGAGCGGATGCACGTCTTGCCACCCGTACTCTCGGGAGGTGAGAAACAACGAGCCGCCATCGCCCGCGCCCTGATCGTCAGGCCCGAACTCCTGCTGGCTGACGAACCCACCGGCAATGTCGATCCCAGTCTCGCCAGACGCCTGCTCCGCCTTTTTCTGGAGCTTCATAAATCGGGAACATCCGTCGTCATCGCAACCCACGATCTTGCCCTGATGGACCAGTTCGACGGAGCCAGGCGGCTTGTTCTCGGAGACGGCCGGCTGCACATCTACGATTGAGGTTTTCCAACTTGCCGCAGACGCACCGAAGTCGCCGCACGACAAAGATGCAGGCCCAGCCCAGCGCTCCCCTGCGTCGGGACATGCCTCTCGTTCCCTCCGACACGATTGCGTCGCGCGCGCTCGTGACAGTCATTGCGATCATGACCTTTCTCGCCTCCCTGACAGCTGGCGGGGCCATTCTGGTGAGCGAAGTCTCCCACGAATGGCGTCAGAATGTGGCTCGGGAGATGACGATTCAGGTCAAGCCCGCGCCGGGTCGCAATCTCGATCAGGATGCGGGCAAGGCCGAGGCGCTCGCCCGCGTAACTGCCGGGGTGGCGGAGGTGAAGACGTTCTCGAAAGCTGAGTCGGAACGCCTTCTCGAGCCGTGGCTCGGCGCGGGCCTCGACCTCGGCGAACTACCCGTCCCGCGGATGATCATCGTCCGTATCGCGCCCGCTTCCACGATCGATCTCCCCGCGTTCCGTACGCGCCTGTCGCAAGCGGTTCCGGGCGCGGTACTGGATGATCACCGGCTTTGGGTCGAGCGCCTTGCAACCATGGCCAGGACGATGGTCGCGGTGGCGGCACTGATCTTACTCCTGGTGCTCATTGCCATGGCCTTGGCCGTTGCCTTTGCGACCCGGGGCGCGATGGCCGGCAGCCGGGAAGTCATCAACGTTTTGCATTTCGTCGGCGCTGCGGACCGCTATATCGCGGCGCAATTTCAGAGACATTTTCTGTGGCTTGGCCTCAAAGGCGGGCTGATCGGCGGATGCGGCGCGGTCGCGGCTTTCATTCTGGCCGGGGCGCTATCAGCCTGGTGGGTTGCAAGTCCGGGTGGAGAACAGATCGAAGCGCTGTTCGGGACCTTTTCTCTCGGCCGGAAAGGCTATGCCGCCATCGTCGTGATCGCCGGCTTTGTCGCTGTGCTGACAGGTGTCATGTCGCGGTCAATCGTGTTCCGGCACCTGCAAGCCCTAGATTGAGCGGGCGGCCTGCACCGTAACTTGATTCGCGCTATGAATTCGCCTTACGACACGTTGATACGGGAAAATTGGTGGAAAACGACAAGAAGAACATGCCGGACCCTGTGCAGCCCAAATTGGAGAAAGCCCACCGCGCTTCGCTTTTCCAGCTGCGTCCGGTTCTGTTTTGCGCCGGGCTCCTCCTCGCCGTTTCGGCCCTGGCCTTGGCGATGGGCTTCGTCTTGTTCGCGTCAAGGGTCGAAAACGTGGAGCCACCCTTGTCGCGTCACGCCGAAGGCATGATTGCGCTGACCGGAGGCGCCGATCGGATTACCGACGCCGTCGACCTGTTCGCGCGAGGGCACGCAGACCGGTTGCTCATCACCGGCGTGAATCAGAACATCACGCGTGCAGAGATCTCCAAGCTCAATCCGAAGTTCCGCGATCTCATCGATTGCTGTGTCGATCTGGGCTACGACGCGCTGAATACGGCCGGCAATGCCCGGGAGGCGCGTCGCTGGGTAGACGAGCGGCACATAAGCAAGGCGCTCATTGTCGTCACCTCAAACTACCACATGCCCAGGGCCCTCGCGGAGATGAGCCATGCACTTCCCGATCACGAGCTGATTCCCTTCCCCGTCGTAACCGTTCGCATGCGAGACGGCGTCTGGTGGAAGAGCCCGCCTGTCGCGCGGATCGTCGCGACAGAATATGTAAAATTTCTCTTCGTGATGGCCCGGCTGAAGGTCGCATCTCTCTACGGTTGGACGGGGAAGCAGGCGAGCCCGGCCGGCTCTCCGAGGACCCGCTGGTCGTGAGACCCAGCTTCCCTTTCCGCTCCGCTTGGGGCATGGAGAACTGATGCTGGTTATACGCTCGATCCTCTTCAGCTTTCTCTTTTACGCAAACATGATCGGCCTCGTCATACTTGGCCTGCCGACCCTGTTGATGTCGCGACATGCCGTGTTCGGATTGGCCCGAGTTTGGGGGCGCAGTTCACTTTGGCTGCTCCGGACGATCTGCGGCACGAAGGTCGAGTTTCGCGGCACTGAACGAATTCCTGCGGCGCCCTTCATCATTGCGCCAAAGCACCAATCGATTTGGGAGACCTTCGCCCTCACGCTTCTGTTTGGCGATTTCTCCTTCATTCTCAAACGCGAACTGATGTTCATTCCGTTTTTCGGCTGGTATTTGTGGAAAGCTGATCAGATTGCGATTGATCGCGGCAAGGGCGGAGCAGCACTCAGCCAGGCGGCTCTTCGAGCCCAGCGGATTTTCGCGCAAGGCCGTCCGCTTTTCATTTTTCCCGAGGGAACCCGCAGGCCGGCGGGCGCGCCGCCAAAATACAAATTCGGCGTTGCCCATCTCTATGACATGTCCGGCGTTCCCTGCCTGCCAGTCGCTCTGAACTCCGGTCTATTCTGGGCACGCCGAAGCTGGATCCGCCGCCCCGGAACCGTTCTGGTGGAGGTACTGGAACCGATTGCGCCCGGGCTCGACAAACAGGTCTTCTTTGAACGTCTACAGCAGCAACTCGAGACCGCCACGGACGCGCTGATCGCTGAAGCCGTGGGTCACGACCCCTCGCTGAAACGCCTCATTCAGAGAAACCGGAACGCTTGACGCCAGGATCCGGAAGGTTTGCCACAATCCAGGCGAGGCACGTATCCTCTATGCCGGCAGCAGCCAGATGATCGTGGGTCGCCCGCACATAGTCGCGATTGGCGCCGGATATACCGTGCCCCTGTGACACGAAGCGCAATACGTCCGCACGGTGCAGACGGCCCGCATATTGCGGATGACCTGGATCGACGACATATGCGACCGAGGTCACGATCCGTTCGTCTTTAAGCCGCGTTCGGAGGTGGACCTCCTTGTAGACAGAGGTCACCTGCTCCCGCTCTCGCAAATAGGCGATCGTCGTTTCGCGCTCTGATGGGGCAACCCGGAAGGCTACGCCGCGGCAGGCCCCGGCCCGATCGAGACCCAGAACAAGGCCAGGCGTCTCAGGACTACCGCGATGGACATGGGAGAAGATGCATAAGGATCTATGATATCCGCGAACCAGGGCCGGTTGCATTTCCTCGAAGGCGAAGCCTGGCCGCCACATCAACGATCCATAGCCGAACACCCAGAGACCGCCGTCTTCACTCATCATGCACCATGACTTCAACCTGACCTTCCCCGCGCCTGATGGGTGCGCCCCAGTTACTCGACATGCAGGGATCTACGGATGAACACGCAATATGATTCGACGGATACGCCACCGCAACCCGTAAGTCGGCTCGGGCTCTACCTCCCGGTGGGCCTCCTGGTGGTTGCGGCTCTCCTCTGGTCCGGGTTCTGGTGGCTTGGATTGCAAACGGCCGCGTCTTCCATAGACCGCTGGCTGTCCGCTGAAGCCTCCGTCGGTCGTGAATGGAGCTGCAACGATCGCACCTTGGGGGGTTACCCTTTTCGCCTCGAGCTTCGCTGCTCGTCGGTAAGCCTGCAAGCAATTGTCGATGGCAAGCCGTCCGTCGCAAAACTCGGCGGCTTGACCATCGTTGCCCAGATTTACAATCCGAAGCTTGCTCTTGCCGACCTCGAGGCACCGCTCGCGATTGACGCGGGAGCAATACACGGGGTGGTCAAATGGGACTCGCTGAGGGTTAGCCTGCGAGTGGGCTTGAACCAACTTCAACGCGTGTCACTGGTCGCTGCCCAGCCGTCGGCTCAGTACACCGTGGAGAACGGCGAGAACTATGAGACGCGAGCGCAGGGAATGGAAATCCACTTGCGTTCGGATGGAGAAAGCCCGGCGCAGGGCAAAGGGGTCGATGTTTCATTGATGGCCACGGGCGCCGAAATTCCGCCGCTCGACGTTTTCGCCGGTACGACTGACAAGACGGATGTCTCGCTGACGGGTCTAGTGTCTCAGGTCACAGGCCTGCGCGCGGGCGGTTGGCGCAGTTCCCTTGAAACCTGGCGCAACCAGGGCGGGCATATCGACGTGCAGTCGGCTCGGGTCACGAAGGGCACCATGCGAGCCGATATCAGCGGACTACTGGACCTCGATGCGGAGCATCGCGTCCAGGGAAAGCTCACCGCCTCCGCAATCGGAGCCGCCCCTCTGCTGGCCAAGCTCGGCATGTCGTCGGGAGGGCCGCTGAAGCAGGCCTTGGGCGGCCTGCTCGGCAAACGTGCCGACGCATTCGTCGGCGCCGCGACATCCCTTCAATGGCCTGTGCGCTTTCAGGACGGGCGTGTCTTCGTAGGGCCCCTCAAGACACCAATGGAGCTACGGCCCCTCTACTAATCGGGATCCTGCCCCCCGAGATCCCCATGACGACCAAAATCAGCGGCCTGCGTCTCCTGTCCCTGTGCAATGATGCTGCGGCGGATGGCGCGTGTCCTCGTGAACAGGTCATGCAGTCCCTGACCATCGCCCCACCGGATCATGCGCTGGAGGGCTGCGAGATCTTCGTTGAACCGCCCGAGCATCTCGAGCACGGCCTCACGGTTATGCAGGAAAATATCGCGCCACATCGTGGGGTCCGAGGCGGCGATTCGCGTAAAATCGCGGAAACCGCCGGCTGAGAATTTGATGACCTCGGATTGCGTAACCTCTTCGAGGTCGGCGGCGGTCCCCACGATGTTGTAGGCGATGAGATGCGGCACGTGGCTCGTGATCGCCAGAACGAGGTCGTGATGAGCCGGCGTCATCACCTCGACGTTGGACCCCGCCCCAGCCCAAAACCTTCGCAGCGCTTCGATGGCTCCCGGATCGCTGCCTTCGGGTGGCGTCAGAATGCACCAGCGATGCAGGAACAGGGTCGAAAACCCGGCATCGGGTCCGGAGTATTCCGTCCCCGCCACGGGATGCGCAGGAACGAAATGGACTGTTGACGGGACGTGTGGTTGCGCAGCCGCCACTACGGCGCCCTTCACCGACCCGACGTCCGAAATGATTGCGCCTGCTGAAAGATAAGGTGCGATCTCCGCGACGACGGCGCCGATCGCACCGACCGGCGTGCAGATGATAATGAGATCCGCCCCCCCCACTGCCGCGGCGGGGTCCGCCATCACGTGGTCGGCGATGCCGAGCGCGCGCACGCGGGCGCAGACACTCTCCACGAGATCAACGGCGACGAGTTCGGCGGCAAGGTTCTGGTGACGGGCAACGCGCAGGATCGATGAGCCGATCAATCCCACTCCGACGACCACAAGTCGGTTGAAAAGCGGCTCGATCAAGGGCGCTCCCAGATGCTCAGGCATGCCGATCCGCCTCTGTGAACTCGCGCAGCGCCGCGATAACCAGCTGATTGGCTTCTTCGGTACCGACCGTCAATCGTAGCGCATGGGGAAGTCCATAAGCGCCCACGCTCCGCAGGACCAGTCCCTGCTGCGAGAGGAACGTCTCCGCTTCTGCCGCGCTCTTGCCGGGCGACTGCGGAAAATGGATCAGCAGAAAATTCGCGACACTCGGTGTGACCGACAGCCCGAGTTCGCTGATCGCAGTCGTAAGCCACGGCAACCACTTCTCATTGTGGTCAATGGCAGCCTGAACGTGTGCATTGTCTTCGAGCGCGGCAATGCCCGCTTCGAGGGCGGGACCGTTGACGTTGAAGGGTCCACGAATCCGATTGAGCGCATCGCAGATATCAGCTGGCGCGTAGCACCAGCCCAACCGCAAATTCGCGAGTCCGAAGATCTTCGAATAGGTTCGCGTCATGACCACGTTGTCATTCGTCGCAACGAGTTCGATGCCTTCCGAGTAATCGTTTTTACGCACATATTCCGCGTAGGCGGCGTCGAGCACGAGCAGCACGCGCTTCGGCAGCGCCGCATGCAGCCGCTTGACCTCTTCGAAGGGCAGATAGGTGCCGGTCGGATTGTTGGGGTTGGCAAGATAAACGATCCGCGTGCGATCGGTGACGCAGGCGAGAATCGCATCGACGTCGGCCGTCAGATTCGTCTCGGGCGCGACGATTGGGACACCACCTGCTGCGAGGATCGCGATCCGATAGACCAGAAACCCATGCGTCGTGAATATTCCCTCATCACCGGGGCCGACATAAGCCGCAGCGAGAAGGTGCAGGAGATCATCCGATCCATTGCCGCAGACGATCCGGCTGGCGTCGAGACCGAAGCGGCTCGCAATGGCCGCGCGCAGACGGCTGACCGAACCGTCCGGATACAGTTCGAGCTTTGTAGCGACCGAGGCAAAGGCCTCTATGGCGCGCGGTGACGGCCCGAGCGGCGTCTCGTTTGAGGAAAGCTTATGGACCTTTGCGAGCCCGGGCGCGCCGCTCTTTCCGGGCACATAGGGGTCGATAGCCAGGATGCCGGGACGAGGAACCGGACGGTCGGAGGAGAGCGACTGCAACATGAGATGATTCCGAAAAATTTCGAAGGGACCGAAGGCAGCGTGTTCAGGCACCCTCGAGGGGCCGTGCAGTCGTCTGAAACGCGAAGCGCGCGGCGTGGCTGCCAACTTCGCTGAGGCGCACATGACCAGCCTGTGCATCCTTCATCGCCAGTTGGATGGCGGGCTCGTTAGCGGATGCTGGAGCGGCCAACAGGAGTGACAGCCCATATTCATCGGCGGCGTTCCCTATGATTTCGGCGCCGGCAGTTGCGAGAGCAGATGGCAATCCATCACGCCATCGCTCGAGTTGCGCGCAATAGAGGACGATGTCCCGTGCCGCAGCATCCGCGAGTGGCTTGGCGACGACGAAGACCGGCATTCCGGCCGGATGGTCCGGCCTCTCGACGAACGGAAGGCGCGCGATCACCTTGGGCGCATCGGCCCCGATAAGCCGCTTCCACCATGCTCCGGCGCTAATCCCGCCATCGATCCGAAACATGCCAAGGTCGCCTTGGGAGCGGGCAACCGCCTCGATGACACCTGCTGCCCCGTGATGAGTGACGTAGGGCACGGTGAAGCCGAAGTGGAACCGCTCGGAGTCGCGCATGGACGCTTCGCCGCCAGCGATATCGGCGTGAACGCTGTAGTTCGACTGAACGAAGGTGAATGTGGAAATAATGATGCGCCAGATACCCTCGATCGTATCGAGAGGCAAAAGGCCACGATGCCGCTCGGCGAGGCGCCGCATCATCTCGGCCTCGCGACCGGGACGAAAGGCAGACCCTCCGCCCTGGCGCGCTTTGACGCCGATTAGCCGATCGACGATCTCTCCCCGCGACATGAGAAGGGCATGCATCTCGGCATCGATCCGGTCGATCTCGACCCGAAGCTCGCCGAGGATCTGCTGGGGATCCTTGTCTGCATCACGGACGGCAACCACGGAGGCACTTCTCGCATCTAAGGCTTATGATGCGCCTGTCTTAATGGCGCACGCTGTTCATTGCAAAGGAAACCGCCTCCAGGGTCCAGTGCTGCCAGCTTGACTTGGTCAGGGCCGACTCCTACATACCGAACGCAATGTTCGAAAAACCGGACGGCCGGTACGGAGTCGGGTCTTTGACGGAGATCGATCCCTTGACGGTGGGGAATGCGGCATGGCGAGAGGCGGATAATCCGCACAGCCCCGTCCTGCAATTTCCGATTGACCGTCCTTTGGCGATGGATGCGGGCCTGTCCCTGGCCTCGCTCAGGATCGCCTACCAAACCTACGGCACCCTCAACGCGGACAACTCTAACGCCATTCTCGTCTGCCACGCGCTGACGGGTGACCAGCACGTAGCAAATGTGCATCCGCTGACCGGCAAGCCCGGATGGTGGGAAACGATGGTCGGCCCTGGGAGGCCTGTCGACACGGATCGCTACTTCGTGATCTGCTCGAACGTGGTGGGTGGCTGCCTCGGCACGACCGGTCCCGCCACCACCAATCCTGAAACCGGCAAACCCTACGGCCTCGACATGCCCATGGTCACCATACGTGACATGGTCCGGGCCCAGGCCATGCTGGTCGATCACTTCGGGATCGACCAATTATTCTGCGTCATCGGCGGCTCAATGGGCGGCATGCAAGTCCTGCAATGGGCAGCAAGCTACCCAGAGCGCGTCTTTGCGGCCATTCCCATCGCCACCGCCGCGCGCCACTCCTCGCAGAACATCGCCTTTCACGAGGTCGGCCGGCAGGCTGTCATGGCGGATCCCGAATGGGCTGGCGGACGGTATTTTGACAGTGGGCGGCATCCGACGAAGGGTTTGGCTGTTGCGCGCATGGCCGCTCACATCACCTATCTTTCGGACGAGGCCTTGCACCGGAAGTTCGGTCGGAAATTTCAGAATCGGGCTGCGCCCACATTCTCGTTCGATGCCGACTTTCAGATTGAAAGCTACCTGCGTCACCAGGGATCTACGTTCGTCGAGCGGTTCGATGCCAATTCCTACTTGTATCTCACGCGCGCGATGGACTATTTCGATCTCGCGGCAGACTACGAAGGAAGCCTCGCCCGCGCATTCCACAACACGAAAACGCGGTTCTGCGTGGCCTCGTTCACGTCCGACTGGCTGTTTCCGACATCCGCTTCGCGCGCCGTTGTCCATGCGCTGAATGCCGGAGGCGCTTCCGTTTCATTTGTCGAGATCGAGACGGACAAGGGCCACGACGCTTTCCTTCTCGACCTTCCAGAACTTTTCGCGACCACGTCTGGTTTTCTGGAAGGCGCCGCGCGCGCACGCGGGCTCCACGAGGCGAGACGCCCCGAATGAGTGACATGCCGACAATTGCATCATCGTTAAGCAAGGCGCCCATTGCGCGCGACGCAGCCCGCGTCGATCTTCTTGTCGTGGCCGACATGGTTGCCCCGAAAACGCGTGTCCTCGACATTGGCTGCGGAGACGGAACGCTTCTGCGCCTGTTGAGCGAAGAACGCGGCGTTGATGCCCGCGGCATCGAGCTCTCACAGCGCGGCGTCAATGACTGTGTTGCGAAGGGGCTTTCTGTCATCCAAGGCGATGCAGACACGGATCTGGCCGATTATCCCGACGACGGTTTCGACTATGTGATTCTCTCGCAAACTCTTCAAGCGACGCGCAATCCCAAGAAAGTGCTCGCAGACATGCTGCGCATCGGCCGGCGCGCGATCGTGTCGTTTCCGAACTTTGGACACTGGAAGATTCGCGGCCAGATCGTGCTGCGGGGTCGGATGCCGATCACGGAAAATCTGCCCTGCGCATGGTACGACACGCCCAACATACACTTCTGCACGATCCGGGACTTTGTCGCGCTGGTCGATGAACTCGATGCCCGGATCGAGCGGGCAGTCGCTTTGGACCGTTTCGGGGCGCCCATGCGTGTGAGCGCCCCCTGGTGGGTCTGGAACATGTTCGGCGAACAGGCAGTCTTCCTGCTGGAACGCAAGAACTGACCGATTTACTTCGCAGCCGCCTCGGCGCGCTCGATGCCTTTTAGAATAAGCTCTCTGGCTTCGGCTGCATCGCCCCAGCGAACGAGTTTGACCCATTTTCCGGGTTCAAGGTCTTTGTAGTGCTGGAAGAAGTGCTCGATCTGTTGGATCGTGATCTCAGGGAGGTCGGTATAATTCTCCACCTTTTCGTAACGGCGGGTCAGCTTGACCGAGGGCACTGCCACGATCTTCTCGTCGCCGCCAGCCTCATCTTCCATGAGGAGGACGCCGACAACTTTGCAGCTCATGATAGCGCCGGGGATGATTGCGCGCGTGTTGGCGACAATCACGTCGCACGGATCGCCATCATCGGAGAGCGTGTGCGGGATGAAACCGTAGTTTCCCGGGTAGCGCATCGCGGTATAAAGGAAACGATCGACGACCAAAGCGCCCGCCGATTTGTCCATTTCATACTTGATGGGCTCCCCACCAATCGGAACTTCGATCACGACATTGACGTCGTGGGGTGCGTTTTTGCCGATGGAAACTGCCTCGAGACGCATGAACTGCTCCGGGTTGAATAATGCGTGCCTGCTTAGGCGGTGCCCCATCGCAACGCAAGCCAGACTTTGTTGCAATATCAGTCGAAACCGAACGCCACGCGCTTGCGATACTCGCCAGCGAACTTTTCCTGCGCCTCGCGGACGACCCGCCCACCGAGGCTCCCGTAGAAGCCGAGCGCTCTCTCATTATCCGCGAGTGCCCAAACAAGGACGGAGGCGTAGCCATGCTCCGAAAGATCCGCCCGGGCGGCCTCGAACAGGCGCCGACCGAATCCGACGCCCTGGAACTCCGGCCTCAGATAAATCTCGTAGATTTCGCCCTGAAACGGCAAGGTAGGAACGCGATTGGGTCCGTAGCTCGCATATCCCTCGATGGTCTCATCAAAGTCCAAGACCACGATTCGTGAGCCGCGGTTGATAGCTGAATGCCACCACTTCGGCCCACGCCGCGCAATCATGCGCTCAAGCTCACGGCCAGGAATGACGCCACGGTAGGCGTCACGCCATGCTGCATCATGCACGTCTGCAATGTCAGCGGCATCCACCGCACGCGCATTCCGGATTGTGATGACTGTATCGACCATTTGGAGATGTTAGGACCGCTCGCCGGTCGTCGGCAAGCGCATCCATCAGATTGAGAAACAAAGTTTTTTATCGATGAAATCCGATGCCCGTGGAGGCGATCCGGATAACAACCGGAATGGCTAAACGGCGTCAGTTGAACTGTCGAGTTCGGAGCTTTCGGAAATTGGCTTGGCAGTTCGAAGACGCCCCACTCACACCGCGGACGGATGCGAAAGATCGCATAGAATTTTCGAAAAAATTCTGGAGCGGGCGAAGGGATTCGAACCCTCGACCCCAACCTTGGCAAGGTTGTGCTCTACCACTGAGCTACACCCGCATCCGTCCGGCGTTGCCGGTGGCGGGTATATGCCGCATTCCAACTTGGATTGCAACCGCCCGGAACGAGGAAACTGCGAAAAGCGTAATCGCCCCTGCCACGTGGGCAGGATCTTTGCGCCGGCGAGTTGCGGGGGGCACGACTTTGCCCCATGTGAGAAGCACCATCGTCCATCAGAATGGGGATCAGGGAATGCTCGGCCAGACCAGCGACGCTGCCACGTCGATCACAGGCGACCTCGTGAAGGAAACCACGACGGCCGCCTTCAAGAATGACGTAATCGCCGACTCGATGCGGCAGCCCGTACTCGTCGATTTCTGGGCGCCCTGGTGCGGGCCCTGCCGCCAGATGACGCCCGTGATCGAGAAAGCGGTCGTGGCAGCTGCCGGAAAGGTGAAGCTCGTTAAAATGAATATCGACGAGCATCCGCAAATCGCGGGGCAGCTCGGTGTGAAATCGATCCCTGCAGTTGTGGCCTTCCAGAACGGCCGCCCCGTCGATGGCTTTGTCGGCGCCCTTCCGGAAAGCCAGATCCGGAGCTTCATCGAGCGGCTCGTCGGCCCCGTCGAAGACGAGGCGGAAGCGATGCTGCTTGTTGCGGAAACGGCACTCGCCGAGGAGAGGCTCGACGAGGCCGGAGAGACCTTTTCCGCCATTCTCGCGACCCAGCCTGATAATACCAGCGCTCTGGCTGGCTTAGCACGAACCTTACTCGCCACCGGCAATCTCGATGACGCGAAAGCCATCCTAGCCCTGATCCCGCCGGATGCCCCCACAGATGCAAAGATCCAGGCTGCAAGAGCAGCTCTGGATCTTGCCGTTCAGGCCGCCGATCTCGGCGACATCCCTGATCTCGAGACGCGTCTCCTCGCCGACGCAGGGGACCACCAGGCGCGTTTCGACCTTGCGCTTGCGCTGAATGCGCGGGGCCGCCGTCAGGACGCTGCCGATGCCCTCTTGCTGATCATCAAACATGATCGGAGCTGGGAGGACGACCGCGCCCGTCAGCAATTGCTTCAGTTTTTTGAGGCCTGGGGTCCGATGGACCCAGAAACGGCTCTGGCGAGACGAAAATTGTCGACGCTTCTCTTTTCCTGAATGAAAGGTCGCTTAACCATGGGCATCAACCATCCACCGGCAGGCGCGGACGCGGTTCCCTCGGTCATCCCTGTGTTTCCGCTCGTCTCCGCGCTGCTCCTTCCGCGAGGAGAATTGCCGCTCAACGTATTCGAAACGCGCTACCTCACGATGATTGACGACGCGCTGAAAGCTGATCGGATCATAGGCATGATTCAGCCGCGCGGTGACGCGGGCGATGATGAAAATCCCATTCTTCACAGCGTCGGGTGCGCGGGCAGGATCACGCAGATCGCCGAGACGGGTGACGGCCGATACATGCTGACTTTGACCGGACTGGCCCGATTCAGGATTGTCGAAGAACTCGTGGCGATGACACCCTACCGTCAATGCGTCGTCAGCTATGACGAGTTTGCGACTGACTTCGACGTCCATACTGGCGAGTCGGAAGTCGATCGGGCGGGGGTCCTGCGCGCTTTACGTGAATTCGCGGATGCAAACCGTTTGAAAATTGACTGGAAGGGCATCGAGCAAACCCCGAACGAGGCTTTGGTTAACGCATTGGCGATGATGAGCCCGTTCGGGCCGGACGAGAAGCAGGCGCTTCTGGAAGCAAGTACGTTGAGAACAAGAGCTGAGGTGCTGGTCGCGATTACCGAAATCGAATTGGCGCGCGGCCACGGACCTATCTCGAGCCTCCAGTGAGGGCACATGACCGCTCGACAACCTGATAATGTGACCGACGACAATCCGAACAGAGCTCCCGAGCCGTCCCGCATCGATCCACGCCTCCTGGAGGTGCTCGTGTGCCCCTTGAGCAAAACGACCTTGGAATATGACCGCGAGCGGCAGGAATTGGTTTCGCGAGTCGCTCGACTCGCTTATCCGATCCGGGATGGTATTCCCATCATGCTGCCCGACGAAGCCCGCGTTCTGGATGGCTGAAGCGCTACGGCAGAAGCCCGCGCAGCAAAGATGGGACCGAGCCGCGAATTCCGGCAGCTTCCTTTGCCAGGCTCCTCTTTAGTCGCGGGGATCGATCGACAATCCCCAGTCCGAGATCGCGCAGGAGCCGCAGCGGCGCAAGATCGTTGGCGAACAGCGCGTGCAGGCCGTCAGTCGCGGTGGCCATCGCGACCGAGTCAAAGAAACGGGCGCGTTGATAGTCTTCCAGCACGTCGGGCTGTCCGATATCGAGGCCGAGCCGCGCCTGTTTGACAATACTATCAACGAGCGCCCCAATATCGCGAAAGCCGAAATTGAGGCCTTGCCCAGCGAGCGGATGCATCACCCGGGCAGCATCGCCCACAAGCGCCACGCGGGGGCCGATGAAGCGGCGTGAAAGCCGGAGCCGGAGCGGAAACGCTTCCGGCCGCCCCTCGAGCGAAAAGGCCCCTAGCTCGTAGCCGAAGCGACGCTCGACCTCGGCGATAAACTCCTCGTCAGACAAGGCAAGAATAGCCGCTGCGTCATCAGTGCGTTCAGGCCAGACGATTGATGATCTCCGGCCGACTAGCGGCAGCATTGCGAAAGGGCCGGCAGGAAGAAAATGCTGGAATGCACGACCTTCGTGGTCGATCGCATGGGATAGGGTGGCGACGATGGCCGAGCGGCCGTACTCGTGGTCAACCGTTGCGATCCCGGCTTCTTGCCGAACGCGCGAATTGAGACCGTCGGCGCCAACGACTAGCGACGCTACATGATTTGTGCCGTCGCTCAGCCGAGCGCTGATGTTTTGCGGAGTTGGTTTCAGCCGCACAACAGACTCGCGCGCGACTTCGATCCCCAGATCCTGGCTCAATTGGTCGAGTTCCGCCAGTAGATCCCTGTTGAAGACCATGTGAGCAGAGGGCTCACCTCCTTCAAGGCGTTCATCGAAAGCCAGGAAACGAGGGCGCACGGCGTCGTTTCGTCGTGAATCGGTAATTGTCATCGCGAGGATCGGCTGCGCGCGGTCTGCGAGGCCGTTCCATACGCCTATGGTCTCGAGAAGATGTCGCGAACCCGCTGTCAGCGCGGACGTCCGGCGACTTGATCGGCGGGCGCCGAATTCGGGATCGGCCACGAGGATTTTGAACTCGGCCCCGAAACTTCGGCGCAATGCGATCGCCAGCGAAAGCCCCGCTATTCCGCCTCCGGCAATGATGACATCCTGCACGTTTCATCCTCTGAGCGGCCCTGCTGGAAGCTTATCACGCGCGGTGGTGAGAGGTCATGTGTCGGTCCGCCGCGCTGGACATTATGCGCCGCTACTCGTCGTACTTGACGTCACCGTCCCCGAGGATCACCTGAACATACAAACCAGCCGGACCCAATCATGCCCAACGCCATAGCCGAACTAATCGCAATCCTCGACCTCGAGCGGATCGAGTCGAATATTTTCCGGGGTCGTAGCCCGCAGGTGGGCTGGCAACGGGTTTTTGGCGGGCTGGTTATATCCCAGGCTCTCGTTGCCGCGAGCCGGACCGTTGAGGGCCGGAATCCGCACTCGCTTCACTGCTACTTCCTGCTTGCCGGGGACCCCTCAGTCCCGATCGTCTATGAGGTGGAGCGGGTGCGCGATGGCCGGAGCTTCGCCACCCGCCGATGCACCGCGCTTCAGCACGGTCGAACGATTTTTGTCCTCTCGGTGTCGTACCAGATCGACGAAGAGGGGCTGGAACATTCCCTCCCGATGCCAGATGTTCCTCCTCCTGAGGAACTCGCCAGCGTCGAAGAAATCAAGAAAGCCTTCGGCGACCAGATGCCGGATGGAGTTCGCAGATATTTCGATCGAGAGAGGCCGATTGAATTTCGTCCAGTCGACGTCAGCCGCTACGCACCTCCGTCGTCGAGCCGTTTACGCCGTCCATCACAGCAGATTTGGATGCGCGCCTCCGGTCGTCTCCCGGACGACGCCCCCATCCATCGTGCAGTACTCGCATACCTCTCCGATATGACCCTTCTGGACACAGCACTGGTAAGCCATGGCCGGTCCGTTTTCGATGGAACCACTCAGGTCGCTAGCCTCGACCATGCACTCTGGTTTCACCGCTCATTCCGGGCCGACGAATGGATGCTCTATGACCAGGAAAGCCCGAACGCAAATGGAGCACGGGGTCTTTGCCGTGGCAGTCTTTTCTCGAGGGACGGACGGCTTATTGCGTCTGTGATGCAGGAGGGATTGATCAGGCCGCAGGCAGCGAAATCCTAAAAGCCTATTTTTTATTCATCAATTGGGCGCGCGCTGCACATAAAATGATCAATCAGCTTCTTGCAAGGCCATCGGCCTATAAGGACGGCTAATAAGTCCTTTGAATCAACCGTGAAAGCCGAAAAACGGACTTGGCATGCCGCTTGATTGCGGCAGTGCCAGCATAGCTGCTTGTCCCTGCGACAGGCAGTTAGGCCAGAACCGAGCCGGCAATGGGGCGTCGCAACTAAGGGGCGCCGGCACTACGGCCAAGCAGGGAAACCGAGATGAAAATTGTGATGGCGATAATCAAGCCGTTCAAGCTTGACGAGGTGCGCGACGCGCTCACCGCCGTTGGCGTGCACGGGCTCACGGTAACCGAGGTCAAGGGCTACGGTCGGCAGAAGGGGCACACCGAAATCTACCGGGGCGCCGAATACGCCGTGAGCTTTTTGCCGAAGCTGAAGATCGAAGTGGCTGTCACGTCCGAACTCGCGGATCGCGTCGTCGAGGCGATCGTTTCCGCCGCGCGCACGGGCCAGATCGGCGACGGCAAGATCTTTGTCAGCTCGCTTGAACAGGCCATCCGAATCCGCACCGGCGAGAAGGACACGGACGCGCTCTGACGTCCCCACCCGACTTCCCCAGGAGTATGAAATGAAATCCGTCTCGTTGTTCCCGTCCATAAGCCGCGCAGCCGGCATTGGATTCCTTTCGCTGGCCGTTTCTGCCAGCGCTGCACTGGCGCAAGCGCCAGCCGCTCCGGTTCCCAACAAGGGTGACACGGCGTGGATGTTGGTCTCGACCCTGCTGGTCTTGATGATGTCCATTCCGGGTCTCGCCTTGTTCTACGGCGGACTCGTCCGCACGAAGAACATGCTGTCGGTGCTCAGCCAGGTGTTCATGATCGTATCGCTCGTTTCGATCATCTGGGTCACGTACGGCTATTCGCTAGCCTTTACCAACGGCGGCAGCCTCAACGACTATGTCGGCGGCCTCTCCAAGGCGTTCCTCCTGGGGATCACGCCCGACTCGACCGTGGCAACCTTCTCGAATGGCGTCGTCATTCCGGAATACGTCTACATGGCGTTCCAGATGACTTTCGCCTGCATCACGCCCGCCCTGATCGTCGGCGCCTTCGCCGAGCGCATCAAGTTTTCCGCGCTGATGCTTTTTATTGTCCTCTGGGTCACGTTGATCTACTTCCCGATCGCCCACATGGTTTGGTACTGGGGCGGACCGGACGCAATCGGCGATGCTGCCAAGGCTGTTGCTGCTGCGACGGACGAAGCGACGAAAACGGCTGCTACTGCCACGTTTGAAGCGGTCAAGGCCGATGCTGGCATGATCTTCAAATGGGGTGCTCTGGACTTCGCGGGCGGCACTGTTGTTCACATCAACGCGGGTATCGCTGGTCTCGTCGGCGCGCTGATGCTCGGCAAGCGCGTTGGGTATCCCCGTGAGGTGATGGCTCCCCACTCGCTGACCATGACCATGATCGGCGCTTCGCTCTTGTGGGTTGGCTGGTTCGGCTTCAACGCAGGTTCCAACCTCGAAGCGAACGGCACGACGGCTTTGGCCTTCGTGAACACGTTCGTGGCCGCGGCCGCTGCGTCTCTCGCGTGGCTCTTCGCCGAATGGGGCGCGAAGGGTAAGCCGTCTCTGCTTGGGATGGTATCGGGCGCCGTGGCTGGTCTCGTGGCCATTACCCCGGCTTCCGGCTTCGCTGGCCCGATGGGTTCGATTGTCCTCGGCCTCGTGGCTGGTGTGGCCTGCTTCTTCTTCGTGGCGATCGTGAAGAACAAGCTCAAGTACGACGACTCCCTTGACGTCTTCGGCGTGCATTGCGTCGGCGGCATCATCGGCGCCATCTCTACCGGCATATTGGTCAACCAGGCTTTGGGTGGTACAGGCATCGCCGACTACGAAACCAAGCCCGGCGAAATGGTCATCGCGGCCTATGAACTTGCTCCTGCGGTAATTGCCCAGCTCAAAGCGGTTGGCCTGACGATCTGCTGGTCGGGTATCGGCTCGGCAATCCTCTACAAGGTAGTGGATCTCATCATCGGTCTGCGGGTGACGGTCGACGCAGAGCGTGAGGGTCTCGATGTCGCTGAACACGGCGAACGCGCCTACAATCCCTGATCCGTCCGGGTTATAATGGTGAAACGGCGGTGCCTTGGCGCCGCCGTTTTGCGTTCTGCGGCGAGCGGCAGCGCGGCAGGGTTAAACTGCCGTTAACCGCGCGGGCCTAGCTTCAAAAGCAGTTTGTTCGGTGCCGTTCCTCGCCCGAACCAGTGTAGGGCGTGGCCCGGATTCGGTGCAGGAGCAATGCGGACAACCACCTATTCAGCCATTCATTACATCCCGGAGCCGATCCGTGATTTCATGGCGAAGCGCTGTGCGGAATTAACTGGGCTGGCCCTACTCGCCGGATGCGGTTCGCTCGCGCTTGCCCTGCTCACCTGGTCGGTGCAGGACCCCAGCTTGAACTACGCGACATCCGGCACGACGCGGAATCTGCTGGGGTCGATCGGCGCTGTATGCGCGGATCTGGTCATGCAAATGTTCGGCCTTGCTGCTGTGGTGCTTCTCGTCCCGCTCGCCTGCTGGGGTTGGAGGCTCGTGACGGCACGTTGTCTGGAACGCCCGCGCCTGCGCATCATGCTTTGGCTCGTCGGCACTTTTGCCACGGCCGCTGTTTTCTCCCTGCTGCCCGTCACGGATCGCTGGCCTCTTCCCACTGGTCTTGGCGGGGTCGTGGGCGATGCGCTGCTGGCCCTGCCGCGAAAATTTGGAGGCCGCTCCAGTCTACCGCTTCTCCTGGCAGGCGCCGTTTGCGCAGCCATCTCCTTGCTCGCGATGAGTGCCGCTTCAGGGTTTGGTATTTCGGGAGCGTATCAGGAAGACGTGGAACCGGATAACGAGGACTTCCAGCACAAGTCAGACCGCCGAAATCATGGCGATGACGATGATGACGCATCCGGCGAGCCAGGCTTGGGCCTGATTTCGCTCGGTGCCGTCATTCATGGCCTGCTCAGCCTGAAGGCGGCAATCGCTCGCCGCATCGGAACCCAGAACGACGACAGACGAGCCGAGCCGGAAGTGGAACGCCCGCGGCGGAGCCAGCTGCAAGATGGATCCGTGTCACCGCGCATCGAGCCGACGCTGGGTCAGCCAATTGAGCGGCCCACACGAAAGCCGGCGCCCGTCGCCACAGTTCCCGACGACGATGAAGATGATGACGAGCCGTCAGATGTGCCGATCGCCAGCCGCGTCACCGCACCGGCCCCCGCGATCAAGTCTGGGAAACGCGCAATCAGGGAAGCGCAGCCTTCGTTGCTGCCCCGAACCACCTATGAATTGCCGCCCCTGCTGCTTCTCACGGAAGCCAAGAAGCAGGCGATAAGCAAGATCTCCGAAGACGCATTGGAGCAGAATGCGCGGCTGCTCGAAGGCGTGCTCGACGACTTCGGCGTCAAGGGTGAGATTATCAACGTTCGGCCGGGTCCGGTCGTGACGCTCTATGAGTTGGAGCCCGCCCCGGGCATCAAATCATCACGTGTCATCGGCCTGGCCGATGACATCGCTCGATCCATGTCCGCGATCTCAGCGCGTGTCGCTGTCGTCCAGGGGCGCAATGCCATCGGCATCGAACTCCCGAACCAGCGCCGCGAAACGGTGTACCTGCGGGAGCTTCTGGCATCGGAAGATTTCGAGAAAAACAAGCATCGGCTTGCGATCGCGCTTGGCAAGACCATTGGCGGCGAACCCGTCATCGTAGATCTCGCTCGTATGCCCCATTTGCTTGTCGCGGGCACCACCGGCTCTGGCAAATCAGTCGCCATCAACACCATGATCCTGTCCCTGCTCTATCGGCTGAAGCCGGAAGAGTGCCGCCTGATCATGGTTGATCCGAAGATGCTGGAATTGTCCGTTTACGACGGCATCCCTCACCTTTTGACGCCTGTTGTGACGGACCCGAAAAAGGCGGTCGTTGCCCTGAAATGGGCCGTTCGGGAAATGGAAGACCGTTACAAGAAAATGTCGAAGGTTGGTGTTCGAAACATTGACGGGTTCAACGCACGCGTGGCGGAAGCTGCCGCCAAAGGACAGGTGATCTCACGCACAGTGCAGACCGGTTATGATCGGGAAACGGGCGAGGCCATCTACGAGAAGGAAGACATGGATCTTTCGCCCTTGCCCTACATCGTCGTGATCGTCGACGAAATGGCCGACCTGATGATGGTGGCCGGCAAGGATATCGAGGGCGCGATCCAGCGTCTTGCGCAGATGGCACGTGCCGCCGGGATTCACCTGATCATGGCTACGCAGCGCCCGTCCGTCGACGTGATCACCGGAACGATCAAGGCGAATTTTCCGACCCGGATATCTTTCCAGGTTACATCTAAAATCGACTCTCGCACGATTCTCGGCGAGCAGGGAGCCGAGCAACTCCTCGGTCAGGGCGATATGCTCTATATGGCGGGCGGCGGACGTATCTCCCGCGTCCATGGACCGTTCGTCTCCGACGACGAAGTGGAGAAAATCGTCGCGCATCTGAAGACGCAAGGGCAGCCGGAATATCTTGAGGCTATTACGGCGGACGACGACGTGGTCGCCGAAGAAAGCGAGAAGGCCAGCCCGGGCAGCATGGATGCAGAAGAATCGGGAGACATGTACGATCGTGCTGTCGCGATTGTCTTGCGAGACCGGAAATGTTCCACGAGTTACATCCAGCGCCGGCTGTCGGTCGGCTACAATAAGGCAGCGTCGCTGGTCGAGCGTATGGAGCGCGAGGGCGTCGTCGGCGCCGCAAACCATGCCGGCAAACGTGAGATCCTTGTGGGTAACGGCGTCGACCGGGGCGCGTTCGACCCAGAGCCGGATTGAGCTTTTCGTCTCAGATTCGCCACGGCATTAGCCTAGCAAACCAGATCCAGAACCAACTCGGAAGAACACACCATGTCGCGCATCTGGCCTTTCCTTGGACTTTGCCTCGGGCTTGCTGCAGGCTCTGCAGCGATGGCCCAGACGTCGGGCGCACCCATGAACCTCGGTGCCACCGGAGCCAGCAAAGCAATCTCGCGTCAGGCCCCCGCCAAGACTGGGATGGATTCGGCCACTGCCATCCAGAAAGCGAATGCTTATTTCAACGCCAACGCCACCATGGTCGCCGACTTCGTCCAGCTCGGCGCGGATGGTCGGCGCACGGATGGCAAGCTGTACGTTCAAAGGCCTGGACGCATGCGGTTTGAATACGCTCGGCCAGCCACCCTCGAGATTATTGCGGATGGAACATCTGTGGCGATCCGTGATCGCAAGCTTGCGACACAGGACGTTTATTTCATCGGACAGACGCCCCTCAAATTCCTCCTGAAGGAGCGGATCGACCTGGCGCGTGACACCAAAATCCTCGACGTCAAAACTGATGATCGCTCCGTGTCCATTCTCGTGGAAGACAAAGCGACATTCGGTGGAACCTCACGTATCCGACTCGTCTTCGATGCCGCGAATTTCAATCTGAAGCAGTGGACCGTGACCGATCCGCAGGGCTACGAGACGCTTGTTTCGCTCTCGAACATTGACCTTGCTCAGAAGCCGGAAGCATCGCTCTTTCAAATCAATTATGAGCGGTTCAACTAAACCGCCAGCTGCGAGCGGAGCAGCTGGGACGGTTGCGAGGACAGACGGTTTGTGCAACGTCCACGCTGGAATGTGAGGTGGGCAGTGGCACTCAAAATCGCGACGTGGAATATAAATTCGGTGCGGCTGCGCATGCCGCTGGTCCAACGCTATCTCGCGTCGCACGCTCCCGACATCATGTGCCTGCAAGAGACAAAGTGCCGCGATGGTGAATTCCCGAGCGGGGCCTTACGCGATGCAGGCTACGAACACATCGCGATCCATGGGCAAAAGGGCTATCACGGCGTGGCCATAGCTTCGCGCCACCCACTCGGTCGCATAGATCGACACGATTTCTGCGCCAAAGGCGACGCACGGCATATTGCAGCGACTGTTGTCGTCGGTGGTAGGGAAGTGACCGTTCATAACTTTTATGTTCCGGCCGGCGGAGACGTGGCCGATCCCGAAATGAACCCGAAATTTGCACATAAGCTCGGGTTCCTTGAGGAGATGGCTGGATGGATGACCGCTGCCGATCTGGCTCTCGGATCGACGGTTGTCGTGGGAGATCTCAACATCGCTCCGCTGGAGACTGATGTCTGGAGCCACAAGGCGCTATTGAAGGTCGTAAGCCATACGCCCATCGAAGTTGCCGGCCTGCAGCGCGTCTTGGCGTCGGGTCCATGGGTCGACGCTTTACGCACGCAAATCCCGCCAGAGGAAAAGCTCTACACGTGGTGGAGCTACCGCTCGCCGAACTGGTTGACTGCGGACAAAGGCCGTCGTCTGGACCACATCTGGGTCAGTCAGGATCTCGGATCCAAGGTAATTGGGCTTGATATCCTCAAGGAAGCACGCGGGTGGGAGCGGCCGTCCGACCACGTGCCCGTCATGATCACCCTCGGGGATTAGAGGCCTGCCTCTGACATTTCGGCATCAACAGCAAGCCCACTGGTGAAGGTCGAGAGCCGTTTCGCCATCGTGCTCCGCAGACGAACTGCACTCTGGGGAAATTCCTTCAGGACGCGGTGAAACATTGATCGAGATATCTTGAGAACGGTCGACGGCTCCCGGGCCATGACAGTCGCTGGCCTATCGGTTGGTATCAACAACGCCAGTTCCCCGATCAGCGAGTGGAGGCTGACGATTTGACCTCCTCTGCGCGTCAGACCATCGGGATCCACATGAAATGAGCCCGAGAGAACCACATACCCACCATCGGAAAGATCGCCACGGCGGAAAAGAACCTCTCCGGTTCTAAGGATCTTCGTCTCAGCGGAAAACGCGATCAGGCGAAGCGCATCGGCTTCTACATCCGTGAAGAGCGGCAAGCGCGCCAGGTTACGGATGTCGTCCTCGAGTGCCATGCGTTCGCCTCCGATGAGCCTATGGGACGAGTTTATACCCACCGGCGTCCGTCACCAAGAGCTGGGCATTGGCGGGATTGCTCTCGATTTTCTGTCGAAGGCGATAAATGTGTGTCTCGAGCGTGTGGGTCGTAACCGCAGCATTGTAACCCCAGACCTCCCGCAGCAGCACCTCGCGCGTGACGACCTGCTGTCCGGCGCGGTAGAGAAAACGAAGAATCGCCGTTTCCTTTTCCGTCAGGCGGAGTTTGCCGCCCTTGTCATTCGTCAGGAGCTTGGAACCGGGACGGAACGTATAATGGCCAATCTGAAAAACAGCATCGTCGCTGGCCTCATGCTGGCGAAGGTGCGCGCGGATGCGCGCCAGAAGGACGGCGAAACGGAAGGGCTTGTTGACATAATCATTGGCGCCAGATTCCAGGCCCATGACCATGTCTTCGTCGGACGAATGTCCAGTCAGGACGATAATCGGGCTCTTGAAACCTTTTGTCCTGAGTTCCCGAACGGCTTCACGCCCATCCTTGTCAGGAAGACCGACGTCCATGATGACAAGGTCTGGTGCGGTTTCGAGAGCAAGGGAAATCGCAGATTGCGCCGTTTCCGCCTGAACCACCAAAAATTCCTCATGCAAGCCGAGCTGCTCAGCCAAAGCGGTACGAAGGTCGAGGTCATCATCGGCGATGAGAATTTTGCGAACTTGCGTCATCTTGACCTTCCGCTGTCACTTCCACCCTCTTCTATTACGACCAGAGCCATTGTTCTAGATCATGCATCCTGTACGGTTTGCAACATTCCGACGTTCAGTGTCGATGGAGAGGATAGCAATGACGTCCCTAAGCTTTGGGAAGGTCCGTCCGCGACTGATAAAGTCGATCAGTGTTGGCCGATGCCTCGCCCCCGGGAAGCCCCACGCAGCGCGATTACATATTGGTCACTCCACAATCCGCGCCACCCTGGGCCGTTCCGGCGTGAGCACCCTAAAGCGCGAGGGAGATGGTGCGACCCCAGCTGGGAGGTATCAGATCATGCATGGCTTTTACCGTGCCGACCGGCATGCTCGCTTTCGTTCGCAGCTGCCGCTCCTCACAATGAGGAAGACCGAGGGATGGTGCGATGATCCAACAAGCGCACTCTACAATCGCCATGTTCGAGCCGGCCATCAGCGCAGCCATGAATGTCTCTGGCGGTCCGATGAGATTTACGACATCGTTCTGACAACTAGCCACAATGTCAGGCCGCGGGTCTGCGGCGCAGGAAGCGCCATTTTCTTCCATATTGCCCGAGAGAATTATTCCCCCACGCAAGGCTGCGTCGCAATATCGGCTGCGGACATGCGGCGGCTCCTGCCCCGAATTTCAAAGAAGGCCGTGCTTGAGATCCGACGTTGAGCACACACCTACGGTGCGGGCCTCTCACCAAATATGGCGGAGCCAACTCGGACGTGTGTCGCGCCAAGCTGGATCCCGAGTTCGTAATCGGCGCTCATTCCCATGGACAATCGCGTGATGTCGTTACGGGCCGCGAGCAACGACAGAAGTGCAAAATGTGGCGAGACCTGCTGACCCATCGGCGGGATACACATTAAACCGCTGATCTCAAGATTGCAGATTGTCCTGCAGAAGGTGAGAAACCCATCGACCTCCTCGGGAGCAACGCCGGCCTTCTGAGGCTCCCGGCCAGTATTGACCTGAACGTAGAGCTCCGGTTTGGGTCGGCCAGACTGGAATTCACTGGCGAGGGCCTCAGCCAGTTTGGGTCGATCAAGGGTTTCGATGACATTGAAAAGGGACACCGCTTCCCGAACCTTATTGGTCTGCAACGGCCCGATAAGATGCAGTTCAATACCTTCGAATTCTGTACGGAGGGTCGGCCACTTTCGCTGAGCTTCCTGCACGCGGTTTTCACCGAAAACCCGCTCTCCAGCTGTCAGAACCGGGCGTATGGCTTCGAGATCCTGCCCCTTGGTGACGCAGACCAGAGTCACTGCATGACTTGAACGGCCAGCGCCCGCCGCCGACCGAGCCATTCTTGTCCGGACGTCACGCAGACGCGAAACTGTCGCCGGAGCGGTATTCCCGACGCCATGCGAACCCAACTCAGCCATTGTGACCCCCTTCATTCCAAAGTGCGGATTTAGCAGTCTCGAGGGGCCTTGCCTATCGCGAGCCAAGATTGACCCTTATATGGAAATCATGCTCTTTGCCTGATGATCTGGCCCAGCGCCACGCCCTGAAACCAGCTACATCATCGAACGAGCTTCATGAAATCCGAGCGCTACAACCCGCGTGAAGCGGAAGGTAAATGGCAGGCCGTATGGGCCGAACGGCAGACGTTCCGCACCGAAAACGACGATCCTCGGCCAAAGTACTATGTCCTTGAAATGTTTCCCTATCCATCGGGCAGGATCCACATGGGTCATGTCCGGAACTACGCGATGGGCGATGTCATTGCCCGATACAAGCGCGCGCGCGGATTCAACGTCCTGCATCCCATGGGTTGGGACGCATTCGGCATGCCTGCAGAAAATGCAGCCATGCAGAACAAGACCCATCCCGCAAAATGGACGTACGCGAATATTGCGACGATGCGGGACCAGCTGAAATCCATGGGCCTTTCGCTGGATTGGTCGCGAGAGATCGCAACATGTGACCCAGCCTATTACAAGCACCAGCAGCGGCTCTTCCTGGATTTCTTGGAAGCAGGCCTGGTCACACGCAAGAAATCCAAAGTCAATTGGGACCCAGTGGACCATACGGTCCTCGCCAATGAACAAGTCATCGACGGCAAGGGTTGGCGCTCGGGTGCCGAGGTGGAACAGCGTGAACTCACGCAATGGTTCCTGAAGATCACCGATTTTGCACAGGACCTCACGGATTCGCTCGACCAACTCGATCGCTGGCCTGAAAAAGTGCGCCTTATGCAGCGCAACTGGATCGGCCGCTCCGAGGGACTACGGGTACGATTTGCGCTGGAACCATCCGAGACGACGTCTGCCGTCGCTCTCGAAGTTTACACGACACGGCCCGATACCCTCTTCGGCGCTAAGTTCATCGCGATCGCACCTGATCATCCCATCGCGAGCGCGGCAGCCGCCTCACAACCAGCCCTGGCGGAATTCATCGAGGACTGCCGTCGCATGGGCACCTCGATTGCCACTATAGAAACAGCGGAAAAGAAGGGGATCGACACTGGACTTCGGGTCGCGCATCCCTTCGATGAATCTTGCACGCTTCCGGTCTACGTCGCGAATTTCGTCCTGATGGAATACGGCAGCGGCGCCGTGTTCGGCTGTCCAGCTCACGATCAACGAGATCTAGACTTCGCTCGAGCGCACGATATTTCGGTGACCCCGGTCGTCTGTCCACCAGGGCAAGATCCCCACGCCTTTGCTATCGCCGATACGGCCTACGAAGGCGATGGCACCATGATCAATTCTAAATTTCTGGACGGCATGTCGACTGCCGTCGCGCAGGCGGACGTCGCGCGACGACTGGAAGCCACCTCGCTCTGCGGCCAGCCTCAGGGTGAGAGACAGGTTAACTTCAAGCTACGTGACTGGGGCGTTTCGCGGCAACGGTACTGGGGATGCCCGATTCCCGTCGTTCATTGTGAGGCATGCGGAACAGTTCCGGTGCCGCTTGCCGACCTGCCGGTGGTTTTGCCAGATGATGTCGTATTCGACAAACCCGGGAACCCGCTCGATCATCACCCCACATGGAAAAATGTCGACTGTCCTGTCTGCCGAGGTCCCGCCCGACGCGAGACCGATACAATGGACACATTCGTCGATTCGTCTTGGTATTACGCCCGCTTCACGGATCCCTCCAACACCCGTGACCCTACGTCGCCGGCTGCTGATCATTGGCTGCCGGTGGATCAGTACATCGGCGGAATCGAGCATGCGATACTTCATCTGCTTTATTCTCGCTTTTTCGCGCGAGCAATGAAGCAGACCGGCCACCTCGGAGTGAAGGAGCCTTTCGCCGGCTTGTTCACGCAGGGCATGGTCGTCCATGAAACCTACCGTAGCATGGCGGGCGCATGGCTCACCCCGACTGAAGTCCGAGTGGAATTAACGGCGGATGGTCGCTGCGGAACGTCGGTTGCCACGGGTGAGCCGATTGAAATCGGTCCTATTGAAAAGATGTCGAAATCCAAGCGCAACACGGTCGATCCCGACGATATCATTGGCACCTATGGGGCGGACACGGCACGCTGGTTTATGCTTTCGGACTCGCCTCCCGACCGTGACGTGATCTGGAGCGAAGATGGTATTCAGGGCGCGGCCCGCTACACACAGCAGATCTGGCGTTTGGTTCTGGAACTCGGTGATATCTCAGCGTCCACACCCCGGGCGCTTCCTGTTTTCGGCAAGGTCGCCACCGAGGTTCGCAAAATCGTTCATGGTCATTTGATGCGAGTGGAAGAGAATATCGAACGCCTTCGCTTCAACACTGCTATTGCGGAATTGCGCAAACTGACCAACGCAGTTTCATCTTCGATCGCTGCTATTGAAGCACCGGAGCAACTCACGGACGACCTGCGTTGGGCCTATCGTGAAGCTGCCGAGACGCTCATACATATGCTTGCACCAATGATGCCTCATCTGGCTGAGGAATGCTGGGTCGCGCTTCGGAACACAGGTCTGGTCTCGGAATTGCCCTGGCCGGTGCTTGATCGGTCATTGGCTGTCGAGGACAGGATTGTTATACCTGTGCAGGTCAACGGAAAAAAACGCGCTGAACTCCTGATTTCCCGCGATGCCGATCAGTCGATGGTTGAAGGTGAAGCGCTCAAACTGGAAGCGATCGTCCGGGAACTGGGCGGGCGTTCGCCAAAGAAAGTCATTATCGTTCCGCAAAGGATCGTCAATGTCGTCGTTTAAGCCTAGCATCCTCATCGCAAGCCTCGCGGCGTCCCTTCTGCTGTCCGGTTGCGTGCAACCTATGTATGGCGGCTTGGAGGGTGCGGCGCTGCGGTCTCAACTTTCCGCAATCGCGATTGAACCCATTCCTGATCGGATTGGCCATTATCTGGCGAACGAACTAAGTTTCAGCCTCAATGGAACAGGTTCGTCGGTAACGCCGAAATATCGCCTCTACATCGCGATCCGTGAAACCGTCCAGACCCCGCTTATCGATACGATCAGCGGGAGAGCGACTGCGGGCTCTGTCGTTGTCGATGCCGATTACCGTCTGCTCCCGGCCGAGGGTGGGGCGCCGGTGACTGAAGGTGTCGCTTTCACGGTTGCCTCCTACGACCGAAGCAGCCAACGCTTCGCAAATATCCGCGCAGCCCGCGACGCGGAAATCCGAGACGCCAAAACGCTCGCCGATCAAATCAAGACACGATTGGCGATCGCTCTGGCCCACAACTGACATGGTCGCGGTTCGTCATTCCGAAGCCGACCGGGTCCTTGCGAGGCCGCCTGCTCACATCGGTTATTACCTGTTCTTCGGCGTCGATGCCGGGCTGGTCGGTGAGCGCCTCAGGGGCGTTGTGTCGAAAACGATAGACGACCCTTCTGATGCTTTCCAACTCGTACGCCTGGATGGAGACGATCTGGCGGGCGATCCAATGCGTTTGATGGACGAGATAAACACGATCGGGCTGTTCGGCGGGCGTCGCGCGATCTGGATACGTGCAGGCAGCAAGAATCTTATTCCCGTTTTTGAGCCGGTCGTGAGTTCGGTATCAGTGGATGCCGTCGTCATCGTCGAAGCAGGACCACTCAAGAAAGATTCTGCGCTTCGAAAGCTGTTCGAGCGGGAACGGCACGCTGCCGCAGTCGAATGCGCCCATGACGATGAGGGCCATATCCGCTCAATCGTGGAGGACCATGCAGCCAAGGCCGGGTTGCAAATTGATCGAGAAGTCTCCGCGCTTGTAGCTCGTTCGCTCGGAGCGGACAGACTCACCACTCGCTCGGAGCTGGAAAAGCTGACCCTTTATGCGCACGGGACCGGAAGGATTTCGGCTGAAGACGTTGAAGCCATCATCGTCGACGCTTCGCTGATCAACCTCGACGCTGCCATCCATGCCGCGTTCAGCGGCAGGATTGACCTGGTTGATGACGCCGTACAGCGAGTGTTCGCGACGGGTGGGGACCCGGGCATGTTGGTCGGCACCGCCATGCGTCATGCGGTCATGTTCCATCGGGCTCGCCTTGACATAGGCAGGGGCCTGCCCCGCGACGCCGCGATTGAGAAGGCCCAACGGCGCGCTTTCATCTACCTCGGGCGCGACGCCCTGGCGGCCCAGTTTGATCTTTGGACGGCAGTGACGCTTAGTCGCGCCATCGAGATTCTAGCAAAAACCCTGCAAGACTGCCGAAAAGACGCGCGCCTTTCCCAGGAAATTGCAGCGCGCACCTTTTGGACGCTAGCGAATGCCGCTCGCCGCAGCACAGGTCGCTAGGCCTTCAGCCTTTGACACAATGCATCGAGCTGCTCGAGAGACGTGTACCGGATAGCCACCTCTCCGGCTTCGCCGCGGTGCTTGATCGCAACGTTCATCCCAAGAACATCGTTTAGCGCTTTTTCAAGGGCGCGCGTGTCGGCATCCTTCTGCGCGCGGGGCTTAGACGCCATTATTTCCGGGGAAGAATCAGCCTTCCGGGAATCTTCCTGCGCGAGGCGCTCCACATCCCGAACCGTCAACCCCTCCTCAAGGATCCGTTTCGCGACCGATTCTGGGTCAACGACGGAAAGAAGGGCGCGGGCGTGTCCGGCGGAGATAGAGCCACTCGTCACTAGATCCCGTGCGGAAACTGGCAGCTTTAAAAGGCGGAGCGTGTTTGCTATATGGCTTCTGCTCTTACCGATGATTTTTGCAAGTTCATTTTGCGAATAATTGAACTCCGTCGCAAGTTGCTCGTAACCGACCGCCTCTTCAATCGCATTCAGATCCGCGCGCTGAACGTTTTCGATAATGGCGATTTCAAGGGACTGCTTATCGTCAGCCTCGATTACGACGACAGGGACATCATGAACACCCACCTTCTGGGCTGCTCTCCAACGCCGCTCACCTGCGATGATTTCATATGCGTCAACCGTTTGAGGAATGGCGCGCACGAGGATCGGCTGGATGACCCCCTTTTCCCGGATCGATTCCGCCAGTTCCGAGAGCTGATCCTCGTCGAAGGAGCGCCGCGGATTGCGGGGATTTGGCTTCAGAAACTCAATCGGGATACGCTTCTGCCCTTGTGGGCGCTCGGCGAATGATGGTTCCGGACCCGAATCGCCAATCAGGGCGGCTAAGCCTCGTCCTAGACGAGGGCGAATTTCTTCTGCCATGGTTGGCCCTTTCAAAAAATTAAGCGGCGCGCAGGCGACGTTCACGTTGAATGACCTCAGACGCAAGCTTGAGATACGCTTGGCTGCCCGTACATTTCAAGTCGTAAAGAAGCACTGGCTTACCGTGAGACGGCGCTTCTGAAACCCGGACGTTGCGGGGTATCACCGTTTCATACACTTTTTCGCCCATGAACTGACGAACGTCAGCGACGACTTGCGAGGCAAGATTATTCCTGGGGTCAAACATCGTGAGAATGACACCGTGAATGGTCAACCCAGTGTTGAGTGTTCGGCGAACTTGCTCAACCGTTGACAACAACTGAGACAATCCCTCTAGAGCAAAGAACTCGCATTGCAAAGGCACGAGCACCGAGTCGGCAGCAGCCAGGGCGTTGATCGTGAGAAGGTTCAGCGATGGCGGGCAGTCAATGAGGACGTAAGTAAAACCCTTATCACCATCGCTCTCGGTTGCGAGCAGATCTATGGCCTTCCGCATCTTGAAAGCACGATCCTTGTCCCCGGCAATTTCCAGTTCCACGCCAAGAAGGTCAAGGGTCGAGGGAGCGACGCAGAGCCGTGGTACGGCCGTGACCTGTAGAACCTCGGACAAGCTGCGATCACCGATCATCACGTCATAGGTCGAGGTCGCACGACTTTTTCTGTCAATACCCAAGCCCGTAGACGCGTTTCCCTGCGGATCGAGATCGATGATCAGAACGCGCTCACCTATCGCGGCCAGGGCTGTACCCAGATTGATGGCTGTAGTCGTCTTACCGACACCACCCTTTTGATTGGCGAGAACTAAGACCCTCATAGCGGGTGAGTTCACGTTGATACTCCGATCTTTGGGCAAATTCGCCGGCGCACAAGGACGAGGTAACCTCCCCCCGGACTAACGCTAGTGCCGAGCGTTGCAGTGAAGCTACTATCTGTTGAGAGTTCGGTCAATTCGCCGTGGACACGTTTTCCCTTCGGAAAAACACCGATGGCGCCAATCGATAAAAGTGGCGCGCTCCAACTCACGAGCTGAGCCAGAGAAGCTACGGCTCTCGCGCTTACCGCTTCTACGCCGACGAGCGTTCCTACCACATCTTCGATCCGCTCACTGTGAACCGTCGTTCTACATCCTGTTTCACGTGAAACAGCTCGCAAGAACGCGCATTTCCTATGGTCTGCTTCGATAAGGTGCACATGCGTGTTCGGCACGTCGGCGAGTAAAATAGCAGTAATCAAGCCGGGAAAACCCGCCCCCGACCCAAGATCCGCCCAGACCTTAGCCTGCGGGACGGCCCGTTGGACCTGAGCCGAATCTATAAAATGCCGTATCCATACATCCTTCAAAGTTGACGCCGCTACCAGGTTCTTGATCGCTGACCATCTTTGAAGCAAGTTCTCGTAGATTTCCAAACGTTTAATCGAGTCACTATCGATGCGGAGCTCGGCCAGCAAGCGCGATCTTGATGGGTCACCACTCATGACATACGTCTCTGCCCCGAATCGATCGCGCTTATCTGCTTCAACTTTATGGCAAGAAGCGTAATCGCGACAGGCGTCACGCCTTCAACCCGGCCCGCCTGACCCAGATTCATCGGACGGACATGACTCAAGCGGGCAATGACCTCATGGGAGAGGCCGCCAACGGCAGAGAAATTAAAGTCGGAGGGGATCTGAACGATCTCATTCGCGCGTGCAGACGCAATTTCGTTTGACTGGCGCTCGAGATATACTGCGTATTTAGCTTCAATCTCGATCTGTTGTCCGATACCCGTTGAGATTTGTTGCAGAGCCGGCACATGTTCAGCCATGCTCTTGAAAGATACGGCAGGATAGGAGAGCAGCTCAAATGCGCTTCGACGAATGCCGTCGCGA
>JAQGKD010000135.1 GCA_028290285.1 Hyphomicrobiales bacterium
GCCTCCACGCTCGCCAACGTCACCATCGTCAACGCCATCAAGGTCCGCGTGGCGGAACTGCTCGTCGAGGCCGGCCACATCCCGCCGGTCATCACGAGCGCACAACTGGTCGGTGCGGAGCGGTCCCGCGAGCTCTTCGACGCGGCGTACCTGGACCACGCCAAGCGCAGTGCCTCCGTGTTGCGGGTCGCCCGATGAGTGGCGTCGTCTGGGTTGCCGGGGGCGCGGGGGGCATCGGTCAAGCCTGCGTGTCCGCGTTGGGCGTCGCTGGTCGCCGGGTCGTCGCAACCGATCTGCCCGAGGTCGACATCACCCAGCCGGGCGGCTGCGAGATGGGGATCGCGCGAGCCACGGCCGACGGCGCACGCCTCACCGGCGCCGTCCACGCGGTGGGGATGAGCGGCCGTCGGCTGGGCGACGCACGGGTGACCGACTGCTCCGACGAGGGGTGGGACGAGGTCCTCCGCGTCAACCTGACGTCTGTCTTCCGGTTCCTCCGAGCGACGCTGCGAGTCATCGAGGAAGGTGGGTCGATCGTCATCATCGGCTCCGCCCTTGCCTCGACGCTCGACCGGGACTTCCTGACCGCGGCCTACCGCGTTGCCAAGGCCGGGATCATCCCGCTCGTGGAGGCCGCAGCCTATGAGGCGGCGGAGCGGCAGATCCGGGTGAACGTCGTCGCGGCCGGGCTCGTGCAGACACCGATGGCGGCCAGGGCACTGGCCGACGACGCCATCCAGGCCAGGATGCCCCAACTGATGCCCCTGAGCGGTCGGGCCGTGACGGCCGAGGAGGTCGCGGACGCCGTGACCTGGCTCCTCTCCCCCGGCTCCTCGATGACCACGGGAACCGTGGTCCCCGTCGACGGTGGATGGAACCTGCGATGAGCACCTGGTCGACCTGCCTGTCCCTCGCCGAGGTTGCCGAGCTGCCCCTGCTCTGGTCCGGCGACGTCATCGTCGTCGGTGGCGGCTCGGCCGGCTCCGCTGCCACGGTCGCCTCCGCGCGTTGCGGTGCCCGCACGCTGGTCGTGGAGCGGTCCGGCTTCCTGGGCGGGACGGGCGCCTCGGTGCTCGACACCTTCTACGGCTTCTATGCCCCCGGCGCAGAGGGCGTCCGGGTGGTGGGCGGTATCGCCTGGGAGGTGGCTGACCGGCTGCTGCGCGAAGGGTTCGCATTCGAACGCCCCAACACGTACGGCGCCGGGACCGGTGTCACCTACGAGCCGGACCATCTCCGACGCACCTGGGATCGTCTCGTCGCCGATTCCGGCGCGGGCGTGCTGCTCCATTCACCGGTGACCCGGGTCGTGGTCGAGGACAACTCGGTCGTAGGGCTCGTGGTGGAGACGACCCAGGGTCCGGCCCTGCTGCGGGCTCGAGCGTTCATCGACGCCTCGGGCGACGCGGAGGTCGCCTGGCGCGCCGGGGTGGCCCTGGAGCGTCCCGCACCAGGGCGTCGGCTGCAGCCACTCACGGCCACGTTCCGCATGATGGACGTCGAGGTGGGCGCCACGACCACCAAGGAGTTGCACCGACTGATCGGCGAGGCCGCCGACGAGGGCACCTACCGCCTTCCGCGGCGCGAGGGGTCGGTGCACCGCACGGTGCTGCCCGGTGTGGTGCACACCAACCTCACCCGCGTCTCCGGCGTCGATCCGACGGACCCCTTCGAGCTGTCCGCCGCCGAGACGGAGGGCCGTCGCCAGATCGAGGAGTACGCACGGTTCCTCGTCGACCGCGTGCCGGGGTACGCGAAGGCCTCGCTGGTCTCGACCGCGGACCGGATCGGCGTCCGTGAGTCCCGGCGGCTGCTCGGCCGGTACGTGCTCACGCGGGAAGACGTCATGTCTGCTCGCGACTTCGACGACGCGATCGCACGGTGTGGAGCGCCGCTGGAGGACCACGACGGCGGAGGCAGCACCGTGTGGGAGTACATCGGCGGCGACACGCCGAGCGGTGAGACCTACGGGGTGCCCTACCGTTCGCTGCTGCCCGTCGAGGTCGAGGGCCTCCTGGTTGCCGGTCGCTGCCTGTCAGCGACCCACGACGCGCACGCCTCCGTGCGGTCCATGGCCCAGTGCATGGCCATGGGTGAAGCCGCCGGCACCGCCGCTGCCATGTCCGTCGAGTCGGACGTGACCCCGGGCTCGCTCGACGTCGGAACACTTCGCGATCGCCTCGTCAAGAACGGAGTACTGCTGTGATCCGGACCGTCCTGGGAGACATCCAGCCCGCGGAGCTCGGGATGACGTTCGCCCACGAGCACCTGCTCATGACCGGCGGATGGCCCGTGATGAACGAGCCGGACTACCGGTTGGACAGCGTGGAGAAGGCGGTCGAGGAGATCGGGAACCTCCCGACCCTGGGTCTGGGTGCGTTGGTCGAGATGACCCCGAACGGCTTCGGCCGCTCGGCGCGCGGGCTCCAGGAGATCTCGCGGCGCACCGGCGTCCACATCGTCGCCACCACCGGCCTCCACAAGGTGGGCTACTACGCGGACAACCACTGGTTGCACCGCTACTCGGTCGACCAGATCAGCCA
>JAQGKD010000145.1 GCA_028290285.1 Hyphomicrobiales bacterium
AGGTCGCGAGGGACCTGGGGATCAGCGAGTCCGGTCTGCGCCGCTGGATGAGCCAAGCCGACATCAACGCCGGCCGCAGGGAAGGTCTGACCAGCGACGAGCGTGCTGAGCTGGTCCGGCTGCGGCGCGAGCTGCGGGTCAAGGAGATGGAGATCGAGATCCTCAAACGCGCCTCGGCCTACTTCGCCCGGGAGAACGTGCTCGCAAAATAGGGTTCCGGCTGGTCCAGGAGCTCGCCGCGGACGGCTTCGACGTCGCGGTGGCCCGCCGGGTCTTGAAGGTCTCGAGGTCGGGGTACTACGAGTGGCGGCACCGGCCACCCTCGGCACGCGACCTCGAGGACGCGTACCTTGCGAACACGGTCCTCGACATCCACGCCATGTCACGCTGCTCCTACGGCGTCCCGCGGGTGCACGCCGAGCTGCAGCTGGGGATGGGGGTCCGGGTCGGCCGCAAACGGGTCGCCAGGCTGCTACGCATCGTCGGGCGGCGCGGGGTCAGCCACCGTCACAAGCGCCGACACCGGCCGGCTGAGGCGGTCCATCAGGACCTGGTGCAACGACGGTTCGTCGCCGCTGGACCGGACCTGTTGTGGTGCACCGACATCACCGAGCACCCGACCCGGGGCGGGAAGGTCTACTGCGCCGCGGTGCTCGACGTGTTCACCCGGCAGGTCGTGGGGTGGTCGATCGCGGACCACATGCGCTCAGAACTGGTCCTCGACGCCCTCCAGATGGCGATCTGGCGACGCCGACCCGAGCCCGGGACCGTGGTCCACGCCGACAGGGGCAGCCAGTACACGTCTTCGGTCTTCGGTCTTCGGTCACCGGCTCCGCGACGCCGGCCTGCTCGGATCCATGGGCAGAGCCGCCTCCTCGGTGGACAACTCGATGATCGAGTCGTTCTGGTCGACCATGCAACGCGAGCTCCTCGACCAGCGGATCTGGGATACCCCCGAGCAGCCCCATGCAGCGATCTTCGAGTGGATCGAGGCCTGGTACAACCCCCGGCGACGACACACCTCCATCGGGATGCTCAGCCCCGTCGACTACGAGCACCACTGGCAAGAACAACAGGCCACGGCTGCCCTTCACACCACCGCCAACGGAGCGGCATGATCACCACACCACCCGTGTCCGGAGAACCGGGTCAGGCTCCCCCATCGGGAGACCTGCTTGGCGCGTTGCCGGGCAACCCGCCGGCAGGGCCGATCTGGATCACTGGCTTCACGAGACCCGATCGTTGCCACCACCCCCGCCCAGCAGTCAACGACACGCCAGAGAACTCCGCAGCCCGTGCCAACGACAACCCCGAGCACACCAGCTCGAAGAACCCCTCGCGCTCCTCATACGAAACCCTGCGCTTGGCCATCCACAACACCACCATCGGTTCGGCGTTGCTTAGACCGATGGAGCCCGCCCTACGGATCGAGGGAATGAGTAAGGTAATCACTCGCGTGGCAAGGTGCTCGCCCTGGGTGGACCGAAGTGGGGGCCGACTGTGCCAAACCGACCGCGACTTGCCATCGTCGTTCCGGGGTTGGCAGGGGGCGGTGGCGTGACCGCCGTTGCCCGCTTCATCATCGAGGCGGCCGAACGGTCGAGTAGGTACGACGTCACCCTCATCTCGCTCGCCTCCTCCTTTCGTGAGCCTCTGAGTCAACGCCTCATTAGTCCGGGCTCCTGGCTTGGAGCGAGCTCGGAGGAAGGTATCTGGGAGGGCCGGCCCTTCACTCACGTTGGTTCGCCCGCGGCTGAGCTGGAAGTGTGCCGATATGCCCGCAGACGCGTGCTTAGCGACCTGCTGAAAAGTGTGGACATTGTCCATGTCGTGGCCGGCGCCCCAGCGTGGGCGTTACCGGTGATTGGCAGCGGAAAGCCGGTCTCGCTCCACGTGGCCACGCGGGTCAAGGTTGAGCGGCGCATGCGCGACCAAGCAGGCGGCACGGCTCCTGCGTGGTGGCAGCGGACCATGACAAGGGCCGTAAGCCGGATGGAGCTCAAGGCGATGCGCTCGGTCGATGCTATCCAGGTGATGAACTACTGGATGCTGGAGCAGGCACTGGAGCTCAATTCAGATCGACCCGACGTCGACGTCCGGCTGGCTCCCCCGGGTGTCGACGACACACTCTTTCGTCCCGCACCTCGCACGGATGGAAGGGGCCGATACATCCTGAGCGTCGGTCGTTTCGGCGACCCGCGAAAGAACGTCGGGCTCTTGCTGGACGCCTTTGCAAGGATCGCATCCTCAACGCCCGACGTCATGTTGGTGACGGCGGGTGCGACGCCGCCACCTGCGACGTACTGGAACGAAGTTGCGCGGCTCGGACTGACAGATCGGGTGCGCCACGTGGCGCGGCCTGGGATAAACGAACTGGTCGGCCTCTACCAACAAGCGGAGGTCTTCGCCCTCGCTTCCGACGAGGAGGGTCTGGGCGTCGTGCTGCTGGAAGCCATGTCCTGTTCCGTGCCCGTCGTCAGCACCCGCAGCGGCGGACCCGACGGCGTGATCACCGACGGCCACGACGGATTTCTCACCGAGCGTGGAGACGCTGCCGAATTGGGCGACAAGATCGCGCTTCTGCTGCAGGATCATGGTCGGAGACAGATCATGGGGCTTGCCGCGCGTCGCACTGTCGAGGCCCGGTACGCGAAGCACGTTGCCTCTGAGCAGTTTGTCGAAGTGTGGGACCGATTGCTTGATAGACGAAGGGCCTAACAATGTGCGGACTCGTGGCCGCTGTCTGGCGCCGTCCAGAAGTTGAGCACACGGACCGAGTTCGGCGCGCCTGCGATCAGATGTTCCTGCGCGGCCCGGACGCAGACGGCCTGTGGGAGAGCGGACCCGTCAGCCTCGGTCACCGACGGCTCGCCATTCTCGACCCGACTTCGCGCTCCGACCAGCCAATGGTTTCGGCGTCGGGCCGATTCCGTATTGTCTTCAATGGCGAGATCTACAACTTCCATCAGTTGAGGAGCCGCCTTCAGCAACGCGGCATCCAGTTCCGGACGAGTTCGGACACTGAGGTCCTTCTCGAGCTCTTCGAGATACACGGACCGGGCATGCTCTCGATGCTGCGCGGAATGTTCACAATGGCGATCTGGGACGGAGTGAGTCGCCAGCTCTTCGTCGCCCGTGATCCCTACGGGATCAAGCCGCTCTACGTCACCAGCGGACCACACGGCGTGGTCGTCGCCTCACAGGTGCGTGCCCTGCTCGCGACCGGACTGCTGTCGGGCGACCCGGACCCGTGGGGCCAAGCGACGTACTGGCTGACTGGCAGCGTCGCGGAGCCTCACACCTGGTTCGCCGGAGCGCGCTCATTCCCCCCGGGGCACTTTGCCTGGGTAGACGAGTCGGGTATGCGGACGCCCGTGTGCTGGCACTCGGTGGCAGACGACTTCGTGAACACGGCACCTCAGCCGATCGCGCAAACGCGGGATCAGGTGATCGAGGCGGTGCGGTCCAGCGTCGCCGCGCACCATGTTTCGGATGTTCCGGTCGGGGTGTTCCTGTCAGGGGGCATCGACTCCGGCGCGATCGCCGGCCTGCTCAGTGCTCTCCAGGACCGCCCCGTTCAGGCGATCACGCTTCGCTTCGGGGAATTCGAGGGGACGATCGCAGACGAGACATCCGCGGCGCGTGTGATCGCCGGCACGTACGGCCTCGATCATCACGTCAGGGTCGTCACCCAGGCGGAGTTCCGTGAGGATCGCCCGCGGATCCTGGCGGACATGGACCAGCCCAGCGTGGATGGCGTGAACTCCTGGTACGCCAGCAAGGCGATCGCTGAGCTCAAGCTGAAGGTGGCCCTGTCCGGGGTCGGCGGCGACGAACTGTTTCAGGGCTACGGCCACATGTCGACGCTCCCTCGACTGGTCGCCGCCTCCGCCCTCCTCAGTCGGCTGCCGGGTTGGTCCCGGGTCAGTCACTCTCTCGCCAGTGCTCAGGCAAGTCGGTCCGGCAACCCACGCTGGCTGGAGTTCCCGGACCGACTGGGCAGCCTGCCAGGCAGCTGGCTGGCTCGACGGGGACTCTTCGCCGTCTCGGAACTCTCATCCTTGATGGGCGAGGATCTGGCGCGCGAGGCAACGAGCCGGGCGAGCGTTCAGGATTGGATTGAGCGTCAATTCCCGGAGAGCCCGGTCGACCCGCGTGTGACGATGTCGCTGATCGAGTCCCGGATGTACCTGCGAAACCAGCTGCTCAGGGACAGTGACTGGGCGAGCATGGCGCACAGCGTGGAACTGCGAACGCCTCTGGTGGACGTCGAACTGTTGGGAGATGTCGCGCCCTACCTCGCGTCCCTTCGACACTTCAAGGGCAAGACGCTGCTTGCCGCGGCCCCGACGCCACCGCTGTCGGACGCGATCGTCCAGCGACCCAAGACAGGTTTCGCCATTCCGGTGCAACAGTGGCTCGGTGCGGGCGCGGGAGCGACGGAACACCCAACCCGCGAATGGGCGCGCGAGGTGGCTTCGGCCTACGCGTCGACGAACTAGGTGGTCGGACCCGGTTCGCTCGACGCCTGTCGGTGCGGAGAGTTCCTCACGGCGTTAACCGTGACCTGGAACCATGCGTGGAACACGCAGAACCGAAGGCCGACCACGCCGTCGAGGAAGCCCAGACGCACGATGTACATGTAGACGAAGATCGCGAGCGGCTTGGCCGGGACGGCCGGGAAAACCAAGTCCTTGAGCACCGCTCGGGCCATGGGTCGGGTGTCGGTCCGGCGCATCGCTGGCCAGCGCTGCAGGCGCTCGCGAAGGCCGAGGTCCACGCCGCGCCGTTCAGCCTCCAGGACGGCGTAGTCAACGTGCTTGTGCAGCCACGCGGCAAGGCCCTTGCGGTCCTGGTCGACCAAGTCGTTCGTCAGGGTCCCGATGGACCCGGCAATGGTCGGGCGCTCTCCGAAGGTGCCCCCAGCGCCGTACGCCGCTTGGTCCCTCCGCATCAGCCGGATGATCCAGGCGCCGGAGTACCACCCGCAGTGCCGGATCCAGCGGCCCTGGAAGACCAGCCGGAAGCGCTGTCGGTACGCCGCGTGCTCGGCGTGCGTGATCGCCGCCGCGACCTCGCGCGCGCCGTCGGAAGTGACCCACTCGTCGGCGTCAACGAAGTAGATCCAGGAGTGGCGCAGCACGTCCATCTCGAGTGCGAACTGGCGCTGGCGGGCGAACCCCCGCCACGGCTCATGGACCACCTCGGCGCCTCGTGAGGACGCGATCGTCGGGGTCTCGTCGGTGGAGCCGCTGTCGACGACCACGACCTGCTCGGCCCAGGCGACGGAGTCGAGGCAGTGGCCGAGGTTGGCCGCCTCGTTCTTGGCGAGCACGACCACCGACACCGGGACCGAGCGCGCGGCCGGGCCGTCGCCCGAGGGGTAGGGGACAAGGCCGAGCTTGGTCATCGATCTCCCATCAGCCAGTCGAAGTAGTGGTCCGGGTGGAATTCTGACGGGTCTGCGGCCGGTGGCGGGTCTGACAGCGCCGAGCCGACCGCGTCAGCCAGGGACCCAGGGTCGTTGGGGCGGAAGCCGCGGAGCGCGCCCGCCGCAATTTCCAAGTTCTGAGCGGAGTCGAGCGCAATGATCGGCCGGCCGGCCGCCCGGGCCTCGGCCAGCGGGTAGCCGAACGACTCGAGTCCGGTGGGGTAGTAGGCAGCCGTGCTGCGCGCCCACTCGGCCACGACCTCGGCGGGAGAGAGATGGCCGACCAAGTCGATGCGAGGGTGGTCGACGAGGCCGGGCAGCTCCGCCCGGGTCGCGGTCGGCCGTACGACGCAGCCGATGTCGAGCCGGTCCAGGGCGTCCAGCAGGCGCTGGAGGTGCTCGTCCATCCGCTTGTACGGCGCGAACAGCACCGGCACGAGGATCGCCGGAAGGCCCGAGTGGGGGCTCAGCGCCGGGGCCGACAGCGGGTGGTGGCGCACCACCAATCGGTCGGACAGGGCCGGCACCACCCGAGCGACGCGCTCGGCCATGGCGGTGCACGGGACCACCAGTTCGTCGGAACGCCGGGCGGCGCTGCGCACGATCCGGACCTCCGTGCCGAACGTCCGGGGAAGCCCGGCGCCGTGCTGCGCCAGCTCCGCGTCGTCGAGAAAGTGCAGGGCGTTGCGAAGCAGAGTTCGGCGGCTGCCGCCGGTCACGAAGCCGACGTTGTTGAGGGCCACCCGGGGCCCCGATGGCCACGACAGCTCGCGGCGCACCAGCCACCATGGGCTCAGGCGACGGCCACGGCCGACCAGCCGAATGTCATGAGTCGGGTTGCGCAGGAGCCAGTCTTCGAGCTCGCCGAGGTAGCGTGCGGCGCCGCCCATCGAGGCGCCCGCGCAGTCGACTAGCGGGGATCCGGTCAAGGCGTCAGAGGATCTCGGCGTCGGGGATGCCCGTCGCGTTGCGGCAGTCGAGGACGTTCTTAGCGTGGCGCCCGACCAAGTCGAAGTCGAAGCTGTCGTGGTCGGTCAGCAGCACCACGAGATCGGCGGACGCGAGCTCGTCGGGAGTCAGGTCGACCAGCGTGAGAGCCGACAACGCCGGACTCTCCACGACGTGCGGGTCGCAGGCGTGCAGGTCGGCGCCCAAGGACACGAGCAGCTCCGCGATCCGGGTCGCCGGGGACTCGCGCGCGTCGCCCGTGTTCTTCTTGTATGCCAGCCCCAGCAGCAGTATGCGGGTGCCACGCACCGCCAGGCTGTCGCGGTTGAGGGCGGTGACCACGCGGCGCACGACGTAGTCGGGCATGTGGTCGTTCACGTCGTTGGCCAGCTCGACGAACCGGAACGGCTGGCCGAGCGAGCGCTTCACCTGCCAGGAGAGGTACGACGGGTCGATCGGCAGGCAGTGCCCGCCGACCCCGGGGCCGGGGGTGAACTTCATGAAGCCGAACGGCTTGGACGACGCCGCGTCGATCGCCTCCCAGACGTCGATGCCTAGGTCGTGGGAGTACATCGCAAGCTCGTTGACCAGCGCGATGTTGACGTGTCGGAAGGTGTTCTCGAGCAGCTTGGTCAGCTCGGCGACCCGGGTCGACGCAACCGGCACCGTCTGGTCGATCAGGGTGTCGTAGAAGCCCTGGACCGCGGCCAGGGAGCTGGGGTCGATGCCGGAGACGACCTTGGGAGTGGTGATAAAGGTCCAGGTCGGGTTGCCCGGGTCGATCCGCTCGGGACTGTAGCCGAGGTGGAAGTCGTGGCCGGACCGGAGGCCGGAGATCGACTCCAGGATCGGCGCGACCAGCTCCTCGGTGGTCCCGGGGTAGGTCGTCGACTCGAGCACCACGGTGGCCGCTGCCCGCAGCTGGCGGGCAAGGGAAGCGGTGGACTCCTCAATGTACGTCAGATCGGGATTGCCCTCGCGCAGCGGCGTCGGCACCGTGATCACTGCGACGTCGAAGCCGGCCGCGTTCTCGTAGTCGGCCGTCGGAAGGTAGCGGCCCGAGGCCAGCGCGGCGGCGAGCTCCGCGTCGGGGATGTCCTCGACGTAGGACTCGCCGCTCAGCAGGCGCTTGACGCGCGCGTCGTCGACATCAAGACCGACCACGTCCCAGCCGACCTCGACGGCGCGCATGGCCAGGGGCAGTCCGACGTACCCCTGCCCGACGACAACCAGCTTTCGGCGAGAATTGCCGTCCACGCGTGACTCCTTGCCCGGGTCAGCCCCCGGAGTTGATCATCCCGGCGCCAACCGTAACGCCCGTGGCCTCGTCGATGAGGATGAACGACCCAGTTGTCCGGTTCTTCGAGTAGGGGTCGCACAGCAGCGGCACCGTGGTGCGCAGCTGGACGCGCCCGATCTCGTTGCGGCCGAGCTCCTTGGTCTCCTGGTCGCGGTGCAGCGTGTTGACGTCCAGTCGGTACTGGATGTCCTTCACCAGGGCCCG
>JAQGKD010000031.1 GCA_028290285.1 Hyphomicrobiales bacterium
GGACGGTGGTTCAGAACGATCCGCGGATACACTTGTCCGAGCTGTGATCTTCGATGCGAAATGTCATACGAAGCCAAGCTTCAGATCTTCGGTGCACATGCTCGGAAGGTCTCTCGCGCAGGTCCGCAAGACGACAACTTGGCCACGCGCTAAAAACCTTGGCTCTGCGGAGTGGGAAGTCAGGTTGACGCAAATCGGCTCAACGGCGAGGGCCGGCGGGTTGCTATCATGGCGATACCTTCGCTGCGTTACGTGGGTTCTCTCATGAGCTGGTTGCCGATGGCTGACTGGAATGGGAACACCAAGACAACCGCCCCACTCTCATCGACGACCTCAAATCGGGAATGGTTGAGGTCCTCACCCTTAAGAAGGCGCTCGGCCATAATTTGCCGAGCGGCAACAACAGCCTCTTCTCGAATATCCGCCATTGATTGGAAGTCCGCTCCATCCAAGTCTTCGATTCGATCTTGCAGGTGGATGTGATGGAAGAAGAACTGGGCATGGGTCGTTCCTGTTCCCGCCCCCTTGAGAGAGACCCCGGACGGAGCAAAAGGTTGCTGGTCCCCTCAAGATAGCAATGAAGAAAACGGCACTGAGGGAATTCCCCGCCGGTGACTCGGGAAATAGCAAGCTAATGGAGGGACAGACACGGCAGATCCCAAAATCCTGCAGCCACCACCGCCTCGTCTCGAGTTAGCCGGTCGTGAACGATCGTCTGAGTGCCGTCCGGCTCGCAGAAGATGACTGACCAGACTTCCCTGCCGGTCGCCTCGATAAGGTCGCGGCGGATCATCACCCAGCAGTCAGAGAAGCTATCCTTCATCTCCGGCCTCCCTTTTAGGGCATCAGTTCATCGCATCCCGAATCATCGCCACGGCGGCTCGCCCTTCTGCCGTGAGAAGAATAAACCCATAATCCGGGTCTTGGTCCGGCAGCGAACGGAGATAGCCTCGCTGAAATAGCAAGGAAATCATCGGGTCCTCGCGCGGGCGATAGGCGAGCACGCCGGTTTCGGCGGAGTGAAGCAGGAAGCGCTTTTCTTCACCGGTAAGGTCTTCGGGCAGGAATTCGGTCGCCATGGCATGTCCTTCCGCCCCTGCCACCAGACCTCATCGCCCCGTGAGATACGGTTCGATGACTGTGTAAAGCATGAGGGCGACGATAAAAATGACGGAGACGTTCCCGATCACGGCGCCGGAGCGCGTCATGGCATCGGAAGCAGATGGTTTGGGCAATGGGTCAAACACCACGGATATTCCATTTCTTAAAGTAGAACTGCCCGCGGGCGTTGCCGGGCGTGTATCGATCACCGCAGGTTCGACAACATGCCGGAAATAAGCGACGGCAGAACAACATAGTGGAGTCGCTTGTTGCCCATCCACCCCTTCGGAGGTCGCTTGGTCGCCGGCGGCGCGAAGATAGCTCAGCCCGCGGGGCAAGTCTCTATCGCAGGTGCGCTCTCAGCTGCCGAAAGCACGCCCGAAGAGCTGAAATACCGACCTGAACGGCATTCGCGTCCTCTCCGCCATTCCCTCCGAGGCCGACAGTGCTGGCAATTACGCGCTCTTCGAAGGCATAGACCCAAGGGCCATTTTCATGATTGCGCAATGCAGCAACCTCCTCGAAGGCGACTTCCAGTGAACCGACCAGCAGTTGGGTAAGGGGACGGAGAGACTGCTCAGGCGCGGCTGCGATGATTTTCTCGGGCATCTTCCCCTCCCGTTTCAGCCATTTGCTGGCACTCGGAGAAGCTTAGCCGTTTTTTATGGAATACGAGGAAAAATCGCTCCAAGCGAATTGGTTGTGTCAATGCGCTGTCACGACGCAAATCGGCCAGGTCGAGCTTTCTTGCATCGTCTGAAGCATCAATGCTGAACGCTATCCCCGCGCCCTCATAGAGCTTCCGGAGTTTTGTACCTGTCAGATCCGACATGAAGTGGGAGCGTTGAATTGCTTCTGCAGCTTGCTGGGTGTGCAGTGAAATTCCCAGCAGCCGGCAAACTGCATCCGACCCCACCCAAGGTCGAGGCGAGCGGATCTCGCCTGCCGCGCCGGCATTCGGTTCCACGCTACTCATCCTTTGGCCATCGCGCGCCCCATTGGAGTCGAATGAGGTATTGCCACGGTGGCCCATACCAGACCAGTCCGGCATGATCGTCACCGCCTTTGCTCCACAGTGAGAGCAGGCAAACCGCTGCCGTGCAATTTCTGGGAATGTTGTTCAGCTGAGCAGTAACGTGAGAACGGCGTCATCTCGGCCCTGACAGCAGGTAGCCCCAGCTCCTGGAAGAAAGCTGAGGCTCCAAGGTGCTCCAACCCAGCCACAGGTCGCAATGACTCCTGAATTCCGGGACGAGAAAAAAAGTTCTCTGACGCAAGGGACTGGCACCAAAGGCCGGAGCTGGCGCAAGATCAAGTTCGATTGCCTCGGGATTGTGTCGGCGGGTATGCAGATTTGGCCTCGGCGGCTATTAACTCCCGCGCCCTGTGCCAATATTCCTCAAGCCGGCCTTCGGGGCTACCCTCCATCTCCCAGAGCTGATGGGCTCGCTCTTTGATCTTCTCTTCCATTTCAGGCTCGAGCGCCGGGTCATCTGTCATCGCTCATGTTCTCCTGGACACTGCACCCTTGATTCAAGAAGCCTCAGCTCCTGCGTCAGAGAGGTATCTGGGGCTTCATGGGCGGGGTGGCACACCGGCAAAATGCGCTAGTCCCAAAATCGTTCGCAAGGTTACACGAATCGGCGGGTTAGAGACTCCGCCAAGTTGGCGCAGCTGATTTGCACTGGAGTCGGACGATAACGAGCCGCTAAAACGAGAAAGACCCCCAAGGCTGGACCTTGGAGGTCTTGTGGAAGGCCCGGCGCTTGGGCCGAGGCGTGAATTCCGACCATCTTGGCTCAAGCTAGAGTGGCGGTTTCGGCCATTCAGCCTCAAGCCCCCGCAAGCCGCAGACTTGCCAGGCGAAGCCAACAGCGGGCCGGCGGCTTGCGGGTTATCCCGATTGAGATCGACGTCGCAAAACTCACCCTTTCCACGGAATTCATGAGTATGCCGTCATCAGCTGAGCCGGGGCTGACCGCCCGGGAAGATTACGAATAGCCTGATCGCGGCTGTGTGCGCCAAGCAGCTTGGCCTGATTCAGTGACGGCACGCCGCGGGTCGTGATCTCTAGCCTGCCTGCACGCTAGGGCTGGAGGTACTGTCTCGACGCGGACCGGATCGCGCTTGCGTTTGAAGCGTTTGTCGAACTGGAAAGACTCCTTGTAGCTGAACTTGGAGCATGCCATGCGCCGGCTTTTCGCTGCTCTCGCTGTCAGTGCTTCAGCAATCATGCTTGCAGTTGGCCTCATCTTGGGATTGTGACCTCAGCGATCGTTCATGCGTCACCTGCGCTCATTGCATCGGAAAGACGGGCAGGAAACCGGAACGATGGGACGCTGGGCACAAGCGGCGTGACCACCCAGAGAACAGACCAGCACCGAGCACGGTATCTTGTATGCTGCGACGTCTCATGAGCCTATCCTTTTCGCGGCGAGTTCATCCGTGAGAGCACGCGCGACACCTGCATGGGCGTCCAGGTGGCTAGCCCGCCGAGCTTCTATCCAAGCGCCTTGGCCGGCGCGAGCGCCCTCACGAAGGCTCGCGTCCTATATGTGGTCAAAAGGCAACTGACCGGAGGGTGCTTCCAGCGCGCCGAAGGAACAGATTGCGTTCGGGGCCATGCACCCCATAGTAAATGGGCTGCTCTCCTGCAGCTGTTTCAGAAGCGACCGTCGGGCGCCCCCGACTGACGGTCGTTTTCTTTTTGGGGACGCCGTACAAAAAAACCCGGCAGTGTGAACAGGCCCCATAAAGTTGGACGGTTTAAAGGCTGGCATGAGCTAAGGGCTGGGTCCTGTATTTTACGGGGCTCAGCCCTCTTATCAATAATCTGTTCCTCAAGCGGCTCGCTCGTGAAGATTTCCTCCGCGTAGAGACCTTTCTTGGGCGCGTTTCCGAGCCCCCCACGTGACTGGCGGCGGCGGCCCAGTGTAGCGCAAATACAACGCAAGCTCAGCTCACCGCAAAATGACCACAATTTTTGTGGGCCGAGGCAGTCCAGTGTGGCACAAGTTCCCTAGGGATTATGAGGGGAACAAGAAATGACGGCGAACATCACATCAGTTGCATCGGTTCTTGGGGCGCTCATGGTGTCCGGCGGCATCGCGATGGCGGCTGACCTCCCCGCCCGCGCCGCGCCGCTCGAACCCGCGCCCATTTTCTCGACGGTGAGCGGATACGTTGACGTCGGCGTCGGCATTGGATGGGCCCATAACTCCTACTCCAACGTCAGCGACTACGGCCTCGGCAGCATCTTCACGAACAGCGGTGGCGGGCGTGATTCGACTTGGTCGATTGCAGGCGCCGGTCGCGCCAATGTCTGGCTATCGCCGAGCTTTTCCATGCAAGCTGACGTTTGGGGCTCCTCCGATAGTGCTAAAATCAAAAACTGCACGGGATGTGGTTCGGCGAACGACACATCGTTCAACATCGGTACCCACCTGAGCTACCGCGATCCGAACGCCTTTCTGGTCGGCATCTATGGTGCGCTCGGCAGCTTGAATGGCGGCAACGGCGTATCCGCATCGACAAACCACGGCACCATCGGCCTCGAAGGTCAGGTCTATTTCGGCGCGACGACACTCTACGCTCAGGCCGGCTACGCCAGCACGATCAGTGCTGCTGATAGCGCCAGCGCGAACGCCTGGAACGCCCGCGGCGTGATCCGCCACTACTTCAACCCGAACCTTCGCATCAGTGGTGAGCTGGGCTACGCCCACCTGAGCTTCGACAGCTACAACAACAACAACAACAACAACTCGGGCAGTGCAAACGCTCGTCAGGTTAACTGGGGTGTTGGCGTTGAAAACAAGTTCGGCACCTCGCCCTTCTCGGCCTTCCTGAAGTACGAGGGCACCGACACGCAGTTCAAGAGCTCGAGCGTCCAATGCTGCGTGTACACGGTATCGTCCAACGACAAGACGACAGCGCACGCGATCAAGGCGGGCTTCCGGATTTACTTCAACGAAGGAACGCTGCTGGCCAACGACCGCAACGGCACGACCCTCGACATTCGTGATCCGATATCCAGCATCGGCCGCGGATTTGGTGTAAACACCAGTTCCAATAACAACAACCAGTTGAACTGATCGAATCAGCCACCCGCCCGTTTATATGCCCCCGCCGCTTATGGCGGGGGCTGTTTGTTTTTTGGGCTGGCCGGGGCAGGTCTCCGGTTGCGCGCCCCCGATATGGTAATTTCGCCGCAGCATGAACGCCGCTTGCCGCGCGCATGAACCGAGGCCAAACCAGCGCCCACGCTTGGCATGTGCACCGCGCGGCAACTTGCGAGAGGATCAACGTGTTCATCAGCGATTGGATCGAATTTTGGGCCCGTTGTCAGCCGCTGCACCCCGCCGTGGTAACACCCGAACGTGTCATCACCTATTCCGTGCTGGCGAACGCTATTGGGTCCGTGCGCGCCCGCATCGACACCTTCGGCTTAGACAAGTCAGCGCCCGTCGCTGTGTTCATCGACCACCCTGCCAAGATGCTGGCAGTAGGTCTGGCGCTGGTACGCTCCGGCTATATCGCGGTTCCAGTCAGCCAATCGAGCCTCGGCCATTTGAAGGCGGCGGGCATATCAACCGTCCTCGCCGTGGAAGGCGGCACGCCGCGCGAGCTGCGCAGAATTCAGGTCGAGGACGACTGGTTGACGGGGCCCGCGCCGGCACGAGAAACTGATGATACCGGCCGCAGGCAGGCGATCTTCTTCACCTCCGGCAGCACCGGCGTGCCGAAGGCACCTATCTTTGACTTTCTCGCGCAAAGCCAATGGTCTCTTTACTACTCGAGCCTCGTCGCCGGGATCTCCTGGAGCCGGGTGATCGTTCGGCCAGGGCTGGGCTCCGGCTTTGGCTTCCGATCCTCCTGCATGGCCCTCATGCAAGGCCGCACGGCGTGCTACGCCAATTCTCCCGCCGCTGTTTTTGGGCTGCTCTCGACCTTTCGGGCTGAATTGATTATCGCCTCCACGCAGCAGGCCGCCGACCTCATCAATTACGATGACCGTTCCCCGGGGCCACTCGACTCGCTCCAGGCGATTTGGGTAGGCGGAGCCCTTCTTCATCGAGAACTGCTGGCGCAGCTCCGGGCCAAACTTTGCCGGCGCGTGATCTCGGCCTATGCATCGACGGAGGGGTCAATCGCCGCCTTCGCTCCCGACATGTATGCCGTCGAAAGCATTCCAGGCGCGGTCGGATATGTCGCGCCATGGGCCCAGATCGAGGTCGTCGATTCCGAGGATCGGGTGTTGCGGCCAGGCGCCGAAGGCATCGTTCGCTACCGGACTGAAGTACACGCGAAAACATTGCGTTCAGGAGCGGGTACGCAGGATTGGTTCTATCCAGGCGATGTCGGTGCCGTGACAGCCGAAGGGATCGTCTGCATTTACGGACGGACCGACGACCGCTTGAATCTCGGCGGCGTGAAATCGTCCGCGGAAAGTCTCGACTTCCGTCTGTGCGGCTTGCCCGAGGTCAAGGATGGTGCCGTCTGCGCGTTGCCCGACGCCCGCGGCGTCGATGTTCTCTGCGTCGCGGTCGTGCCCGCGCGCAGCTGCGATAAGGAGACATTCCGGCTTCGGCTTGCGAGCGAAATCTTCAAGCTGCCGGTCGAGCGAGTCGATTTCGTTAACAGTATCCCGCGCACTGCTGAGGGCAAGGTCATGCGCAATGAGTTGCGCGCGACACTCCGGGAAAGCAGCTAATCGTTTGATTTCCGAGGGAAGCGAAAGGTTCAGGTTCGAGCATCGCTTGACTTGCCCAAGCGGGCGCAGAGCGGCTTCTTGGGTCTAACTTCGTCCCTCCCATCGTCGGCAGCCGATCCTCCGGCGCCCCTTGGGTCCAGAGAACTGCGAGCATTGCGGTCTAGTGATCAGCAGCTCGGTATTCACCGGCCACTGCGTGCGCTATCCGCCCTTACAAATCCGAGCGGCTGCCTTACGGTTAATAGGCGCGAGCGCTGAGGGACGAGCGCTCCTGCCGTGAGGAAGGGGCCAACCAGTGTCTGACACCATCAATAATCTGTTCCTGAAGCGGCTCGCTCGTGAGGATTTCCTCCGCGTAGAGCCCTTTCTTGAGCGCGTTGCCCTCTCCTTGAAACAGGAGATTATCGTCCCCGGTGAGCCGATCACCCATGTCTGGTTTCCTGAAAGCGGCATGGTCTCGGTCATCGCCCAAGCAGCCGGAGCAGAGGCGATCGAGGTCGGTCTAATCGGCGACGAAGGCATGACGGATCATATAACTGCGCCGGGCGACACCTCGGTCCTGAGATTCCTCGTCCAGTTTCAAGGGACGGCCTTGGCCGTGGAAGCGGCGCGGTACCTCGAATGGGTGAGCGAGAGTCCGGCAGTTCTGAAGCTCGTCCTCAAAACCCAGCAGAGCATGATGGTGCAGACGTCCTACACGGCCCTATCCCATGGTACCTTCACGATCCCAGAGCGTCTGGCCCGCTGGCTTCAAATGAGCTTCGACCGCAGCCATGATGAGGACCTGCCGCTCGTTCACGAGTTTCTCGCCGTCATGCTCGGGGTTCGCCGTTCCGGCGTATCAGATGCCGTTGCACGCATCGAAGGCCACGGGGCCATCAAGGCTACGCGCGCAAAGATCAAGCTGCTTAGCCGCGACATACTGCTTGATTTATGCGGGGGCAATTACGGCATTCCCGAAGCGGAATACGCCAGGCTCATGGGACCAGTTCCGTGGAGGCCTCATCTCGGCCCTGACAGCAAGAAGCCCCAGCTCCTGGAAGAAAGCTGAGGCTTCAAGGTGTTCCAACCCTGCAAAAGGCGGAACGATTCTTAATTCCGTGAGCGCAGAAGAGTTCTCTGAGCAAAAGACCCCGGTGCACCATGCACGTGGCCGAGGTCTCGAACCTGTCTCAACCGGCATGGGTTGATACGGCGGACAAATGCACGCGATGGGAGATGGTTTCACCGACACACAGTCTGGCTCGCATTCCAGTAAGCTTTGACTTCGGTCGCAGTCGCCTGAGGTGGGTAAGAAAAAGCCCTCCACCGCAATCGCAGCGGGAGGGCCAAGTCACAGGGAGGAACGCCTCTGGCCGAGCACCCGAGACGCCCCTTCAACCATCCTAAGTCCCTAGGGTTGCGGCACCAGGGCCGAGCAGC
>JAQGKD010000032.1 GCA_028290285.1 Hyphomicrobiales bacterium
GCGCTGGTCGGCGCGGTCCTCGTCAGCCTCGTTTCGCTGCCGTTCACGAAAAGCCGCATGCTGCCGGCCTGGATCGGCTGGGCCGTGCCGCTGGCGGTGATGATCGCCTTCGTCTATCTGCTTCGCGCTTTCTTCTTCCGCTGAGACATCCTTGAGGACGAGACCATGGCTCACATATCCGGCATGACAGGCGTGTTTTCCCTGGCGCTGCTCGGGCTCGTCGCGTTGACGTCTCCCGGTCTCGCAGGGGGTGACGACATCGATGGCAGTGGCGTCAGCAATCCCGAGGACGGACCTCCGTTCTTCGGAGAGGCACGCGATGTCAGCACGCAGAAGCTGCTCGTCGATGCCATCGTGCGCGCCGAATTTGCCAAGGGGCAGGTCATCCTGACACGAACCGACCCCGAGGGACGCTTCCGTTTCGGTGCCTTCGGCAAGAGCGTGCCCCCCGACACCGTCCAGATCAAATGCGCGATGAAGGGCTACAAGCTTCTCGACGTGTCACGCCGCCAGGGCTCCGGCCCGCCCGACACACCCATCGAGATCGAGTGCCTGCTCGAACCCGAATAAACGCAAACGGGCCCCCGAAAGGGCGCGTTTCTTGAGTGTCCAGCAAAGTGTCAGTGAGCGAGTGGATCCGGGCGCATCTGGATCTTGAAGACGCGCGGGCGTTCGCCCTTGCCAGTCTCGCTGTGGAACATCGCGCGCGTGCCCGACGTGGTCCAGAGGCCCCTGCCCTTCCATCCCGTCTTCGGATCGTCGATGCGGCCATCGACGTTCTTCGTGAAGAAGCCCGCGGGATAGGGGACGTGAAGAATGATGAACTTGCCGTCCACCAGCGCCGTGATCGACTCCCCGCCATTGGTCATGGCCAGCGGCACGTTTTCTCCGAGCCCGAAGGTGTTGTAGAGATCGACCCAGACGTAATAGGCGTGCTCGGCGCTGCCTGAACCATCGACGTTCTTGAACTGAGGCCCCGGGAAGGGGTAGAGCGTCCAGCCCTCCATGCATTGCTTGCCGGTGACGGTGTTGGGGCCTTTCAGCGGCTCCTTGCACTTGGAGCGATCGAAGCTCGCCAGATGTCCGCTCGACAGCGCCGTCCAGACCACGCCCTTGCGATCCACATCCACGCCGCGCGGCCCGAATGTGCCTTCCGGCGGCTGGAACAGTTCGGTCATGCCCGTATTCGTCGGATCGGGGCCGGGGATGAAGCGGATGAGGTAGCCGGGCTGGTCGAGACGTGAGAAGCCGACATCCATCGACTGTCCCCAGATCGCATCGTCCACCGGGCTCGGCTGCACGCCGTAGAAGCCTGCCGTGACGCGCTTCTGCTTGGCCGGATCCATCGGCTGGTTCGCTTCGACATAGTCCCCGCGCTTGCCCCAGCCGGGCACGTCGACGACCATCGGCGCCCAGCCTTGCGCCTTGTTGGCGTCGCCCGTCTCGTCGAAGACCTTGGTGTTCAACCAGCCGACTGCCACAGCTGCCGGACCACCTGCACTGGTCCACAGGGTATTGTTCGCATCATGCCCGAAGTAGAGGTGATGCGTGCCGAAGCACGTGTTGATGAGCGTGAATTTTTCTGTCTTGGGATCGTAGAGCGACAATTGCCGGCCGGAGGTCGCGATGGGCGCGACTTTCGCGGAGGGAAGATCGGAGCCTGCCTTGCAGAAGGCGGGGTTGTCGGCCGGGCGGGTCTTGGCGGCGAACCAGACGCGCGCCTTCTCGTCCATGATCAGGTTGTGGATGCTGGTGTGGCTGTCCCAGATCGGATTTTCGCCCCAGAACACGGACGGACCCATTGGATCGTCCTTCGAGGACGGCGTCTTGGGATCGGCATAGGGGTGCTTGATGAGCCAGGCCTTGTTGGCCACGGGATCGAGCACCGGCACATTGTCGGTCGATTCTTCCGGAGAGCCGTAGATCAGGCCGTTGGCATTGATGGTCGGGTTGCGTTTGTCGGTCGAGATCGCGTCGTGCATGTAGGTCGTGGGCTCCGCCCAGTCCCACAGGCTGACGACCATGTTGCGCTCGAGCCCCTTGGGACGCTCCGGCTTGCCGGCGGGCAGTTCGCCCCTGGCGACGCGGTCCGTCCAGTCGGCAAAATTGGCGAGGCCCTTGTCGGGGCCGAGTCGCGTGATGGCAAGCGCCATGCCGGTCATGGCCTGTCCGGACTGGATGCGGCGCATCCACATCTCGGAAGAATTGGCGAATTCGCCGAGTTCCTTCACATGCGGCGAGCGCACGTTTTCGCTGCCGAGCGAGTGACAGGACTGGCAGGAGTTCTTGATCGTGTCGACCCAGGCGCCCTGCGTCTTCATGAAGGGCGGGATGCCGTTGCCCTTTTCCCCGGTGCCCGGAAACTGGTCCTTGGGCGGGATCTGCAGCATCGCATACCAGTACATGGCCGGATAATATTTAGCGGCGGCAGCGGGCGTCGGCGCGACACTCGCCTTGAGATCGAGCGTCGTGCCGGGCTCCGCATCGACGCGCGGCGAGTCGACCAGCCCGTAACCGCGCACCCAGACCTTGTATTTCGCCTTGGGTAGATCGGGCACTACATAGCGCCCGGCGTCATCGGTCACCACGATCTTGGCGAATTTCGTGGGCAGGTCCGTGGTTTCGGCGATGACCCAGACACCCGCTTCAGGTCCGCTTGCGCCAGTCACCACGCCGCCGAGATCGGTCGGGCCGAGGGCGGAGGGAGCCGGGGCGGCGGCCGTTTGCGCATGTGCGGTGAGAATGGTCGTGCTCAGCAGGCCGATCAGGACAGTCGCCGACAGGCATGCGTGACGAGGGGCGTCGGTCATTGGCTCTTGTCCTCCCTGCGAAGCGCTTCCGCGCACTCGATCTCTGACGTCCGCAGCGATCCGGGGACCGGCTTTCACGAACGTCTTGGAGGAGAGACTGCACCGCCCGGAAACCGGCGACAAGTGCATCGTTTGCGTAACAAAGTGCAGGAATTGTGTAAGTGGCCGCGTCGACCTGAAACAGTTTGCGCCCCGCCGGTACATCCGCGGCGGGGCGCAAAGCCTATGCGACGAAATCAGCCCTTCTTGCAGGTTTCGCGGAACTTCTTGCGCTCCTTGCCATGCAGGCCCTTGGTGTCGGCCTGCTTCGAGCATTCAAGCGACTTGGCAGTGTGCTCGGCCTTGGTCGCCGGAGCCGCCTTCGCGGGTGCCTTGGCCATCGGCGCGGCCGGCACGGCAGGCTTGCTGATGGGGGCCGTGGCGGCGGCAGGAGAACCGGCGCTCGGAGCAGGCGCGGCCGTCTGAGCCATGGCGGAGCCGATGCACAGGGTAGCTGCGATGCCTAGGGCGAAGAGTTTCGGGAAGTTGCTCATGTTCGTTCTCCAGACGGCCTCGTCTCAGGCCGCGTCAGAAGATTGGGCCTTCGCAGATGAACGCAACCTGAACCGTCTCGCCTCAAACCCGGCGGATCGCCAGCACCGCGTTCAACCCGCCGAAAGCGAAGGCATTGCTCAGCGCCACATCGACCCGCCGTTCGCGCGCGACATTCGGCGTGACGTCGAGGTCGCAGTCGGGATCCGGCGTCGTGTAGCCGATGGTCGGCGGGACGATGCCGTGGCGGATCGCGTTGACGCAGGCGATGAGCTCGATTGCCCCCGAAGCGCCGAGGCAATGCCCATGCATGGACTTGGTGGAGGAGAGGCTCAGCCGGTCCGCGTCGCTCCCGAAGACGGCGCGGATCGCTTCTGTCTCGATCCTGTCGTTGGCCTTGGTCGCCGTACCATGCGCGTTGATGTAATCGACATCGGCCGTGGACAGCCTTGCGTCGCGCAGGCAGGCGCGGATCGCGGAGGCCGGCCCTTCGAGCGTCGGGGAGACGATGTCCCCGGCGTCTGCCGACAGGCCGCATCCCACGATCTCGGCCAGGATGGGGGCTCCGCGACGCGTCGCATGTTCCCAGGTCTCGAGCACGGCCATGCCGGCGCCATCGGCCAGGACCAGTCCGTCGCGGTCGGCGGAAAAGGGGCGGCAGGCGTCGCGGGCGAGCACGCGCAGGGCTTCCCAGGCTTTCAGGATGCCGTAATTCAGCGGCGTGTCCGTGCCCCCGGCGAGCATGATGTCAGCACGGCCGAGCCGCAACTGGTCGACCGCCGCCGAGATCGCGTGATTGGCTGACGAACAGGCCGAGGTCACGCCGAACACGGGGCCGCGCAAGCCCAGCGAGATGCCCACCTGCGCCGCAGGCGCGCTCGGCATGGCGCGCGGCACGGTGAAGATGTTGACCCGCTTCTTGCCCTCTAGAAACACGTCGCGGTAGCTGTCGTCGACGGCGTCGCTGCCCCAGACCGCCGCGCCGACGGACGCGCCTGCCCGCGCAGGATCGATGGAGCCGCTGTCCAGTCCCGCCGCGGCCAAGGCCTCGCGCGCCGCGAGGACCGCGAGCACCGAGAATTTGCCCATGGTGATCCGCTGACGCGGGTCGATGCCCTCATCGGAGATCGCGCCGATTTCACCGCCTATGGTCGCCTTGAGGTCCCGGCGGTCGATGGTGAGGGGACCGATACCGGATCGCCCCTCGCACATGGCCTGCCAGATGGAGGCGGCGCTGGAGCCGATCGAGCATATGCCGCCCAGCCCCGTGATGACGATACGCGTGCGGCTCATGTCCTGGTTCGCCACGTCAGGCCTTGGCTTTCGCGAGCTTTTCGATGGCGTCGATGATGTTGCCGACGTTCTTGAGCGACGCCCAGGCCTCTGCGGCGTTCTGGTCGATCTCGACGTCGAACAGGTCTTCCAGCTCCATGACGATCTCCGTCAATTCGAGCGAATTGACGCCGAGTTCGTCGAGGTGGGTGTCGCGAGTAATCGTCGCGCTGTCGCGCCCCAGATGCTCTGCGATGACCGCAATCGTACGCTCAGCAACGTCATTCGACATGGTGGCTCTCCAAAACGCGCTGGTGACAACATGCTTTGGATCTACGTCGCGGGCAAGAGCGGAGGATGACATGCGTAGCACGATTCTTTTCGCGCACGCTCCCGCACGGCGGCTCTTGCAGGCGTCGCATTACGCAACGTATTTCGTGAAGACGAAAGAATCAGCATAAAGCGTGACATACTTCCCTTGCGGCGACGTATGGTGCAATGCAAAATTTTTCCTTACAATTCTTACATTGCATCCAATCGAGCGCGACTGTAATGATCGCCTTGTAGGCAGCTGATGTGAGTGGATCGGCACATGAGTATTTCTATTCGGATGGATTGCTGGAGCCTCGGACTACCATAGTCATGGCTGGAACGGACGTGTTTCATGTCCTTTATTCCACAAGGTCGTAAGAGATAACCAAACGCTCTCCGTTTCTCGCCTCCATCCGGTGGCGACGTCATGGAAGGCTGCCTCCAGACGTCGAATTCCAAATTATGTTTACTCATTAACACAGCAATATTCAGCGGCCTGCATTCTAGAGCTCTAGGCAACGTCTAGAAAGGAGTATTAATATGATTACAAACGTGGCTGCAAGCCCAGCTTCTCCCTACAACAACTTCTCATCAGCAAATACGTTCGCTAACGTCCTTCGTAACCCGAATATAAACGAGTCGAGCGCAACCGGAATCGGTCCAATTGCAAACAGCTTGATCAACAAGTTCAAAGCACAGTTGCAATTCTATCACAGCAACACGTTCGATAGCGCGGTAATATTCGCAGCGGCTCAGGCGTTAGCCAACAAACATAATGCAGACCCTCAATGGAGGAAAACAACCGGCGCCTATTGGTACTCTCATTTCTGCACGCCGGACGGGGAGTCGTTAAAGAAGGAGGCGGTGGCTGCATTCTGGAAGCTGCCGAAGAAAGAGCGAGACCCTCTTATTCAGTGGGGTTACAACCAATTGACCGCCGACTCCCGCACGAGCGGTCCTTTCATAAAGGGACGCGACGCGTTCAACGGAACTTTAGGCGCGCTTGCAAATGCGCCGCTATGGGTCCGCCAAGAAGTGAAAAAATGGTACCCACAAATCGTCGCTCTCGCCTACGAAGAACTCTATTTCATCGACGGCGACGACCCTGTGCATAGTGCTCTGTTAAACAACTTCCTGAGCACTACGAAAAATTAAAAAAGAGAGCGGAGGAGATTTTATTATGTCCATTACATCCACACTGCCGCTGGCTTCGACTTACAATATTTTGCCGAAACCGTTCCCGGACGCTGCAAACGTCTTCGAGCCAGAAAGTCTTGTGCCGGAGGCAAGACGATTCCCGGGGTTTGCGAAGAACCAATATTCGATCACACTAGGAGTAAACGCCGCCCTGGCAGTTAACGCGGACAAAAATGCCGAACAACTGGTGGGGCACGGCCATATAGTTAATTTCGATGAGGCCGCTGCATCGACTTTTATCTATCAGGTCTCGAGGCGTCTATATGCAATCACCGGATCAACTCAAAAATCCTCGACCCTCGCGAGGGATATTCTGAAGTTTCTCAACGGAGAAACCGTAGCAGGTGCGCGACTGGCGATCGTGAGTGGTGCTATTGATATGGGCAGCTTTGCGAAGTTCGCGGAGGGTGAATTGGAACACTACCCATTGGGTCAGGCCGCGTCCCTTGCAGTCGTCATCGCGGCGGTCGGGGCAACATACGGCGCGGCCTGGGAACTGGGGAAGATTCAAACTGGGGAGAGCAAACGCGAGAAGAGCGGAACCCTCGACTCCTGGATCGCAGGCGTGCAAGTAAGCAATGGAGCCGCCGTAGGAACCGCGCTCCTAAGCCTTGCGGGAGCCACGATTCCAGACGTCCTCGTTAGCCAGCAAGCGGGGGCGATCGCGAAGTTTTCGTTTGGTTTGGCCGACGTGACAGGCGGCTTAGGGGATATACAATACGCATTAAAATACCTCGACGGAAAAGACCAGGCACTCGCGTATACAGCAGCGGGAATTAAGATCTTTGGGGGGCTACTTCCATTCCTCGACAAAGTTCTGGATCGGTTCCAAAGGAACCCGACCGGCATCAATAAATGGGTCAGAAAGGGCGGTTCGGTGGTCACCCTGGCGGTCGCGACTGCCCTGACCCTGATGGCGCGCAGATTTAGTGCCCGCTAGAGCGTGAAACGCTTTTAGCGAACGAAACGGCCTTTGCTGCGATTGGCACGCTGGGATAGCCTTGCGGCTGGCCCAGCAGCATGATCCGGGCGCGGTCAGTGCATCACATCGCGTTCTCGCCCGCCGCTGCCGCGATTGAACCTTGCGGCCACCTGAGCCGTTAGGTTCCAGATGGGATGTGCGCGCCAAGGGGGCCGCGTTCTGCCCGGCCTCAGGCGGAGATCCGAGATGCATATGTCAGGCGAAAGTATTCTGGTCATCCTGCTGGTGGGCATCGTCGCCGGCTGGCTGGCCGGGCAGATTGTCCGTGGAACCGGGTTCGGCCTCATCGGCGATCTGCTGATCGGCATTCTCGGCGCACTGATCGGCGCCTGGCTTCTGCCGCAGCTCGGCATTCAGCTGGGGTCGGGAATCCTCCGCGCCATTCTCAACTCCACCATCGGGGCCGTCCTTCTGCTGCTGGTCATCCGGCTCGTGCGCGGCGGCCGGCGTAGCTGGCGGTAAGGAGACGCGGGCGTCGGTGAACTGCATTGCGGTTCACCGACGCCCGTTTATTTTTTAGAGCATTTCCAGCTCCCGGCGGCCGTCCATTTCGACAGGCTATATCTGCCGCTCGCGTCCAGAATTCCGGCGTTCGAGAGCCAGGCTCTCGCGTCGTCGCCGGACCGCCGCAAACTCGCCGGGTTTGCCTCGAGCGCCTGCGGGGCATAAAAGGCCCCTCTGCCCTCTCCCGTGCCCTCGACGGGGTGCCAACATGCGCGCCCCGAACGCTCTTCCGCTGCAGCGACACATGGCATAAGGGCGCCGCAACATTTTTCAGGTCCCGCGCCCCCATGATTCGTCTCGATAACATCAGCAAGCAGAACGGCCATCAGATCCTCTTCATCGAGGCCTCCGCCTCCCTCCAGAGGGGCGAGAAGATCGGGCTCATCGGCCCCAACGGGTCCGGCAAGACCACGCTCTTCCGGATGATCACGGGGCAGGAAGAGCCCGACGAGGGCCAGGTGGGCGTCGATCGGGGCGTGACCATCGGCTATTTCAGCCAGGATGTGGGCGAGATGGCGGGCCGGAGCGCCGCCTCCGAGGTAATGGACGGCGCAGGCCCCGTGAGCGCGGTGGCCGCCGAGCTGAAGGAGCTCGAGGTCGCCATGGGCGATCCCGACCAGCTCGACAATATGGATGCCATCATCGAGCGCTACGGCGAGGTGCAGGGGCGCTTCGAGGAGTTGGGCGGCTATGCCCTCGAGGGCCGGGCGCGCGAGGTGCTGGCGGGCCTCAGCTTCAGCGAGGAAATGATGGACGGCGACGTCGGCGCGCTTTCGGGCGGCTGGAAGATGCGCGTGGCCCTGGCCCGCATTCTTCTCATGCGGCCCGACGTCATGCTGCTGGACGAACCGAGCAACCATCTGGACCTCGAAAGCCTCATCTGGCTCGAAGAATTCCTCAAGGGCTACGAGGGCGCGCTGTTGATGACCTCGCATGATCGCGAGTTCATGAACCGCATCATCAACAAGGTGGTTGAGATCGACGGGGGCGGGCTCACGACCTATTCGGGCGACTACGAGTTCTACGAAGCGCAGCGCCTGCAGAACGAGCGGCAGCAGCAGGCGCAGTTCGAGCGGCAGCAGGCGATGCTCGCCAAGGAAATCAAGTTTATCGAGCGCTTCAAGGCGCGCGCCTCGCATGCCGCGCAGGTGCAGAGCCGCGTGAAGAAGCTGGACAAGATCGAGCGCGTGGAGCCGCCCAAGCGCCGCCAGTCGGTCTCATTCGAGTTCATGCCCGCGCCCCGCTCGGGCGAGGACGTGGTCAGCCTGAAGAACGTGCACAAGAGCTATGGCAACCGCAGCATCTACGAGGGCCTGGACTTCCAGGTGCGCCGCAGGGAGCGCTGGTGCGTCATGGGCATCAATGGCGCTGGCAAGTCGACGCTGCTGAAGCTGGTGGTGGGTTCGACACAGCCCGACGATGGCAGCGTCGCCATGGGCGGCAGCGTGAAGATGGGCTATTTCGCGCAGCACGCCATGGAATTGCTGGACGGGGACCGCACCGTGTTCCAGTCGCTCGAGGACTCGTTCCCGCAGGCGGGTCAGGGCTCGCTGCGCGCTCTCGCGGGCTGCTTCGGCTTCTCCGGCGACGAGGTGGAGAAAAAATGCCGCGTGCTGTCGGGCGGAGAAAAAGCGCGTCTGGTCATGGCGAAGATGCTCTACGACCCGCCGAACTTCCTCGTGCTGGACGAGCCGACCAACCATCTGGACATGGCGACGAAGGAATTGCTCATCGCCGCGCTCTCGCAATATGAGGGGACCATGTTGTTCGTCTCCCATGACCGCCACTTCCTGGCAGCGCTGTCCAACCGCGTGCTGGAACTGACGCCCGACGGCATCCAGCAATATGGCGGCGGCTACACGGAATATGTGGCGCGCACGGGCCAGGAAGCACCCGGTCTGCACGCGTGAGATTCTTTCGGCTGCCCGCTGATGGTTGCGGCCGTTTAATGTGCCCGGGCCTGAAAGGGCCCGGGTCCCTGTTCCAAAGCATCACGCGCTTTGCGAGGACCCGAAGGAAAGAAGGCTGATTCCCTTCACCTGAGCAAACACGTCCATCCCCACTGCGAGTCCCAGCTCGTCCCAGGACTTTCGTGTTATCCGCGCGACGAGCCGTGCTCCGGCCGCGCTGTCTCCGAGCGCCAGCAGGACATTCATGTCGTGGCCCAGGGGTTGCGAGGAGACGATCTGCACGGGCAGGATGTTCAGGATACTGCTGGCGTGCGGACGTTCGCGTGCCAGACTGACGTCAGTAGCACCGATGCGGACGCGTCTTCTGTCGCCGGGCCGAGCGCTGCCCGCATGCACGATCAGGCTGCCGCCGGGCACGTCCAGTCGCATGAGGCCGTAGGCGGCGTCATGGCTCGCCACCACGCCGTCCAGACGGACGGAGGCTTCGCGCGCGGCGACCAGCGGCAGAGAGAGATCGCCCTGCAGGTCGACCAGCGGCCCCGAGGCAGTCACGCGACCGCGCTCCATGAGCACCAGCGTGTCGGCGAGACGTTCGACCTCGGCGAGGTCGTGGCTGACATAGATGACCGGCAGCAAAAGACTGGCATTGAGCTGATCCAGGAAAGGCAGGATCTCGTCGCGCGCCCCCTGATCGAGAGCAGCCAGAGGTTCATCCATCAGGAGGATGCGCGGCTGCGCCAGAAGGGCGCGGCCGATGGCGACGCGCTGGCGTTCCCCGCCCGAGAGCTTTTCGGGGGACCTGTCGAGAAGGCTGGCGAGGCCGAGCAGCGAGACCACCTCATCGAGGTCAATCGTTGGCCCGGTCCCCGCCGGCAGTTCGGAGCGCGCGCCGTAGAGGAGGTTGCCGCGCACGGACAGATGCGGGAAGAGGCTCGCTTCCTGGAACACATATCCAACCGGGCGCTTATGCGGAGGACGGAAGCCACTTGCGTCCTGCCACACGTCTCCGCCGACCACGCAGGTGCCATGGGCCGCGCGTTGCAGGCCCGCGAGGCAGCGCAGTACCGTCGTCTTGCCGCAGCCGGAGGGCCCGAACAGCGCAGTCACGCCGCGCGCCGGGGCAACGAACGTCACATCGAGCTCGAAGCCGCCGAGGGTCCCGCGAAAGGAGGCATGAATTTCATCGTCAGCGATCATGGGCCAACTCGCGCGACGCGCTTCCCGATGAGGGTCATGGCGAGGATGACCGTGAAGGCGAAGATCACCATGCCGCCGGCGAGTATGCTCGCCTCATGCCATTGGCCCGTTTCGACATAGTCGAAGATCGCCACGGAAAGCACTTTCGTCTGGCCGGGAATGTTTCCGCCGATCATCAGAACGACGCCGAACTCTCCAACCGTATGCGCAAAGCCGAGCACCGCGCCGGTCAGGAAACCCGGTCGCGCCAGCGGAACGGCCACGGTCCAAAACGCGCGCAGGGGCGAGGCGCGCAAGGTTGCTGCGACTTCCATGGGCCGTTCACCCATCGCTTCGAATGCGTTGCGGATGGGCTGCACGACGAAGGGCATCGAATAAAGCACGGAGCCGATCACCAGCCCCCCGAAGGTGAAGGCCAGCGTTCGCCCGCCCCACAGGCTGGCGAGTTGGCCGCCCGGCCCTTGCGGACCCAGCGCGACGAGGAGGTAAAAGCCCAGCACTGTAGGCGGCAGGACGATGGGCAGGGCGACCACGGTGGCAATGCCTTCCTTCCACCACGCCTTTGAGCGCGCGAGCCACCAGGCGAGCGGTGTCCCCACGATCAGCAGGATGAGCGTGGTGAGCGCTGCCAGCTCGATGGTCAGGCGGACCGAAATCCAGATGTCGGCGGGCAAGGTCATCATGACGGGCTCAGCTGCCATCGCCGGCATAGCCGAACTTCAGGATGATCGCCCTGGCCTCCGGCCCCTTCAGGAAGGCCATGAAGGCGACGGCAGCTTCCTGGCCCTGCCCCTTCTTCAACAGCACCGCATCCTGACGGATCGGCGTGTAGAGGGTTTGAGGCACCGTCCACCGCGATCCGCTGTCGTTCCCGGCCAGCTGCGAGGCGGCGATGAAACCCAGTTCCGCATTGCCGGTGTCGATAAACTGGAAGGCCTGCGCGATGCTGTTGCCCTGCACGATTTTGGGCTGCAGCGCGTCATAGATCCTGAGCGCCTTCATCGCCTCGATGGCAGCCGCGCCGTAGGGCGCCGCGGTCGGGTTGGCGATGGAGATCTTGTTGAAGGCCGCTGCCTTGAGAGTTTCTTCGCCGTTCACGGTCCCGGCGGCCTTGCTCCAGAGCACGAGTTTGCCGACGGCATAAGTGAAGCGGCCCGTCTCAACACCGAGGCCCTCGTCGACCAGTTTCTTCGGCCGTTCGTCATCGGCGGAAAGCAGGATCTGAAACGGCGCGTCCTGCGTGATCTGCGCATAGAGCTGGCCCGAAGAGCCGAAGCTCAGCACAGCCTCGTGCCCGGTCTTCTGCTTGAAGGCAGAGGCGATCTCCTTTGCCGCATCGGTGAAATTGGCGGCGACGGCGACGTTGGTCTGGGCTGCCGAGGCGGGCGCCGCCGCCCAGCCGATAGCCACAAGACCGAGCGCAAGGGACAGGGATTTCAAGCGTGTCATGGCAACGTCCCTTCAATCAGTCGATGGCGAGAATGACGTGCGAGGCGTCGAAGATGGCGCAGGCCTTCTGGCCCGGCTCAATGCGCAGATCCCGCGCGCTCTGGGCCGTGATCGTGGCGGTGAGGGTCTTGCCTCCGCCGATGTCGAGCGTGACTTCGGCACTTACCGCCGATGCCTCGCAGCGGCTGACGATGCCAGGCAGGCAATTGCGGGCCGAGACGGCCGGCGGGTGGTCACCGGGCGCGATCATGACGAACGACGCCTTGATGAGCACGATTGTGCTGCGCCCGACCACGAGCCCGAGGTCGCGCAGGCTGCTGGCCGTGACCAGCGCGTGGATCGTCGTGTCCTTCGAGACGGCCACGGAGATTTCGGCGGCCAGTTCGTCCGACACGATGCCGGCGACCGTCCCCCGCAGGGCGTTCCTTGCGCTCGTCTTCATGAGCAGTCCCGACATGAGGTTGAGGGGCGTGACGCCGGTGCCCGCGAGATCCGGTTCGAGCGCGCGGATGACGCGCGCCATCTCGGCTTCCATGCGGTGAAAGGCTTCGATGACGCGCAGCCCCGTCTCGGTCAGCGCGGCGCCGCCGCCAGACTTGCCGCCGGCACGCTTGAGCAGCAGCGGCTGGCCGAAGAGGTTCGCCATGGCATCCAGCCCGTCCCAGGCAGCCTTGTAGGTCAGGCCGACCGTCCTGGCGCCCGCGGTAATGCTGCCCTCGCGCGCCACGGCTTCGAGCAGCCGTATCCGCTCTCGCCCGACATTGGGCGTGTCGGGGCTGGTCAAGGTGACAAGGGCTTCGATCGTCATGGTCCCGCTCGGCCTCGTTATGTAATGAGGCTATATAACGTTTTTCGGAGCGGGAAGGAAGGTGCGGATTTCGACCGGGAGACGGGAGGCGCGACCGGCAGAATTTGCTCGTGCGAGACGAGCCGACCAGCCGTCAGGACGTGTCGACGAAGGAAATGCTCAACGCCGCGCTCTCGCAATGCGAGGGGACGATGCTCTTCGTCTCCCATGACCTCAAATGCGTCGCCGCGCTGTCCAACCGCGTGCTGGAACCGACGCCGACCACAACTAGCAGCAGTGAGGCGGCGGTCATGCGGAACTGGTGACGGCGAACCTTACGCAAGCCAACCGCGTCGAGTTAAAGTATCTTCGTTGCGTCGAACTGGACGCCGGCGGCTTTCAACTCTCTCGCCAACTCAACCTCCCATGCACTGGCCTTGTCGAACGAGACATATCCGACGCCGATGACGTCACTGGGTAGTTCCACTCCCTCATCGTAGATGGCGCACACGTTGCTGCGGCCGAGCCGCCCAACAAAATAGCCAAGTTCTAGGATCACGTTTTGCCTGGCCCGAGGCTTTGGTGACTGACCTACGAGTCCACCCTCGTCGTCTGCCGTCAGCAGCACTACGGCGAAATCGACGGGGCCATGGGCCTCCATCTTTCGATGGCCCCCGTTTGCTACTTCAGCAATGAGAGGAGCGTCGCAGCTGATTTCGAGCGCGAGGGCCCCACGCTTGATGCGCCGATGCGTGGCTGGTTCCTCATCACCCATGAAAGCACACAGTCTGATGTCCGTATGTGCGAGCAGATGCAAGGAACGCCGGACCTGCCCGGTCAACTCCACCGCCAAATTTTTGCATCCGGCGCACAAGACCGAAGGGAACTTAAAAACCAATCCCGCCGCAACTTGTCGCAGAACATGACGCGGTCCATTCCTAGATCGGAGCTTACAAAGACGAAGTAGCCGCCTGATAATAAGTTTTTTCCCCCACCGTTAATCCGCTGGCTGCTGATCTCGTCGATCGCTTGATAGGGGACCGTGCCCCATCCCCAGATCATGAACGAGTCCGCGATCCGTTTCGGGTACTCGAACCGCTCATCATAAAACCGCGTGCCGGCATATTCGCGGTAGCAGGCCCACACGCAGTACGGGAATGCTGCCATGCAGAACCAGAAAAACCCGTTCTGCAATGGGTTCGGACCCATTCCTTTCGAGAACCCCACCACGAAAAGCATGATTGGGATAAGCCAGATTCCGACGTAAAACCAATTTCTTATAATAAGTGCGGGCTCTTCGCTTTCGTCCTCGACCAGCGTCGCAGCCGGCTGCATAACCGGTCGCGGGTCGGTGCGCAGCTCGGCTCGCACTTCGACGCGCGCCGGCTCGCCCAACGGGGCATAGACTTTCCCTCCGAAATTGGCTTTCCGCTCGCGCGCCATTTTTTACCCCCCCCCCCGAGATTTGAAGGGATCATAACCTTTGCCGGTCGCGTGAAAAGTGCCGATGCCACTTAGGCGTGGATTTGCCGATATTTCTATGTCGCATCCTGCGAGTCGAAACAGCCGGCGGGTTAGCCCAAACCGTCTAATCGTTAAGACCCGAGGTCTTAACGCAAGGCATTGCTCTCTTTGCGATCTTTGCAATGGTGGCGCGGCCGCAGCCCATCGCGGCCTGGATCTGCGATCAAGAAGATATAGCGCCGCACCGAAGAGAGCCGAGCGCCTGACCTACGATTAAATGAGTTGCAGCTCTCGCTTGAATGCCCCCGCAGGCCCGAGTACTAGGCTTGGCGGCCGGTGACCCGGCTGAGTTCGTCCAGATAGATCCGATACAAGCCACAGCCGAATGTTGGGCAATATGCGGGGTCAGCCTGAAGCTGCGGCTGAAATTCGCAAAAAATCAATCATCGCATGGATTGGCGGAGGAGGCGTCCGCCGATCTAGTGTCCCACACGGTCCATTGCCGTTCATTAACATCAGTTGATTCAGTGGCTTACAATCAATGTCAGTCCGACACGGTGCATTGCAATCGCATAACATGCGGCCTACGATATGGGCTGGAATGTGGGGCATGAATCGGCGGACCTATGAGCAAGGGACTGGGCAAGCACCCCGACAAGGCGCTTAGCGCGATCAAGGTCCGGCAGCTTACTAAGCCGGGGAGGTATGCCGACGGGAATGGCCTTTACCTCGTTGTGGACCCTAGTGGCGCAAAGCGTTGGCTGCTGCGGACTGTTGTGGGAGGAAAGCGTCGAGACATCGGACTAGGTGGACTGAGTCTCGTTGGGCTGGCCGAGGCCCGTGAGAAGGCGCTCACGTACCGGAAGTCGGCGCGGGAAGGCGGAGATCCACTAGCCGAGCGACGTAAGGCTCGCGCGCCTGTCATCACGTTCTCCGCAGCCGCCGAGCAAGTCCATGCAGACCACAAGGCCTCATGGAAGAATGGGAAACACATTGCGCAATGGATAAACACAATTCGGACCTATGCCAACCCGATCCTCGGTGAACTGCCAATATCGCAGATCACCACCCCGGATGTCTTGCGCGTGCTTTCGCCGATATGGCTGACCAAGGCTGAGACTGCGCGTCGGGTACGCCAGCGGATCGGCACCGTTTTGGACTGGGCAAACGCGGCAGGCCTGCGGACCGGCGAGAATCCAGTTGATGGCGTCGCCAAGGGCCTTCCAAAACAGCCCGACCGAGGTCTGCACCACGCCGCCATGCAATATGCCGATGTGCCCGCCTTCGTCAGTCGGCTGCGAGCGTCAGACGCAGGCGAGATAACTCGGCTAGCCTTTGAATTTCTCATCCTGACGGCGGCGCGGACGGGCGAAGTCGTGAGTGCGATGTGGGATGAAATTGATGAATTTGACCAGACCTGGAATGTCCCGCCTGAACGGATGAAGGCCGGGAAGCTTCATCGGGTTCCCCTACCGCCACGATGTATCGAGATACTCGCACTAGCGAAGGACCTCGATTTGAGCAGCCCGTTCATTTTCCCCGGGCGTTCAGCGGCGAAGCCCATCTCCAATATGGCTTTTCTGATGCTTCTACGCAGGATGAATGTCACCGTCACGGCTCACGGCTTCCGATCCTCGTTTCGCGACTGGGCTTCAGAAGCCACCCACATACCCCGTGAGATCGCCGAAATGGCTCTCGCGCACGCTATAGAGAGTAAAGTCGAAGCGGCTTACCGCCGTGGCGATCTGCTTGAGAAACGTCGCGACCTCATGGAGCAATGGTCACGTTATCTCGGATATGGCGACGAACCAAAGTCTGCGTAACTGATTGAGCATGAACGGTAATCTAGGTCTCATCAACAAGCGAATGGCTGAAAGGAGACGAAATGGCTACTCCGAACATGATGGCCCGCTATGTCGTAGAGCATCGGTATCCAAACTATGATGAGGACGTTCGGAAGCTAATTCACGATACCGTGCGCTTGAAAAAATGCACCGACACGAGCGACACCGTCATTGATGCGATTTGGCATGCTTTCTCGACGCAGTTCGAATTTTTGAAAAGCGATGCTAGCAAAACCCCGAAAAAAGTGGACCTGACGTCTGACGGGGGCCTCACCGCACAGGGCCGAGAGGCGATTCGATCCTATCTGGAAGCGGCCCTCCAAGCCGAGGCTGACCTCCAGGATGGGGACGACGATGAGTTGCGGAAAATCTACGAGGAACTTACGAAGGACGTCGATCAGAAAGAACAAACCCGACGAATGGAACGGGGAAACGAGCGAGACAGGTGGGCCTTCTTCAATGAACCCGCTGCGAACGCGGAGTTTGACGATTGGCTTTCCCGGCCTTCTTGGACTGCTCCCGAAGCTGTTGCACTGTCCCTCGGGAAGAACCCCTCTGTAGTCAAACCAGATTCACTCAATCCATATAACAAAGTTATCGGGTCGCCGTTCGGCGAGGAGTTTGCACGACGCTTGGACCTTTTTGAGCGAGCGGTACGAGTTGGTGACCTGAAGGAAGCCATGACTCCTCGTCAATTTGCAGAATGGGCGCTGAAAACCAAGATAACTTTGCCGGACCGAGTATTTGGGCTCGCTCAAAAGAAAGGTTCCTCCACCGAGGGGGACGGTTCCGAATTGGATGCACGATCACAAAACACATTTTATAAAATCCTTTTGGGCGTCTTGGCGGCAAAATATGGCTTGGATCTAAAGCTTGCAGGCGATGAGACGCTCGCGTGCGTTTTTAGAGACATGCAGAGCGATCTGGACACAGCAGGATTTTCTATCAGCGACAAGACCATCCGCAACCATTTCAGTGCCGCCAGAGAATGGGCTATCAGGCAAGGGCACGTTAAGCCGCCGGTGAAAAGTTAGGGAATATTCCCTTCTTGCCTCCCTATTTCCGCGACCGCTGCGCCACGCTGATCCTCGTCAAAACAATGACTTGGAGGTGCAGCATGAAAGACAATTTCAGACTACCTGAGACCGGATATGTGCGGGCCGCCCAACTGGTGGGGCCGGGAGGACCCCTTCCATTCGGCCGGTCCACCCTGTATGCCAAAATAGCTTCGGCAGAGTTTCCAGCTCCCCAGAAGATATCAGAGCGCATCACAGCGTTCAGAGTCGAAGCAGTTCGTGAGTGGCTTGCTGACCCAATGGGCTGGCCCCACCGTCAGAATGCTCGTTTGGCCGCACAAGAGCCTGACGTCAAGGCGCGGGTGAAGCGCGCGTGAGGTCATTGGGATTCTTCGGGTAACCCGAATTTCATTCAAACGCTGCGAGATTACAAATGCGCAAAGAGATCGACGATGATGGAGAGATGCTATCGCATTCTAACCAATCAAGGTTCACCCACCTGCTCCGTACGGATCCCGTAGAGGCAATTTCCTCTTTGAGTTCGAGCTATATAGAAACAGATAGAAGCTTCTCAAAGCAGAAATACTTTCTGATCGCCGGGGCATATGAGTTCGCGCTGAAAGCGAAGGCTGACCCCAAGATCATGGAAAGTTTCTATAGACTTCCGTTCTTCGCAAACCACCCAAAAAAGCCACAACCTGCTCGAATCCTCAGACAGTCGATGCTCTTTCTCGTGGGCGGCAGTTCTGGGTCATCTCGCTACGACCGCGGCTGCAACTACGCCAAAGCCCTGCAAGAAAGCTTCGACAGTGAAATTGCGCCACATGTGGTTGCGCAGCGGCTTGAAGAGTGGGGTGTCGAATGGCTCTACCGGCAAGCGGTCGCGGCTGCAAAATCGAACAATGGACAGCCCGAAAACAGTAACGAAGAAACCTCTGAAAGTGAAGAAAAAGCCATATCGAAACCGGCTCAACCCACGAGGCGATCTGGTGAGCGAGGAGCCACGTCGGCGTCGTTTCCGGATAAAGTCAAGAGGACTAGCCAACTGGCAGCGCCCGTGGACGAAATTGATCGCCTGCGCGACGTACTCCGCGCACTTGCGAATGACGATGAAGCGGAGTTCCTACACGTCCGCGTCACGCCTGAGTTATTGGAGGAGATCCTCGGTCTTGACGTCGGTACGTATGCGACGCTCAGGATCAGGCGTCGGAAATGCCAAGACGATTTCGTTCACATCGTCGGAAAAGAGTTGATCCAGTAGCCGGATTGGCGAGCCGTCGGAGACCCCACCCAAGTCAGTGGCTTGGGTGGGGCGGGCCGTTCCTCTATCTATCGACTCGCATTTCGGAATAGAGGCCACGCCAACCGGCCGCTGGGCTATCGGTTACCTCGCTGTGGCTGCGCGGCAGAATGATCACAGAGTCTCCGGAGGCGCGTCCGCTTTGTAGGGCCTTGTAGCCGTAACCGACGACGTACCCAGCATCGTGAAGAATCGGCCTTACATCGAGACGAATCAACGGAAATTCAGGACGCATGTAGAGATCTTGGTGTTGTGCGATGTGGTCGGTCAGAGATACCCGCAGTCTGGACGTGGGGGGCATTAAGGAGGCACCATGAAGGTGTCGGCCATCGTTGATCGCGATATCGGCGAGGTTCGATTTTGTATGTTTGAAGACCGGAAAGTCAGGGCAGCACAGCATGATCGGAAGCTGTGGAATCTGCTTCTCCGATTTCGGCTTGCGCACAACGCGCGTGACAAGCGTTGCATAAATCCGCTCTGCTTCTAGTTCCATTTGGCGCGATACGCTCCAGTCGGATCCTGAGAGCTGTCGGAACATGAACGTCAGAAGGTATCCATCCCACCCTTGCCTAATACGATCTTCAACCATATCGCCGTAAGCCTTGATGATGTCCTTGGTCGCATATTGCATTGTCATCACTCCTTTGATCTGGGTGTCGTTGGGCATTGCTCACCACCGTTCCCTGTCTGGTATTCAGGTTTTGGGTTTGGGGTGTAGGGCCTATGATTCGGGCAATAGATCCCCATATGCAGACCCTATTTTTCAGGTGTCTTCATTAGGTCGGAGATGTAGTAGGGCCGTTCGCGTTGGCACATCCAACGTGTCGCGGTGGCTACAATGTGTCTTAGCTACGGTATGGATCAGAGATCCTGGGAGAGGGCGCTGTGGCCTCGCTCGCAGTACCTTTACGCGACGCTCCGACTAGATTTTGGCGCGGGAAATTCGGCAGCGACACTCATTGAAATGTCCCGAGCGGCGTGCTTCTCACACTCCACACCGGCTCATCCTGAGGCGTTACATTTTCGTAGCGCGTCCGGTCGACGATGCCGTCGCGTCGGCGCGTCGTTCCGCTGCGTTTCTTCATTATATGAACCGACGATGCCGTACTTCCGGATATCACGTTGCGGTTGGGCAGCAGGCCACCTGCGCAACGTCCTTCAGATCACTCGGTCACGTAAAGGTACTGCGGGAAGGTGTTGCGCTCCGATGCGCAACCCGTCCCGCAGCAACCCAGTCCAAAAGGCAATCCTGAGTGGAGACCAAGATGATTTCGCAAAAAAAGATCGACCTTACTGTGCTTTCCCGTGACGACGCTGAACAAGAACTCTGCGCTCGCATGCTGTGTCACCTCGCCAGACAAGAGCCACTGGTGCGAGTGTCGCCAAAACTCACCGCGAAACTGAATGCTTGGCGGGACGTCACTATTGCGAACGCCGAGTTCCCCGGATTCCGTGAGGGAACGTGGCATAAGATCTTCCGCGGCATCAAGTCGGGCGAGACTGACGCCGACGCACCCTGCGTTTTCGGCCTCGACTTTCTACGCTTCATGGGGCTGGTGGGCGAGCACGTTGAGGCCACCGGCCAAATCTTTATCCCTCGACAAATCGCACTCGTAGTTATGATGGAGGTGCAGGGAAAATACGCCGCCTTACAATACGTGAGGGTGCAAGAGACGTGGTGGATCGAACCTACCGAGCTGGGTCGGGAAACACTTCGCGTCCGAGGTCGGATAGCGATTACCGCGATCCTGAACTTCGGCGATTACCCCGAGGTCGGCTTGCCTCGTTACTAAACGTCTCTTCGTCGTCCCATAGAGCGACGTGAATCCACCGGCCCGCCAACGAACCAACTTCTGGCGGGCCGGTGAAACGGCTGTCGCGTACCTGCGCCTGATCGGCTTGCAGGCTGAAGACGACTTGCCGACGCTTCGTAAGAAGCCCGGCGTTGGGCGCTCACAACCGCAAAGAGTGCCTGTGCAGGCGGGTCCCTCGCGCGTTGAAATGCTCGCTGCGCCTAAACCCTTCAGCCTGAATCACCGAGGACGCCGTCGCCAGCGGGACGCGGCCTAGAACAGCTGCTTGGGCCGCCTCTCGGTGTTTTTCATTGAATTTCTCCTTCGATGCTGCTGGACGCCAAAATGAGCAAGATCACAATGCTTAAAACCGCCGCCGCTGAAGTGAGTAGCCGCCGGACGATGCCCCCCGCCGGGAAGGACCGATCCCTGCCTATCACAAACCAAGGGATCCGCGATAAGGCAGTCCCTGGGCCGTTGCTCATGCCAAACGGCTCGGCGGCTAATCACTTGAGTTGATAGATGTATGCCTTCGAAATCCCGTGTTTGCGGGCGATCTCCGCAACGGGAACCTTGGACTTCCGTTCAGCCAAAAGCGTTTTCCGGAACGAAATGAGATCCTTTCCGGAGCGTCTGCTTCGGACATTGGTGGCCGCAACCGATTTCTTCCTTCCATCTTTGCGACCGTTGGGCTGGTCCGCTTTCGACAACAGGCCCTCTGCGAGGGAAAGGATTTTGCGTAGGTTGGCGACTTCGCGAGCAGTAAGTGACATCATGGCCTCCGGCGATAAACGGCAACCTCGATAAGCTAACCCCGCGACCGAAACAAGATACGGCTCGCAAATGGATCAGTGAGTGTGGTCGCACTAGTCCGTCACTTGTGGGACCGCAGACTCCGTTTCAGCGTAGGCTGTTTGACAAATCTCCTGTAATCCGCGCATCGAACTCCCTCTCTGCCAAAACCTCGTATCTGAGGCAATGAACAGGCTTCATAGGGATGGAGCGTCGGAGCCCGAGGTCGGCGACGATACCGAAGTAGCAGCTGTACGTGGACACTTCCGCGTCTATGGGCACAGTTACCCATGCCGGAACTGCGTCATACCCTCGGCTGATAGCGCCCACTTCCTCGTGCAGCTTTGAGGTAATTTCATGGACTGAAATTCCGGCCGATTTCAGAAGCCGATCTTTGGCAGGGTGTATTTTGATAAGATTGTAGCTCTCGTTTAAGCGGCCATCGTCCCGTAGGCGGTTGCGCGCCTTGACGCTGATGATGTAGCTCGTGCCGCTTCTTGTCGCTTGCAAGTCAGCGAACACGTTGTTCAACCTGACGTCATTCAGGTTCCGTACCTCACAAAAGCCCGCACGTTTCAAGCATGCCATTGCAAGATCCTCTCCGAGAGTGCCCAACCTGCTGAGCCTGCCGTGCCGAGTAGGCCGCGCGGCGTCCAAGAGAGGACCACTAAAGTTAAAAGGCGTGTTCGGCATGTGCTCACCAGATCGAGACGAAGGGGGGCCAGTTTACCCTGAAACGCCCAGATGAAGGAGAAGCCTCGTACAGCTAAGTCAGCGGTCAGAACTTTTGGCTCGACATAGGATTAGATTCCTGATAGGGTGGGGCGGCCGCGACTCGCGGCGATGATAGGAGCCGCCCTATGCACACCCACGCTCAGACACCCACCGGGAAATTTAAAGCTACGAATGCAGCCGACACTCGGAGGCTCGTCATTGTGCTTTTTGGCCAGGATGCCCGCGGGAAGGCCCACGCATCCGTATTCTGCGAAAATGATGCGGCGTTAGCTAAGAAGGCCGCGTTGCTCATGGGCTTTTCCTGCTGGCAGGCTCCTGCCGAACATCGTGACCTCGTCGCGAAGCTGCCGAAAGGTCGCCTGTTCGCCTCCGGCCGGGCCTTCGTGCCTTTCGTGTCGGCCAAGGCGCTCGAACGCATCGAAGCAGCCAGCGGTCGGCAAGGCCCAGCCACGAGCTTAACCATAGCGGCGCGGGGGGCGACCGGTATTGCTGGGGCTGGCTTGGTCGAAATCGCCGCTGGCACGCCCGCCAGCGGCCTGCCCGCCACGGCGGCGGGGGCAGGTGTGCCCAAGGCCCCTATGGGCGCTGGCGGTCGCCCTGCGCTGCCACCTGACTGGGGCGCTATCGCTGCGGGCAACCTCGTGCTCGCGACCACCGGCGAGTTGGCTGACGGTTGGTTCGAATGCCGGGTGATCGCGATAACGACGGATGGGTTGCTGGAACTGGAATGGCGAGACTTTCCCGACGACCCGCGGATTCTGCGGATTCGCGAGCAGGTCGCCCTGATGCATCCGGAAAGCATGCAGGCCTAATCGACACTCGCAGTTGCTGACTCATTGGCGAACTAAAGGCTTACAAATGCAAGAGACCCCAGCGCAGGTGGCCGGGGTCTCGAAGCGAAGGTCCCGTTTAGGACAAGGATGCACGAGAGCCGCTGTTACCGCGCCTGCGTGTCTCTGTGAAACGCCTCAACCAACTGCTTGGCGGCCAAGTCTTCCGCCTTATCCGCGTCTCTGACGACCGCGCCCATGCCGAAAAACTCGTGACTGACGCC
>JAQGKD010000047.1 GCA_028290285.1 Hyphomicrobiales bacterium
TGACGGTGATGACAGGGTTGTCGATACGGCCACTGAGCTTCAGAACAAAGCGTGCAAGACGTTGAACAACTTTCAGGCTGCCAGCCGACGTTGCTGTATCTGCTATTTCGACGAGAACCCCGTGTGCATAGGACAGCAGGGCTTCGTTCACCCCCGGACGTGCAGCCATGACCTTGCGGAGATTGTCGGCGCTCATCCGAAGTGCGGTAAAGTTCGACCTCTGCGTCATAGCTTGCCCTCAGACACCCCACTAAAGCGCGAAAAGCTTATTTTCTAGAGCTTAACTGCGCAATCTAGACATACGAACGATGCAGTCCCCTCATCGGGGGAACCTCGGGTATGTTCGGGACGTGCCAGCTCACCCGCAGCCCTTGCGTGAACAGTTCGCATGTGAAAACCCGCCATGAAGTCGCGCGAGGACCTGCGGCCACTCGGCTTTGTTGAACTCCGGCGTAAGCCCAATAAAGAACCACCTGACGCCAGGCGCTTGAACATCTCGGATTTCTAGTCAATCCTATCTCACGCCGGGCCTCGGAGCGGAGAAAGACATGGGCATCAGCAAGCTGCCGCGCCATCCCTTCACAGTGCGTAAGGTCACCGACAACCATTGGTCGCTGGTCTACATGGCGGGACCCGCGAGAACTGATAAGGGCGATGTCTATCGTTTCTCGAGTGAAAGTGAGGCAGGGGTAGCCGCGCAGAAGCTGAACGCCCGGGAGTTGCGGAGGCAGGACGGCGTCTAGAGACCTTGAGCAAACACGATCTTGGGCTGGGCATGCCTGAGCAAGAAGTTCTGCCCTCGATCTCGCGATGGTCATGCCGGGCCATCAGTTACGGTACTGTCCGTGCAATTAACTGCACCCGGTCGGATTGGATGAGGATGCCGTGACGGTTTTGACAATTTGTCCGTCTGCTATCATAAGCTTGTAAGCTAGGGCCCTAGCCGATGCACCTATCGAATGGTCGCGGCACTGGCAGGTCCTCGGGCTTAGCGGCCTCTGAACTACAAGGCCAAGGTCCCTTCAAACCAAATCACCTTTGTTGAAAATTTGTAGCGCAGGACTCGCTGCATAGCGGCCAGTCACGCGCGAAGTTGCCGCTGCCAGAGCCGCGAATGGGGGAAACGTCGCGCGTGCCTGGCGCTAAGCCTCGGATACTGGAGGACTTCCGCCGTCAGGGTGAAGACGTCCAATATCTAGGGGTGCTTGGTGGTGCTGGCAGCGCTGCGCGAACCCGTCACCGGTCGAAATTGCCTGTACTCCGGGAAAATACAGGAAAAATTTCCGAAACCGCCGGGATGCGCGCTCTGGTCGATAAAAAGGTCTCTGTCCCCCAGCTGCCTTTTGGGGGATTCCCTGTATGACCAAGCAGGGAAAGGATTTCAGAGACAGGGAAGGACACTTGCACTAACTGGGAACAATGCTGAGCGGCTGGTTCGATGCGCACCTGCGGTTGTGCAGTCCCATGAATCGCCGCGATCTTTGAGCAGACGCTCCACACATCGACTGCGCTTGGTGTCATGGCCGATCCCCATTTCAGGATGGACCTCGGGCGCAATGTGGACGAGCGGCGCGCACAAACTTGTCCGCGATGGGTCGTTCTCAGTAGACGATCATTTCCCCCGCGCAGCTCCGCAAGCCAAGTTGTACCGCGTAGTCAGATTTGAGGGACAGGATACGGCAGGCGACCCTGAGCGTCCTGCATCGCGCGCCAAACCTTCTCGGGCGTAGCAGGCACATCTATATGGCGGACCCCGAACCCTGAGCGGGCATCGACAACGGCGTTTATCGTGACGCCCAGGGCCGGTGTCGTGCCACCCTCGCCAGCAGGCCGAATGCCGAGCGGGTGGGTGGTGCAGGGGATTTCCGCAAATTCCGCGTCAAAAAGGGAAAGCAGTCGGCGCGCGGCATCGTGTAATCCATGAACGAGCCGGTTAGCAGTTGGCCAGAGGCGCGATCGTAGACGATCTGCTCCATCAGCGCCTGCCCCGTGCCCTGCGCGATGCCGCCGTGCGTCTGTCCATGGACGATCATTGGATTGACCGCGCATCCCACGTCATCGACGGTCGTGTAGCGCACGATTTCCACGGTGCCGAGTGCCGGATCGATCTCTACTTCGCAGGCATGAGAGCCATAGGGAAATGCTGCTTCGTTCACCGTCTCGTCGCTGATCGCCAGGAGCGGGGCACGCAGCTCTTCCGGTAGATCGTTGCGCTCGACTGCAGCGCGCGCGACGTCGAAGAGGTCTGCGGACGTACCGCCGGGCGCGCAGAAGTGGCTGCCGACGAAGGAGATCTGTGCCGGATCAACACCCAGCATCTGGCCTGCGATGCGCCTGCCTTTGGCAATGATCTCGTTGGAGGCGTTCCAGATCACGATGCTGCCGAGCCGCATGCTGCGCCCCGAATGCGTGCCGCCGCCGAACTTCACGACGTCGGTGTCACCGGTGAGGATGTTCACTTTCTCGACGGGCACGCCCAGCCATTCGGTCACGAGCTGGGCGAAGCTCGCTTCATGCCCCTGCCCCTGCGATATTGTACCCACGACGACATCCACCTGGCCGTCCGAGCGCACGGTCATCTCGGCACGTTCGCGCGGCACACCAGTCGCGGTGTCGACGTAGTTCGCCATGCCGATTCCACGCAGACGCCCGCGCGCTCTTGCCTCTTCGCGGCGAGCCGGAAATCCCGCCCAATCGGCGGACTCGAGCACCTTCTCCATCACCGCATGGTAATCGCCGTTGTCGTAGATCATCCCGAAGGGATTGTGGTAGGGCAACTCGGGCTTGGTCAGCAGATTGCGGCGGCGAAGATCGACGCGATTGAAGCCGCATTCCATCGCGGCAATGTCGATGAGCCGCTCCATGATGAACATGACTTCGGGCCGCCCCGCACTGCGATAGGGCCGAGTCGGCGCCGTGTTGCTGACGACGGGTTTCACCCGGAACCAAGCCGTCGGCATGCGATAGATGCTGCTCATGATCTCGACGCCCTTCTGGAGCGGCGAGAAGTTCGAGGTGTGCGCACCTGCGTTGCCGATGTTGACGCCGCGCGTAGCGAGAAAATTTCCGTCGCGGTCGAGCGCGAGTTCGGCTTTCACCGCGAGGTCGCGGGCCTGATAATCGCTGAGAAAAGACTCGCTGCGCTCGCAGGTCCACTTCACGGGCATTTTGAGCCGGCGGGACGCCCACGCCGCGAGGGCGAATTCGGGATAGATCATCCCGCGCGTGCCGAAGTTGCCGCCGATGTCTTTCATGATCACCCGCACATCCTCGGGCTTCATGCCGAGCATGTGGGCGAGATCGTACTTCAAGCGAACCGCTCCGCCGCTGCCCGCTGACAGCGTCACGCGTCCAGTTGCAGGGTCGAATTCGGCCAGCGCCGCGCGGGGTTCCATGGGGACCCCCGTCACACGCTGCACCCAGGTGTTGAGCCGGACCACATGCGCCGCACTTGCAAAGGCCGCGTCGGTTGCAGCCCGGTCGCCGACCTCCGCATGGAGGCAGACATTCGATGCGGCATCGTCCCAGACCTTCGGCGCATCAGGCTCGGCCGTGTCCCAGGTGTTTGTGACGGACGGCAGGACCTCGTAATCGATGCGCACCAGTTCAATCGCATCCTTCGCAATCGCGACCGTGTCCGCCACGGCCATGGCAACGATCTCGCCAACGTGCCGTGCCTTGTCGATGGCTACCGCATGATGAGGCGTCGTGAATGTTGGCGTGCCGTCGGGATTTTCGATGGCGATATCGGCGGGGTGCAGTGCCCAGACATGGTGCGGCAAGGGCAGCACGCAATCGGCGAGGAGGTCGGCGCCGGTGAGCACCGCATGCACGCCGGGGAGTGCCAGCGCTTCAGACACATCTATGGAGACCAGGCGCGCATGGGCGTGCGGCGAGCGCAGGAACACGACGTGGACCTGCCCCGGCGCGCGGAAATCGTCGCTGAAGCAGCCACGCCCCGTGACAAGCCGGAGATCCTCCTTGCGGCGCGTCGAAGCGCCGATGCCGGTACTCTTGGTCATGACGTTCATGGTCAGGCGTTCCGGAAGGACGGGGTTGCGGTGCAATCCTGCACGGCCCGGCGAACCATCTCGCCGATGACATGCGCTCGATAGTCCGCGCTGGCGTGGAGATCCGAGTTCAGCGCGCCATAGCCGGGCCGCACGCCATCGAGCGCCACTGCGGTGAAGCTGCGCGTCAGCGCAGCCTCGAAGGGCTGCACGCGAAAGACGTGGCTTGCCGCCCCAGTGATGGCGACCCGTACGCCCGACGAGGTCTGGGCGACGAAGGCGCCAACGATCGCAAAGCGCGAAGCGGGATGACGGAATTTGGCGTAGGCGGCGCAGCGCGGCGCGGGAAAGCGCACCGCAGTGATGATCTCACCCTGTTCGAGCGCCGTCTCGAAAAGCGGTCCCGGCGCTCGTCCCAACACGTCCCCCATGTTCGGCCAGCGACTCGGTGCGCGAGATGCGGGCCTTTTATACCCTTGAGGAGGAGACCCTCTGGATCACATTCGCAGAGGGCTACCTTTGCTGAGCGCCGGAAACCTAAACACCACCGCCCTGACCCTC
>JAQGKD010000023.1 GCA_028290285.1 Hyphomicrobiales bacterium
ATGTCACGGAACGCAAGCCCCGCGTCGTCGGCTTTTCCGCGCGCTACTCGACCATCGACGGCCCCGGCCTGCAAACCTACTGGGAGCACCGTAATCTCTTCGGCGGCGCTGAAAGGCTGCGGGTCGAGGGCAATCTCATGCTCGCGCCGCGTATCGACGGAACAAGGATTCGCAGCATCAAGGATCTGGACTGGTCCGACCTCGGCAGCCGTTTCTCGATGAGCTTCGAAAAGCCCGCGCTGGGCGGCACCCGCAACGATCTGCTCATCGACGCACTGGCCGTGCATGAGCGCGTTGGCGACCGCCATTTCGGCGGCTACACCAATCGCGCGGGCGGCGCGACGCTGGCGATCCGGCATCGGTTCTCGGACACGTTCTCGATCCAGGGTGGCGTGCAGGCCGAACGGTCGAGTTCGAGCGACGTGCTCGGGCGCGTGGATGCGACGCTCATCGGCCTGACAAGCTCGGTACGCTACGACAGCACCGACAATCTCCTCAACCCGACGCGCGGCTACCGCCTGACCGGAACGCTCAACGGTTACCCGACGGCGCTGGGCTCGACAGTCGGCATCGTCGAGGCGAAGGCCACGGGCTCCACCTATTTCGCGCTCGACGATGAGGCACGCTACGTGCTCGCCGGACGGCTCGGTCTCGGAACCATCGCAGGCGCCACTCTCGCCGATATTCCCTCGTCCCACCGATTCTATACTGGCGGTGGCGGCACCGTGCGGGGCTACGCGTATCACACGGTCAGCCCGACCCTCAACGGCCAGATCACGGGCGGACGCAGCCTTTTCGAAGCCACGGCCGAAGCGCGCATCAAGATCACCGACACGATCGGCATCGTGCCCTTTGTCGATGTGGGCAGCGCCTACTCTTCGAACCTGCCCGACCTGAAGCAATTCGTCGCCGTGGGGGCAGGGCTTGGGCTCCGTTACCTCACGCCCATCGGCCCTATCCGGTTCGATGTCGCGACCCCCGTCAACAAGCGCAGCGGCGACAAATTGCTCGCGCTCTATGTCAGCATCGGGCAGGCCTTCTGATGAGACGCTCCCGCACCTCGCTCTCTGTTGTCTTCGGACTCCTCGCGCTGGCATCGGTCGCGCTGGTTGCCTTCGCAACGCAGGGAAGTGCCCAGGAAGACCAGTCGACGCTCGCGAGCCTTATCTCGCGCGTCCTTTCCACGCCGACAACGCGTGTGAGCATCGGCTCCGTCGAGGGAGCGCTCTCGTCGGATGCGACGATCCACGATATCGCAATCTCGGATCGCGACGGCGTGTGGCTGCGGCTCGACAGGGCGCATCTCGTCTGGCGCCGCACGGCGCTCCTGCTGCGACGGCTGGAGATCGACCAACTCGACATCGGCAAGCTGGAAATGCTGCGCCGTCCCTTGCCGTCGGAAGAACCCGTCGCAGGGGAGGATCAGCCGATCCTGCCGGACCTGCCGGTCAAGATCGAGGTGAAGGCCTTCTCGCTCAAGGAACTCGCGCTGGGCGAGCCCGTCTTCGGGGAGGCCCTGCGCGCCAGCGTCGTCGGCAATGTCAAGCTCGGCGCGCCCTCCGAAGGTCTGGCCTTGCGTCTCGATGCGACTCGGCTCGACTCGCCGGGCACCTTTTCGACCCGGCTCGACTACGTGCCCCAGACTAACGGGCTCGACCTGAAGATCGCGCTCGACGAGCCCGCTGGCGGCTTCCTCTCCAAGCTTGCGCGACTGCCCAACGATCCCCCGGTCAAGCTCGATCTGAATGGCAAGGGCACGCTGGATTCCTTCGCCGCCGATCTCGTCTTCGACGCCGGACCGACGGTCGGAGCAAAGGGCTCCGCGCGCTTGCGTCGCGAAGGCGACGGGCGTCGCCTCGGGCTCGATCTTGCCGCGCAGATCGCCGGCCTGTTACCCGCGCCCGTCGCGCCGATCTTCCCGGAAACGACGCAGCTCAACGGTGACATGCGCTTTGCCGACGATGGCAGCGTCAGTCTTTCCGGCCTCAGTCTCGTGTCGCAGATCGCGCGGCTCGATGCGAAGGGCGTGCTGGGCGCGGACACGTCGCTCGCCTTCGACGTCCAGGCGCGCGCCGTGCCCACGACCGCTGGCACGACCAGGGCCGGGGCTGCGGAAATTCGCAAGCTCGTCTTCGACGGAACGGTGACCGGTGTCGTCGCGCGCCCGAAGATCGCGGCCAAGCTCGCTCTCGAAGATGCGCGGCTTCCCGAGGGCAGGCTCGACAAACTCGACGCAAGCTTCACGGCCGATCCAACCGGCATCGTATCGGATCAAAACACCCGCATCCGTCTGGCCGCCGATATTGCGGCCCGTGGCCTGGGCCTGACCGACGTCGCCCTTGCCCGCGCTGTGGGCGACCGCTTCGACCTCACGCTTCGCGGCGACACGGACCTATCTGGCAACGGGCATTACGACACGATTGCAGCGCGCACCCCGAGCGTGGATGTGAACTTCAGCGGCGATCTCGGCCGCGCGCGGCTGCACGGGCGCATGGAAGCGCGTGCGCCCGACCTTGCCCGCTTCGGCGAGATCGCTGGCGTCGCGCTCAGCGGACGTTCCGAAATCACGCTGGATCTCGACGGCGTGCCACGGCGCGGTCTCGTCAGCGCCATCGTCGATGCGCGCACGACCAACCTTCGTACGGGCATTGCAAAGCTCGATCCGCTTCTGGGCACGAGCCCTCGCCTGCGCGGCACCTTGCGCATGCGCCCGCTCGGTCGCTACGAGGTCGAGGCTCTTCATCTCGCAGGCGCGCATCTGGATGCAGACATTGGCGGCTTTGCAACGCCTGCCGATGCGGACCTGACCGCCAGAGTGAATCTTCCCGATCTCGCCCGCGCCGACAACAGGTTGACGGGCATAGCCACGCTCCGCGCCCACCTCACAAACGGGCTCGATCATCCCAACGTATCCATCGTGGCGGAATCAACCCGCGCGACCGCGCTCGGACGGCCGATCGAAAATCTGGTTCTTTCAGCCGACCTGCATGACCTTCGCGGCGCGCTCGCCGCCACTGCGAAACTCGGCGGTACGATCGATCGCAAGCCCGCCCAGGGCGATCTCAGACTGGCCAGCAATGACGCAGGCGGATGGCGGCTCGACGCGCTCGACCTGCGCATCGGCTCTGCATCGCTGCGCGGTTCGGGCGAGATTGGCGCAGACAGGCATGCACGCGGAACCCTCGCGGTGAACGCGGCCGATCTCGACGATCTCTCCGCGATCTTGCTGACGAAGATGGATGGCCGGTTGTCCGCCGACATTGGGCTCGATGTTGTGGACGGCAGGCAAAATGTGAAAATCAATGCCGACGCGGCCGGGATCCGTGCGGCTGGCCTGCAAATCCGAAAACTCGAGACACGCGCCGATCTGCGCGATCTCTTCTCGCGTCCCATCGTCGATGGTCGCGTCGCCATCGACGAAGCCACGCTGTCGGGCGAAACGTTTTCCGCCATCCGCCTCTCTGCCGAGGGGCGTGCCGACGCCAGCAATCTGGCTTTCACCGCCAAGGCGCGCGGGTTCGATCTGGATGCGGCAGCGAGGCTCGTTCCCGGCGAGACGACGCGGATCGACCTGTCGAAGTTCGTCGCACAGCGTGGCGCGCGTCGCATCGCGCTCGCAGGCCCGGCGGACGTGACGTTCGCCAAGGGCGGCGTCGATTTACGGCGCTTCGTGATGGCTGTCGAAGGCGGTCGCATTTCGCTCGACGGGCGCGCAGGCGACACGCTTGATCTCGCACTCGCAGCCCGCGCAGTGCCCCTGTCGGCGCTCGATATTCTCCTGCCGGGCACGGGACTTTCGGGCACCTTGCAGGGCGACGCCAGGATCACGGGCAGGCCGGTGGCACCCACGGGCACCTACAAGGTCGAGGTCGCTCGCCTCGTCCTGCCGCAAGCGCGCGGCACGGGACTTCCGCCGCTGGCCATCGCCGCCAGCGGTCAATTGCGCGGGCGCGATGCGACACTCGACGCGACCCTGACGGCGGGCAGCGCGGCGCGCGTCACGTTGACGGGAACCGTCCCCTTCGCGCCGGAAGCGGCGATGGACCTCACAGCGCGCGGCCGCGTCGATGCCGCCATGGCCAATGCGACGCTCGGGCCCCAGGGCCGCAGGCTCACCGGCTCCGTCGCGCTCGACATGCGACTGTCCGGCACGCGCGCCGCGCCGCGCGCCAGCGGCAATGCGACGCTCTCCGGCGGCACATTCCGCGATGCCCTGCAAGGCGTTCAGCTCGACGACATCAACGCGCGGCTGCGAGCCGACGGCGAAACGCTGACCATCGAAAGCGCCTCCGCGCGCACGCCGAAGGACGGTCGCCTCTCCGCGACCGGGCGCGTGCGGATCGATCCCGCCGCTGGCTTCCCCGGCAATGTTTCGATCCGCGGACAACATGCGGCCCTTGCCGCCAACAGCCTGCTCAATGCGACGGCCGATCTGGCGGTGGATATTTCAGGCCCGCTGGCGCGCACCCCGCGCATTTCAGGACGCGTCGATCTCTCGCGGCTCGACGTGGCGGTTCCAGACCGGTTGCCAGCGACTTTGAAGCCTATCGCGAACACCCGCCACATCGCGCCGCCGCCTGCTGCCGTCAAACGCCTGGGCGACATCAAGCGTGCACGGGCCGCCAGGGGCGGTCGCGCCGCGCTGTTTGTCGCCACCATGGATCTGTCGATCAACGCGCCCAATCGCATCTTCGTGCGCGGGCGTGGCCTCGATGCGGTTCTTGGCGGCTCGCTCCGGCTAACGGGAACGACCGACGCACCCGTGGCTGTCGGCGCCTTCGATCTCGTGCGAGGCCGCTTCGTCGTTCTCGGAACGCGGCTGGATTTCACACGCGGTCGTCTGTCGTTCACGGGCGATCTCGTCCCGGAACTGGACTTCTCCGCGCAGACGCAGGCCGGGGACGTGACAGCCGTGGTCAGCGTGACCGGACCAGCCGACGAGCCGTCCTTCTCCTTCTCGTCCCAACCGGACCTGCCGCAGGACGAAGTCCTGTCGCGGATCCTCTTTTCGAAGGCTTCGGGGGGATTGTCGCCCTTCCAGGCCCTGCAACTCGCGCAAGCCGCCGGGCAGTTCGCAGGCGGAGGCGGCGATGATTCCTTCGAACGCCTGCGCAAGTCGCTGGGCGTCGACAGCCTGGACATTCAGGCTGGCGCGGGCGGTGCCTCGGTGGGGCTCTCGCGCGCCATCGGCGACCGCGTGACGGTGGGGGTGAAGGCAGGTGCGACGCCCGCCGACACCGGCGTCTCGGTCGATGTCGATGTGACCCGTCGGCTCCGCCTGCGCTCGCAATTGGGCTCGGACGGCAGCACCTCTGCCGGGGTCGCCGCTGAATGGGAATATTAAGCCAACGGCAGGCGCTCCTCAGGTGCCGTTTACCTTAAATATAAGCCTTTGCTAAAGAACGCTATTTCTTAACGAACTTCGGGAAATACTGGACCTCAACCTTGGCGTTGGACGCCCTTGAAGAGACCAGAGAACGTGATGAACGCCCTGATGAGGATCCTTTCGGGTGACCAATCCTGCTTCGGGGGGCCGGTGCTCGACGAGCATGACGCGGCGCGAGCGCGGGCAGACCAGATCAACGCCTTGTGCCGGTACACGCGTGGCATGATGGTCGTGAATATCGTCAGCGCCATCGTCTTCATCACCGCAGGAATGCAGACAGGACAAGCCGAGGCGGCCGTATCCTGGGGTTTCGTCGTCATCGTCTACGCCGCCTTTGTTTACCTGAAGGCAACGCGCCCGCGCGCAGCGGTGACCCAGATGTCGGAGCGCACCATACGCCGCGCGGTCCGCAATGCATTCGTCCTGGGAAGTCTCTGGGCGCTCCTGCCGATCTTCTTCTTCGACAGCGGATCGACGGCGCTCCAGCTGCTCATCATCTGCGTCTGCACCGGCTTCCTGTGCGGGGGCGCATTTGTTCTGGCGAGCATCCCCATCGCGGCCATCGCCTTCATGCTGCCGATTGTCGGCGCGCTGGCCTTCGTGTTCCTCGGTCGCGCCGATCCGATGGACATGCTCGTCGCGATCCTCATGTTCATGTATCTTTTCGTGCTCGTGCGCGCGGTCGTGAGCCATGGTCACGAGATGCTGGACCGGTTAGCCGGAAAGTATTCGGCCCAGCGCGAGGCGAAGGAAGATTCACTGACGAAGCTGCCCAACCGCGCGGCGCTTCGCGTCGTCATCGACGAAGCCAGTGCGCGCCTGGACCGTTTCGGCGATCCTTTCGCGGTGTTCTATCTGGATCTCGACAAGTTCAAGTCCGTCAACGACGACTTCGGGCATTTCGCCGGCGATCAGTTGCTGGTGCAGGTCGCCGAGCGGCTGAGCGCCTGCGTGCGCGACGTCGATTCCGTCGCCCGTATCGGCGGCGACGAATTCGCCATTGTCTGCGTGGGCGTCTGTTCGCCCAAGGCGGCAATGGTTCTGGCCGAGCGCATTCTGAAGGCCTTCGCGGTTCCCTTCATCGTCGAGGGAACACGCCGCGTCAACGCGACGAGCATCGGCATCGCGCTCGCGCCATCCGACGGCCGGAGCGCCGAGACGCTTCTGCGCAAGGCCGACGCCGCGCTCTATCGCGCCAAGCGCGAGGGACGGGGCACTTTCTGCTTCTTCGAGGAAGCCGACGACACGCTCGTCAGCAACCGCCGGGCCATCGAGCGCGATCTGCGCAACGCAATCGGCACCGATGCCGTGTACCTCGAGTTCCAGCCCTTCCTCTCTCTCGACAGCGACCGCATCGCCGGGTTCGAAGCCCTCGTGCGATGGAATCATCCCGAGCGCGGCTTGATCGGCCCGGCCACATTCATACCCATCGCCGAGGATGCCGGACTGATGCAGGAGCTTGGCGAGCACATTCTCGCGACCGCCTGTCGGGAGGCTGCCACCTGGCCCTCCACCATGCGCCTCGCCGTGAATTTCTCTGTCGTGCAATTCCGCAGCGAAGCGATCTCCGGCGTCATCCTCAAGCTGCTCGAACAGAACGGTCTTGCACCGGAGCGTCTCGAAATCGAGATCACGGAATCCATTTTCCTGGCGCAAGCGGAAAGAGCCGTCGAGATCCTGGAACATCTCAGCAGCCTTGGCATACAGATTTCGCTCGACGATTTCGGGACGGGCTATTCGTCCCTGACGTCCTTGCGCAAGCTGCCGTTGAACCGCCTGAAGATCGACCGCTCTTTTGTGAACGAGGTCACCACGGATCCGGAATGCGCCTGTATCGTCAGGTCCGTTCTGGGTCTGGCCGCCAACATGAACATCAGCGTCACCGCCGAGGGCGTGGAAACGCCCGAGCAGCTGGCCTTCCTGCGCATGAACCATTGCGAAGAAGTGCAAGGTTACCTCATCGGCCGTCCGCTTTCGGCCTCCGTCGCACGCAACCTTGCAGAGCACGCGGGTCTGGTTCATTGCGCCGCCTGAGCCTGTGCGCACCTACGCGGTGATGTGATCGAAAAATGCCTGCGCGGCAGTCGAGCGTCGCGCGTCGCGCCGAGACAGCACGACGAATTGCAACGTGCCGGTCCTTTCGCCGAGATCCATGGCGTGCAGATTGCGCATCCCCGCCCGCGTGACGCAGAGCGTGTGAACGACGGCGGGACCGGAGCCCAGCGCGACGAGATCCATCGCCGTCTGGCACGTCGGACATTCGAGATAGCTGATCGGGTCCGAGATCAGCTCCGCCTTGCGCAGCAATTGCCGCACCGCTGTTCCGCGTGGCGCGACGATGAGGCGGCCGTGGATGTGGTCGGCCGGATTGCTCGACGTAGACACGTCAGCAGCGCTGGTCACAAGAGACAGCGTCGTGCGCGCAACGACCTTTGCAGCAATGCCCTGGGGCAGGCGAGGGTAGACGCCCAGACAATAATCGAGCTTTCCCGCTTGCAGGGCCGCCAGCGCGTCGGACGTGCGGGCCACGCGCATATCGACCTGGACCTTGGGAAAATCCGCCAGAAAGCCGTTCATGCGCGGCACGAAATAGGACGTGTAATCACCGCCGATCGATATCGACAGGCTCCCGGTTTCCTGCGAATGCGCTTTGGAATGGGACTGCACATTCGCCATCACCTGCTCGGCCTCCTGCAGAAGCGGCGTAAGATCGCGCAGGAACCGCTCGCCTGCGGAGGTGAGCACGAGACCGTTGGGCAGGCGGCGGAACAGCGACACGCCGAGCACTTCGTCGAGCCGCCGCAGCTTCGCGGAAACGGCAGGAATGGTGAGCCCGAGATGGGTCGCCGCCGCGCTCAGCGTGCCCTGCGTGGCCACGATCTGGAACGCGCGCAATTTGCCGAAGTCGAGGTCCTCGAGGCGCATGCCCTGGCTCCAGTGAATGGTCGCCGAGATTAAAACATTTTGTACCTGCCTTTCAAAGGTTTCAATTTACCTTTGCCGCCGCAGACCCTAGCCTTGTGGTCAAGCATGGCTCGAGACCGTGCGGGCAGGGCTTCGTCGCGTTGAGCGAAAGGCTCGCGGTCGGCGGTTTCGGGTCAGCAGCCAGATACATCCATAAAAGTCAGGGAAGACGCCATGTCAGATGAAATCACCGCGGACGAAGACCTCGCCGGCAGGTTCCTCGTCGATCCCTACATGGATTGGGTTCAGGGCGAGAACATCCCCGTCCACCTCGACTTCGGGCACGACCTGCTGGCGCTGGAAACGGCGGCGTGGGATCGCTATGACGCGCGCGGGTGCTTCGCGCATGCGCATGGGCGCGGCGACTTCATGGCCAATTACGTGCTCGAAGTTCTGCCCGGCAAGAAGACGAGGCCCGTCAAGCATCTCTACGAGGGCTTCTTCTACGTGCTCTCGGGCTTCGGCTCGACGACCGTCTGGATGCCGACCGGCGAAAAGCACACGTTCGAATGGGGCCCCAAGGCGCTTTTCGCGATTCCGCTGAATTGCGAATATCAGATCTTCAACAGCTCGGGGCGCGAGACAGCCCGGCTGTCGTGCACGAACGATGCGCCGCTGACGATCAATCTCTACCACAACATCGATTTCGTCTTCGACAACCCATTCAAGTTCCCGGAGCGCATCGGCGCGGTCAACCAGTTCCAGGGTGAGGGCGAGCATCTCGAGGTCAATCGCGGCAAGGACACCGCGAAGCTCAATCTCTGGGAAACGAACTTCGTCCCCGATCTCACCGGGTTCAAGCTCTATGACCTGAACGAGCGCGGCAAGGGTTCCAAGAACGTGTCGTTCGTGCTGGCCAATGGCACCATGCATTCGCATTCGTCCGAAATTCCGATGGGCCGCTACAAGAAGGCGCATCGCCACGCAGCCGGCACGCATGTTCATGCCGTGAGCGGTGAGGGCTATTCGCTGCTCTGGTATGAAGGCGAGTCCGAGTTCAAGGAAATCCCGTGGCGTCATGGCATCATGTATGTGCCGCCGTTCTGGATGTTCCACCAGCATTTCAACACCTGCCCGGAACCCGCACGCTATCTCGCCTGCAGCATGGGCAGCCGCCGCTATCCCTTCATCGCACTGCGCAAGCGCAGCGCCGAGGGTGGAGGCTCTACCTCGATCCAGCAGGGCGGACGCCAGGTGGAATACGAGGATCAGGATCCCCGCATCCACCGCAAGTGGCTCGACGCCATCGACGAGACGGGCGTGACCTCGCAGATGGGCGATATCTTCGACGAAGCAAGGATCCGCGCGCTCAAGCCGGAAGAAATGACAGGCGCGATCCACACGCCCAAGTCGATCGGCCCTGCGGTCTGAAAAACACGGGAACCCCCGCGAAGAACGCGGGCGTTCCCGGCGCTCAAGGCCAGTGCGAGAGAACGTCGAACGTCGTCGCAGTTTCGATCTGTTGGCTGTAGCGCTTTTGATAAAGCATCATGAGCGCCTCATGCCCTTCGTCTGACGAACTGCAGACGGCGTCCTCGACGACGATGACGCGGAGGCCGAGATCCACGGCATCCAGCACAGTCGAGAGAACGCAGACATCCGTTTCAGACCCTGTGACGATGATTCCATCGGCCCCGCGGGCGCGGAGATGAGCCAGTAGGCCGGGCTCCCCGAAGGACGAATATGTCTTCTTGTCGATGACGGTCGCCTGCGCTGCGAGCCGGTCCAGCGGCGGCACGAGGTCGAGCAGGCGCGGATCGAGCCGCGCCGTCGTCGCTTCATCCCACCGCTCGTAATAGGCGCGCCATGTGCCCTCGACATGCTCAGGCGTCGGCGGCGGAATGAAACGCGTGAAGACAGTCAGGTGCGGGGCCGCTTCCGCGATGCGGACGATGTTAGGCTTTACCTTTTCCATCCAGGGCGTCGGCCAGGGCCCTTCCTCGGTGAACAGCCGCTGCATGTCGATACACAGGTGAATCGTACGTCCATCGCCGGAGTACAAGGTGAACCTCCCTTGCTGCGGAGAGCAATCGCCTGCCGCGCCAATGAGTTTCATCGAAAATGCAATGCCGATGCCCCCGCGCCGCTTGGGTGCGGGGGCATAAGGCCGATCAGTCGAGGCAGCGCGGATCGTGACGCTGGGCGCCACGGTTGCAGGCTGCGCTGCCGGCGGTCACACCTGACGACGCACCGCCCCGCATATGCCGGCGCGCATGGTGACGCGAACGCATGGCGTGACGACGCATGGCGCGATGCGAGCGTATCCGCTTGGTCTGGCGCATACCGCGATCCGCCCCGGGCTCCTTCACGCCGACACAGCGCGGGTCCATGCCAGACCCTGACGTCGCGCACTCCGGCTCACGATTGGCGTTGGTGCTTTGAGCCATCGCCGACGTGGACATCAGAGCGCTGGTGGCGAGGAACGCGAAAACGAGAATCTTCTTCATGTGGAACTCCGTCAGCTCAGTTACGCAGCCCAAACCGCGCCTCCAGCCCAATGGTTCCGTTTTGCACGAAAAGCGGGCTTGCGCGTTGCCGGGCCCATCTGCGAAAAGCGAACTATGAAAGCTGGTTTTCTACTGGCAGCACAGGACCGTCAAATGCGCCGATTTGTGCCTCTCTGCCTTGCTCTTCTCGTCAGCGGACCCGCTGCGGCGCAAAATACCACGCAAAAACTCGAGCCCCGGCCGTTCGGCCTGGAGGGCACGTTTCGCGACGATGATGGCAAAATCGCGCAGGATCTGAGCGGCATCGCCTGCGCAGAGGCATCCGTCGACGGCTCGCGCCAATGTCTCCTCGCCAACGATGAGGATCGGGCGGCGCTGAGTGCTGTCCTTGCCGGGGGAACGCTCAAAGTCGGTCCGAAGATCCCTTTGTTTCGAAACAAGGCGCCGGCGGGCACGCATGGAAAGCCGCAGCCGGTCTCGTGCCGCGACGGAGCCGCGAAATTTCGCGATCTCGATGGTGAGGGCGTCGCCTATGCTGCGCCGTTTTTCTACGTCATGGGGTCGCACGGCTGCGCACGTAACGGCAAGTTCCGGGCCTCGACCTTCCTCCTGGCCCGCGTGCGCATGGATGCGCAGGGCAGGGCGCTCGACAGAAGCGGACGCCCGACCAGCAGCAGGCGTGATGCGCGCCGTTCCGTCGAGCTGACTTTCCGCCTGGGCGAATCTCTCGCCGCCGCCCCGCGCGTCGGAGCTTATTTCGGCAAGGACCTCGACCAGAACGGCGTCAACGTCGAAGGTGTCGCCGTGATGGGTGACACGCTATACGCAGGATTGCGCGCGCCCTCGTTGGACGGCGAAACCTTCATCGTCGCGACGCCACTCGCCCCGCTTTTTACCGAGGCACAAAGTCCTGCGCCGCAGCCGGTTCTTCTCACCATGCCGTTGGGGATGGACACCGGTGTGCGTGACCTCTCCGCCCTCCCGGACGGCCGGCTTCTGGTGCTTTACGGCTCGGCGCAGGATCAGCCGGAGGTCGCCTCCGGCGTCGCAATTCTCGATCCTGCCACTGGCGGGTTCCTGAAACTGGGCGAACTCGCCGGCGTTGCGATCGATGGCAGAGTAGGCAAGGCGGAAGCGATCCTTCCGCTCGCGCGCGTCGGCAATCACCTCGACGTGCTCGTGCTTTACGACAGTCTGCCGAACGGCGCTCCGCAGCGCTTCAGCCTGCCGCTACCCTGATCCCTGGCAAAAAGGAGCCGCCGGGCACCATGTGCCGAGCGGCTGAAGTCCGGGAGGAAACGCGCCGAGGCGCAACACCACGCTATTCCTGCCGCACGCCCCCGCAAGTGCGAAAGAGGCATGGCGACGCGATAGCAACGGGCAGTTGCAAATTCGTCACCGACTTTCGTGGAAGGCGGCTAGGGCTTCCGCAACGCGAAGCTGTCCTCCAGCGCGCCGAACAGCTGGAGCAGAGGCATGACCGTGCGGCCATCGGCAGGCACTTTGCGCTTCTCGACCGAGCAATTCTGTTCATGGGGCCGATTGACCCCATTCTCGGTGTCGAGGCGATGAGCCCACTTGATGAGATCGCTGGCCTCCTCGGCACTCGGACGGTCCACGATGAGCCGTTGCCACGTCAGCACGCCGTCCGGGAAGCTTGCAAGCCGCAGCTTCACGCGAAAAACCGTCTTTGTCTCCGTCATCGCTCAGTCTCTGCTCGGGGGTGGGCCGGAGCCGATGCTTACACCAGCCCGCCGCGCGGACAAAGGCTTGGGCGACCGGTGCGACAATCCGGTTGCCCTGTCGTTCTTCCCCAATCAGAAACGTTCCAGCAGCCACCCGTGTCCAAAAATCTTGTCGTTGATCCCCTGCGCGCGCAACGCATGCCAGATCGTGGCGATGTTGATCGGGATGATGGGCTTGCCGAGCTGCTTCTCCAGCGTCGGAAAAATATCCTGCGTGGAGAGATTTGTGCCGGCCTGCACGATGCAATCGACATTCGAGCCGTCGAGCTGCTTCAGTATAGTGTCGATCACCTGATGGGGCGGCGTATGTGCGATCGACGTCGCGGTGTCGCATTTCAGGCCGACGACGTTGGTGACGTTGTAGCCCGACTCTTCAAGGAAGCGGCGCACCTGTATGTCGCCGACCGCCTGATAGGGCGTCAGGGCAGCCACATTTCTCGCGCCGAACGCATCGAGGGCGGCCTTGAGCGCCGCTGCGCCGCTGGTCAGCCCCATGTTGGGGCCGATGTCTTCGCGCAAGCGCGCTTCGAATTCGACATTGCCCGCAAGACCGCCCCAGAAAGTCTCGGCCGACATGCCCATCATGATGTAGCTCGGCTCGCAGGTCATGATGTCGCGGATGGAATAGGGGATCGTCTTGCGGATTGCGTCGATGAAGGCGAGAAACATGTCGTCGCTCGAAAGATCGGGCTGCTCGACGAAGAAACGCGCGAAATGCCATGTCACGCCAGGCGGCAGGATGCGCTGGCAGTCGTATTCCACACCGATATTGGTGGAGGGGATGATGACGCCGATGCGCCCACGCGCGCCGATCCATGGTTCCTGCGGTTTCAACACCTTGACGCCCTGATTCATCTGCGGTCTCCTTCTTGCTATGTTCTGCGGGTTTCGCTCCGGCTGCAAGCCTGCGCGATGCGATGCGCTGTTTAGACACGAGGACGCAAAGTATGAGTGACATGGATCGGGTGCTGATCGCAGGTGGCGGGCCGGTAGGCTTCACGGCAGCTCTCAACCTGGCGCGGCGCGGCATTCCGTTTACGCTCCTCGAAGGCGGCGACAAGATCTTCGACGATCCGCGGGCAGGAACGATTCACCCGCCGACGCTCGAGATGTTCGAGGAAATCGGTGTCACCAGGCTGTTTCTTTCACGCGGCTACATTGTCAACAATTACCACTATCGCGACCGCCGGGCCGGTCTCATCGCCAATTTCGATCTTAACGTGCTCGCTGGCGACACGCCTTTCCCCTATCGGCTGATGCTCGAGCAGCACAAGATCTGCTATATTTTGCGCGACTTGCTGAAAGAATACCCAGGCAACGAGGTGCTCATGGAGCATCGCGTCACCAATGTCGCGCAAGACGCGACCGGCGTGACGGCGACGGTCGAGACTCCCCAGGGGACGAAGACGTTTCGCGGACGCTACATGATCGGCTGTGACGGTGGCCGCAGCCAGGTCCGCAAGTCGATGAACGTCCAGTTCGACGGCTTCACCTATGGCGAGCGCTTTCTCGTTCTCAGCACGCGATATGATTTTGCGAAATTCGGCTACGCGATCACCAATTACATCGCCGATCCCGTCGAGTGGTGCGCCATGTTCAAGGTGCCCGGCAATGACGAGCAGGGCATGTGGCGCGTGGTCTTCCCCGCCGATGCGCAGGCGCGGCCCGAAGAGATCTTCGACGAAACGGCGGTCCAGAAGCGCGTGCAGGGTTTCCATCCGAAAGACGGCGCTTACGACATCGTGCACCGCAATCTCTACGACGTGCACCAGCGCGTCGCGTCTTCCTACCGCAACGGGCGTTTGCTGATCGCGGGCGATGCCGCCCATATCAACAATCCGCTCGGCGGAATGGGCATGAACTTCGGTCTGCACGATGCCTTCAATCTCGTCGACAAGCTCGCGCGCATCATGCTGGAGGGTGAGAGCGAGGACCTGCTCGATCTCTACGATCGCCAGCGCCGCACCGTCGCGCAAGAATATCTGCAGCGCCAGACCATCGAGAACAAGAAGAACATCGAGCAGAAGGACCCCGAACAGCAGGAGAGGTTCTATGCCGAACTGCGCGGCATCGTGGCCGATC